>NZ_VOQT01000023.1:0-60749 GCF_008121555.1 Comamonas sp. Z1
GGCCACCATACCCGTTTACAAAGCGAACAGGAAAGTCAATGAAATCAACGGTCTACCCAGACCACCCCCGCGCCAGTGCTAGCTTTGCGTACCGTCACTTATTGCACTGAAAACGAGGAGACCCCGATCACCGGGTCGAGCGTGTTCTCCGGGGGGCTGGACCTGGGCAGCCGGCCCGTCCTGTACTTCGCCTCCCTGGGCGCCCTGGCGCTCGCCTCGCTCGGGTTCGTGCGCATCAAGGGTTCGCGCTTCGGCTTGGTCCTGGCGGCCGCGAACCAGAGCGAGCAGCGCGTGGAGGCGTCGGGCTTCAGTGTCGATCGCTACCGGCTGGCGGCTTTCGTGCTCGCCGCGGCGGTCTGCGGCTTGGCCGGGTTCCTGAACGCCAACCTCACCAGCTTCGTGACGCCCGACCTCACGAGCTGGAAGCTGTCCGCGGCGCTCATGTTCATGGTCGTGCTCGGCGGCAGCGGGACGGCCTGCGGCCCGGTCCTGGGGGCGGCCGCGTTCGTGCTCATCGAGCAGCTGCTGGGCAGCAAGACTGCCTACTGGGAGTTCTGGTTCGGAGCCTTCCTGATCGTCGCGGTGAGCGGCGGGCGCCGGGGGCTGGCCAGCCTGCTGCTGGGAACCAAGGGAGGTTCGGCATGAGCGCCGCCGTCGCACCGGTGCTGGCCATGGACGGGCTGTTCAAGGCCTTCGGTGGCGTCGTCGCCACCCGGGACGTGTCGCTGGACATCCGCAAGGGCGAGATCCATGCCCTGATCGGCCCCAACGGGGCGGGCAAGACGACGCTGATCAGCCAGCTGTTCGGGGCCCTGCGGCCGGACCGCGGGCGCATCCTTCTTCACGATCAGGACATCACGGGCCTGTCTCCGGCGCAGCGGGCCCGCAGGGGCATCTCGCGGTCCTTCCAGATCACGGCGCTGGCCCGGAGCATGTCCGTGCTGCAGAACGCCGTGCTGGCGATCCTGGCCCAGGACGGGCACGCCTTCAGCTTCTGGCGCTCGATCCAGCGCGACGCCCCGCTGCAAGCGCGCGCGCATGAACTGCTGCGCAGCGTGGGCATGCACGGCAGGGCAGGGGCGCTGGTCGAGAGCCTGAGTCATGGCGAGCAGCGCCTGCTCGAGTTCGCGCTGGCCATGGCCGGCGACCCCGCGATCGTGCTGCTCGACGAGCCCATGGCCGGGCTGGGGCACGAGGAAGGACTGGAGATGACCCAGCACTTGGCCCGCCTGAAAGGCAAGACCACCATCATCCTGGTGGAGCACGACATGGATGCGGTCTTCGGGCTGGCTGACCGGGTCACGGTCCTGGTGGGCGGCACGGTGCTGGCCACCGGCACGCCCGCGGAGATCCGCGCCAACCCGGATGTTCGCAACGCCTACCTGGGGGATGATCTATGACGCTCAGCGTTCAACGTCTCTCGGGCGGCTACGGCGCCAACCGCGTGCTCTTCGACGTGGACCTGTCCATCGGAGAGGGCGAGGTGGTGTGCCTCATGGGCCGCAACGGCATGGGAAAGACGACCACGGTGCACAGCATCCTGGGGCTGCTTCCGAAGAAGGGCGGGAACGTCACGTTCCAGGGCGTCGACATCACCGGCCTGGCGGCCGACCAGATCGCGCGGCTGGGCGTGGGCCTCGTGCCCGAGGGACGGCACATCTTTCCCAACCTGTCCCTGCACGAGAACCTCATGGCGACGGCGGCCAGCCGGACCGCGGGGGCCGCGCCATGGACTGTGGATCGCGTCTACGAGATCTTCCCGAAGCTGCACGAGCGCCGCCTTGCCGCCGGAAACTTGCTGTCGGGCGGTGAGCAGCAGATGCTGGCCATCGGACGCGCGCTGATGACGAATCCCCGCCTGCTCATCCTGGACGAAGCCACCGAAGGGCTGGCGCCCTTGATCCGGGAGCAGATCTGGCGGTGCCTGGCCGATCTGCGCCGCACGGGCCTGGCGATCCTCATCGTCGACAAGCACCTCAAGAAGCTCGTGCATCTGGCGGACCGCTTCTACGTCATGGAGCGCGGCCGCATCAAATGGACGGGGACCGCCAAGGACGTCGAGTCCGACCTGGAAAGGATCTCGGGGCTCATGGCCGTGTGACCCGCGCCGTGGCGCCGGCCCATCCCCATCCCCATCCGCTTTGCTTGTTCCATCAAAGGAGACGATGAAATGAAGATACTGGGCATTTTTCTGGCGCTGGCTGCCGCCATGGCCGCTCCGGCCGGCGCGCAGACGCCGCCGATCAAGATCGGGGTCGTGACGACGCTGACCGGCGGCGGCGCGGTCATCGGCCGGGACGTGGTCGATGCGGTCAACCTGGGGGTCGAGCACATCGGCGGCAGCATGGGTGGGCGCAAGGTCGAGATCGTCTACGAGGACGACGGGCTCAAGCCCGAGCTGGGGCGCCAGAAGACGCAGAAGCTGATCCAGCAGGACGGCGTCGACGTGCTGGGCGGTTACATCTGGAGCAACGTGCTGCTGGCCTCGCGCAAGCCGATCGTCGATGCCGGCAAGGTCGTGGTCAGCGTCAATGCCGGCCCGTCGGACATCGCGGGCAAGCTGTGCTACGAGAACTTCATCGCGATGCACGCGCAGAACGACGTGCTGCCGATGGCGGTGGGCAAGCTCATGAACCTGCGCGGCGCCAAGAAGCTGTACTTCATGGCCCCGAACTACACCGCGGGCAAGGACTTCCTCCAGGCCGTGCGGCGCGTGTACACGGGCGAGGTGGTCGGTGCGGACATGACCCGGTGGGGCGACGATCCGCAGCTCGACTTTTCCGCGGAGCTGAGCAAGGTGAGGGCGTCCGGCGCCGATGCTTTGTTCGCCTTCTACCCGGGTGCCGCGGGCGCTGCCTTCGCGCGGCAGTTCGACCAGTCGGGCCTGGCCGGCAAGACCAAGCTCTTCACGGCCTTCACGCTGGACCAGCTCAACCTGCCGAGCCTGCAGGCCGCGGGCGTGAAGGGCGTGCTTGGCTCGGAAACAGCCGACTTCTGGGCGGCGGACCTGGACAACGCCGAGAACAAGCGCTTCGTCAAGGAATTCAATGCCAAGTACGGCCGCCTGCCGTCGAACTACGCCGCGACGTCCTACGACATGGTCACGCAGCTGAAGGCCGCCGTGGACGAACTGGGCGGCAACACCAAGGAAGCCGCGAAGCTGAGCGCGGCGCTGCGCAAGGCGGCCTACCGGTCCGTTCGCGGGGTCCAGTACCGGATCGGAAAGAACGGCTTCCCGGTCGACCGGTTCGTCGCGGTCGAAGTCGATGGAAGCGGACCCGTCTGGAGCCTCAAGTCCAAGGAGGTCGTGCTCGAGGGCACGGCCGATCCGCACCTGGCGGCTTGTCCGCTGTAGGCGAGAGGCGGCCGTGCCCGGTCGGGTGGCGCCGCCGCGCGGCGCGCCCCCGCAAGGGCCGCCCGTGTCCACCCCGTTTGTTCAGAAAGAGGATCCGAGCCACCATGTCGCAGTCAACTTCGCTGCCGAATCACGAGATGGGCGCCCGCAGCTACGGCCTGCACATTGCCGGCGAGGCCGTCGCGGCCGAGCCGGGACGTACCTTCGAGTCCTTCAACCCCACGACCGGGCGGCGCTGGGGCGACTTCGCCATCGCCGGCGCCGACCAGGTGGACCGGGCGGTGACGGCGGCCGCCAAGGCATTCCGCGGCCCCTGGTCCCGCATGTCCGCGACCGAGCGCGGCCGGCTGCTGATGCGCTGGGGCGACGCGATCGCGGAGAACGCGATGCACATCGGCGCGCTCGAGGCGACGCAGAACGGCAAGCTGGCCTCGGAGATGCAGACCCAGGCGCGCATCGTGCGCGACTGGCTCTGCTACTTCGGCGGCATGGCCGACAAGATCGAGGGCGCGGTCATTCCGGTCGCGCAGACGTCGGTGCTCAACTACACGCTCAAGGAGCCCCTGGGCGTGGTGGCCGTCATCGTGCCCTGGAACTCTCCGACGCTGCTGATGATCGAGTCGGCCGCGCCCGCGCTCGCCGCGGGCAACACCATCGTCGTCAAGCCCAGCGAGGTGACGTCGGCCTCGGCGATCGAGATCGCCCGGCTGGCGGAAAGCGTCGGCATCCCCCCCGGCGTCCTCAACGTCGTGACGGGGCTGAGGGAAACCGGGGAGGCGCTCGTCGGACACCCGCAGGTCCGCAAGATCTCCTTCATCGGCAGCACGGACGTGGGACGGGCCATCGCCGCCGAGGCGGGCAGGAAGCTCGTCCCGTGCACGCTCGAGCTGGGCGGCAAGAGCCCGAACATCGTCTTCGAGGACGCCGACATCGACCGCGCGGAAATCGGGGTGCTGGCCGGGATCTTCGCGGCGGCGGGCCAGACCTGCGTGGCGGGCTCGCGCGCCTACATCCACCGCCGCATCTACGACGAACTGGTCTCCCGCCTGGTGCGGCGGGCGGGCCGGATCGCGGTCGGCGACCCGCTGGCGCAGGCCACCCAGATGGGGCCCGTCGCGAGCAAGGCCCAGCTGGACAAGGACCAGGCCATCGTGCGCGAGGCCGTGGCCGCAGGGGCCAGCGTGCTCTGCGGGGGCGAACGCCTGGCGGTGCCAGGCTTCGACGGCGGCTACTTCTTCGCGCCCACGATCCTGGGCGGGGCGGATGCGGCCAATCCGGTGATCTGCAAGGAGGTCTTCGGGCCGGTCCTCGCGGTCATGCCCTTCGAAGACGACGACGAGGTCCTCGCCCTGGCCAACGATTCGGAGTTCGGGCTGGCCGCGGGGGTGTGGACCAAGGACTTCCGGCGCGCGCACCTGATGGCGCGGCGGCTCGAGGCGGGAACGGTCTGGCTCAACACCTACCGCACGCTGGCCTTCAATTCGCCCTTCGGCGGCTACAAGTCCAGCGGAATCGGGCGCGTCAACGGCACCGAGGCCGTGAACCACTACCTGCAGACCAAGAGCGTCTGGTGCGAGCTCGGCGACGAGGTGCGCGACCCGTTCGCCTTCAAGGCCTAGGCACCCTCCCGGCCGCACAGCCACAGATCCATCGCATAGGAGCCACGATGAGAGGTGTCGTATTTCCCGGGAACCGCAAGATCGAGTACCTCGAGGTGCCGGACCCGACGCCCGGGCCGCTGGACGTCGTCATCGAGATGAAGGCGTCCGGCATGTGCGGCACCGACCTGCAGAACTACCGCAGGCCGCTGGACCAGCCTGCCTACATGCCATCGCTGATCGGCCGCCCGCCCATCGCCGGCCACGAGCCCGCGGGCATCGTCTGCGCGGTCGGTTCGGCCGTGCCGGCGCAGCTCGCGCGGGTCGGGCAGCGGGTCATGGTGCACCACTACCAGGGCTGCAACGCCTGCGCGCACTGCCGCACCGGCTGGCAGCAGCTGTGCCGCAACGTCCAGCCGATGGTGCGCGTGTACGGCAACAACGACGACGGCGGCCACGCGCCCTACCTGAAGGTGCCGGCGAACACCGTGGTCACGCTGCCGGATTCGCTGAGCTTCGAGGCCGGCGCGGCGATCGCCTGCGGAACCGGCACCGCCTACCAGGCGCTGCGGCGCATGCACCTGTCCGCGGCAGACACCATCGCCATCTTCGGGCAGGGGCCCGTCGGCCTGTCGGCCACGCAGTTCGCGCGGGCCATGAATGCGCGCGTCATCGCCATCGACACGAACGAGCAGCGGCTCGAGCACGCACGCCGACTGGGCGCCGACGTGGCCTTCGCCCCGTCGGGCGACGGCGATGTCGCAGAAGCCATCCTGGAGCTGACCGGCGGGCAGGGCGTCGACAAGTCGCTGGAGACCTCGGGGGCGGCATCCGCGCGCAGCGCGGCCATCCGTGCGGCCAAGACCTGGGGGACCTGCTGCTTCGTCGGCGAGGGCGGCGAGGTGCGCATCAACGTCAGTCCGGAGCTGCTGCGCCGCCAGATGACGGTCATGGGGTCGTGGACGTTCTCGACGACCGGCCAGGCCGAGTGCGCCGCCTTCGTCGCCGCCAAGGGGCTCGACGTCGGCCAGCTGTACACCCACCGCTGGACGCTGGACCGGGCCGAGGAGGCCTACCGGCTGTTCGACCAGGGCGTGGGCGGCAAGGGCGTGTTCCTGCTCTGATGGCGGCGGGGCGCCGGTACCGGGGGCGTATGCGGGCCACGGCCCGGCGCACGGGCCCGTCCGGTCGCCGGCATGCGCGCCGACGCGACGCGGTCCCGGCTCAGGCCTCCAGCGGCCGCTCGCTGAAGCGCATCGAGAAGTCGACGGCCGTCACGTCCTTGATCAGCGCGCCCACGGAGATGCGGTCGACGCCGGTCTCCGCGTAGGCCCGCAGCGTCTCGAAGGTGACGCCGCCGGAGACCTCCAGGCTGCAGCGGCCCTGGGCCAGCCGCACCGCTTCACGGACGGTCTCCAGGGGCATGTTGTCCAGCAGCACCATGTCCACGCCCGCGTCGAGCGCTTCCTGCAACTGCCGCAGCGTCTCGACCTCCACCTGGATGAAGGCCACGCGGCCCTTGAGCGCCTGCGCCGCGCGGAACGCGGCCGTCAGGCCGCCCGCTGCCGCGATGTGGTTCTCCTTGATCAGGACGGCGTCGTACAGGCCCATCCGGTGGTTCTGGCCGCCGCCGCAGCGCACGGCGTACTTTTGCGCGGCGCGCAGGCCGGGGATGGTCTTGCGCGTATCTAGGACGGCCGCGCGCGTGCCTTCGACCACCTTGACATAGCGGGCGGTCTTGGTCGCCACGCCGCTGAGCGTCTGCAGGAAATTCAGGCAGGTGCGCTCCGCGGTGAGGAGCTCGCGCGCCACGCCTTCGATCACCACGACGGCCTGCCCGGGCACGCAGGTGCCGCCATCGGGTACGCGCCAGTCGGCCCGCGCCGTCGGCGCCAGGCGGTGCAGTATCTCCTCGACCCAGGGCCGGCCGCAGACGACCGCCGCCTGGCGGCACGTGATGGTGGCCGTGGCGCGGGCGGTCGCCGGGACCAGTTCCGCGGTCAGGTCTCCCGGGCCGACATCCTCGTCCAAGGCACGCTCGACGTCCTGGTGCACCTGCTTCAGAAACTCTCTCTCACTCACGTTCAATCCTTTTTGTTCATCCTGGGGAGGCCGCGTCCCGGCGCGGCCGTGCCGCCTGTGCTTGCGTGGGCCGGCGGAGCGCCAGCCACCGGGGCCACCGGCGCCGGAGCATGGCTTGCGGCCTCACCTCGCTCATGCGCGCGACTGGAGGAGACGTTTGCCCGTCGGCCGAACCGGTGCGCACGCACGCACACGCACCGCCATGCGTACACATCGAGTCCGAGTTTACAAAATTATTAGAGACCAAATGATTCTAGGGAAACCCCGTAGGGAAAACCGTTGCCCGGATCAACGTGTGCCCCTAAAATCATTAGGCGACTAACAAAACGGGGCACCGCCAGACGGTGCCCGCATTCCCCGCCATGAACCCCACTGAAACCTCGGCGCCGATCTGGTCAGACTCGCTACTGCTCGGGCATGCGGCGATCGATGGCGAGCACGAGCAACTGGCCGAGCTGATCGAGCGCATGCGGTGCGCCGCCGCGCCCGAGATGGCGCAGGCGCTGGACGCGGTGCTCCAGCATGCGGCCTCGCACTTCGCGGCCGAGAACGAGTTGATGCGCACGACGGCGTTTCCGCCGCGCGACTGCCACATCAGCGAGCACGAAGCGGTGCTGTCCACGCTGCGCGGCGTGCGTGCCCGCCTGGCGCGCGGGGAGGTCGAGGTGGCCCGCCGCGTGGCGGACGAGCTGGCGGCCTGGTTTCCGCCCCACGTCCAGCACCTCGACTCGGCACTCACCCATTGGCTCTGCAAGCTGCAGCACGGCGCCAAGCCCGTGGTGCTGCGCGTGGGCCGAAAGCCCGAGGCCGCCCTGGCCTGCTAGTTCAACCCCCCTGAAGCAACCACCACTAGAGATGAGATGACATCATGATGACTCACGAAGAGAACGAACTGCTTTGCCGCGTCGAAGGCGACGCCCCGATGGGACGCCTGATGCGCCGCCACTGGATGCCCATCTGCCTCGTGGAAGAGGTGAGCGAACCCGACGGCACGCCGGTGAAGGCGCGGGCGTTCGGCGAGGACCTTGTGGTCTTCCGCGACAGCGACGGCCGGGTCGGCGTCATGGATGAGTACTGTCCCCACCGTCGCGCGTCGCTGGTCTACGGCCGCAACGAGGAGGGAGGGCTTCGCTGCCTCTACCACGGCTGGAAGATGGACGTCGACGGGAACGTGCTGGAGATGGCTTCCGAGCCGGCTTCGAGCGGCATGGTCGACAAGGTCAAGCACACCGCGTACCCCACCAAGGAATGGGCTGGCATGGTGTGGGCCTACATGGGGCCCAAGGAGACCATGCCCGAATTCCAGCCGCCGCCGTGGGCGCCGACGGCGGACACGCGGGTGAGCATCGCGAAAGTGCTGCTGCCGTGCAACTGGGCGCAGATCCTCGAGGGTGCCATCGACTCCGCGCACAGCTCCAGCCTTCACTCCTCCGACATGGTTCCTGCGCGCGTGGACGGCGCGAAGGCCACGGACAAGACCTGGCTGCGCCCGTCCACCGACAAGGCGCCGCGCATGCAGGTGCAGCGCACCGGCTTCGGCTTCCGCTATGCCGCGCTGCGCCGCCCGATCACGAACGCCGCGGAGAACGACTACGTGCGCTCGACGGTGTTCGTGGCACCGGCCACGGCCCTGATCCCGCCCAACAACCTCTACAACGTGGCCAACATCAACGTGCCGATGGACGACACGAGCACGGCGTTCTATTTCATCGCCTGGGGCCACCCGTCGCAGACGCCGGAGACCGACACCTGGCGCAAGTTCCTGCGCCAGACGGTGGGTGTCGACCTGGACCAGAACTACCGCCCCCTGCGCAACGAGGCGAACAAGTTCTGGCAGGACCGCAACGCCATGAAGGCCGGCAACTTCACGGGCATCACCGGCTTCCCGAACCAGGACGTGGCGATGTGGCTGACCATGGGCGCCATCGCCGACCGCACGCATGACCGTCTGGGCGCCAGCGACTTGGCGATCGTGGAATTCCGCAAGCAGATGCTCGAGGCCGTGCAAGCCTTCGACCAGGGGGCGCCTGCCATCGGCACCGGCGCCGAGGCGGCCACGCCGGCCGTCTGCTCCTTCCAGGCCATCGTCCCCAAGACGACCGACTGGCGCACCTACGAGACCCGCTATGTCTGGCTGGACGGCGAAAACCGTCCCGAGTTCGAACCCTCCTATTCCGTGAAGTCCTGATCCCGTGAGCAAACTCCAACTCTCCGTCGCCATGGGCGACTACGACCGCACCCGCGCGCTGTTCGACGGCCGCGTTCAGATCGACGGCGTCGATCCCGTGTACATGCTCCTCAATCCCGAGGAGATGTTCTTCCGGGCGATGCGTAGCGTCGATTTCGACATCACCGAGCTCTCGTTCTCCAGCTACCTGGTGAAGCACTCGCGGGGCGAGTGCCCTTACATCGCGCTACCGGTGTTTCTCTCGCGGGCGTTCCGGCACACGTCGATCTACGTGCGCAAGGACCGCATCCGCGAGCCGGCCGACCTGAAGGGCAAGCGCATCGGCTTGCCCGAATACCAGCTCACCGCCAACGTGTGGGCGCGCGCGATCCTGCAGGACGACTTCGGCGTGCGCCCCTCCGACGTGACCTGGGTGCGCGGGGGCATCGAGACGCCGGGGCGGCCCGAGAAGGTCAAGCTGCAGCTGCCGGACGACGTCCGGATCGAGCAGGCGCCCGAGGGGGCGACGATCTCGCAGATGCTCGACCGCGGGGAGATCGATGGCTTCATGGCGCCGCGCCCGCCGAGCCGGTCGGCGCTCGCCAACCCGAACATCGGCTGGCTGTTCGACGACCCGACCGCGGTGGCCAAGGACTACTACCGGCGCACGGGCGTGTTCCCGATCATGCACGTGGCGGCCGTCAGGAAGGAACTCGCCGCCAAGCACCCCTGGCTTCCCGCCGCGCTCGTCAAGGCCTTCACCCAGTCCAAGGCCGCCGCGCTGGAGCTGCTGTCGGACACCTCGGCCACCAAGGTCACGCTGCCCTTCGTCGAGGAGCAGCTGCAGGCTGCCCGCGAGGCGATGGGGGACGACTTCTGGTCGTACGGCGTGGCGGCCTCGGCCAGGACGCTGGAGACCTTCGTGCGGGCCCACTACGAGCAGGGCCTGTCATCGCGCCACGTGCCGGTCAGCGAGCTCTTCCACCCCGCGACCTACGAGACCTACAGCATCTGATCCCGCACCACCCACAACTGGAGACACCCACCATGAAGCACAAGATCCCCGCCTGGCTGGTTGGCCTGGCCTGCATCGCCCAACTCGCATTCGGCTCCCTGGCCCATGCCCAGGCCTATCCGAGCCGCGCCATCAAGCTCGTCGTTCCCTATGCCGCCGGCGGCCTTCCCGACACGGTGGCGCGCATCATCGCCAAGTCGCTGGGCGATACGCTGGGGCAGGCGGTCTACGTCGACAACCGGCCCGGTGCGGGTGGCTCGGTCGCCGCCTCCGCGATCCTGCAGTCCCCGGCTGACGGCTACACGCTGCTGGTGACCGATGGGCCGATGCTGTCGATCACGCCGTTGATCAACAAGAAGATCACCTACGACGCGGCCAACGACTTCGTGCCGATCGCCCTCGTCGGCAAGGCCCCGCTGTTCCTCGCCGTCAACGCGAACGTCAAGGCGAACACGCTGGACGAACTCGTCGCGCTGGCCAAGGCGAAGCCAGGGGGCCTCAACTACGGCTCCGCCGGCAACGGCAGCATCCACCACCTGACGATGGAGGCGATGAATGCAAGCCTGGGCATCTCGATGACGCACATTCCGTTCAGGGGCAGCGCCGTCTCGGTCCCCGCGATGATCGGCGGACAGGTGGACATGGTGTTCGCTTCGCCGCCGTCGCTCATGGGCTTCGTCAAGTCGGGCCAGGCGCGCCTTCTGGCCACCAATTCGACGACGCGTTCCCCGCTGGCACCGCAGATGCCTACCCTGGCGGAAAAGATCCCCGGCTTCGATTTCGCATTCACGGTCGCGGTGTTGGCGAAGACCGGTACGCCGAGCGAGGTCATCTCCAAGGTCAATGCCGAGATCAACAGGATCGTGAAGGTCCCCGAGGTCATCGAGCAGCTGCGCACTGCGGGCGTCGACCCGGCGGGCGGAACGCCCGAACAGCTCGCGCGGGCGCTGCGTGCAGAGAAGGCCCAGGTGACCGACGCCGCCGCGCGGGCGCAGCTGAAGGCCGAGTAGTCGCGCGTCATGACGCTCACCACACCCCAAACCCATTCCGACACGCAGATGCCGTTGCGCGTGGCGCGGATCCTCGACGTGGCGCGCGACATCCGCAGCTTCGAGCTGGTACAGCCCGATGGCAGCGAGCTGCCGCCGTTCACGCCGGGATCGCACGTCAAGGTCCAGGCCCCCAATGGCATGCTGCGCAAGTATTCGCTGTGCAACGATCCCGCGGAGCGCCACCGCTACGTCATCGCCGTCAAGCGCGATCCGGAGGGGCAGGGCGGCTCGCTCTCCATGCACGAGGAACTGCATGAGGGCGATACGCTGCCCACGTCGCTGCCTTCGAATGCCTTCCCGCTGGTCGAGAACGCCAAGGGCTACCTCTTCGTCGCGGGCGGCATCGGCATCACCCCGATCCTGTCCATGATCCGCTCGTTCGGCGAACTGCCGCCGGCACCGTGGAAGCTCATCTACCTGACGCGCTTTCCCGAGACTGCGGCCTTCCGCGAGGAGCTCGGCGCCCCCGAGCTCAAGAGCCGCGTGCGGATCCACCACAGCCACGGGGACCCCGCGCGCGCCTTCGACCTCTGGCCGGTGCTGGAGAAGCCCAACACGGCCCACGTGTACTGCTGCGGCCCGCGCGCGCTGATGGAGGCGGTGCGCGACATGACGGGCCACTGGTCGCCGGCCAACGTGCACTTCGAGAGCTTCAACGAGGGCGGGGGCGTGCGGCCCGACGACAAGCCCTTCTTGGTGAAGCTGGCCAGCTCAGGCGCGGCGTTCGAGGTGCCCGTCGGCAAGTCCATCCTGTCGGTCCTCCACGAGCACGGCTGCAACGCGGCGTCCTCGTGCGAGAGCGGCACCTGCGGCACCTGCCGCACGAAGCTGCTGAGCGGCGAGGCCGACCACCGAGACATGGTGCTGCTGCCCGAGGAGATGGACAGCCAGATCATGATCTGCGTCTCCCGGGCCAAGTCCGACGAACTGGTGATCGACCTGTGAACGCCGGCCGCCCACTTCGACTCGGCGTCGCCGGACTCGGCCGCGCCTTCACGCTCATGCTGCCCACGCTCCAGCGCGACGCGCGCGTGCGGCTGGTGGCGGCCTGCGACCCGCGCGAGCCGGCGCGCGAGCGCTTCGCGAGCGACTTCGATGCGCCGGTGTACCCGGACATCGAGGGCCTGGCGTCCAACCCGGACGTCGAGGCGATCTACATCGCCAGCCCGCACCAGTTCCACGCGGAGCAGGCGCGCATCGCCGCCCGGCACGGCAAGCACGTGCTCGTGGAAAAGCCCATGGCGCTGTCCCTCGGCGACTGCAACGCGATGATCCGGGACTGCCGGGACGCCGGCGTGCACCTCATCGTCGGCCACTGCCACAGCTTCGACACGCCGTACCTGCGCGCGCGCGAGATCGCCCTGGGCGGTGAGTTCGGGCGGGTGCGCATGATCCACGCGCTCAACTACACCGACTTCCTCTACCGGCCGCGGCGTCCCGAGGAGCTGCGCACGGAGGAGGGCGGCGGCGTGGTGTTCAGCCAGGCCGCCCACCAGGTCGACATCGTGCGCCTGCTGGCCGGCACGCGGGTCAGCCGGGTGCGCGCGATCACAGGCGACTGGGACCCCAGGCGCCCGACCCAGGGCGCCTATTCGGCCCTGCTGTGGTTCGAGGGCGGGGCGTTCGCCAGCGTCAGCTACAACGGCTACGGGCACTTCGACTCGGACGAATGGTGCGGCTGGATCGGCGAGATGGGCGCCGAGAAGTCGCCCGAGGCGTACGGCGCCGTGCGCCGCAAGCTGGCGACCGTGGGTTCGCCGGAGGAGGAGGCGCGCCTGAAGGCGGCCGGCACCTATGGCGGGCCCGGCTACGTGCCCGCGTCCGCGGGCGCGCCGCCGGCGTGGCACCAGCATTTCGGGCCGGTCGTGGTGTCCTGCGAGCGCGGCGATATCCGTCCGTTGCCCGACAGCGTCTGCGTGTACGGGGACCTCACGAAGGAGCGGCGGCCGCTGGGCCGGCCCGCGGTGCCCCGCTTCGAGGTCATCGACGAACTGTACGAGGCCGTGGTGAACGGGACCGCGCCGCTGCATGACGGCGAATGGGCGCGCTCCACGCTGGAGGTGTGCCTGGCGCTGCTCGAGTCGGCGGGCTCGGGCAAGGACGTGGAGCTGCTGCGCTGAGGCGGCGCCCTTGCGTGCGCCGTGGCGCTCCGCGTGCAGGCCGTGGCCGGAGAAGGCACCGGCGCGTGCGGGCCGCCGGGGGCGGTCCAGGCGCCACGGCCCGCACCTCGCGGCGGCCCGGGTTTCATGGCGCGCCGCGCCAGACCGGGGAGATTCCCATCGATCCAGCCAAAGGGTAGGCCAAGATGCAACCGTCCCACGAGGACCTCAATTTGCTCGTCGTCTTCGAGGCGCTCATGGAGACCCGCAGCGTCTCCAAGGCCGGCGAGCGGCTGCAGCTGAGCCAGCCCTCGATGAGCCACGCGCTGTCGAAGATGCGCAAGGCGTTCGACGACCCCATGTTCGTGCGCGTCAAGAACGAGATGCAGCCGACGGCAAAGGCGCTGGAAGTCGCGGAGCCCATCCGCCAGGCCCTCGAGCTGGCACGCCGCCAGATCTTCTCCAAGGTGGCGCTGGACCTGCGCACCTCGTCGCGCCTGTTCACGATCTGCATGACGGATGTCGGCGAGACCTGCTATCTGCCGATGGTGATCAATGCCGTGCGCAAGCAGGCGCCGTGCGTGCGGCTGCGGACGGTCTCGCCGATCGTGGAGAAGCTGGAGGAGGGGCTGGAATCGGGGGGCGTCGATCTCGCGATCGGGTACTTCCCCGACATTAAGAACGGCGGCGTCTTCCAGCAGCGGCTCCTGCGCAACAGCGGGTTCATGTGCATCACGGGCAACAAGGAATTCGCCGCGCGCGGCGAGCTGGACCTCGCTTCCTTCCAGTCGGCGCTCCACATCGCAGTGCGAACGGAAGGCCGCAGCCAGGAGGTCATCGAGAAGGCCATGGCCGCGATGGGTATCCACCGCAACGTGGTGGCCACGATTCCCCACTACCTCGGCCTGCTGACCATCATCCCGCAGACCGGCCTGACGGCCATCATTCCCATGGACCTCGCCGGCGCGTTCGAGGGCAAGGAAGGCATCGCGGCCCTGCCGCTGCCGTTCGCATCGCCCAGCGTGGAGGTGATCCAGATATGGCACAGGCGCCAGCACGAGGATCCGGCGCACCGCTGGCTGCGGACACTGGTGCGGGACACGCTGCAGAGGCGGGTGCTTGACTAGGAGCGTGCCGTCATGCAGCCGGCCACCTTCCCCACGCGTGCCGCGGGCGGCGCTTCGCTTGTTCCCAGGTCGGCGGGCCAGTCCGCTGGACCGAGCATCCGGGATCGCCCCGGAGGCACCCGGCCGGGCGCAAGCGCCGGGATCCTTTCCGCTTCCAAGAACCATTCAGGAGATACCTCATGAGATTTCGCATGCTGTCGCTCGTCGTCGCGAGCCTGGCCTTGCAGCTGCAGCCGAGCGCCCAGGCGCAGAGCGCCGCCTACCCCACGAAGCCGATCCGCCTGTTCGTGGGCGCGCCGGCCGGCGGCCCCACGGACGTGATCGCCAGGTCGCTCATCCAGCAGATGGGGGATTCGCTGGGGCAGCCCGTAATCGTCGAGAACCGGGGCGGGGCCGCCGGCACGCTCGCGGCCGGCATCGTCGCGAAGTCTCCGGCCGACGGCTACACGCTGATCGTGACGCCCTCGGCGCACGCCTATGCGGCGAGCATGTACGACAAGCTCCCGTTTGATCCCGTGAAGGATTTCCGGCCGGTGGGGCAGATCGGCATGATGCCCCTCGTGGCGATTGCGAACAAGGCCTTCCCGGCGGGGTCGCTGCGCGACCTGGTCGAGCGCGCCAAGGCCCAGCCCACCGCCGTGAACTACGGCTCGAGCGGCACGGGTTCCGCCCATCACCTGGCGGGCGAGCTATTCAAGCTGCGCACGGGCATCCAGATGACGCATGTGCCCTACAAGGGCAGCGCGGGATCCATCACGGACCTCATCGCCGGCCAGATCCAGGTGATCTTCGAGCCGCTCGTGTCGGCGTTGCCGCAGATCCAGGCCGGCCGCGTGAAGGCGCTGGCCGTCATGGGCGAGAAGCGCTCCCCGGCCCTGCCGGACGTGCCGACCCCCGGCGAGGCCGGGCTGCCCGGCGTGGAAGCCAGCGCCTGGTACGGGATCATGGCGCCGGCGGGCACGCCCGACACGGTCGTCGCCAAGCTGACCGCGGCGCTGAACAAGGCCCTGGCCGACCCTTCCACGCGCGCGAGCCTGCAATCGCAGGGCGTCGACGTCACGCCCGGGCCGCCGCAGATGTTCATGGACCTGATCACCAGCGAGATCGCGCGCTGGCGGCCGATCATCCAGGCGGCGGGAATCCGCGCGGAGTAGGCGAGGCGCATGCATTCACACCGCAAACTGCAGCCTCCGTCGGTCGTCAACATCGAGGATCTCCGCCGGCTGGCCAAGAGGCGGCTGCCGCAGGTGATCTGGGACTACCTGGAAGGCGGCGCGGAGGACGAAGTGACGCTGCGGCGCAACCGCGCCGCCTTCGACCGCTATCACCTCCTGCCGCGGATGGTCACGGGCAAGGGCTCGCGCGACCTGTCCATCACGCTGTTCGGGCAGCGGCTCGCGGCGCCCTTCATGATCGGGCCGACGGGCCTCAACGGCATCTACGTGCCGGACGCGGACCTCATGCTGGCGCGCGCGGCCGCAGCGGCGGGCGTGGCGTTCTCGCTGTCCGCCGGCTCGAACAACGACATCGAGGCCGTGGCCAGGGCATCGGCTGGACCCAAGTTCTTCCAGCTCTATCCGTGGGGCGGACGCGAGGTCGCGACCAGGCTGCTGGCGCGCGCACACACGGCCGGCTACTGCGCGCTCATGGTCACGGTCGATTCGCTGATCCCGGGCAACCGTGAGCGGGATGTGCGGAACCGATTCGCCCATGCACTGCATTTCTCTCCGCGCATCGTCTGGGACGCGGCGACCCATCCGCGATGGGTCGTTTCCACATGGTTCGCCCGCGGCATGCCGCGCTTCGAGAACCTGGCTGAGTTCCTGCCACCGGGCTCCGACGCGTACGCGCTGGCCGCCTATACCCGCGCGCAGCGCAATCCGTTCTACAGCTGGGAGGATGTCGCCTGGCTTCGCTCGCAGTGGGCGGGCCCCTTGGTGGTCAAGGGCATCCTCACCGCGGACGACACGCGCCTGGCCGCCTCCCATGGGGCGGACGCCGTCGTGGTGTCCAACCATGGCGGGCGCAGCCTTGACGGCTTGCCCGCCACGCTGGACATGCTGCCCTCGGTCGCCGCCGCTGCCGGGGGCATGCCCGTCCTGGTCGACAGCGGCTTTCGGCGGGGCTCCGACATCGTCAAGGCCCTCGCCCTTGGCGCGCGCGGCGTGCTGCTGGGCCGGGCGCCCCTGTACGGCGTGGCTGCGGCGGGGGAGGCCGGCGCAAGTCGCGCGCTCGAGATCCTCCTGCAGGAGACGGACCGCGTCATGGGCTTGTTGGGGGTGGACTCGGTGGACGCGCTGGGGCACCAGCACGTTGGCCTGCAGCCGGCATGACGCGGCGGGAAAAACTGCAGTTTCCCGGCCGGCGCCGGAGAAGGACCGAAGCAGCATCGGCGGCACAGGCCCCTTGGCAGGGGCGGCATAGACCTCCTCGGCGGGGGCGGTGATGCCGCCGGGACCGGCAGTTCGCGATACCCGCAGGCGCAAGCTGCGGGCCGCGTGTCGCAGGCACCGTGGTCTGGTCAAGAGGTGCGCAACTCCCGCACGCGCATCCCGGGCGGCGCAGCCGCGGAGCGGGGCGCTGAAGCCAATCGGCCGCCGCTGTCTCGAGCGGACGGGAAGCCGCTCGCTGAAGGTTGACGCGCCGAAGTGCGCGCGTAGCCTGGTGCCAAGCGTGCGACGCGGGGCGAAAAGTCTATGGCCTGCCAGAACGAAGGCGTTGGGCATCGTCCCGGCATTGCCCGTGCAACCGCATGGTTTTGTGATCTGGATCAGCATGCCGCCTACTGAGAACAGCAGAATGTACGGTGCTATATTTGTGCGGTCCGCTTGGCCTGGGCAGCACCTTTTCAACCTCCTCCCGCTTCTTCGTGTCCGTCGGCTCGTTCATGTACGCCGATCGCCGCTGTCTTGCAGGGGGTCGGCCGGGCAGAGCGTCCGTTGGGATGCATTGAGGAATGAAAATTGGCAAAAAAGGCAGGGAAAGAGTCGGCGGAGGTAGCGAGCCGTATGCTGCAGCACTGGCATGAGGGCGTTCCCGACGACCGTTTAGCGCATCTGGTGAAGGACGCGACGCGCTCCTTTCTTCGATCGCTGCAGACCCGTCTTGCGCGCCACGACGTCCAACTCGGCCATTGGACCTTCCTGCGGATTCTCTGGGAGAAGGATGGGCTCACCCAGGCAGAACTGAGCGCGGAGGCCGGTGTGATGGCGCCCACCACGGCGATCGCCCTGAAGGCCATGGAGGAGCTCGGGTACGTCCTGCGAAAGCAGCGTCCCGACAACCGCAAGAGCATCTACGTTTTCCTGACGCCGGCGGGCAAGCGCCTCAAGGCGAAGCTCGTGCCCTTGGCCGAGGAGGTCAACGCGCTCGCCATCAGATCCCTGACGGATGCCCACATCAGCATCGTGCGGCGCTCGCTGCTGAAGATCATCGACAACCTGGCGAGCGACGAGTGCATTCAGGATGATCCGAAGCGGACAGGCGCCGCTCAGTCATCCGCAAGACCGTAGCCCGCGCTGCCGATGGCCGCGCCCTGGGTGCGGCGCGCCATGGAAGCGCACCGCGCCTCGCGGCAGTGCCACGCTCTCCCCAATCCCTCAAATGCATCGGTCCCGCCGCGGCGCAGTGCGCCCGAGCGGCCAGCCGCGCCGCATCGGTCTCGATGTGGGTCGACGAGTCGACGATGCCACCCAGTGGACCCCGCGCGCCACAGGCGAGTGGCATGGATGCCCCATGGAACGCACGCCGGAACCCGCCGGGCCAGTGCCGCCGTCTTCTGCCTGGCAGCCTGTGAGATAATTAGAGACCTAATGATTAGACCTACGGAGACATAGCGCGGTTTCGGGATTTACGTGCCGTCGAACGCTGGAATCGCGCGGAGCCCACATGAGCACATGCCCCGATCCCACGTCGTGCCGGCAGCCGGATTTCCTGGATGCGAAAGCCAGTCTTGCCCTTCTGGGCGTCCGCCCGCAGACGCTCTACGCCTATGTGAGCAGGGGGGCCATCCGCAGCGTGCCCCAGCCCGGAACGAAGGCGCACCTGTACAGCCGCTCGGACATCGAACGGGTCATGGCGCGCGCGGCCGCCCGTGCAGGCCATGCCGCGGCGGCAGCCGGTGCGATGGACCATGGGCCGCCCATCGTCAGCAGCGGTATCACGGAAATCACCGAGGCGGGTCCAGCCTACCGGGGCTACTTGGCCTGCGACCTCGCGCGGCAAGGCGTTCCGTTCGAGCGGGTCTGCGAATTGCTCTGGGGCGCTCCTCTCGATGTCGCGAGGGCCGGCGCCTGGAGAATCCCTCCGCGCGACCAGGCACTGGCCCGCGAGGCCGGTTTGCGGATACTGCACGGTACCGATCCTCACCGCGTGTACGGATCGCTCGCGATGCTGGCTCTCCAGTTGGAGCGCAGCCGCAGGATGTCGGGCGGTGGGGGTCTGGACGCGGGCGTCGTGCAAGAGGCGCGCTTGCTGATCTGTGCCGTGGCGCAAGCGCTGGGATGCGTCGGCCCGGCCCGCGCGCTGACGCTGCCGGAGCGCTCCGAATCGATCGCTTCGACGCTGATCCGGTCCTTCGGATGCGAAACCACGCCAGCGCGGATCCGCGCGGTGAACGCGCTGCTCGTGCTCCTCGCGGACCACGAACTGCCGCCGGGCACCCTGGCCGTCCGGGCGGCTGCCTCGGGAGGCGCGAACCTTTTCGACTGCATTGCCGTGGGCATCTGCGCAAGCGCCGGGACCGAGATCGCCGGGCACTATGCGGTCGTGGACCGGTTCCTCACCGCAAGGCCGTCCGCGACGGCGCTGCGCGACAAGGCCCTGCGCCTGCACCAGCGGGCGCAGCGGATCCCCGGCTTCACGCATCCGCTCTACCTGGGCGGCGACCCGCGCGCGAAGCACCTGCTCGCCATCGCCACCGAACTGGCTGACGACTCCTTCAACATGCGACAGGTCGCCGACTTCGTCGGTTGGGCGAAGGAGAATCTCGCGGACCATCCAAGGCATGAGTTCGCCGTCGTCTGCCTGGTGCGGGCGCTCCGGCTTCCCGTCTGGTCGGCAGCGGTCTTCTTCCTGGTGGCGCGCATGGCCGGCTGGGCTGCGCATGTGCAGGAGCAGCGCGGCGTGACCGGCCTCTGGCGGCCGCGCGCCCGTTACGTCCCCCGCCCATGAGCGTGGCAGGGCCCGTGCGCGTCGCTAGCGCCGCCCTGTGTCGCTCGGAGCCGAGAGGCGATCCTCTGGAGGAGCGGACTGGACGCCGGGCATTGCGGGCCCGCGGCAACCGGCCTGCCGCTGCGAACTCGTGCGTCTCCCTCTTTGCGAGGGGCAGCCCCGATGACGGCGATGGCCACTCCGCATTTGCGCTGCCGCCTGCTAAGCGGTGCGTCCGCGCGGTGGTGGTTGGAAGAGGGCATGGTGCGGGTGGAAGACCTGCCGCGCGTCACCGACCTGGCCTACTCCAACAGCCTGCGCCGCTGGATCACGGCGGAGTTGGCCTGAGCACTGCCCGGAGGTACTAGGACGCCGAGGCGCTGAATTTGCCGGTCTGCAGCCAGGCGGCAATACCGGCTGCCAACTGGTCGCTGTTGCTCTCCATCATCATCATGTGGCCGTTGCCCTGGATGCCCCGGTCGCCCAGCGGAATGAATTCCGCGCGCGCCCCGATGTCGTTCAGCCAGTCGACGATGGGCTTGTCGATGGCGGCCGTGTGGTCCGCGTCGTTGGTGCCCATGATCAGGGCCACGCGCTTGCCCTTGTAGCCCGAGGGGTCGGTCACACGGGGCGCGCTGTTCTCATAGTTCACCCGCTCTAGCAGCAGGCGGGGCGGAATGACGGTCAGGCTGGCCAGGTAGCTGTCCAGGTGCTCGCGCGGGAAGCGCGTGCTGCTGCCGACCAGCTTCTTCGTGGCCCAGCCCGGTTCGGCAACGAAGGGCAGCTTGCGGCTGAGCTTGAGCACCGGAGCGCCGGGTGCCAAGCGGACTTCCACGTCGTCCGACGTGCTGGACAGGAACTCGGTCGGCGCGCTGACGTTGGCCGGCCCGCCAGGTGCGATTGCCACCAGGGAGACGATGCGGTCGCCGAAGAGTTCGAGCAGCTTCCAGCCGAAGGGGCCCGACATCGAATGCGTCATGACGATCGCCGGGCGGTCCAGCGTGGCCAGCACCTTGCCAAGGCCCTTCACGACCGTCTCGCCCGACAGGTCGTCGTAGGGGATGTAGCCGCTGCGACCGGTGCCTGCCCAGTCAGGGACCACCACCTGGTAGCCCTGGGCTGCGAAGAAGGGCGCCCAGCCCGGGCGGCCATCGGCGGTCGCCATGTAGCAGGAGCCGGTGTGCGCCCCGCCGTGGATCAGCACCATGGGCGGCTTGCGGGTCTTCGCGACCGGCTCCAGAACCTCGTAGTAGGTCGAAGGACCGGCCACAAAGCCGCTGCGCACCCGCACGGCGGCGTGGGGGGGCGTGCTGGCGCCGGAGGCGCCGGTGCTGGTGGCCGCGGCTAGGACGGCACCCATGCCAGCACTGGTGCGGAAGAACCTCCGGCGGGAGGCGGGGGGCGTGTTGTGCATCTTGTCTCCTGGTTCTCTGTGGCATTGGCATCGACTCTGGCAGTGCAGGACGGTCGCCGGAGCGTCTGGCGAGGACGGCCCAGCGCGGCCAGGCCATGCCGACCATTATTGTTAATCGACTAACAATATGAAAGCTGGGGCGAACCCTGTTGTGCGCTGTCCAGCCGCCGCGACAGCACCTGCACCTCCTCACTGAACGTGGGCGGAGCGACGCCCTGGCCCCAGACCTCGAGGAGCTGTGTTGCGTCGTCATGCCGCAGATGTCGATGGGCTCGAGGAGCGACCTGGCCGGCTACTCGCAGGAGAGATTTCCCGAGGCGATATGCGAGTTGCGCTTGGGGGCAGGCCGTACGGTGGATGGGCGCGGCGGAACCAGCGTTCCGCATGGCGCGGGCCCCTTTAGCATTCCGGCGGGCCGGGCGCTGGACAGGGTGGTCGCTCGACAGGCGAAGGAAGACCTGTGTTCATACGGATCGTGGCTGGAGAGCGCGTCGCATCTTGCCCGGTACACGAAAGCGCGCAATCCACGATGCCGACGACGAGCCTCTTGGCAACCTATCGAGCAACCATGGTCTCTAGCCGAGCTTCACGTTGACGTTCTTGAGCTGCGTGAACTCCAGCAGTTCCTCCTTGGACTCCTCCCTGCCGACGCCGGACTGCTTGTAGCCGCCGAACGGCGCGCCAGGGATGTGCACCGAACACTCGTTGACCCACACGTAGCCCGACTGGATCCGCTTGGCGGCGCGCAGGCCGGTGTTCAGGCTCGTGGTCCACACCGAGGCCGTCAGTCCGAGCTCCGTGCCATTGACCTCGACCAGCATCCGGTCCTCGTCGTCCCAGGAAAACACCGAGAGCACGGGGCCGAAGATCTCCTCGCGCGCGATCCGCATGTCGGGCCGCACGCCCGTGAAGATGGTCGGCTCGATGAACAGGCCGTCCTTCAGCTGCGCATCGCGCGCCGCGTGGCCGCCGGTCAGGAGCACGGCGCCCTCGTCGATGCCGGCCTGGATGTAGTGCAGCGCGCGGTCGTACTGGGCGCGGCTCGCCAGTGCGCCCATCGTCGTGTCCAGGTGGGTCGCGATGCCGGGCCGGTGTTTGCGCGCCAGTTCCTCGGCCATGCGCTGCATGAATTCATCGTGCAGGGAGCGGTGCACGTACAGGCGGCTCGTGGAGCCGCACGACTGCCCGCACCACGTGAAGTTCATGCCGCGCACGGCCCCCTCCACCGCGCTGCGCAGGTCCGCGTCGGGATAGATGACCATCGCGTTCTTGCCGCCCAGCTCCAGCAAGGTGCGCTTCATCGTGTCCGCGGCGGACCGCAGCACGGCCTTGCCGGCGCCGACGCTTCCGATAAGCGCGACGGCGGCCACATCCGGGTGCGCGGACAGCGCGGCACCCGTCTCGCGTCCGCCAGCGATGCAGTTCAGCACCCCCGGGGGGAACAGGCCGTCCAGGATCTCCATCAGCCGGATGGTCGACAGCGGCGCCTGTTCCGGCGGCTTGAGGATGACCGTGTTGCCCGCCGCGAGCGGCGCGGCGATCTTGCCTGCCGCGAACATGAACGGGTGGTTGAACGGGAAGATCCGTGCGACGGGGCCGAGCGGCTCCCTGAGCGTGTAGTTCAGCGCGCCGTTCGCGGTCGGGATGGTCTTGCCCTTGATCTCGAGCACCAGCCCCGCGAAATAGTCCAGCTGGGTGGCCGCGATCTCCGCGTCCATCTGCATGGCGCGCACGGGATTGCCGCAGTTGGCGGCGTCCAGCAGCGCCAGTTCCCGCGAATGCAGCCGCACGCGGCGCGCGGCCTCCCGCAGCAGCGCCGCGCGCTGCAGGGGCGGGGTCTCGGCCCAGGCCGGGAAGGCGGCCTTCGCCGAGGCGACCGCGGCGTCGACCTCCGCCGAACCCGCCGAGGTCACGTCGGCCAGACGCTCGCCCGTGGACGGGTTGAAGGTCGCGATCGCCTGGTCCGCTCCTTCATGCCAGCGGCCGTCCCAGAACAGCCCGCTCGACCGGGGCAGGACTCGCTGGACGTAGGGGCTCAGGTCGCCGCTGTCCGGCAGGACGATGGGGGCCGCTGTCATGGCTGGCCTCCTTCCTGGTCCTCATGGGAGCGGGTCATGCCGGAGGCCATCGCGGCGCTGTAGCCCGGCGTGACGTGCACGTCGACGACGACGGTCGCTCCATCGCGCACCGCAGCGACGGCGCGGGCCAGGACCTCGTCGAGCTCCGACGGGCTGTCCGTCGGTCCGAGGCCCTGCAGCCCGAGCCCGCGCGCGAGCGCGGCCAGATCGGGGTCCGGATCTCCGATGCGCTGCCCGATCCACCGGTTCTGCACCGGGCGGTCGCGATCGCGGGCCACCCGCTCCTGGTGCAGCTCGTCGTTGAAGAACGACCGGTTGTTGCAGACGATGGTAAGCAGGGGAACGCCAGCATTGGCGGCGGTCCACAGTGCTGTCATGCCCATCAGGTAGTCGCCGTCGCCGGTCATCAGCACGGGCAGTCGGTCGGTTCCACGCAGCGCCAGCGCGGCGCCGACGGCCATGCCCGGCCCGGAGCCGATGCCGGCGCCGCCGTCCATGCCCAGGTAGTCCAGCGGATCGCGGAAGTGGCCCATCTCGCCGCTCCAGCCCAGTGGCACACGGATCAGGGTGATGGGCTGCGTGCCCGCGGCCCGGCGCAGGGCGTCGGCGACCATCGCGATGCTGATCGTCCCGTCTTGCGGAACCGGGGGCATGGCCATCGGGCTCTTCGGGGCCTGGAGGGCCGAAGGGCGCTCGGTGCAGGCAGCGCAGAGAAGGGGCACGGCGACGTCCGGCTCCACCGGCATGAACACGTCCACCGGCGGCAGGCCCTGGTGGTCCATGCTCCAGCCCCGGTGGCTGTAGTGGTCGAGCGAGACCTGGATCACCTTGGCGCCGACGCTCTCGTTGCGCCACGCCTGCTGCAGCGTGCCGTTCAGGTCGTACCAGTCCAGGCTCAGCACGACGTCGGCGGCGCGCAGCGTGGCGGCCGCGTCCGGGGTCAGGAAGACGCCCGGCACGGCCGCGTGCAGCGGATGGTCGGTGGGGAACGATGCGCCGGCGCGCAGGTCCGTAAGGACCTGCGCATTCAGCTTCTCGGCCAGCTCGATGCGCTGGCGCCAGCCCTCGCTAGACCTGGAGACCCGCCCCATCAGAATGACCGGGCGGGCCGCGGAGGACAGCAGCGCTGCGGCTCTGGCCAGCTCATCGCTGCCCGGCACGGCGGGGGAGGGAACCTGGTAGCGGCTGACGTCCGGCAGCGCCGGGATCGCATCGATGCGCGTCTCCTGCAGCGAGACATCGAAGCACACGTAGGTGGGGCCGGCGGGTGCGGTCAGCGCGATCTGCTTGGCCCGCAGCAGCGCCTCGTACGACGCGGCGACGGAAGCCGGCTGCGCGTCCCACTTGCTGAAGTCGCGCACCAGCGCGCCCTGGTCCTGCGCGGTGTGCATCCAGTCGATCCAGGGGCGCCGCTTGGCCGCATCGACCGGGCCCGTCGCGCCCAGGACCAACACGGGCACGCGGTCCACCCAGGCGTTGAAGATCGCCATGGACGCGTGCATCAGGCCCACGTTGCTGTGAACGATCGCCGCCAGCGGCTTTCCGGCGACCTTCGCGTAGCCATGGGCGATCGCGACGGCATGCTCCTCATGGAGCACGACCAGCATCTGCGGGTCGATGTTGCCGAGGTGGTTCACCAGGCTGTCGTGCAGACCGCGGAAGCTCGACCCGGGGTTCAGGAGGACATAGGGGATGTCGAGCGCGCGGATCATCTCCGCGATGGCGTCGCTGGCCCACAGGCTGCCGGCGCCGGCGCCCGCTGCGGGAATGTCGCGGCGCAAAGGAATGGCTTGCTTCGAATTCAATGGGTGCTCCGCTCAATCGGCCTTGATGCCCGCGCTCTTGATGACGCTCGCCCACCGCGCGGTGTCCTTCTCGACGAGCTTGGTCATCTCCTGCGGCGTGCTCGGCCGCGTCTCGATACCCTGCTCGGCGAGCTTCTCCTTCACCTCGGGCTCGTTCAGGATCTTGGTGACATCGGCGTTGATCCGCTTGATGACCGCCGCAGGGGTCCCCGCGGGGGCCGCCAGGCCAAGCCAGATCTCGCTGTCGTACTGGGGCAGGCCGGCCTCGGCCATGGTCGGGACATCGGCCAGCAGGCTGGCGCGCCGGGTGCCACCCACGGCGAGCGCGCGCAGCTTCCCGGTGCGGATGTGCGGCAGCAGCGAGTTGATGGCACCGAACTGCAGATCGACCTGCCCGGCCAGCATGTCGGTGATGGCCGGCGCCGCGCCCTTGTAGGGGACGTGGGTGATGTCGGTGCCCGTCATCGCCTTGAAGAGCTCCGCGGACAGATGCTGCGGGCTGCCGGAGCCCGACGAGGCATAAGTGAGCTTGCCCGGAGTGGCCTTCGCGAGCGCCACGAGTTCCTTCACGGTCGTGGCCTTCACGTTCGAGTTCGCTACCAGCACGACCGGCACCGCGCCGAGTTGCGTGACCTGGGCGAAATCGCGCGCGACGGCGTACGGCGTCTTCGGCAACAGCACCGGATTGATGGACATGGTGTTGTTGTTGGTGATCAGCAGCTTGTAGCCGTCCGCAGGGGCCTTGGCCACGTGGTCGGTCCCGATGCTTCCGGCCGCGCCTGCCTTGTTGTCCACGATGACCGGCTGGTTCCAGATCTGGCTGAGCCGCTGGCCGATCACGCGGGCGATGACGTCGTTGCTCCCGCCGGGAGTGAAGGGCACGATGAGGGTGACCGGCTTGGTGGGATAGTTCTCTTGTGCGATGGCCGAGTGGCCGAAGCCTGCGGCGATCATGGCGGCGGCCGCGAGCAGCGAGCGCCGAGTGGGGCTTGATGGATTCTTCATGGTGTCTCCGGTTGCAGGCAACTACACGTGCCCTAAGAAGATCCCGATCCTAGGAACAAGGTTGATGTGCATCAAGCTTGAATGCGCGGTCAACCTATGAAGAAGCAACGCGGCGTGGCAGCCCGCGTGGCGAGCTAGGGTTCATCCCGAGGTTGATCGATGGTTCAACCGGCGCCGCCCGGTGGCCATCCTGTCCTCCAGGGTGCGCAGGGCTCTCGCGCCCGGAGGTGCGCTGTGCGCCCGCATGGCCAATGCGCTCGGCTTCCATCGTGCCTCGCGGGCATTGGTGAAGACGCCGCACTGTCCTGACAACCGGTCCGCATGTCCGTGTGCCGCTGCACGGTGACCACGGTCTCGCGCACCGGTGCAGCGGGCCGGCGATGGCCCGATAAGCAGCGCGTGGAACTTGGAAGAACGCCGCTGGCGGACGTGCCCGCGTGCCCGTGAACGGCGGGCAGAGGCCGGCGCGCGACTGGCTCGCTGGCCAGGCACCCCATCGGTTGTGAATCGACGTTGCACCGTCTTCGTTCGTCCATTGCTCCTTGCGGCGACAACGGGATTCGAACCCGACGGGATGCTGCGGAGTCCGGCGCGAGGCATTGATCATCCAATCAATCCGGGTTGGTTCCGATGCCGTGCGGGATGGTCTCTGCCAGTGTTTCGCGGCCACCAACGGGTCAGGCGTGAAAGCGTCGCACGCCCGCCACAGCCGGGCGTTCTGAATCCGGAAAATTTGATTAGGCGACTATCAAAAAGATTAGGCGTCTATCTATACTGAACGAGCCGGAGGAACCACGATGAACCCGCGAGTCATCGAACGATGTGGTCTTTGGCGGGCTGCGCGTGGAGCTTTCCCATGAGACGCCAGGCGCAATGTGAAGAAGAGGAATCGGGGCCAAGCCCCAAGTTCAACGAAGGAGACAACTATGAACGGAATGGCCAAGCATGCGGTTGCATGCGCCGCGCTGCTGTGCGTTTGCGGCGCAGCCAATGCCCAGAGCAGCGTGACCATGTATGGGCGGGTGGATGCCGGGATGGACTCGCCGAGATCGGGGGGCTCGAGTGTCAATCGGCTGGTATCGGGCGGAAGTGCGGGGAGCAACCTGGGTTTTCGCGGCGTGGAGGACTTGGGAGGAGGGCTTGCCGCCGTCTTCCGCCTCGAGATGGGCATCAACCTCGACGACGGCACGCTCGGCCAAGGCGGTCGCGCGTTCGGGCGCGAGGCGTCGGTCGGCCTGAGCGATGCGCGGTTCGGCACGCTGCAGATGGGCCGTATTCCCACTCCGTACAGCATGGTCCAGAGCAGTGTGGACGCCTTCGTCTGGGAAGGCGCCGGCGGGCTGCTCGCGCTCACCAGAAACGTCAGCCCCACCACGCAGCGCCAGGTGCTGCCGATGGGGGTGTCGGCGCGGCAGGACAACGCGGTCAACTACGTGTCCCCGCGCTGGGGCGGCATCGAGTTCCGCGGCCAGTACTCCTTCGGCGAGAACTCGACGACGATCGGACGCGGGTACGGCGCATCCGCGCGCTACCAGGCCGGGGGCTTCGACCTCAATGCGGGCTTCCAGCGGCAGGAGGGGCCGGACGATGCTGCGGGCAAGGTCTCGGCGATGGTGGTTGGCGGCTCCTACGACGCCCGCTTCGCCAAGTTCTTCCTGGGCATGACGGTGGAGAAGAACTCCTGCGCGACCTGCACCGGGGCAATCGCCCGCATGCCCGGTGCTTCGACGAGCGAATTCCGGCTGACCAACCTCGGCGTGCGCGTGCCGTTCGGACAGTTCACGGCCGTTGCCCAGTTCACCCGCGTCAACGACCGGTCCGACTACACGGCGTTGACGGGCAACCGGGACGCGAACTGGATCTCGCTTGGCGGCGACTACGACCTGTCCAAGAGGACGCGCCTGTACTTCGGCGTGGGACAGATCAGCAACAAGAACGGGTCGCAGTACGTGCTGGGCACCGGCGCTGCCCAGGCCCCGGCCATGCTGGTCGGCTCGTCCAGCGGCAGCTCCCGCAACATCTACATGGGGGTCCGTCACAACTTTTGATGGCGACCGGCGGCACGCCGCTGCGGCCCCGCGATGGGCCGCGGTGGCTGGGCGCCGGGATCCCCGCATTGTTATCTCCAAGGTTTGGTGCCGGGGCAACCCGGCGCCTTTTTTTGTGCACGGGCGCCTGCCCGGGGAAAGCGCCGAGAAGGTGGGCAAGGGCATCGTCTCCCGCGCGAGGTCGGGCCGACCGTCCCGCGCCCGAGGCGGTGGCCAAGGTGGCGCGCATTGGGGGCGGCACAAGGAGCCTGCTTGGAGCTGCGCCCCGGAGCGGCGGCGCCGCCTTGATCGGCTCGCGCGGTGGCCTGGTGAGCGCGCGCCGCGGCCGAGGGCCCGTCGCGTCGTCCGTGCAGTCACTGAACATGGACTCTCCCGGACCGCCGATCCCCGGGACCGTCGGATGCGCTGGCGCGTGCCGTTCGGCCGCGCCGCCCGGGCTTTGAGCGACGGCGGGCGCCTTCTCGCGCAGGACTGCACGTTGCGCTTCGGCCTAGTGCTCAGCGATGCGGATGCGCTCGCCCGCTGCCAGGCAAGCGCGGCGGGCAAGGGCAGGACCAGGATCTCCGGAGCGCCGAACCGGTCCGCGTTGATGTCGAGCACGAACTGCGCTTCGTGCAACCGTGCCTGCACCCAGCGGTGACCATGCTGGCGGTCGTCGCCCGCGCGCCGCGTGGCGTGAACGCCTGGCCCATGCCCCTGGAGGGCGACGCGTCCCTTTGTGGCCGGCCACCGCCGACGACGGCGGAGACCTCCGAAAGGCGCGGAGCATGGCGAATTCATTTCTTCGATACAGCGAATAGGCCAGCCTGCGTTGCCGGGCACGCACCGGCCCCCCAGAATTGACAGCGGTCAACAAATCGTCCGCGACAACGAATCGCGGATATCGACAACCGCCCAGGAGACACCCCATGAAAACCTTCCAGGTCGCCGCGGCCCTCGCCGTGTCGCTCATTTGCGCCGCCATTCCGGTGCACGCACAAGCACCAGCTTCCCGTGACTATCCCAGCCGGCCGATCCGGATGATCGTACCGTTCCCCGCCGGCGGTCCCACCGACCTGCTGGCCCGCGTCGTCGGGCAGCGTATGGGCGAGTTGATGCGCCAGCCGATCGTGGTGGACAACAAGCCGGGCGCCAACACCATCATTGGCGCCGATGCCGTCGCGAAGGCGGCGCCGGACGGCTACACGCTGCTGATGGCCATCGACAACACGCTGGTGATGAACCAGTACCTCTACGCCAAGCTGCCCTACGATCCCGTCCAGGATTTCGAGCCGATCGGCAAGGTGGCCACCACGCCCCTGGTGGTCATGACCCACCAGGCCGGACCCCAGTCCATGCAGGCGCTGCTCGCGCAGTCCAAGGCCGGCGCCGCCGCAATGAGCTATGGCTTCGGCACCTTCACGTCCCAGCTCTCCGGCGAGCTGCTCAAGCGCACGCTGGGCAAGGAGGTGGTCTCGGTGCCCTACAAGGGCAGCGCGGGCACGACCCAGAGCCTGCTGACCAAGGACGTCACGTTCACCATCGACGGCATCACGACCGCCATGCCCCATTTCGAGAAGGGCACGCTGCGGCCGCTCGCGCGCCTGAGCGCCAAGCCCATCCCCACGCTGCCCAACGTGCCATCGATGGCCGATGTGGGGATCAAGCTGCCCGACATCGACGTGTGGATGGCGTTGCTGGCGCCCAAGGGCACGCCCGCTGCGGTGGTGGACGAGCTCAACCGCGCGCTGACGCAAGCCCTCGCGTCCAAGGACGTGCAGGAGAAGCTCCTGGGCGCCGGGCTGCTGGCCGACGCCAGCTCGCCGCAGGCGCTGCGCAGCTTCATCGCCTCGGAGGCCGCGAGGTGGCGTCCCGTCATCGCGGAAGCCGGCATCAGGATCGATTGACATTCACGAAGGAGATTCACCATGACCACGAACAGCCCCAGCCACAGCTTCGCCCCGATCGTCAACAGCGCCGCGGAGTGGCGCGCGGAGATGGCGCGCCTGAACAAGCCGGGCCAGCCCAGCTTCTTCCACATCCGGACCCAGTTGCCGAAGCAGGGCCGCACCAACCAGGTCCTCGGCGCGTCGCGCTACATGAACGTGGTGCTCAAGACCTACGCGAGCGGTGGCGAGAACGAGATCCACGCGCATTCCAACGAGGACCACGTGTTCGTCATCCTGCAGGGCGGCGCGGTGTTCCACGGGCCGAATGGCGAGACGCGCGAGGCAGGCAGGAACGATTGCGTGCTGCTGCCGGCCGGCACCTTCTACTGGTTCCACGCCAAGGAAGACCGCGAGGAACTCGTCATGCTGCGCATCGGCGCGCACATCGACCCCGACAGCGACGTGCTCGCGCGCATCGACCTGGAGGGCAAGCCCTTCGATGGCTATTCCGAGAAGAACAAGGAAGTGCCCGTGGTGCTGCACGAGGATCGGATCTTCGAATGAGCGGCCCGTCGCCTGCAACGAGCGCGCGAGCTTCCGCGGAGATTCCGCTGTGCCAGCCTCCCGATCCCGCTCCCCGCAAGCCCAGGCTGATCTGCCCGCCGGGGACCGCGGATTGCCATGTGCATGTCTATGGCCCCGCCGACCGCTATCCCGTGGCCGCGACGCGCGCCTTCGATGTGCCCGACGCCTTGCCGGCGCGGCTGCGCGCGCTGCACGACACCCTGGGCGTCGAGCGCCTGGTGCTCGTGCAGCCCAGCGGCTATGGCACCGACAACCGGCGGCACCTGGAGGCGGTGGCCGAGCTGGGCCGGCCGGCGCGCGTCATCGTCGCGCTGCGGGCCGAGGTGCAGGATGCCGAACTGGACCGCCTGCACGAAGCCGGCGTGCGGGGAGTGCGCTACAACATCGGCCATGCAGGTGCCGTCCCGCTGGCCGAGATGCCCGCGCTGGCGGCGCGCATCGCCCGCCTGGGTTGGCATGTGCAGCTCCACGTCATGGATGACCAGGGCCGAGCTCCGCTGGCCGAGATGGAGCCCACCCTGCGCGAACTGCCCACCGACGTCGTGATCGACCACATGGGCTCGCTCAGGCCGGGAGACGGCGTGGGGCAGCCTGGCTTCCAGGCGCTGCTGAGGCTGGTGAACACGGGGCGGTGCTGGGTCAAGCTGTCCTGCGGCTACCGGATGTCGGCGCTGCCTCCGCCCTACGAGGACATGGTGCCCTACGTCCAGGCGCTGCTGGCCGCCCGGCCGGACCGCCTGGTATGGGCCAGCGACTGGCCGCACGTCTCGTTCAAGGGCGAGATGCCCAACACCACGGACCTGCTGGACCAGATGCTGACCTGGGTGCCCGACGGAGCACAGCGCCACCAGATCCTGGTGCGCAACCCCGAGCAGTTGTACGGGTTCTGAGCGGCCCGCCCCGGCGCCGCCGACCCCCTGCGATCAAAAGAAAGAGGAGACACCCATGCCCATGTTCCATCTGCTGCGCCGCGCGGCGCAGCGCGCCACGCTGCTCGTCCCGATGCTGCTGCTACCGGTCCTCCCCGCCGCTGCGCAGGCGCAGGCCGCGGCCAGCTTCCCCGCCAGGCCGGTGCGTCTGATCGTGCCCTTCCCGGCCGGTGGGCCCGCCGACGTGCTGGGCCGAGCGATCGCGCAACGCCTGTCCGAAAAGTGGCGCCAGCCCGTCGTCGTCGACAACAAGGGCGGGGCCAACACGCTGATCGCGGCGCAGGAGGCCGCCCGGGCCGCGCCCGACGGCTACACCTTGTTCATGCCCCTGGATTCGACCTACACGCTGAACCCGGCGCTGTATTCGCGGCTGCCCTACGATCCGATCAAGGACTTCGCGTCCATCTCGATCGTCGCCCGCCAGTCCCTGGTGCTCACCGCAACCGACCGGACACCCTTCAGGGCGGTGGCCGACCTGGTGGCTGCCGCCCGGGCCCAGCCCGGCAGCATCAACTACGGCTCCAGCACCACGTCCACACAGCTCGCAGGCGAGATGTTCACGCGGCAGAGCGGGATCAAGCTGGTCCAGGTGCCGTACCGCGGCGCCTCGGAGGTCGTCAAAGGAATGCTCTCGGGGGACGTCGAGGTCAGCTTCGACGGCATCGCCGCCAATGTCCCGCACATCCAGTCCGGGAAGATCCGTGCACTGGCCACGACGGGTCCGGTCCGCTCCGCGGCCTTGCCCGACGTGCCGACGCTGGCGGAGGCCGGGCTCAAGGGCTACGAACTGTTGATGTGGAATGCACTGTCCGCGCCCGCCGGCACGCCGCGGGCGATCATCGACAAGATCCACAAGGACGTTGTGGAGGTCGTGCAGCGCAAGGAAGTCAGGGACCAGCTCATGGTGTTCGGTCTGGAGACGGCGGGCACCACGCCCGAGGAGATGGACGAGACCATCCGGCGGGAGACCGCCAAGTACGCGCCCCTGATCAAGGAGCTCGGGCTCAAGCTGAACTGAAGGGCGCATCGGCATGACCGCCCCAGCACTCGACTACGGATCGGGCGGGCGCATCGGCGTGCTGCTGCCCTCCGTGAACCAGGCCGCCGAGCCGCAACTGCGCGCGATGCTTCCCGCCGACATCGCCATCGCGGTCACGCGGCTGAAGCTCGTGGACAGTTCGGAGGCGAGCCTGCTGGGCATGGCCCGGGATGTCGAGCCGGCGGCCGAGCTGCTCGCGGACGCGGGCGTCGACATCGTGGTGTTCCATTGCACCGCCGTGTCGACCTACAGCACCGAGCTGGAGGCGTCGATTCTCGCGCGCATCCAGTCCGCGACTGGGCTGCCCTGCGTGGCCACGTCGCAGGCCCTGGTGGCGGCGCTGCAGGCCCTGCCCGCGCGGCGCGTGGTGCTGCTCTCCCCGTACACGGCGGCCGTCAATGACCGGGAGGCGGCTTACTTCGCCGAGCATGGATTCGAGATCCTCGGCAACGCCGGCCTGGATTGCCGCACCGGCCGCGAGATGATGGCCATCGCGCCGCAGGCGTGGCATGCGTTCGCCACGCGCCATGCCCATGCGCGGGCGGACGCATACGTCCTCAGTTGCACCACCGTGCGGACGGCCGAGACCATCGAGGCCCTGGAGCGTTCCCTGGGACGGCCCGTCGTCACGAGCAACACGGCGGTGGCCTGGTACTGCATGCGCAAGCTTGGCGCGCTGCCGGGGGTTCCAGGCTACGGCCGCCTGCTGGCCCGCGCCGGAGCACCCTGACGCGGTCCGGGGCGCGGCCCGACCGCCGGAGGAGGGCGGGGTGAACCTCACAACCTCGCGCCTGGGCATTCCTGCCCTCGCACCGTGTGGAACCGGCAGCAGGGCGCCCGCAACACCGCGAAGGCGGGCTCGCGGACGCCAGGGGCCTTCGCGGTTCAGAAGGCTTCGGTGTCGACCTCGTTCGCGCTCTGCGCGCTGTAGCGCTGGCCGACCACGGTAAGTTCGTTGATCAGAACGTTCAGCCGCTCGATCACCGCGGCGTGCAGCCGCATGTTGGCGGCGCCCAGGTCGTCCAGCAGGTGTTCCACGCTCGTGGTGCCGGGAATGGGGACGATGTGGCCGCCCTGGTGCAGCAGCCAGGCCAGGGCCAGCTGTGCCGGGGTGCAGCCCGCGTCCCGCGCGATCCTGCGGTAGCCGTCCAGCAGCTTCAGGTTGGCCGCGTAGGCCTCGGGCGCGAAGCGCGGCATGGCGCGGCGGATGTCCTTCTCGTGGAGCGCACCCACGTCCACGAGTTCGCCGCAGAGGAAGCCGCGCGCCAGGGGACTGAAGGCAACGAAGGCCGCGCCCAGCTCGCGGCACGCGTCGAGCACCGCGATCTCCGGGTTGCGCGTCCACAGCGAGTACTCGGTCTGCACGGCGGCGACGGGGTGCACGGCGTGCGCGCGGTGCAATGTGGCGGCGGAGACCTCCGACAGGCCGATGGCCCGCACCTTGCCTGCCGCGACCAGCCGCGACAGCTCGCCCACCGAGTCCTCGATGGGCACCTGCTTGTCCCAGCGGTGCAGGTAGTACAGGTCGATCACGTCGGTGCCCAGGCGGCGCAGGCTGTCCTCGCAGTTGCTGCGCAGCGTGGCGGGGCGGCCGTCGATCACGCGGCGCGTCACGCCGTCCTCGCCCTTCACGCCGGCCATGCCGCCCTTGCTGCACAGGGTGATGCGCTGGCGATGGGGCCGGAGGACGCGGCCCACCAACTCCTCGTTGGCACCGAAGCCGTACAGCGCCGCCGTGTCGAACAGCGTCACGCCGGCATCCAGCGCCGCCAGCAGCACGCGCTCACCCGTGTCGGCGGAGACGGGCGCGCCGTAGGCGTGCGAGAGGTTCATGCAGCCCAGACCGATGGCGCTGACTTCGAATGGGCCGAGGGTGCGTGTCTGCATTGCGCTTCTCCCAGGAAGAACGCCCGCGGCGCTTGCCGTGCAGGCAGTGGAAACGATACAGTGCCAAATGGCGCGGACTCAGTTGAGTTGCCGTTCCAGGCCGTTCAGCACCTGGTAGCACGGCAGGACCTGTGCCACGCTGGCATTGGGCTCCCGGCCTTCCTTGATCGCGGCGAAGAACTCGCGGTCCTGCAGCTCGATGCCGTTCATGCTCACGTCGACCTGGCTCACGTCCACCGGCGTCTCGGGGCCCTTGCTGTGCGACTGCACCAGGTCGTCGTAGCGCGCGATGTAGGTGGCGGTGTCGCCGATGTAGCGGAAGAAGGTGCCCAGCGGGCCGTCGTTGTTGAACGAGAGGCTGAGCGTGCAGATGGCGCCGTTGGCTGCCTGCAGCTGGATGCTCATGTCCATCGCGATGCCCAGCTCCTTGTGAATCGGGCCCTGGATCGCGTTGGCCTTCACGATCGGGCTGCCGGCCTGGTAGGCGAACAGGTCCACGGTGTGGGCGGCGTGGTGCCACAGCAGGTGGTCGGTCCAGCTGCGCGGCTGGCCCAGCGCGTTCATGTTGGTGCGGCGGAAGAAGAACGTCTGCACATCCATCTGCTGGATATTGAACTCGCCCGCCTTGATCTTCTTGTGCACGTACTGGTGGCTGGGGTTGAAGCGGCGGGTGTGGCCGCACATGGCGACGAGGCCGGTCTGCTTCTGCAGGGCGGCGACCTTCTCGCCGTCGGCCAGCACGTCGCACAGCGGGATCTCGACCTGCACGTGCTTGCCGGCTTCCAGGCAGGCGATGGACTGGCTGGCATGCATCTGCGTGGGGGTGCAGAGGATCACCGCGTCCACTTCCTTGATGGCCAGGCTGTCTTCGAGCTTGGTGGTCACGTGCTGGATGCCATACTTGTCGGCCACTTCCCGGGTCTTGGCCAGGTCGCGGCTGACGAGGGAGACGACTTCGACACCGTCGATGTTCTTGATGCCGTCCAGGTGCTTGATGCCGAAGGCGCCGGCGCCGGCCAGGGCTACTTTGATGGTCATGGTGGGGGTCCTTTACGGGTTGATTCGAAATCAGCCAGCCTCAGGCGGGCTGATTCTCCAGGATCAGGTGGCCCACCGCGGTGTTGCTGGCGGGCACATGGAAGAAGCGGTACACCACCTTGGGCGCAGGTCCGCCAGCGACGTCGGCCATGGCGCCGCGGGCGATGAGCCACATCACCAGCTCGATGCCTTCGCTGCCGGCCTCGCGCACGTATTCGATGTGCGGCACCTTGGCCAGCTCGGCGGGCTCGGCGATGAGGCGGTCCAGGAACCGGTTGTCCCAGTCCTTGTTGATGAGGCCGGCGCGCGGGCCCTGCAGCTGGTGGCTCATGCCGCCCGTGCCCCAGATCTGCACGTTGAGGTCTTCGTCGAACGACTCGATGGCCTTGCGGATCGCCTTGCCCAGCTGGAAGCAGCGGTTGCCCGAGGGCACGGGGTACTGCACCACGTTGACGGCGAACGGGATGACCTTGCAGGGCCAGCGATAGTCGGACTGGGGGGGCTGACCGAACATCAGCGACAGCGGCACGGTGAGGCCGTGGTCCACGTCCATCTTGTTGACGATGGTGAGGTCGAAGTCGTCCTGGATGACGGACTGCGCGATGTGCGCCGCCAGCGCCGGATGGCCGTGGACGGCGGGCACAGGGCGCGGGCCCCAGCCTTCGTCGGCGGGCTGGTACTCGGCGGCCGTACCGATGGCGAAGGTCGGGATCATGTCCAGGCTGAACGCGGTGGCGTGGTCGTTGAAGACCAGGAACACCACGTCGGGCTTCTGGGCCTTTTCCCATTCCTTGGAGAAGTCGTAGCCCGCGAACAGCGGCTGCCAGTACGGTTCCTGGGTCTTGCCCAGATCGATGGCGGCGCCGATGGCGGGCACGTGGGAGGTGTAGACGGATGCGGTGATCTTGGCCATGTCAGTTGCTGCCCGTGGTTTTATGGCCGGCCTTGCCTTGGGGTTGGTGTTGCGGCTGGGCGTCGCCGTCCTCGCCGAGAAAACGGTTGCCCTCCGGGGAGCGGCCGCCACCGACCATCATGTTGCGGTATTCCTCCTCGGTCATGCCGGTCATGCTGCCGGCCATCTGCTGGAAGCTCTTGCCGTCGGTGGCGCCGATCTTGGCCAGGAAGTAGATGTTGCCGCCCGTGCGCATGCACCAGTTGAGGTCGCGGGCCAGCACGGCCTGCTTCTGTTCCTCGGTCATGGCCCATTCGTCGAGGTAGGCGCGCTCGTCGGCCTTGAAGCGCTCGCGGTTCTCTGCCTTCATCAGCGACATGCAGAACTGGTTGAGCCAGTAGCCTTTGCGGGACTGCTCGGCATCGAAGATGATGGTGCCGGGCACGTCGAGGTAGGGTTTGTCGAGGGACATGGCGCGCTCTCCTTACTTCGCCTCTTCGGGCCAATACAGGCGCATGGGGTTGTCCACGAGCAGCTTCTTTTGCAGCTCGGCCGTGGGCGCGATGTGGGGGATGAAGTCCACCAGCAGGCCGTCGTCGGGCATGTGGTCCTTGAGGTTGGGGTGCGGCCAGTCGGTGCCCCAGAGCACGCGGTCGGGGAACTCCTCCACCACCTTTCGCGCGAACGGCACCACGTCCTGGTAGGCCGCCTGCTCGCCGTTGAGCGCCTTCGGCCCGGTGACCGACAGGCGCTCGGGGCAACTGACCTTGCTCCACACGTTGGGGTGCTGGCGCATGAACTTCAGGAACAGCTCGAACTCGGGCCCATCGATGGGCTTGGTCACGTCGGGCCGGCCCATGTGGTCCACCACCACGGTGGTAGGCAAGGCCGTGAAGAAATCCCACAGCTCGGGCAGGTCCACCGCCTCGAAGTAGATCACCACATGCCAGCCGAGCTTGGCGATGCGGCCGGCGATCTCCAGCAGCTCGTCCTTGGGCGTGAAGTCCACCAGGCGCTTGACGAAGTTGAAGCGCACGCCGCGCACACCGGCGGCGTGCAGGGCCTGCAATTCTTCATCGGTCACCGAGCGCTTGACCGTGGCCACGCCGCGCGCCTTGCCACCGCTGGACAGGCAGGCATCGACCATGGCGCGGTTGTCGGCGCCGTGGCAGGTGGCCTGCACCACCACGTTGCGGGCAAAGCCCAGGTGGTCGCGCAGCGCGTACAGCTCGTGCTTCGAGGCATCGCAGGGCGTGTACTTGCGCTCGGGCGCGTAGGGGAACTCCGCGCCCGGGCCGAACACGTGGCAGTGCGCGTCCACGCTGCCGGGCGGCACCTGGAAGCGGGGCTTGCTGGGTCCGGCGTACCAGTCGAGCCAGCCTGGGGTTTTCGTGAAAGTGCTCATGCGGTGGGTTCCTTGAGAGATTGCAACAGGCGGTCGGCCTCGGCGCGCCAGTCGGCGGCGCGCGCGAATCCCGGAGCGCCGCGTTCGCCGAACGACCCGGCGTCCGCGCGGTCCGCCATCCAGGCCTGGCGCTCGGCTGTGCCCTGCGCGGAGAAGGCGGGCATGCCCGCTTCGCGCACCGTGTTCGCGGACTCGTGCATCTCCTCGCTGCGGCGGCGGCCATGCTCGATCACGCGCTGGAAGAAATAGGCGCCCTGCTTCTCCCAGTCGATGCCGGGAAAGGTCTCCTGGAGCGAGGCGATGACCGCGTCCTCCACGCCGTAGTGCCGCGCGGCCGTGAAGCTCTCGATCACCATCGCCTCCAGGCCCTTGACCATCACGCTGCGGCACATCTTGGTGGCCGAGGCCACGCCCAGCCGGTCGCTGACGACCTTGGCGACGAAGCCCAGCGGCGCGATGGCCTCGGCCAGCGCCCTGGCCGAGGCGCCGCCCAGCAGCAGCGGCACCTTGATGCGGTAAGGTGGAATGCTGGTCATCACCGCGCCTTCGACGTACCGGGCACCGGCCGCATCAATCAGCGCGCCGGCCGCCTGCTTGGCACCCGGGGAGGCCGAGTTGAAGTCCAGATAGAAGGCTTCCTTGCGCACCTGCGGAGCGCACGCCCGGGCCACGTCCAGCGTCTGGCTGGCGGTGACGGCGCTGATCACGAAGTCGGCAGTGGCCGCGAGCCGGGCGTGGCTGTCGAGCAACTCGACGCCATGGGCCCGCGCGTGCTCCAACAAGGGCCGTTGTAGCGCACCGCCGAGCTTGCGGTCGTAGGCCGAGACGCGCAGCCCCTGGGCGCGCAGGTCCTCGCAGAGAATGCGGCCGACCTCGCCGTAGCCGACGAGGCCGATGTGCCAGTCCTGCGCCGATGCGGGGATGGGCATGGCGTAGGTCCTCAGTCGATGTAGCGCAGCCCGGCCTTTTCGAGCCCGGGGCGCATGTTGTACATATCCAGGCCGAGCACGCCCGAGGCGAGCTTGGCGCGTTTCTCGCCCTCGAAGCTCTCGCGCTTGCGCGCGGCCTCGAGCGTCTCGGCGGCGCGCGCGGCGGGCACGCAGACCACGCCATCGTCGTCGGCCACGATCACGTCGCCCGGCGTGACCCACATGCCGGCGCACACCACCGGGATGTTGACCGAGCCCAGCGTGGCCTTGATCGTGCCCTTGCTGGAAATGGCGCGGCTCCACACGGGGAAATTCATCTCCTGCAGGGTCTTCACGTCGCGCACGCCGGCGTCGATGATGAGCGCCCGCGCACCGCGCGCCTGGAACGAGGAGGCCAGCAGGTCGCCGAAATAGCCATCGGTGCATTCGGAGGTGACGGCCGCCACCACCACGTCGCCGGGCTGGATCTGCTCGGCCGCCACGTGCATCATCCAGTTGTCGCCGGGCTGCAGCAGCACGGTGACGGCTGTGCCGCTGACCTGCTGGCCGCCGTAGATGGGGCGCATGTAGGGCTTGAGCAGGCCCACGCGGCCCATGGCCTCGTGCACGGTAGCCGAGCCGAGGGCAGCCAGGCCGTCAGCGGCTGCGCGATCGGCGCGGGTGATGTTGCGGTAGACAACGCCTAATTCGTACATGTCAGAGCCCCTTTGCCTTCAGTCGTGAATCGAGTCGGGAGAACACGCGGCGCACATTGCCTTCGTAGATCTGGTGCTTGTCGTCGCCGCTCAGGATCTTCGACGCTTCGATGTAGCGCTTGGTGTCGTCGTAGTAGTGGCCGGTGGTGGGGTCGATGCCGCGCACCGCGCCGATCATTTCGGAGGCGAACAGCACGTTCTTCACCGGGATCACGGTGTTCAGCAGGTCGATGCCCGGCTGGTGGTACACGCAGGTGTCGAAGAAGATGTTGTTCAGCAGGTGGTCTTCGAGCAGGGGCTTCTTCATCTCCTGCGCCAGGCCGCGGAAACGGCCCCAGTGGTAGGGCACGGCACCGCCGCCGTGCGGGATCAGGAACTTGAGCGTGGGGAAGTCCTTGAACAGGTCGCCCTGGATGCACTGCATGAAGGCCGTGGTGTCGGCGTTCAGGTAGTGCGCGCCCGTGGTGTGGAAGCACGCGTTGCAGCTGGTGCTCACGTGGATCATGGCGGGCAGGTCGTACTCCACCATCTTCTCGTAGATGGGGTACCAGTGGCGGTCGGTCAGCGGCGGGCTGGTCCAGTGGCCGCCCGAGGGGTCGGGGTTGAGGTTGATGCCCACCGCGCCGTATTCCTTGACGCACTTCTCCAGCTCGGGGATGCAGGTCGCGGGGTCCACCCCGGGGCTTTGCGGCAGCATGGCCACGGGCACGAAGTTGTCGGGGAACAGGGTGGAGACGCGGTGGCACAGCTCGTTGCAGATGGCCGCCCAGGTGCTGGAGACATTGAAGTCGCCGATGTGGTGGGCCATGAAACTGGCGCGCGGCGAGAACAGCGTGATGTCGCTGCCGCGCTCCTTCATCAGGCGCAGCTGGTTGGTCTCGATGGACTCGCGCAGCTCGTCGTCGCTGATCTGCAAATCGGCGACCTTGGGCATGGCGGCCGGGTCCTTGATGCCGGCGATCTGCTGGTTGCGCCAGTTCTCCAGCGCCTTGGGTGCCGTGGTGTAGTGGCCATGGCAGTCGATGATGAGGCTCATTGCGTTGTGCTCCTTGGATCTTGGTGTTCGGGTTCAGGCAGGGTCCATGCCCTGGCGTTGCTTGGCTTCGGCCGCCGCTGGCGATGCGAAGAAGTCGAGCAGCGCCTTGGCGGCCTCGGGCTGCTGGCTGGAGGCAGCGACGCCCGATGAAAAAATGGTGGTGATCTGGATCGCAGGCGGCAGCGGGCCCACGATGGTGATGCCCTCCACGTGCAGCAGCTCGCTCAGTTGCTGGAAGCCGAGCTCCACATCGCCACGTGCCACCAGGGAGCCCACGGGCACGCCGGGCGGGGCCTGCACCATGCGGCCGGCCACCTGGTCGGCAATGCCCCAGCGCTCGAACAGTTTCGCCAGCGCCACGCCGCTCGGGCCGGTGGAATAGCTGATGCTGCGCGCGGCCAGCACGGCACTGCGCACTGCGTCTTCCGAGCCGATGTCGGGCAGCGGCGCGCCCGCGCGCACCGCCACGGCCACGCCGGAGCGCACCCAGTCGGTCCTGCTGCCGGCCACGACGGCGCCGGCCGCGATGAGCTTGTCGATGGCGTCAGAGGCAAGCACCACCACGTCGAAAGCCTCGCCGGCCTGCACCCGCTTGGCCGCGTCCACGCCGCCCACGGCCTCGATGGCTGCGCGCTGGCCGGTCTGCTGCTCGTAGGCGGCCAGCAGCTCGGCCAACACCTGGCGGGTGGCCATGGAGGAGATTCCACGAAGCGGAGCATTCATAGGATTGTTTGGTGGCTAAGTATTTTGGGGTATTCTGCTGCAATTCCAGCTATACAAGAAGTGGCGGATTGGTCTACCAGATATCTCATTTGTCGATGGATCTGAAGCAGCTCGAGTACTTTGTGCGGGTCGCCGAAATGGGCAGCTTCACCCATGCCGCGGCGGCCCTCGGCATGGCCCAGTCGGCCCTGAGCCGGCAGGTGCGCCTGCTGGAGGTGGAGCTGCGCCAGAACCTGCTGGTGCGCAATGGCCGCGGCGTCACGCCCACGGAGGCGGGCCGGTTGCTGGTCGACCATGGGCGGGGCATCCTGCACCAGATGGCCCGGGCGCGGGAGGACATGGAGCGCCTGCGCGGCGGCGTCTCGGGCGCCGTCGCCATCGGGCTGCCCAGCAGCGTGGCGCGCGCGATGGCGGTGCCGCTCATGCGCGCCTTCCGCAAGGAATTGCCGGAGGCTCGGCTCTCGATCAGCGAAGGGCTTTCGAGCGAACTCCTGAGAGGACTGGTCAGCGGTCGCCTGGACATCGTCGTGCTCTACAACGGCCAGCCGGTGCGCGATGTGGATGTGTCGCACCTCATGGACGAGGATCTGCTGCTCGTGCGCGCCCGCCCGCGCGGGCTGGCCGAGGACCCGCCGCCCGGCCCCATCGCGCTCGCCGAGCTCGCGCGGCTGCCGCTGGTCATTCCCTCGCGCCCCAACGCGATCCGCATGCACGTGGAAGCCGAGATGGCGCTCATCGGCTGCCGGCCCGAGATCGCGCTGGAGATCGACGGGGTCGCCGCCATCCTGGACATGGTGGCCGACGGGGCCGGGTACGCGGTGCTGCCGCGCAACGCGCTGCTCAATTCGCCTGTTCCTTCTGCCTACAGCGCCCAGGTCATCGGTGCGCCGCCGCTGCGCATAGCGCTGTCCCTGGCGACCAGCCTGCAACGCCCCGCCACGCAGGTCCAGAAGACCACGCTGGACCTGGTGCGGCTGACGGTCTCCGAAGTCCTCCGGCCGGCGTGAAGGCCCGGTCGGCCCGGCTCGGCGTGTCCGATGCCCGCCGGGCCGTCCGTGGTGACAGCCTTGCAGGCCACGGCCTTTCGGCGCATATGGCCCGGTGCGGCGCAGCCGCCCTCGGCGAGATGCAGGACGCATGCGGGCAGTACCCCGCCCGGCGATGCAGGCCTCTGTCCGTGCGGAAGTCGCACCCGCGCGGCGGACTCACATTGACTGAGACTCAATCTATCAAGCGCGCGACAAAGTGTTTAGAGTCGCCTCGCAAAAAGTCAGCGCGACCGGCCGGCGTGGGGCTGCGGCACCGATCGCGCGCACCAATGATGGAGAGAGGCAGACAATGAACACTGAACCTACGGGTACCGACCGAGCGCGGCGCCGCACCTTTTCGTGCATCGGAGGGGTGCTCGCAGCGGCGGCCGTCGGATTGCCGTTCCGAGCGCGGGCGGCGGCGCGCGAGATCCAGATCGCGATGCTGCTTCCTTTGCAGGGAGGACAGGCGCGCCAGGCCGAGATGATCAGGCAGGGCGTGGACGGAGCGCTCGAACAGGCGAACCGCGCTGGAGGGATCCGGGGGCAGCCCGTCAAGCTCCTGGCCATCGACAACGGGTACCAGGCCGAGAAGACCGTCGAGGCCATCGGGTCGCTGGCGGCAAGGGAATCCGTCGTCGCGGTGACCTCTTTGTTCGGCGGCCCGATCATCGGCGCCGCCATTCCGGCGGCGACCCGCGCGGGCGTGCCGATCGTCGGCGTGCTGCACGGAAACGATGCATTCCGCCGCCCGGGGACCGAGATCGTCACCCATGTGCGAGCGACGTTCGACGCGGAGACCCGCGCGATCGCCGCGTTGTTTCCCACCATTGGCCGGAGCCGCTTCGCCGTGCTGCACGCGACCGACAACTCGGGCACGGCGTTCCGCGCGCAGTTCGAGTCGGTGCTGAAGGCGCAGGGACTGCCGCTCGTCGCCGCCGTGCCCTATGCGCGGGACGCCACCGACTACACCGAGCAGGCGCGGAGCATCGAGCGCAGCGGCGCCGACGTAGTAGTGGTCGGTGGCGTGACCGCGACCGGGATCGCCGCCATCCGCGCCAAGGTGGCGACGAAACTGTGGGCGCAGATGGTCTGCCTTTCCACGGTCGATGAGCGCTCGGTGTGGGAGCAAGTGGGCGCCGATGCGGTTGGCACGGCCTTCTCCAGCGTCGTGCCGAACCCCTATGCGACGCTGCTTCCCCTGGCGCGCGAATACCAGGCAGCGATGAAGGCCCGGAACTACGACCGGCTGTCCCTCAGTTCGTTCGAAGGCTACATCAACGCGCAGGTGCTGCTGGAAGGCCTGCGGCGCGCACCCGGGCTGACGCGCCCCGCGCTCCAGGCCACCCTGCGCGCGATGCAGGGGGTGTCCCTCGGCGGCGTCTCCTTCTCCGCGCCGACCGAGGGAAAGATCGCCAGCGGCATCGACGTGGCCGACATCCTGGTGATGACGCACAACGGACGCATGCTGCGCTGAGTACGCGGCCGGGACGGCTCGGATCCCAGCGCCGCTGCGCATTGGCGGCCGCGCCGCCGCGCGTGGAGCGACCGGCCATGTGCCCCGGCCGTACCTGCATGTGCCTCGGGGCGCGGATGGGTCTGCGGCGCACGACATCCGCCGGCGGGAGAGGAGGGCCGCAGCGGTGGATCGCTTCCGGCCGTACCCGCGGATCCCCCGCGTCGGAGGGCGGCGCGGGTGCGTCCGGGTTTGCGCGAGATCAACATTCGTCCAGGACGCCGCCCGCGGCGGTTGACGGCCGGCCGCGGCAGGCCTAGATTAATAGTTAGGCGACTAACAAAAAATCGCCTGCGCCTGCGGAGACGGCAGAACCTGCAGGGCCGCCCAGCCTGCATCCGCCGACGATGGCAGAAAGGAACGATCATGGACAAGCTTCTGGGGATTCTCGTGATTTTGACGCTTCTTGGCGGTGCGGCCACGCTGCTGTGGCTGAACCTGCAACCCGAGTGGTGGAGGCTCCGGCATCCCGGCGCGCTGGAACTGCGGAAGTTCACCGCCCGGCGTCAGGTGCAGGCGGCAAGGACCCAGGACGACCTGCCGGCGACCCGGGCGGCGGAAGTCCGGTGCACGTTCTGCGACCACGCGCCGGCATGCGCGCAGCGCCTGGCGGCCGGGCACACGACGCCGGTCAGCGAGTGTCCCAACCTGCCTCGCCGCTGAATTGCAGGACGCGCCCGGGTGCCAGCTTGGCAGTGCAGGGCAGCGCGCGGCGAGGCTAGGGTGCGCGCTTCGGCGCGTGGATGGTGCTGGCGCATGCGCCGAAGCCGATGCGTCGCGCTCCGCTGCGTTCGCACCAGGCGCGCAGGATGACGGTGTCGCCGTCCTCCAGGAAGGTTCTGTGCTCGCCCGAGGGCAGGGCGATGGCCTGCCGTCCACCGGCAGTCCGCTCGAGGAGCGAGCCGGCCTGTTCTGGATGTGGCCCGGACAGCGTGCCCGATCCGAGCAGGTCGCCAGGCGCGAGGTTGCAGCCGCCGACCGTGTGGTGGGCCACGAGCTGGGCGGGGGTCCAGTAGGCGGCCTCCACGAAGCTCGAGCGCGACAGGCGCGCTGGCAGCAGGCCCGACCGGGCCATCGCCTCGGTCTGGAGCAGCACCTCGAGCTGCACATCGACCGAGCCGCTGGCCCGGTTCCGTTCGGAATTCAGATAGGGCAATGGCTCGGGGTCGCCGGGCGCACGCGGACAAGCGGCCCGGAACGGCGCCAGCGCCTCAAATGTCACGACCCACGGGGCGAGCGTGCTGCCGAAGTTCTTGGACAGGAAGGGCCCCAGCGGCTGGTACTCCCAGGGCTGGATGTCGCGCGCCGACCAATCGTTGAACAGCGCGACCCCGAACAGGTGGCTCTCGGCGCTGCCGATGGCAATGGGCTCGCCGCGCCGGTTGCCCGGGCCCACCAGGAAACCGAGCTCCAGTTCGTAGTCCAGGCGCCTGCTCGGACCGAATTCCGGGTCGCCGGCCTCGGCCCTGCTCTGGCCGAGCGGGCGGTAGATCGGTTCGCCGCTGACGACCACGGAGGAACTGCGGCCGTGGTACCCGATGGGAACCCATTTGTAGTTCGGAAGCAGCGGTGCGTCCGGCCGGAACAACCGGCCGACGGCGGTGGCATGGTGGATGCCGATGTAGAAGTCGGTGTAGTCGCCGATGGCCGCGGGCAGGGCGTATTCGGCCGAGCGCTGGGCAAGAAGGCATCCCTCCAACCTGCCGCGCTCCGTGGCTCCCGTGCGCAGCGCGCGCGAGAGCGCCAGGCGCAGCGCCGACCACGCGGCGGGCCCCATGGCCATGAAGTCGTTGAGGCGCTTGCGCGAGGCGGCCACCGCGGCATCCCGCGCATCGCCGGCGAGTGCGCCGCTGGCGGCCGCGGCGGCCAGGTCGAGGATCTGGTCCCCGATGGCCACGCCGCCCCCAAACGGCCCGGAGGAGCCGCGCCGGCGGAAGACGCCGAAGGGCAAATTCTGGATCGGGAAATCCGTCGTGTCCTCGTTCGCGGACCCGACCCAGCTGCGCAGGTCCGGCGCGTGGGTTTCGTTCACCCGCGTCATGGCCGCGCCGGATCGAAGTGCTTCCCGAGGTTCTGCCAGCAGCGGAAATAGTCCTCCTGCAGCTGGGCGGTCTCCAGGGCGAACGTCGTCGGCCTGAAGACGTCGCACGACTCGAACATGAAGGCCATCGTCTCGGTGAGGTAGTCCGGCCGGGAGGTGTCAGCGGCACTGGCCTTGGCGAAGGTGTCGGCATCCGGTCCGTGCGCGCTCATGCAGTTGTGCAGGGACGCGCCGCCGGGCACGAAGCCCTCGGCCTTGGCGTCGTAGGCCCCGTGGATCAGCCCCATGAACTCGCTCGCGACGTTACGGTGGTACCAGGGCGGCCGGAACGTGTTCTGGGCCACGAGGATGCGCGGCGGGAACACCACGAAGTCGATGGTGTCGACGCCCGGGGTGTCGCTGACGGACTGCAGCACCAGGAAGATGGACGGATCGGGATGGTCGTAGCTGATCGAGCCGATGGTGTTGAACCGCCGCAGGTCGTACTTGTAGGGCGCGTGGTTGCCATGCCAGGCGACCACGTCGAGCGGGCTGTGGCCGATGCGCGCGCTCCACAGGTTTCCCTGGAAGCGCGCGACCAGCTCGAAGTCGCCTTCGCGGTCTTCGTAGGCCGCGACCGGCGTGCAGAAGTCCCGGGGATTCGCCAGCCCGTTGGAGCCGATGACACCGAGGTCCGGCAGCTTGAGGGCGGCGCCGAAGTTCTCGCACACGTAGCCCCGCGCCTGGGCGTCCAGCAGCCGCACCTGGAAGCGCACGCCCCGGGGGATCACGGCGATCTCCTGGGGCTCGAGCTGCAGACGGCCCATTTCCGTTGCCAGCTCGAGGCGACCAGCCTGGGGCACGAGGAGCAGCTCCGCGTCGGCGTCGTACAGGAACCGCGTCTCCATCGACCGGTTGGCGGCATAGAGGTGGACCGCGCAGGACGCGTTGCACGCCATCGTCGTCATGCCCTCGATGAAGTCCGTCGGCCGCTCGGGCATAGGAAGCGGGTCCCAGCGCAGCTGGTTGGGCGTCACGGGGCCGTCGCCGGCCCGGCTCGTCCACCGTCCCGCATCCACGAGGGCGAAAGGATGGTGCAGCGTCGAAGGCCGGATGCGGTAGAGCCAGGCGCGGCGGTTGGCGTGGCGCGGCGCGGTGAACGCCGTGCCGGAGAGCTGCTCGGCGTACAGGCCGTACGGCGCGCGCTGCGGGGAGTTGCGCCCATGGGGGAGCGCCCCGGGGAGGGCTTCGGTGGCGAACTCGTTGCACATGCCGGTCTGGTAGGCGGGTTGTGGTTCAGTCATGGCGATGGCCTGTCCTTGGTTTGATTCAACATGCGGCGGCGCTCCTGCGCCACGCAGGCGCCTGAGCGCACGACCTGGGCGTCTGCCGTGTCTGTTCAGAACGCGTGGCGCATGCCCAGTGTGAGCGTGGTGGAACGGTGGTCGCCCGCTCCCCCGAGCCCTGCGGGCTGCTGGGCCGATCCGGAACCCAGCGCGTAGCGCGAGCCGTTCTGGTTGCCGACCGCGCCCAGCGAGGCATAGGCCATCGTGCGCTTGGAGAGCGTGTATTCGCCGCCGATGGCCAGCCATGTGGCGTCCCGTTGGCCGGTGGCCGCCGCGTAGGCCGAGCGGTCGGAAATCCGCACGGCCTGCACGATGGCGGTGAAGGCACCGAAGGGCACGCGGGCCCCGAGGTTGATCAGGCGGAACTCGCTGGCCGCGGCGCCCGTGACGCCCTGGGCGCGGGCGAGCGCGCCGGTGCAGGTGCCGCAGCTGTTCTTTTCCGCGGTGTAGCCCGCGAAGATCTTGGCGGCGCCGAAGTCGTAGCTGCCCCCGGCGACGACGGCGTCGATCCGGCCGTTCGCGTTGTCCGCGCCCTGCTGTCGTGCCCAGGCCAGCACCGCGTCGACCGGACCGTTGCGGTAGGTCGCCGAGGCGCTGTAGGCGCGTCCAATGGTGGGCTGATTCTCCCCGGCCGCGGCCATGGCGCGAAACGTCAGCGGTCCCAGCCTGGGCGTCACGTAGCCCACCGCGTTGTCGAAGCGGGCGCTGACGGCCAGGGGCAGCAGCTGGCGGGTCGCGTCGGTGCTGCGCGTGATGGCCAGATGCCCGCCGCTGCCCATCCACGAGAAGGCGTCGACGCCGGACTGGGCCACGTAGTAGGGCGTCGGCAGGCGCCCGGCCGTCACGGTGCCCCAGGCGGTGCTTGCCAGGCCGACGGAGGCTTCCCGGCCGAATGCGCGGCCGCCCTGGCCCAGGGTGCCATCGTCCAGATTGATGCCTTGCTCCAGGCGAAAAACCGCGGACAGGCCGCCGCCGAGGTCCTCGACGCCGCGGAAGCCGAGCCGGCTGCCCAGCGCGCCGCCCGACACCAGCCGGCGGGACGAGCCGGCGCCGTTGTTAGACCATTCGACCCCGGCGTCGGCCACGCCGTAGATCGTGACGCCGGACGCCGGCGCGCCTCCTTGCGCATGCGCGGGTGCGAGCCCGAGCGCGAGCAGGCCTGCGGCCGCCGCGGAAAGGGAATGCTTCATGGTTGTCTCCTCGTTGTGATGGGATGGGGCCTGACGGGCCACGCTGCGGGCGATGCGCTGCCCGGCGGGCGGGTGCTCCGCGCCGTCAGCCAGCTGCAATCGGGTGTTAGAGGGCGGCGCGGCGGCGCCGGCGGCGGCGATCAGCCGCCGGCCTCGCCGCTGCGCCTCACTCGGCGCGTGCGCCGGTGTCCTTGATGACCTTGGACCAGCGCGCCATGTCTTCCTGCATGAGTGCCTGGAGCGCGGCCGGCGTCGATGGGGCGGGCTCCAGGCCCTGGGCTTCCAGCGCCGCCTTGACCGCCGGATCCCGCAGTGCCCGGCCCGCCGCCTCCTCGATCTTGGCCACCACGTCGGGCGGCGTGCCCGCCGGCGCGACCAGGCCGATCCAGACCTCGCTGCGGAAGGCCTTGAAGGGGCCGCCCGCGCTGGCGACGGTCGGGACGTTTGGCAGGTAGGGCAGGGGCTGCTCGCCGGCCACCGCGAGCGGGCGCAGGGCGCCGGTCTTGATGTGCGGGAGCACCGAGTTCGCGACGCCGAAGAGCACCTGGATCTGTCCGCCGATCAGGTCCGTGACCACGGGCTGCGCGCCGCGGTAGGGCACGTGCACCATGTCGATGCCGGCCAGGCTCTTGAAGAGCTCTCCGGTCAGGTGGTGCGGCGTGCCGACGCCGGCGGACCCATAGGACAGCTTGCCGGGCTGGGCCTTGGCCAGGGCGATCAGCTCCTGGGTCGACTTGGCGGCGAGGCCGGGGTGGACGACCAGGACGAAGGGCACGCGGCCCAGCTGCGTGACGGGAACGAATTCCTTCACGGGATCGTAGCCCGCGCGGCCGTCCGGATAGAGGAAGGGGTTGGTGACGAAATTGTTGGCCACGACGAGCAGGGTGTGGCCGTCGGGAGCCGCCTTGGCCGCCTGCTTGGTGCCAACGTTGCCGCCCGCGCCCGGGCGGTTGTCGACGATGACGGGCTGCTTCCAGTACTCGCCGAGCTTCTGGCCCACCGTGCGCGCCAGGGCGTCGTTGCTGCCGCCGGGCGTGAAGGGCACGACCAGCGTGACCGGCCTGCTGGGATAGCCGTTGGCCTGTGCGCACAGTGCGATGCACGAGCCGAGAAGGGCGGCGGCCATCGCCTTGATCGCGCGGCCGGGCAGTTCAGTCTTCATGGGGTTGTCTCCTTTTTGTTTCGTGGAAGGGGCTTGCGGCTAAGCGGCGCCGCGGACCGTGTCGACCACCTGGCCGGCGTGCTCCACGTGCGAGCCGCGCCATGCGACATGCCCGTCGGGACGCACCAGGACCAGCGGGCGTTCGTAGGCTCTCGCCACGTCGGCCTGCTCGATGGATTCGAGGCGGAACGGAACTCCCCTGGCGGCAAAGGCCTGCGCGAGCGTGTCCGCCTCGCCCCGCAGGCCGCCGTCGAAGCACAGGAGCACGAAGGTGCGGCCGAACAGGTCGAGCGTCGAGCGGCCGTCGCTGAGCCAGACGTGGGGCGCGCGCGCGCCGGGCCGCGTCGTGGGGATGTACGTCGAGTACTCGTCCGGGGTCGGGGGCGTGCCGTCGGAAACGCAGATCGGCGAGCCCTCGTAGCGGTGGCCGATCTGCAGGCCCAGCGACTCCCACTCCACGCGCGTCGACTCGCGCAGGCGCCGGCCGAGGTCCCGGCGCACCTGCTCGCCTTCGGCGCTCAGGTCGCACACCGCCGCCGGGCTGGGCGTGTCCTGCCAGGCCCTGAAGTTCTGCGTGGAGAAGCCGATGTTGCGCTGCGCGACGGGCCGGCGCTCGGTCTCGTAGCTGCGCAGCAGGGCCGGGCCGCCCCAGCCGTTGAGGAGGCCCTCGAGCTTCCAGCCGATGTCCAGCACCTCCTGCGCCCCGGTGTTCATGCCCATGCCACCGGTCGGAGACATGGTGTGGGCGGAATCGCCCACGAGCGCGACGCGGCCCTCGAAGTAGCGATCGGCGAGCATCTCGCTGCGCCGCCAGGGGATGGCCGAATCGACCACGAACTCCACGTCGTCGCGACCGAGCGCGCGCCGGACCCAGGCGGCGGGGTCGAAGTTCGCGAGGTCCATCTTCTCTTCCGATCCGAGCACCGTCAGGCGCCAGATCTCGTTCCCGTCGACGACGGTCAGATTGCCCCACGTTCCCTCCGGGCCGACGAAGAGGTAGCGCTCGGCCGGCCCCATCTTGTGCTCGTGCACCAGTCCCGGCGCGTGGATCAGGACGTTCACCGAGTAGCTGAGCAGCCGGCCCTCCATCCTGATGCCGACCTGCTCGCGGACCTGGCTGGTAGCGCCATCGCAGCCGAGCAGGTAGTCCGCGCGGATGGTGACAGGCTCGCCCGTGTTCAGGTCGGTGACGGTCGCCGTGACGCCCTCGCCGTCCTGCTGAAGCGAGACGAAGCGGTGCTTGAACAGCAGCCTGGCCCTGGGTTCGGCGCGGGCGGCGTCGGTCAGGATGGGCTGCAGCCACAGCTGCGGGCAGCGCTGCTTCTTCTCGGGCGTCTCGGGCGGCGTGGGCGCGTCGCGCATGCTCGGGTAGCTCTCCCGATCGAGCAGCAGCCCGTTGAGCGACGTGCAGAAGACCATCGAGAGGTCGTAGTCGTCCGGGAATCCGCAGTCGCGCACGCGCTGCGCCAGCCCCCAGCGTCGGAACAGCTCCATCGTGCGCACCGCGATCAGGCCGGTGCGCGGGTGCTCGATCGTGCCGTCGCCCTCATCCACGAGGATCGACTCGATCCCCCTCCATCCCAGCTCGATGGCCATCGACAGGCCGATGGGCCCTCCGCCCACGATCAGCACGGGCGTCTTGATCTCTGTCCCCATGGGGTCTCATCCTTTCTCGTTTGGTTGGGGAAATGATCACCGGCACGCTCATCATTGTCTAATCGATATTGGAGAGAAATAGAATTCAGGATATGAATATCAAAACGTTCGACCTGAACCTGCTGCGGGTCTTCGACGCCATCTATGCCGAGCGCAATGTGTCGCGGGCGGCGAGCGTCGCGGGCCTGTCGCAGCCCGCAATGAGCAACGCGCTGCTGCGGCTGCGCAAGGCCTGCTCCGATGCGCTGTTCGTGCGGACCACCGGCGGGATGGAGCCGACGGCCCTGGCCGACGAACTCATCGGCCCGGTCCGCCAGGCGTTGGCGATCCTTCAGCAGTCGTTGGAAAGACCGAACGGCTTCGAGCCGAAGGCGTCGGAGCGCACGTGCAAGATCCTCCTGTCCGACGCGGGGGAGGGCATCGTTCTGCCGCGGCTGATCTCGGCGGTGCTGCGGGAGGCGCCGCACGTGCGCATCGAGGCGCTGCGGCGGCCCAACGACCAGTACCAGCAACTGCTGCAGAGCGGCGAGGCGGATCTCGCGATCGGCAACCTCGCCTTTCTGAAGTCGGGCTTCTACCAGCAGCGCCTGTTCGGCGATCCCTACTGCTGCCTGGCGCGCAAGCGGCATCCGTTCATCGGCCCCGGCTTCCCGCTGCAGGCGTTCCTGACGGCCCAGCACGTCGCCGTGGCCACGGGCAATGCGGACGACCTGGTGGAGCGCGCGCTCTCGAAGATGCGCGCCAAGCGCGACGTCATCCTGCGCGTGACCCACTACCACGTCGCGGCGGATGTCGTCGAGCGCTCCAACCTGGTCGTCACCGTGCCCCGCAACGCGGCGCGTAACGCCCGTGGCGTGCAGATCCTGCCGGTGCCGCTGAGCATTCCCGCGGCGGACGTGCGCCAGTTCTGGCACCGGAGGGCGCACAAGGATCCGGCCAACCAATGGCTGCGTGGCACGCTCGCCAAGCTCGCGTTCGACTAGGCCCGACGGGCAGGCTTCGGGTGCGGCGGAGCCAGTGCCCGGATGCGGCCGACCCCGCTCGAACGATGCCGGCGGCGAACCGGGGCTCTCCCCGTGGCTTGAGGCTGGCTCGACGGCGAGCCGTCGTATTGCGGATGCCCACCCATCGCGAACCGCGATCGCTGGGCAGGCGTCCCTCCGGCACCGCGCTTTGACCTTCATCAGAGGACCCGCGTATTCTTTCTTCGGCCTCCGCGACAGCTCGCTTTGCGTGTTGACACCTCCACCCTCGCCGGGTAACTTTGGTTTGGCAACTAACAATAGCGCTGCCATTGCTGGGCAGCGCAACGAAACAACCCGATGAAGGAGGATCCATGCAGACGAAGGACCAACCCGATGCCCAGGGTCAGATGCGGCGCAGTACAGACAAGTCCTTCGCGCAGGACCGGCAAGCAGCAGGAGCGGTGCATTTCCTGAGCGCGCGGCGGCTTCCCTCCCGCGCGGACACCTCCGCCATCGGCAGCCGCGACCGGCGCGCGGCATGCGGCGCTTCGCCGCTGCGCCGCAACCACGCCAGGATGACGGGCGGGCGTTCCATGGCCGTGTGCTGGAACGTCCGGCGCTACGGCAGTCCGGACTGCGCCATCCGCAGTCCCGAGGGCAGTGCAGGCCACACACCACGGGCCTACCCATGAAAAACGAGTGTCCTCCTTCGGCGGCGCAGGCCCGCACGGTGTTCGGCTTCGCCAAGCTGCCAGCCGCCTACGCGACGCTGGTGATGCCGCTGCTGCTCTCGATCCTGATGACCTTCGTGGTGTCGGCCGTGTCGACCCTGCGCAGCATCGGCCTGGCGCCCGGCTTTCTCTACATCTGGCTCAGCGCGTGGGCACTGTCATGGATCATCGCCTTCCCGACGCTGCTCTTCGCGCTGCCTCTGGTGCGCAGGGCCACCGCAGCGCTCGTGATGCGGGACTGACCGGAGGGAACCTCCTCGCCCACGCCCGCCGCGGCCGAGGGCTGCCTTACCGCGGAAGGTGCTGGCCCATGTACTTCGCGCGCGGCCGCAGCATGGCGCCCGTCAGGCGCTGCTCCATCGCGTGGGCGATCCACCCGCTGGTGCGCGCCAGGGTATGCAGCATCGCGCCGCTGCCATTGGGCAGACCCATCGCCTTGCACAGGATCACGAGGGCGGCGAAGACGTTCGGGTGCTGTCCCGCCTGCCGCGCGCCGGTCACCAGCGCCTGCACCTTCGGCAGATCCGGTCCGTGCGCGCTGAGGTCGTCTACGAGCTCGAGCAGCACGGCCGAGCGCGGGTCCTCCCCATCGTAGAGGGGATGGCCGAAGCACGGCAGCTCATTGCCCTTGAAACCCGAGGCCGCCGCCAGCGGCAGGGCGTCTTCGGGCGCCAGGCCGCAGGGCAGGGCGTCGATGAGCGCCTCGACCTCCACGGCGCCCCCGACCTGCATCGGCCCGGACTGGGTCAGCATCGCCGTGGCGACGCAGGCGTGCAGGTCCGCGCCCGTCGAGGCGCAGATCCGCGCCGCGAAGGTCGGTGCCGACAGCTCGTGTTCGGCGGACATCACGAGCGCGGCGTCGATGGCCCGCACGGCATCGGGCCGATCGCCCAGGCCCAGCCCGCGGGCGACGCACTGCGCCACGAACTCGCCGTCGCGGGGCGGGGAGAAGCGCGGCTCGGGGCCGAAGACGCCAGCCGTGCCCGCCAGCCACTGCAGCAGGCGGCGGCAGGCCGCGAAACCGGCCGCCTCCACGTCGTCCTCGGCCCGCTCGAACGCGGACAGCGAGGTCGTCAGCATCGCCAGGAGCTTGAGCGGCGTGACGTGCTCGGCCGATTGCAGCGCCATGCGGACCAGCGACTCAGGCTGCCGGGTGTCCTGCGGGGCCGGCCACGGGACATCGCGGGTGCGCGGCAGCCCCGTCCAGATGAGCTCGCTCGCGAACTCGAACGACCGTCCGTCACGCACCAGGTCGCGCGCGAGCACCCCCCGGTAGCGTGGGCCCTGGGCGGTGAGCTCGCTGATCCACGTCTGCGCGATCGGCTCGCCGTAGCGCAGCGACTGGGAGACCTGCGGCCCGCCCGAGCGGGCGACGGCCCGGCTCCTGAGCTTCTCGACGTCGGCCTTGCGGTAAAGCTTGGCCTTCACGCCCGGGCGCTGCTTGGTCTTGATGAGGCCGCGGCTCACGTAGGTGTACAGCGTCTCGCGGCGCACGCCGAGGATCGACATCGCTTCCGCGCTCCCGACGTATTCGACGTCATTGATCTGGCGGCGCTGGCGTGCGTTCTCGGAGCTGTTCTTGGCTGGCATAGGGTTCCTACGGCTATTTATATCGATTCTCACATCGATCTATACATAGATCAATGTATTGCCTAGTATTCGTTACGTTTACTCAACGAATCTTTTGAAAGGACGACCACGATGCAAGTAGCCGAACACCAACTCCTGGACCTGCGCCCCAAGTTCAAGGAGACCCGCAAGAAACTGCTCAGCGCCCGGCACCTGCCGGGCGAGGTGTACAGCTCGCCCGAGATCTACGCCATGGAGAAGGAGCAGATCTTCATGAAGTACTGGCTCTCCGTGGGACGCGTCGAGGAGATTCCCGATGTCGGCGACTACTACACCTTCCAGGTGATGAAGGAGTCGATCGTGGTGTCCCGTCCCGCGCCCGACCAGGTCGTCGCCTACATGAACCAGTGCCTGCACCGCGGCGTGGAGATCGCCGTCGGCCGCGGCAACGCCAAGGAATTCAGCTGCCCGTACCACGCTTGGCTCTACGACGTGAGCGGCAAGCTCGTCGTCGCGCCGGGCATGAAGGCCTCGGAGGTCGAGCTGAAGAACTGCAGCCTGCGCCAGCTTCACGTCAAGGTCTGGCGCGGCTGGATCTTCGTGAACTTCAGCGACGAGCCGATGTCTTTCGACGACTACATCGCTCCCTTCGAGCAGCCGCTGTGGTGGTTCCAGACCGACCATTGCAAGCTCGCCCAGAAGGTCGAGATCGACGTCAAGTGCAACTGGAAGTTCCTGGTCGAGAACCTGATCGACATCTACCACGTCGGCGTCATCCACAAGGGGACCTTCGGCGGCTTCGTGAAGGGCGAGCAGGTCCGCTTCAACCTGGTCGAGAACGGCGGCTGGCACACCCAGTACGAAGCCAGGCCGCACTCGAAGTCCGGCGAGCAGGTCTTCCCGACGCTGCCCTGGGCGCAGGACAAGCCCAGCGGGATCGCCTGCAAGGCGGGCATCTATCCGAACCTGAACCTGTCGATGCGTGCCGACAGCGTGCGCATGTGGCACATCTGGCCCATCTCTCCCACGGAGACCAAGGTCATCTGCTATCTGCTGTTCCCTGAAGGCGCCTTCTCGATCCCGAACTATGACGAGGAGATGGAGAAGTACGTGGGTTTCGTGCGCCAGATCATCGCCGAGGACGCCGTGATGGTGGAGGGCATGCAGAACACCGCGGGGTCGAAGTTCTTCCAGCCCGGCCCGATGTCGCCGCTCGAGGAGGCGCTGTATCACATGGAGAACCACTACATCGACGTGATGACGTCGCAGGCGTAGGGCAGCGGGTGCGGCAAGACAACAATCCGGGAGACACCATGGACGGTGAATGGATCAGGGTCGGCAACGTGGCCGACATCGACGAAGACGACACGCACCCGGTCGAGATCGACGGCAGGCGGGTGTGCCTCTACAACCTCGGCGGCGAGATCTTCGCCACGGACGGCACCTGCACCCACGGCGACGCGGACCTTTCGCTGGGCATGGTGGTCGATTCCTGCCTCATCGAGTGCCCCCTGCACGAGGGCACCTTCGACATCCGAAGCGGCCGGGCGGTGGGCGCGCCGTGCACGGATCCGCTGCGCTGCCATCCGGTCAAGGTCGAGCAGGGAGTCATCTTCCTGCGGCCCGCGCACTGAACGACGGCAGGGAGCACCCATGGATGTCGTCATCATTGGAGCCGGCCAGGCCGGCGCCTGGGTCGCCCGGTCGCTGCGCGAAGCGGGACATGAAGGGGGCATCACGCTCCTGGGGCGCGAGCCGCACGCGCCCTACGAGCGGCCCCCCTTGTCGAAGGCGGTGCTCAGCGGGGCGGAAGAGCACCCGCCGGTGCTGCTCGGCCCGCAGCAGTGCGACGCGCTGCGCGTGGACTTCCGGCCCGGCGTCGAGGCCGTCGGCATCGATCGCACCGGCCACCAGGTCAGCTGCGCGGATGGCTCTGCGGTCCGCTACGACAAGCTCGTGCTGGCCACCGGAGGGCGACCTCGGGCGCTGTCGTGTCCCGGCGCCGACCTGCCCGGCGTCCATGCGCTGCGCACGATCGAGGATTGCCAGGCCATCGCCAGGAAGCTGGTGCCGGGCAACCGGCTGCTGATCGTGGGCGGCGGGTGGATCGGGCTGGAGATCGCCGCGACGGCGAGGAAGAAACAGGTCGAGGTCATGGTGCTGGAGGCGGGGCCGCGCCTGTGCGCGCGGTCGCTGCCGCCCCGGTTCTCGGCGTTCCTGCTCGACAGGCACCGCCGGGAAGGCGTCGACGTCCGGCTGGCGACGACGGTCGCGTCGATCGAAGCGGGCCGCCAGCGCGCGCTGGCCGTGGAACTGCCTGGCGGGCCGCAGGAGTTCGACGCGGTGGTGGTCGGGATCGGGCTTGCGCTCGACACCGGGCTGGCCGAGGCCTGCGGGCTCGAGGTCCGGGACGGCATCGTCGTGGACCAGGCCGGCCGCACCTCCGACCCAGACATCTATGCCGCGGGCGACGTGGCCAACCAGCCGAACACCTGGGCGGGCGGCCGTCTGCGATGCGAGTCGTGGGCCAATGCCCAGAATCAGGCCATCGCCGTGGGCAAGGCCATTGCCGGCGGCGAGGTGGCGTACGACGAGATTCCGTGGTTCTGGTCGGATCAGTACGACCTGAACCTGCAGGTGCTCGGCGTGCCGTCGAACGAGCTCGAGGGCACCCTGCGCGGCTCCGCCGAGGAGGGGGCGTTCTCCGTGTTCCAGATCTCTGAGGGCAGGCTGCGCAGCGTGCTGTCGGTGAACGTGCCGCGCGACATCAAGGTGGCCAAGCGCTGGCTCAAGCAGGGGACCTGCCCGCCGCCGGAGGTCCTCGCCGACCGCACGGTCCGCCTGGACAAGCTCTGAGCGGGCTGCTCGCGGGGCGGCCCGGTGCCGCTGCCGCCTGCAGCCCGGCCACTGGGCGCGTGCGCAGGAGGGATCGGCGCGGGAGCGCCGACGCTATTCGACCCGCAGCTGCGCGGCGACCATCGCGCTCAGGCTGTTCGCGAACTCATCCACGCTGATCTTCTCGGCCCGGTACTTCCAGCGCTTGACGTACCAGTCCTGGATGACGCTCTGCAGGTGCGCCGCCAGCAGGAAGGCTTCCCGGTCGCCCATCTCGCGCACCTGCCGGATCTGCCGCGCCATGGCGGCCTGGAAATCCACCTCGGCGGCCCTGGCCACCTTGCGCTGATCAGCCTCGAGCACGCGCGACTCCATGTACACGAAATAGAACCACGGCTGCAGCAGCTCGGACATGAAGACGTGCGCCCGCAGGCTGCTGTCCAGACGCACCAGCGGCGCCAGAGACGCCTCGTCGAACCAGCGAGGGATCTCGCCGCCGATGTGCCGGATCAGGTCCTCGACCATGGCGGCCAGGGCGTCCTTGCTCTGCAGGTAGCCGTAGAGCCCGCCCATGGACAGGCCGGTGGCCTTGGACAGGTCCCGCAGCGTCATCGCGCCGAAGCCCACCTGGTTGGCCAGCTGGAAGGAGGCCTCGAAGATGGCCCGCAGATTGGCCAGCGCCACCGGCACGCGCTTGACCGTGATGGCGTGCGCGTTGCGCGCGTACACCAGCTCCCACAGCGTGTCGGGCGGGATGGGGTTGATCCGCTTGAACTGTGCGAAGGTGAATCGGGGCTCGAGACCGAGGGACAGGGGCATGGCGGGAAGGCGTGGACGCGGTCGGGTGGGGGGCGGGGCAGGTTGCCCGAATTGACCGCCGGTCGGGAATGATTGTAAACTCCCTCAAAAACCGAGCGAGCGCTCGGTGTTTATTTCGAGCGAGACAACCCCACATGGCCACTGCCACCATCAGCGAGCGCGAGCTCGCCTTCCTGCTTTACGAAGTCCTGGACACCGCGGGCCTGCTGCGGCGCGAGCGCTATGCCGAGCACTCGCGCGAGGTCTTCGACGCCACGCTGGAGACGGCGCGCCAGCTGGCCGAGGATTTGCTGGCGCCGCATCTGCGCGAGGGCGACGAGAACGAGCCACAGTTCGAGAATGGCCGGGCCCGCCTCGTCGCGCCGACCCGCGCGGCGTGGCAGGCCATCGCGGATGCCGGGTTCCTCAGTGCGCACTGGGAGCAGGCCGAGGGCGGGCTGCAGCTGCCGGAGGTCGTGCTGCGCGCGGCGATGAGCGCCTTCTACGCGGCCAACGTCGGCACGGCGGCCTATGCGATGCTGACGATCGGCGCGGCCAATCTGCTGCGCACCTTCGGCAGCCCACAGCTCCGGGCCCGCTACCTCGCGCCGCTGGGCGACGGCCGCTTCGCCGGCACGATGGCATTGACCGAGCCGTCGCAGGGTTCCGCCCTGGGCGACATCAAGACCTACGCCGTGCCCCAGGCCGATGGGAGCTACCGCGTTTTCGGCCAGAAGATGTTCATCTCCGGCGGCGAGCAGGACCTCACCGAGAACATCGTGCACATGGTGCTCGCGCGCATCCAGGGCGCGCCGCCCGGCGTCAAGGGCATCTCGCTGTTCCTGGTGCCCAAGATCCTGCCCGGCGAGCACGGGGCGGCGGACACGCCGAACGACGTGGCGCTGGCCGGGCTGCTGCACAAGATGGGCTGGCGCAACACCACCTCCACCGTGCTGTCCTTCGGGGAGAAGGGCGGCGCGGTGGGCTGGCTGGTCGGCCGCGAGCACCAGGGCCTGGCCCACATGTTCCAGCTGATGAACGAGGCGCGCATCGGCGTCGGCGTCATGTCCGCCAGCATCGCCTGGCGCGGCTTCAGCGAGTCGCTGGCCTACGCGCGCGAGCGGCCGCAGGGCCGCCTGCCGTCGAACAAGGATCCGCTGTCGCCGCAGGTCAAGCTGGTCGAGCACTCCGACGTGCGCCGGATGCTGCTGGTGCAGAAGGCCTACGCCGAGGGCAGCCTGGCCCTGTGCCTGTACGCCTGCAGCCTGTTCGAGGACCAGCACACCCATCCGGAGCCGCCGGCGCGCGCAGCGGCCGGCCGGCTGCTCGACGTCCTCACGCCGGTCGTGAAGTCCTGGCCTGCGCGCTACGGCGCGGCGGCCAACGACCTGGCCATTCAGGTGCTCGGCGGCGCGGGCTACACGCGCGACTACCCGCTGGAGCAGCTGTACCGCGACCAGCGCCTGAACATGATCCACGAGGGGACCGAGGCCATCCACGGCATCGATCTGCTCGGCCGCAAGGTGCTGGCGGAGCAGGGCGCGGGGCTGCGCCTGTTCGTCGACACCGTGCGCCAGGACGCCGGGCGCGCCTCCGAGGCGGGCCTGGGCGACGAGGCGGCGGCCCTGTGCGCGGCGCTGGACCGCCTGGTGGAGGTCAGCGCGGGGCTCGCCGCGCTGCAGCGCAGCGAGCCCGACCTCGGCCTGGCCAACGCCACGCTGTACCTCGACGCGTTCGGGCGCGTGACGCTGGCCTGGATCTGGCTGCTGCAGGGGCGGGCGGCGGCGCGCGCGCTGCCGGCCGCCAGCGGGGAGGCCGCCGACCACTACCGCGGCAAGCTGCAGGCCATGCGCTACTTCTTCCAGTGGGAGCTGCCGCAGACGCACGCCCAGTGGGCGTTGCTCGCGCGTGCCGACCGCTGCGCCTACGACATGCGCGACGCGTGGTTCATCTGAAGCCGCGACGCATTCCCTTTCCATCTCCACCGCAGGACCTTATGAGCCAGGCCGTCATCGTTTCCGTCGCGCGCACCCCCATCGGGCGCGCCTACAAAGGGGCATTCAATGCCATCAAGTCGCCCACGCTGCTGGGCCATGCCATCGGGCACGCCGTCGCGCGCGCCGGCGCCGGCCCGGACGAGGTCGACGACGTCGTCGTGGGCACGGTGCTGGGCGCCGGCACGGCCGGCATGAACCTGGCGCGCAACGCCGCGCTCGCGGCCGGGCTGGGCGTGGCGGTGAGCGGCCAGACCCTGGACCGCCAGTGCGCTTCCGGGCTCATGGCGGTGGCGACGGCCGCCAAGCAGATCATCGTGGACGGCATGCGGGTCGTGGTCGCGGGCGGCCAGGAAAACATCTCCGCGGTGCAGAAGGGCTACTTCGACTGGGCCTCGGCGGAGGCGGACCCCGCCGTCCAGGCCAAGGTGCCGCACGCCTACATGCCCATGCTGCAGACGGCGGAGTTCGTCGCCAGGAAGTACGGGATCGGCCGCGAGGCGCAGGACCTGTACGCGCTGCAATCGCAGCAGCGCACGGCGGCGGCCCAGCAGGCTGGACGCTTCGACGCCGAGATCGTGCCCCTGCCGTCGCGCATGGCCGTGGTCGACAAGGAGACCCAGGCCGTCAGCCACCGCGACGTGACCCTGGCCCAGGACGAGGGCAACCGCCCGGAGACCACGCTCGAGAGCCTGGCCGCGCTCAAGCCCGTGATCGAGGGCGGCAGCGTCACGGCGGGCAATGCCAGCCAGCTCTCCGATGGCGCCGCCGCCTGCGTGCTGATGGACGATGGGGTCTCCTCGTTTTCAGTGCAATAAGTGACGGTACGAAAAGCTAGCACTGGCGCGGAGGTGGTGTTGGTAGATCGTTGATTTCATTGACTTTCCTGTTCACTTTCAAATCTGCGATTCGTGGCG
>NZ_VOQT01000024.1:0-57770 GCF_008121555.1 Comamonas sp. Z1
CTTCACCTGGTTCGGCGTGTACCTGCATGTCTGCCTGCAGCGCAAGCGCCGAGGCATGCAGGCCTTCGCAAATCACCAGCTGGCCAAGGTGCTCGCCGGCGGCCGCCGCGCGCTGCGTAAGGCCTTCAAGCTGCAACAGGAAACCGGCCAATGGGCAACGCCCGACGCCGAAGGCCTGGAACTGCTCAGCACCGCCATGGTGTGGAGCGCCAGAGTCTCCGAAAAGGCCACCTGCCTGGAAATCACCAATGCGTACAAGACCCTGGACGCAAATTCTGAAACCGCAAAACGATTTGAACGCACATGACGAACGAAGCACCGAAGCAAAAGAAACGCATTGAAGTTGACCGCATCGCATGCAAAGAAGCGGCCAAGAAAATCGACAACCTCCTGGCGAGCCTGCCAGGCGGCGAAAGCACAGAGGCCCGCGCCGCTCTTCTGATGGCCGCCACGGGGATGCTCTTCGCCTCCTACGGTTTCGAGCTGGAGTTGGGCTCTGAGTCGTTCGGCCTGGCTGTCCTGGCCAACCATGAAACCGCCCAGGCCATCGCCAGCATGCAGGGCACCCCACCCGCCACCAGCCACTAAGGGCACAGATGCACAGCGTTATTTCAGCCATTCAGCCCAAGGCACCAGGAGAAAAAGGATGGGTTCGCAACCTGACCGTTGAGAGCTATCTGGGGTCGTCTCAGAATTCGGAAAATAAAGCACGCTAAGGCGTAGTCACCCCGTGACTCCCCCGCGCCGATGCAGCGAGCGCGAACACAAAGGCGATTTCATCTGGCGACCAGCGCCAGCACGCTGACCCCGACCCTACCCACCCACAAGCGGCCGCAAGGCCGCTTTTTCTTTGCACACCCATGAACGAATGGCAGACCGCTGACCGCGCCTACCTGGTGCACCACATGAACTGCAAGACATGCATTGCAGCTGGCATCCAGAGAGAAGCGCTCGAGCGCTGCCCAGAAGGACACAAGCTATGGAATTCGTACAGATCCGCCCCACTGCCCGCCGCTTTGCGAGGGAAACCCCAAGCCCGGCCGCAGCGCCGATAGTCCCTCTCAAATCGCCCGAGCTGTGGAACCTGGAGCGCAGCTGCTACCACCGCCTGGACGAGAAGGTACGCAACAACCACAAGGAAACCGGCCAGCTGTACCAGGCCATGCGCGAGCACCTTATCAAGCTCAAGGGCCTGTATCGCATTCAGGGCACGCCTGGCCATACCGGCCTTGTCCACGCGATCCCCACCGCCCCCAGCACCACCGTGCTGACACGCTGGCACCTCGACCGCTCTAACCAAACCGCACTGCTGGACGGCTCTCGTGAATGGCACTTCATGACCTGGAAGCAGCTGATTGCCCTTGAAAGCGAAATCGCCAAAGCCACCCAAGCCATTTACACAAAGGAGTTCTAACCATGGCAAGACGTTACGGCCGCAACCAAAAGCGCAGGCACCGGGAGCAGATAGCCCACCTATCGGAACGGGTCGAGAGCCTGGTCATCGTCTGCGGCACCTCAGAAACCAAGCAAAAGTTTGCGTACATGAAGCTCCAAGAGCTGCAAGCGGTCATAGATCGCGCCGTCGATCTGCTGGGGGAAGGGCATATCTCGCTACCCCCTGGAAATATCAGTGTTGATGCAGGCCTCTTAGAGAGCGGAGCCCCGCTTTACTATGCCCCGCCCCCGAGCCTCTCATTTGATCGGATTGAAAACCCGTCACCAACGCTATCAATGCAGCACCGACTCGACCAGCTGCTGGTCGGGTTTGAACATGCAGCATGGGCCGACTCATTTCACGCCTACGCGAGCGTCAACGGCCGGAGAGTAGGCTATGCAATCAGCCGGCAGTCCGTAGAGCGATTGAATGCCCGAGCCCTGGCCCTCACCCTGGAGCGTGAAATCGCCCCAGCCCTGGCCAAACACCTGGCCAAAGCGCTCAAGCTGCCACCACTACACGCGGATTAAAAAAAGCCCCTGCGCCAGTCACCTGGCCAGGGGCTTTTTTGTTGCTGGCCAGCGCCAGCACATAGAGGCTTACAGCTCGCCGCGCGCTTTAAGACGGCGGTTGCATTCGTCCTCGATGCCAGGCAGCGCAATCTTGGTGCGATCCTTGGCCAACTTGAAATCCTTGATAAGCAAGTCCATGCGCTCTTGCAGTGCGGCCGGCACCAGCACAACCATGCGCGTTTCATCATCATCCGGCTTTGCGTGCTTGTCTTCGACGCGCGAACGCACCTTCTTTGCCTCGACCTCGGGCATAACGCCGGCGGCCTTCTCAAGACGCAGGCATTCGGCCTCAATCCCAGCAATAGAAATGCTGCTCATGCTCTCGCCAGGCTCTTTCTCTGCCAGGTACTGGAGCTTGGCTCGCAAGGACGTTGGCATGATGAGGGGCAGGCGCTTCAAGCTCGCCTTTTCGCTCACCACGATTTTTTCCCACGGCCGTGCGCCAGGCGTGGCCACGGCCGCCACCGGGGCCGGATCTGCAGCAGGGGGCTGCACCGCTGGAGAGCCGCCAGACATGGCGGCCTGAGAGGTCACGGCCTTGGCTGCATTGGCTCGTTGCAGGCGCTCGGCTGCTGTCAGTCCACCGGGCATTTCAGGCTTGAGGGTCATACTTTTTTACTCCAATCTTCCGCAAAAATTTCTTTGTAGATGGCCATCATTTCTTTGGCCGCTGGGCTCTTGGGCTCCATTTCAACGGCGCAGAGGCCCGTGCTGGTCATGCGCTGATAGAGCACGCGCCAGTGCATGACGGTTTCCAGCACATGCAGTCCTTGCTCTTCAAGGATCTTGCGCATTTCAGCCTTGTCTTTCTTGGCTGCTGGGTGGGCTCCATTCATCAGGGCGCGGATATCGACACGCTGCCCCTCACCCCATTCAGCCTCGATGTTCTTGACGATGCGCTGCACACGGGTCACGCCCCAGAGGTCGAACTGCGACAGCTGCAAAGGCATCAGCACAATGTCGGCAACCGTCATCCCCTGGCGCATTTCAATGGAGTCTGCGCCGTGGGTGTCCACAATCAAATCGTCGTAGTTTTCAGAATGCGCCACCAGCTGCTCCGCAACGTCAGAGCCCGTCAGCTGGAGCCTATGAATCATTGGAACCTTGGGTGTCAGGTTGGAGCGGACGATAGCCCAGGCAGTACCAGTCTCTTGAGGGTCACAGTCAACAAGGGCCACTTTGCGGCCGGCGAGTGCTCGCATTGCTGCCAGATTTACCGCGTCTGTAGTTTTGCCTACGCCGCCCTTGTCATTCGCTAACAGAACAATCATTCAAATGCTCCCATTGGTTTGAGTATTTCAAGTTTCTTTATCGCAGCTATTGCTATTGCAAGCTGTACTTTCTGCATTTCGCCGTAACTTACGTGTAAACGTGGAAGTGTTTACAAGATGGATTGTGCCACACAACAGACAGACCAAAGCACACAACAAAGCACAGACCGAAGCACAGCAGGCGGGCGCGATTCGAGGCCTCTGAATATGGCTTGCGAATTACTCAAGCCTGGCGCTCAATGCCGAAGAGCAGGGCAGGCTCCTGGTGCTGTTATCTGATTATGGGTTGCCAATTACTCAACACCCGAGCTAACGCCCTGAGAGAGCTGTTATCTGATTATGGGCAGCGGATTACTCAAGATTTGAGCCAGTTGCTGATGGTCTTTTGGGACACAGCCAGTTCAGTGGCAATAGCCCGCTGGGTCATCCCCTGAGCAGCCATGATCCTGGCGCTGGCGCGCTTGTTTTCGCTTGCAGAGTTGCGTGAGGCCGTGGCTGCGACCTGGCCAGCCCGTCGATCCTCTGTCGTCAGCTTGGCGGCGGCCCTGCGGCCGCGCGCGGCCTGGAGCGCAGAAAACCGTTCATCGCTGGCGGCAATGTCGAACTTGTTCCAAGTCCATTTGCTCACGCTCTTGGCGATGTGCCAGACCTCATTGCCTTCCAGGGGGATGGCCAGCTCGCCATTGCGCGACAGAGCCCTGAGATTCATGTGCGCTTTCCACGCCTCGTAGCCGTCCTTGCCGGCGCTCTTGTACTTCTTGATGTTCTTGTAGGCGTATTGGCGCAGCCACTCAAAAACGGTCACATTGCGGCCGAGGCCAATCTCTTCGGGGTTGCGCTTGGGCAGATGCTTGGGCAGCTCCACCCATTCGGCCAGGTAGCCCAGCTCGTAATAGGCGTGAGGGCCGCGCAGCACGCGCCAGCGCGCATGTGACGGGTTCTTGGTCAGCAGGCCCACATAGCCAGGATCGGCCTGTAATCGCTCACGGAATGCGGCCTCGACCGCGCACAGGTAGCGCAGGGGCTTTTGCCGCATGTCGGGGCTGTCCACCAGGACAGGGGCGCTCAACCCCCAAACCAGGTGCGCGTGCGCATTCTCTGGATTGGCGGCCGCCCAGCTCGGGGGCGGCAGGTTCCCATCTTCCCAGGCCAAAGCGCCGCCGGCGCGGTCAACGTCAAAGACTGACCAGACCCGGAGGTGTGGCGGATTCGGCTGAATGTACGGCTTTGTTAGCGCCTGCTTGAGCGAGCGGAAACCACAGATGCGCTTATTCGCCTCAGCGATGTAAGGTTTGTGCGGCCAACGCTCGGCGTCAGCAAACAAATCAAGGTTTTGCTGTTGCACGAGAATCCCATAAATGTTTACGGGAACGGGCAACATGCTCCATAATGGCGGCAATGCGGCGCTATTCCCTGTCCAATGGCTGCCTGCACAGACGGCTTGAGTGTTACCAGCACTCAGGCCGTTGGTCTTTTCAGGCTTCCAATTGCCCGATAGTAACACCGCAAGCACTCGCTATCGAGTGCTTTTTTATTTGCTACGCAAGGCTTGAGTGCTCTCAAAAAAATAGGTAACGATAATTAAACCTTATCGTTACTTATGTGGCCAATGTAAACAAAGCCCGCGCGCGCCATATCGTGGATAATGCGCGTATCAGTAGGGCAGTGCTCTATTGGTTTGAGTTTGAGGCCCGCCATCAGTGCGGGCCTTTTTTTATTGGCCAGGCTGGGCCACCGGCTTGACCTCGTGAAAGTGGCCATCAGCGCCGGTCAACATCAGCTCACCCGTCCAGCGATCCAGGCGCACAGCCAGGGCACCGCCGCCGGCGGGCGCTACGTCATAGCGGAAGAACCAGGCCAGGGCTATGGCAGCGATGGCCAGCACGGTGCAAATCGTCTTGGTGTTCATGCCCGCAGTATGCCGCCCACGCAGGCGCGCCAAAATCGCTAGACGATTTTTTTGTTTACATCCGACCACGACCAGCGGAATAGACGCGCCTAGATTCGATGGTATGAGCGGTCGAAAACATCCTTCGGGCTCCAGCTGATGTACCCAGCATGGCGCGAATCGTTGGCCTTGCCGCCGTCCACATACTCGACCAGGTAGCCGGCATCGTCCGGGCTTTCATCCGGCGGCAGCTGCCAGCCCCTATAGGCGTTGTACTCGCCGCGCGTCATGGGCCTGGCCAGAACGCTCTTGCAGCCCCTGTAGAGGGTGAAGCCTTTTCCAGTCGCCGCCTCCCTGTCCAGCTGCTCAAGGCCGTGGTATCTCACCGTGACCCCTTGGGACGAGACAAACGGCTCAGCAGTCTCCATAGCGCGCGGGTTCTGCTGGTGATACTCAGCCATCGCGGCCGCAATCAAGGGAGAAAAATGCTCGCAGCCAATGGCTGGATGCTCAAACACCATGACCACTTTCCGCGCTGGCCACACCGGCTGCGCGAACACTTCGGCCCGCTGAATCTCTGTCGTCATAGACACCTCATGAATGGAGAAGACAAAGAAAAAACCCGCCAGCTTTGACACTGGCGGGCTTCCCCTTCTTTGCAATTACCCGATACCCGAAAGTCAACCCGATGGAAAGAACAACAGAACGAAGCACAAACCAACAGAAGGACAGAAGCATTATAAGCACGCCTTGCCAGGCAACGCACAAAGAAAAAACCCGCCGTGTTTTCACAACGGCGGGCTTCTTCCTCGATCAACAACCTACTTGCGCTGCCAGTATAGCCGCACTTCCATCAAAAAGACAAAGCACAGACACACGCAAGCGCCGAAGCACCGAAGCGCACGCGCTATTCATTGCCCTCCCTTGAGACAAAAATGGTCTGCGCCACCGCCTGATTGAGCCGGTACATGGTGCTTTCAATCTCTAGGTTGATTTCTTTCACCAGGGCGGTCTTTTCCGGGTTGTCGCTCTTCTGAATGGCGTTGCGCATCTTGGTCAGCTCGCGCACGCGCTTGTCGACCAGACCAGCGCCAGCATCGAGCCTGGCCAGGGGCACGTCGACCAGCACCGCCCGCGGATCTTCACCCTGCTCGGCGCGGCCTTTTGCCTCATTCATGGCCACATTGATGCGCTGAATGTTGCTGTAGAACGATTCCGATTGGCCATTGATGCCGCGCGTGTTGCCGTACATGCGGCCGACCACGGGGATTTGATGGGCCGCCAGCTCGTCGCCCGAGCCCATCGACCTGGCCACGTTGCCCACCTTGGCCAGCTCGCGGCCGACGCCGCCAGTGAACTGGCCAAACAGGTATTCAATGGCGTCCGGATTCGGGCTCCAGCTGCCTGGCTTCCAGTCGTTGCCGCCGGTCACGGTGTTGGCCAGCTGCGCAGCCCAGCGCGCGGCCTGGCTGGTGCTGTCCTTGGCCATGGTGTGGCCTGGTTTTGGATCCAAAGACGAACGCTGTTCCTTGTAGATCGGCTTGCCCGTCCAATCCTTGTTTTCCATCAGCGCCGCCACGGGATCGAACGGCGTAGGCGCAACCATCTGCATGAGGTTTTCCGTGCCGCCCAGCGGGTTGTAGGCGTTGACGGCAATCAAGGCCATCTCACCAAGGCGGTTCATGCGCCCCTTGTGGGGGTCATCGTTGATAACCATTTCCACCATCTTGCGGCCCATGTTGGGGAAGACATGGAAGCCCAAAGGCATGGGAATGGTCACGTAGTCCTTTGGCCCCAGCGGGATGACGATATTGCGCTCTTTCACGAACTCGGGAACCTTCTTCCATTCGTCATCAGCGCCGTCGCCGCCCATGACGAAATGCCCCATCAGGGCCGAAGTCATGCCCAGCAGCATGCCGCCAATCATGATCTGGCGGCCGCGCGGCCCGGTCAGGGTTTCGTACATGCGCACGTTGCCCTGGATGGCAGCATTCATGAAGGCGTAGTAGCTGCCCACCACGCTGGTATTGCGGCCGCGCCGGTTGAAGTTCACGGTGATGTTCTTGGCGATGCTGGCGGCCTGCTGGCGCGTCAGCCCTCTATCCAAAGCAATCTGGTACACCGCCAGGCGCGTGGTGCCCTCGGCCGTTTCGTTGAAGTCTGAGAGCCAGCCAAACAGGCCAGACGCCGCACGGCGCACGCGCCCATGGCTTTCGGCCGCAAGCGCCTTCTGCAGCGCCTGTGCGCGGTCTTTGGGATCTGCGTACAGCTCGCGGAAGCCGGTCATGCCGCCATCCATCTGCATCTGCTCCCAGGCCTGCGCCCATCGACCCGACCCCAGAGGCACGCCCTTGCGCTCGTTGCGCAGCTCCTTGTAGATGCTGCGAATGTTGGCCCCCACGTTCTTGAGAACCTGCATTTCCTGGCCAGCCAGCGGCGTGGTGGACAGCTGCAGCATGGCCCCCTGAATGTCGCGCGCAAAGTTGAACATGGAGAACACCGGGTTGTATTGGGTGTTCACGGCCGCAAACCAGCGCGTGAGCTTGCCCATCAGCCTGGTGAAGCGATCCAGCTCAGTGGCGTCCAGGTTGCGCATAGCGATGGCCAGGCGCGCGGCCTGGTCGTTCTTGGGGTTGAAAACCAGGTGCTTGTCGTGGCCAGCAATGCGCACCATCAGCACGTTGTCATGCAGCGCGGCCGCGCGATCGACAACCGTTTTCACCAGCCCCGTATCGGGGTCGATCGCTTTCTTTTTGGGAAGGTCCAGGCTCCACAGGTCTGGGTCTGGGTTCTGCGCAGCCAGCACGTACAGGCGCTTGGCCACGTTGTTTTTCTCGCCGCGCGTGATGGCCGCCTCTCGCTGCATGGCGATGTGAGAGAGGATGTGAGTCACCTTCTCCTTAGAGCCAGTACGCTGCTTTGCTGCATCGCCCCTGGTGCTGAAACCCTGGCCAATGGGGTGAGCCTTGCTGTCGGGGTGGGCTTCATCCCGGTGCAGCGGCACGTAATGCTGGTAGGTCTTGCGCCAGGCGTTCAGCGTCTTGCCATCCATCAGGCCGTAGCCTTGCAGCGTCTGCAGTGTCCCCTCGTTGATGGCGTCCACCTGGTTGGCCAGCGCATCGAGCTGGGCGCGCTTCGCGGCCGGGTAGCCGCTCAAGATGTTGCCGGCCTCCAAGTCGGTCATGCCAGACAGCGCCAGGCGCTCGTCCTCTGTCCCCCGGAAAGCCTCGGCACCATCCCAGCGGCCCTTGGCCATGAGCGCGGCCCCAATGGCTTTCTGGATCGGTGCAAGGGCCATCCCCTTGGCGGTCGCGTTTTGCAGCTGCAGGCGCAGCTTCTGCAGCTCCTTGTCGGCCTTGTCGCGCTCCAGGTCGATGGTGGCCTGGTTGGGATTGCGCTCGGCCAGCACGGCATTGGCTTCGCCGGCGTGGCGCGCGTGCAGAAAGCGCTCAAACTCATCGAGCTGCACCCCGGCCTTGTTGAGCCCGGCCAGCAGCGGCTTGAGTTCATCGCGCAGGAAGTTGGCCGAGCGCTTGGCGACACGCTTGTGATACAGCTCTTCGCCCTGGTAGGCGTCGTTTGTCTCGTTGACCGTCCCATTCAGATCCTTGATGCGCTGCTGAATGCGCTTGAGGTCAATGAATCGGTCTTGCCAGGCGTAAATGAGAGAGTCCCACGACTCGTAGCCTGTGAGGCTTTTCACGCGCTGCTGCAGCTGGCGCAGTGTCTTGCGGCCGGCGGCTGCAGCCTGGCCAGGGTTCACCCGCAGGAATGCCGGATCGTCTGGGCTTGTGTCGTTGCTTGCTTCGGTGCGTGCTTTCTCGATGTAGGCCCGCGCGGGAAGAATGAATTTGTGAATCATCTCGGCGTCGGACATGCGCATATTGGCCAGGGCCGGCACATTGGCGCGCAGCCAGGACGCAATCACCGCGATGGCTCGGCGCACAAAGCCTAGCTCTGGCTGGGTCTGCGCCATGAATGCCAAGACTTCCTCGGCCACATGCAGCCGATCCGCTTCATTCTCCAGGCTCAAGCCGTAATCGGTGGCAATGCGGCGCATATCGTCCAGGCGCGTGGCCGCGACCTGGCGCAGTATCGGCACCAGGCCTTTGCCAAATGCCCCGCGCAGGCCTGCGTGCCCAAGCATTTCATGGGCCAGCGCCTCGGCCACGGCCGCAGAGGTCGGCAGCTGGTTGGCGATCAGGTACACCACGCCCTTGTAGATGAAGCCGGCCGCCTCGCCCGTCGCGCCCTGGTCTTTCAGCTGCTGGTCATAGTCGCGCACCACCTTGGGAATCACATCGTCCTGCATGGTGCTGGCCACCTTCACCGGCAGCGCGTTGCCCCAGTTGGCCAGCATGCTGTCGGCCACATCGCGCGCACGCGCCTTGCGCCAGTCCAGATTGCCGGCGCTGACCTGGTGGGCGAACGCAATCATGCGCTCTTCCTTGGCCTCAACCGGCTCCGCACCGCGCAGGAAAGCCGGCCGCTCCACATCCTCGGCCACATGCTTGGCGCGAATGAACCACCCGCCCTCATGGGCCATGGTGTAGGGGTCGTACTGCTCGGCCTCGGCCTTGCTACCTTGGAACACCACGCCCTCCAGGCGCTTGCCCTTCTTCGTGAAGTACTCGACCGTCTTGCGGCCGGCGCGCGGCAGCTTCATGCTCTCGGCCGGAGCCGCTGCAGATCCCGCCGCCGGCGTCCGCTCGACCTGGCCAGGCTCGGCCGTGCGCTGAATGTCGGGCAGCTCGGCGGCCGCGCGGATCTCTTCACGGCGCTGGGCCTCGGCCGCCAGCTGCTTGCTGCGCTGGGGCATAGGCTGATCTTCCAGGCGGTCAAACAGCTCTTCAATGCTCTGGGCATTGCTCAGATCTACCGTGCGATGTGCCGCGCTGGGTGTTTCGTCCTTGGCCAGCTTGTCGATGATGACGATGCGCGTGGCCACGTTGGTGGCGGCGCGGCCGAAGGCCAGGCCAGGCAGCAGCACATCAGCCGCGCGGTGCAGCTCGGGCTTGGTGTATGGGAAATCCCCGTCCTTGTCGGCCTTGTCGGCGCGCTCATACAGCCAGGCCTCCAGCTTCTTGTCGGCCGCCGGGCCGACTGGCAGCAGGGCCACCATGCGGCCGCCCTCGCGCAGATGACGGTAGGCCTTGGCCATGTGATCCACGGCCGTGCGCGATGCGGTGCCGAACGGCGGGTTCATGGCGATCACATCGTATTTGTTGCCGATATCCAGCTCTTCAAACGTGCCGGCAATGATGCGATCCGTGTCCTTGAAGCCGGCCAGCGCCAGCCGCGAGCGCAGCACTGGCGAAGGCTCCACCATCGTGCGGCGGCTTGTCGTCGGGAACCAGCGGGCAATCGCGCCATGGCCAGCGCTGGGCTCAAGCGTTTCATCACCCTCGACCACCCCACCCCATTCGACCATCTTCATGCCCAGAGGCTCAGGCGTGGCGAAGTAGTCCGCGCCCTCCTTGGCCTTGGTCTTGGCGGTCTTCTTCTGCTGCGCCCAATACAGGGTTTTGGCTCGATCCCACTCGCTCACCACGTTGTTGCTCGCGCGGTCTTTCTCCTTGCCGCCCTTGCCCTCGCCCTCGTGGCCAGGCTCCCAGGTGTCTGCCTCTTCAAAGGCTTGCACAAAGGAATCCTGCAGCGAGCGCGCCAGCTCGCCCATGGCCAGGTTTTCGGCCGTGGCCGCGCGCGTGGCGATGGTCGAAGCGAACGCGGTACGCTCCCAGCTCGTGCCGGTGTTGAGGTATCGCATGATGGCGTCCGTCACCACGCCCGTGCGGTACGTGCGGCCCTCCTGCTGGATTGCCTTGGTGGGCGCGGTGGGCAGGCCCAGATTGATAAGCACGCGCTGGTATTTGCCGGTCGTGTCGTGGCCGCTCCAGCCCTTGTCCTTGGCCGATTGCACCAACATGACCTGCGGCCCCCGGCTGTCGTCGTTGAAGTCCGCATAGGCCTGCAGCACGTTGCGCTTAGGCTTGACCTGGCCATTGACCAGCAGCAGGTCGGGGAACTCTTCTTTGTAGAGCCTCACCGGACTGGGCAGCTCGTGCAGATTGGCGCGCTGCAGATCCCCGAATTTCTCGTTGAAATCGCGCAGCGCGGCCTCCAGCGCTTCGCGCTGGCCCACATCAAGCGACAGATTCGACAAGCGAATGTAAAACGGGTTCACACCCCCGCCCTTGATGAAGTCGTGATAGACGACCACCTTGCGGCCCAGCGCCAGGTGCTTGCGCACAATGCCAATCGACTCGTTGGCCTTAATGGCCTCCAGCAGATAGCGGCGGGTCTGATAGTCCAGCTGCTTGTTCACCAGGTCATTGAGGGCAGCGTGGCCCTCTCCCTCGCTACGCCTTTCAGCCAGGTACGACAGCGCCTCGTCAATGCGGTTGCCAATGGCCGACTCAAACAGCACAAAGCGGCGGTCATAGTCGGCGTCAACCTCCAGCATGCGCGTGGACAGCACGCCGCGCTGCTTGAGCCAGGTGTTGAACTGGCGCTCCATCAGATTGTTGTCTACACCCGCCTCTGGCCTGGTCAGCTTGTTGTAGCGCATCCGGTAGCCGAAATGCTGCATAAAGAATTGCTCTCTATTGCCGCCCTGGTTGTAGCCTCGGAACTCCTTAGCGTCGTCGGTGCGCCCCTCGTCGTAGCTGAACAGATAGCCCTCTGCCCAATCAATATTTTTGTCATAGGCGAACGGCGTGGCGGACAGCGCCAGCATCTTGGTGCGCTTGCCGTCCTGGCCAGCCTGCTGGAATTCCACTCCCATGGCCTTGCGCGCGGCCTCCAGCTTGCTCCAAAGCGCCTTGAGCTGGTCATCGAGCTTGGTGGCGACTGCCTCTTTTCCGGCCTCCCTGGCCACATCGCGCTGCGTCCTGAGCTGATCGCTCTTGGCGTAGTCCTCGGCGTGCACCATGGCCATACGCGCCCCGACCCCACGGGGGTGATAGGTCAGTCCCCGGACAGCCTCAAGGGCCAGCGTTGTGGCGGCGTCCTGGTTGCTCATGAGGCTGTGGGCCTCGTCGGGGACGATCAGATCCCATTGGCGCGCAGCCAGCGCCTTGTTTTCGCCCAGGTTGGCGTAGGTCGTGACGGTCACGCCCTTGCCCGCGTCCTTGGTGTTTTCGAGCTGGTGGATCTTCAAGCCCAGCAGCTGGCCCGAGCGCACCCAATCCGAGGCGATCTTGTCATCCGGTACCGCAATCAGAATATTGGTCTTGCCCTGATCCGAGAACCGGCGCACAACACCCAGGCCCGAGAAGGTCTTGCCCGTTCCCGTGCCGTTGGTCAGCAGCATGCCGTGACCATCGGGCTGGCTAAATGCCCCCTCGGCCTTTACAACGTCATCGACCTGGCCAGGCAGTAGCTGGGGGATCGCATCGCGCACGCTCTGGGCATGCTCTTCGCTGCCCAGCGCATAAACCGTTTGCGCGCTTGCTTGCTTCGGTTTGTCTTTGCTTAGTTGCTTGCTGTGCTGTGCATCGCGGCCTGGCTGATTCGCTGCGCCTCGCTCGCCAGCAATTTTTGCAACTTCGTCAGCTGTTGCGAGTTCAAGCGGTATTCCTGCGCGGCCAGCTGCAGGCACTCCCTCAAGGATGTCAGCTCCGGTAGAGCTGCCCTCAAGTCCAGGCGCTGGGTCTCCGCGATGTAGGCGCTGATCGCTTCGTTTTCCAGAAAGAGCGGCAGAGTCAACCGAAACGCCAGCGTCGTGCTGTTGTCCAGGCCCGCGCTTTCCGCCGGCTTGTCCAGGTGCTTGGCCATCAGCTTGGGCAGCGTCTGCTCTGTTGCCTTGAACAACTCCCGCATTGGCGGGTACAGCGGCTGGCTGTCCGCTATGTCGTTCCACACTTGCAGCGGGATTTGATGCATTGCTATCTTCCTTCGTTCCTTCGGTCTGTCGCTCTTCTTGTGTCTGAGCGCTCAGGTCTTTGATGTATTGCACCACATACGGCTGCATGTTGCGTACCGCATCAGCGCCGAACTTATCGCCCACCATCTTGATGACGGCGCGCATGGCCTCGCGCAGATCCTTGCCGGCGTCCTTGATGTTGGCCAGCGCCTGGTCGAAGAGCGGCTTTGCCTTGGCATAGGTCTGCTCGTCAAACGACAGGCCCGAGCCCAGCTTGCCCGCGCCGCCGAAGAGCGCGCCCAGCCCGTCGATGGCATTGGCCAGGCCCGTGGCCACGTTGCCGGCGGCACTGGCCAGCGCCTCGCCAGCGCCGCGCGCGGCCTCGCCATTTTTCACAAAGGCACGAGGCCCGAGCTTGAGCTGCGCAGTCTCGGGCTGCGTCGAGTGCGTGCGCTGGTCGCCCACCCTCACCCACTCGTTGCCGCGCTGTACGACCTCTTGCACGGTCACACTCCAGCCCGCCCCCGAGCGTTCGCGCTGGTAGGAAATCACCTCGTCAAAGCCGCCATAGCCGCGAATCACTGCGCCAGGCTTGAAATACTCCCGGCGCAGCTGCTCCTTGACCGAGTACTGCTCTCTGTCCACGGTGAGAACCCATGCAGGAACCCTGCCGCGCCCCGACCAGGTGCGGCCCATGGCCAGGTCGGCATAGGCAATGCCCTTTTTGTCCAGCTCCAGCAGCCGCGCCAGGTCTTTGCTTGTCTGGGGCTTTGGCTCGGCCTTGGTCGCCGCCGGCGCACTCTGGCCAAACTCTTCTGACACCAGCTCGTCAAACATCGCATTCAGCTCGTCGGTGCTGGGCTGCTGTGTTGCGTTTGTTGCGGTTTCTGTTGCGCTTGTCCCGGTTTCTGTTGCAGTTTTCCCGGATTCCGTTGCGTTTGTCCCGTTTTGGGTTGCGGCCGGCGCGTCAAAGATGCTGCCTTGACCAGCCAGCGCATCTTGCGCGTCCTGGCCCAGCTGGAAGTGTTCAGCGCTGGCGGCCATGCGCTGCTCCACCTCCTTGGCCTCGCGCTTGCTCTTGGCGTCCTTGTCGGCCTGCGCTTCGGCCTTGGCCTTGTCTGCAGCGGCCTGCTGCTGCTCTTGCTCTTGCTGGCGCAGCTCGTCGGCCGTGTAGGCCTGCAGCGCCAGCGGCTCGGCCTTCTCTACGGCGCGACGGCCGTTTTCTTGATCGCTTTCAGCGCCTTGGCTATCTTGCTGTTGGCCTTGAGCTGGGGCATCTTGCCGGCCTTCGCCGCCTGTATCAGCAGGCTTGCTTGTCGCTGCTGGGCCTTGTCCATCGTCGGGCTTGCTTGCTGCTGCAGCACGGCCGCCAGCAGGCTCGCCGCCAGTGGGTTTTCCTTGGCCGTCATTGGCTTGCTGCTCTTGGCTGTCATTGCGTTCTTTCTTTGCTTCGGTCTGTTCTTGCGTCTGTGCAGCCGCACCCTGGCCAGCCGCGCCGGCTGCGCTGTCGGTGCTGACATTCTGCCCGGTCAAGGCCGAGACAATCTCGGCGGCACCCACGCGCTCGCCAAACATATCACTACCGTCCGCGCTCGTGGCCAGGGCCGCGCCCATGTAGGCCCGCAGACCCTGCGCCACCGCGTCACGGCCGCGCGCTCGCGTCATGTGCTCGCCCGAGTAAAGCAGGCGCAGCATGCCCATGGTCAGATCCGGCGCAACCTCGCCGGTTTCAATGTCCACCTGGTTCACCAGGTCAGACAAGGCGCTACGGTCGCGGCGCGCCTTCTGCACCAGGCGCACCGCCTGCAGCAAGTTGGGCGTCAGATCCACCTCGGCATTGATGGCCCCTGTGCTGGCCATGTGGCGCATGTGCGCCCACTCCCCTGCCACATCCTTGAGCGCTTCGCCAATGGCGCGCACATCGTTGTCCTGGCTCCCGAACATGGTTTCCACCAGGTCGCCATCATCAAAGGCCTTGTGCACCATGGCGGCCTGCAGGCGCTGCACGCCCTTGGGGCTGACGCGGCCGCCGGCGTCCATCATTTCCGCCACGTCCTGGCCAGCCTGCTGCAGCCGGTGGACAAAGCCGCGCACAAAGTCACGATTGCCCTGGCCATCGAGCCCGCCCGCATCGAACATATCGAGCATGGCCGAATCCATCAGCTGGGCATCAGTGGCGGCCTGCTCAGCAGCTGACAGGCCCAAGGCCTGGCTCTGGCTCTTCACGCCCATGTTGTGGCGGTTGTCTTTCTCGGAATACAGGCGCACCAGCATGGGCGACTGCATGCCCTCGATGACGGCCGGATCAATCCCATGCACGCCGGTATCGGCAAGCAGCTCCTGCTTGTAGCTCTCGGCCGTGCCGCGCTCGTAGGCCGCGCGCAGGCCTGCCGTGCGGCCGTTATTCAGTGCCTTGACCGTGCCGGGGTGCTTGCTGTCGAACTGCGGATTAACGGCCCCGTCTGCAAAATTCGACGGCTGCACATCGGCCGCCTCCATCACCGCGTACTGGAACGGCACGCGCTGGCCATCGCTCATTACGGCAAAGTCGCTCACGCCCGTGGCCACGGCCGCATGCAGCTGGTCGCCCTCGGCAAACACCATGGGCGCGCCGCTCTCTGGCGTGCGGCTGGGGCCAAGGCGCATGTAGTCGGGGTTCTGCGCCATGGTCTGCATTTGCATCACGCTGGCCGGGCGCGAGCGGTCGCGGTTCTGGATCTCGTTGACCGGCGCGGCCGTGGCTCCGTTGCCGTCCTGCTTGAGCCCAGCTCGATGGGTCTTGACCGCGCCCCATTCGGTTTGAAGCGTGTTCCAGTCCGGCGTGCCTCGGCGCAGCTGCGCCACATCAAAGCCGCGCTCATGCACGAACTGCGGCCAGGTCTGGGCCTTCACCTCGGCCGCGCTCGGCGGCTTGGCAGGCGCTGCGGCCTCGTCGTGGTCGATCATGTAGCCGGCCTCGTCAAAGCCGACGACCTCGCGCTGGCCATGAACATCCAGGGGGCCGACAACCCCGTCTGCCTCCATGCGCTCCAGCAGCGCGGCGGCCCGGTTGTAGCCGATCTTGAGCGCCCGCTGCACCACGGCAATAGATCCTCGGCCGCTGCTGCGCACGGCTTCAAGCGCCTGGTCATAAAGGGCGTCACCAGCTGGCGCGGCTTCCTCGCCAATGTTTTCCAGCTCGTCGGCCTTGGCGGCCAGCTCGTCCAGGCGGTGGGCCAGCATCAGCTTTTCGCGCTGCTGGTCGGCATTCAGGCCCGTGGTGCTGTCCATCACCTCCAGCTCGGCCATGCGCTGACTGGCGGTCGCCTCGTCCATGGCCAGGGGATCACCATCAGGCTGGCCAGGGTCGCGGCCTTCCTCTTGCTTGCTTGCTTCGATCTGTGCTTGCGTCGGCGCTGGCTCGACCGCCTGGCCGGATGATGTTCCAGCAGCTGCGGCGGCTCCACCAGAGGGAGCGGGCGCGCTGGCTGGTGCATTTGCGGCTGGCGCTGCTGGGGGTGTTCCAGCTGGCTGGCCAGGCGCTGGCGCCGGGGCAGGCGCCGGCTGCTGCTCTTCCTTGTTCAAACCTGCGCTAGCACCGGACACGACCGCGCCGGGGCCACTGGCGATAGCCGTTTCCACGGCCGTGCGTCCAATGTCGCGCGCAAAAGAGCGGCGGTCGTAGTTTTCGGCCTGCACATTGGTGGCCAGCTGGGGCGCGACTTCCTCCAGCTGCTCGCCCAGCAGCTCCGCCCCCAAGGCCTTGCCCGCCGCTTTCGCGCCGCCTTGCGCCAGCCCCTTGCCAACAATGGCTTTCTCCAGGCCTGTGCGGCCCGACAGGAAGCCCGTCGCGGCACCGACCACGGCCGGCAGCTTGGAATCTTCCAGGGCAATTTCACGCGCCTGCTCGTCGGTGTAGCCCTTCTCCTTGGCCGCCTTGTAGATCGTGTCAAAGGCTTCGCCGCGCGCACCGCCGGCATTCAGTGCGGCATTCGTCACGCCCGAAGCCGTTGTAGCCCCTGCAGCTGCTGCCGCGCGCGTAGCGCCGCTCGCCAGGCCCACAAGCTGCGCGCCCTTGGCTGCACCGGCCCCCACCACCATGCTGGGCAGGTTCGTCGCCACCAGGCGCGCCGCCAGGGCTGGGTCGGAAAGATAGGCCTTACCAGCCGCAACCCCCTGGTCAATGATGCTGTCTTGGTCGGCGGCCTCAATGGCCTTCTCTGCCTTCTGCATGCGGCGCTGCATGGGCATGCTCTGCTTGTCGCGCCAGTATTCCGCCCCGTCCTTGAGCGTGCGAGCCATGCCGGAATCAGGAGCCACCAGGCTGGGGATTGCTCCAACGATATTGTTGGCACCTTCGGCCAGCTGCGCCCCCGTATCGGCCGCCGCTTCGCCCCATGTGCGCTCCATGCGCGGCTGCGGCGTGTGGCCAATCGCTGCAAACAGGTCAACGCCATCGCCCTTTTGCTCTGCCGGCGCGGCCGCGTCCTTGCCTTTGGCCTTAGCGCCAGGCCTCACCTCACCCATCGCCGCCTCAAAAGCCGCCAACAAGTCTGTAGCCATAAAAAAACCCTTGGGAAGTTAACCCCCCAAGGGTGGCAGGCTTGGAGCGGCGCTCCCCTACTGGACGATGCCTCTGGCCGCCAGCTCGGAGCGAACCTCTTCCACGCTCATGCCGTGTTTTTTGGCGGTCGCCGCGAGGTTTTCCGGGGTCATCATCTTGCGCGTGGCCTTCACAGCAGCTTCATAGGTTGCTTGCTTCTGCGCGTCTGTCGATGCTTGCTTCTGCCGCTCCTTGCCCTGCTGCTGCTGGAAGCGCATAAGCGCCTCGTCGGTCGTTCGGATCTGCGGATTGGCCGCAATGAAGTCCGCAAATTGCTGCTCCTTGCCCATGTCGCGCTTGACCGTTTCTTTCTGCGTGAGCGGGTCAACCTGCGTCGTGCCAAAGGTCTTCTGGATCTTCACGGGGTCATAAGAGAATTTATCGGCGGTCTTGCCGGTGGCACTGTTCGGCAGGATGACGCCAGCGCGCACGGCCTTGCGGCGCGCCTCGCTCAGCGGCGTGCCGGCGGCCGCTGCTTCCTCTTCGGCCAGCCCTTCCATGGCATCACGGCGCTCATTCTTTTCCCGCATGCCGGCCGCATGAGTAGCGGCGGCGCGGCCTTCAGCTGCGGCCGCGCGCCCCTCTGCACGGTCGGCGCGACTGTCGGCGCGCAGCGCCAGCCCATTACGAAACTCGTCTTGCGAGTATTGGTAGAGCGCGGTCGGATTCTCCAGTGACGACAGCATGGCCATGGCCTCGCGCTCGTTTTTCACGCTCATGGGGGCCATGGGCTGGCCATCGAGCCCCGTGCGATTCATGACAAGGCCGCCGTCCTTGGTGCGCTCGATGCCCGTCACCTTGGAGCCGCTGGGGACGAACTTGTTATAGAAGGCCGCCACCGCGCCATAGTCGCCGCTGCTCAAGGCCGCCATAGCCTGGCCAAGCGCCTGCTTGCGCTCCGCGCCCTCCAGCTGGATCTTGATATGCGACTGAGCCATGTGCTCTTGCATGGCCTTTTGGGCATCCTGCATATGCCCAGCTTTGGCCAGGCGCATGGCGCGCTGCTGCGTCATCTGCAGGAAGTCGTCAGCCCCTGGCTGGCGGCGCTGGCCATCCTCGCCCATAAGCCCCGCCTCAAAGGCCGCGCCCAGCTCCTTGTCGATCCCCTCAATGGTGGCCGTGCGTGCATCGTCCTTGGCCCATTGCTTTTCCTCGCGGGCATCGCGGGTGGCCTGGTGGGCCTGCTGGTTGGCCTGCATGCGCAGCTGCATGCCGCGCGCTGGATCTGTCTTGCCAATCACATCAGCCATGGCCATGGCGCGCTGTGTGTCCTGCTGCTGGCTGGTCAGGCTCCCGGCCGTGCGCTGGCCCATGAAGTCGGTCACGCCCTGCATGGCCACGGTCTTGGAGTCGCCCGCCTGGTTCGTGGCCACATAGCCGCCCTTGCCCTCGTCGTAGCTGATCGCATAGCCATCGTTGGCCAGCTTCTCCAGCTGCTGGCCCTGCTCGGCCGTAAAGCCTTGGCTCTCCTGCGGCCTGGCCTGCGCAACCTCGCCAAGCGCCTGCTCCTGCTCGGCCTGCTTGTAGGTGGCCATCACGCCTTGCGCCAGGCGCTGGCCAGCCTCCAGGCCGCGCGCAAATGCTGGGGTCATCCTCATGTTTCACACTCCTTGATTTCCGCGTCCAGGACGCGCATGCTGCGCTGCAGCTCTTCTCTGACCAGCTGCAAGCTGGCCACGTACTCGCCCAGGCGCTCCGGACTCTTGGCCTTGAAGTACTGCGCCTTGCCATCACCCCACCAGGCGGTGCAGCCCAGGCACTCGGGCGCGCTCTCCACGCCTGGCAGCTCGTAGAGCTTGTTCTTGAAGGGAGCCCAGCGCTCCAGGTAATCCAGCACCTCGGCATGGCTCCAGCCATCGACGGGCAATATCACCTGGTAGGGCACATCGTCGCGGCCCGGCTGCTTGGGCGTGTCGGCCAGCTTGGTGCCACGGATTACCGCCTGCACGCCATCGGAAAGCATGCGCTGATGCATGGGGGCCATCAGGTTGAACCAGCAGCAGTCAAAGCGCCCTGTCATGGCCACGCGCCCCAGGCCGTGCACCATCCCCAGAAACGACGATTCCGCCGGCACCACATCGACCGGCATGCCATGCTTGGCGCGCCAGGCCTTCACATCCGACTGCACCACCACCAGCGAACCCACCACGCGGGTGGCCCACAGAACGACCTCCAGCGTTTCCGGCAGCGTGTCGCCCGTGCACATCCAGTAAGTGCTTGCGCGCCCTTGCTTTCCCACGTAAGGCAAGCACAGAAGCAAGCACGCAAGCGAATCTTTGCCGCCAGAAAACTGCAGCGCCGCGCGATCATCGAGCTGGCCGCGCTCGCTGGTCTTGCGCCAAACGCTGGTGCTATGGCCCAACTGCGCCAGCACCGGCATGGCCGCGTCCAGGCGCGCGCCTGGCGCTCTGTAGAGTTCATCGAGCACCAGGCGCAGCGAGAAGCCCTCCAGCTCGGCCCACAGCTCAACCGCCTGGCGGTCGTGCAGCTCGATGCCCAGCAGCTCGCGCGCTGCCACCTGGCTGCTCAGTCCATCGACAAACAGCTCTTGCATCACCAGCGTGCCACCCATGGCCAGCAGCTGGCGCGCTCGGCGCAGCTGCTCGATGGGATCGAAGCACATGGCATAGACCAGCACCACCGCGTCAGCCTGGCCAGGCTCCAGGCCTTCGCCGTCGCACCAGTTGAACTGCGGCAGCAGCTGGGCCAGCTCGGGGCCGGCATTGCCAATGAGCACGACCGTGGCCCCGTCTTCCAGCGCCAGCAGCTCAGCCAAGGCCTGCGCATGCTCCTGCTCGGAAGGGCCAAGCCGCCAGAGCAAGGGCATTTGATCCGCGTCGAATAGAGGCTCTTTCATAGGTATGCCGCCCCCAGAGTTGCACCCGCACCCAGCAGCGTGCCGAAAACGTCGCCCTGATTGTTCTGCGACTGCTGGTAGGCATTGGATTGCTGGCTCCAGATACTGCCCGCCGTGGCGGCCGACTGCCCCGCCATCTGGCCAGCCTGTGCCAGACCGCCATTCAGACCCGCAAGCCCGTTGTTTGCAATGGTCTGCCCGGTCGATCCGTATTGAGCCGTCGCGGCCGTGGTCTGCTGGCCCATGCCGGGATAGCCCGCCAGCACGCCCGCCGCTACCTGCGTCAGCCTGCGCCCTTCTTCGCGTGCTTGAGTGCGCGCATTGTTCTTGCCGGCGGCCGTGGCCAGGGCTTCGCTGGCCGCCATAGCGTCAGCACCAGCCCCAAATTTCCCATCTGACGGGTTCACGCCCATGCGCGACATTTCCGCCGTCTGCGTGCGCCGCGCGCTTTGGTAGGCCTGCGCCACATCGGCCGAGGCCTTGCCCGCCAGCTCTTCGGCCTTGGCCTCCGTGTTGAAGGTGGCCGCATCCGTCACCATCTGGTTTTGCAGATTGGTCAGCTGGCCGCGCCGCTCCAGCGCATAGTCGCGGTCTTCTTGCGACTGCTGCCAGGCCGTCTTGGCAGAGTCCAAGGCGAATTGCGTTTGCTCCCTCTGCAGGGGGGCCATTGAATTGGCGTTGTCGATGATCTGCTGAATCATCGAATCCTGTACGCCCAGGTTCTTGATCTGGGCATCCACTAGACGCGGATCTGGCGGGGGCGTGCTGCCGCCGTTGCCGCCCTCCAGAGTCATGCCAAGGCCTGCGCGGCCGCCACGGGGCATAAAGGCCCGCGCCGGCAGTAGCCCCCACTCACTTTTGTGCCAACGGCTCATAGGTCAATTTTTCCTTCCAAAGCGCTGCAATCACCATGTCACCACCATCAGCGGCCGCGCCCTTCAACGTCGCTTCAATCTCACCCCCCAGGTGCGCAATCAGCTTCAACATGCGTTCATTGCCCGCGTGTACGAAGCCGCGCAAGCAGCTGACGCCGCACGCGACAAAGGGGTAAGAGAGATAGGCCTGCAGAAATCGACGGTTGAGCCAGTGCCCGCCCGGACTGCCAGCGGTATGCACCCACATGGAGCGCCCCGTGTAGTCGTAGAAAACAGCCCCAGCAATGGGCTGACCATTGCGCCGCATGCAGAAGCCCGTCGCGCCTTGCACGCGAAAGACGCCAGGCTGCTGGCTTTGGACATAGCCATAAGCCGCGTCCAGGTTGTAATCAAGCTCAAACATGCCGCCATGGTGGCGGGCTTGGAGCGCGCCTAGTGCTGCGCTTCTGTCGGTGCTTCGGTGCTTTCATCGGCTGGCGCTGCTGGCCAGTCGATGGCGAACGGGTCAGGCTGCAGAGGCACATCGCGCAGCGCCTGGCGGTAAGCCACCCATTCAGGCGCGAGCGCCTGGCCAATCTCCATTGCGCGGGTCACGCGCCAATCCGTTGCACTCATGAGCCTGTCGCGCTCGCGCCTGACGCGCTCCCACTGCGCGCCCGCCGGCATCACCCAGCAGCATGCAGCCAGGTCGAAGACCTGCGCGGGATCTGTCGGGCGCTTCTTGTCAATCAGCTTGCTGCTTTGGCTGTCGTAGATCAAGCCGCTGGTGCAATCTTCCGGCAAATCGCAACCGGGCTCTATCCAGCCCGCCAGGGCTTCCGCCTCATCTTGCAGCACCATGTACTGCAGCACCGCATGGAATCGCCCCGCCGCGCAGGCCTCACCTAATCGAATCACTGTCTTCATCGTTTACCACCTACCGCAGACACCCAAGCGTCATAGTTCACATCGCGCACGCTCCACCCCCTGCTCGTGACGTTCACGCGCACGACCAATTGATGCGACCCAATGCCAGGCTTCACAAATACAGCCCGGACACCATGGCGCTGATCTGGCACAGCAGATGGGTAATTCGTCTGATTCATGGGGAAACTAGCGATAGCGGAGCCATCAAGCAGCAGCTGCACATTGGCATAAAGTGAGCCGTTGAATTCCTGTCCATTGGGATTGCCCACTGCGGCGGCGGCCGTCCCCGAGACACCAAACATCACAACAAAGCCAGTACCGCCGGTCACTTGCTCAATCCCGATGACTGCCAGGTCATACGTGCCAACACTGTTCGTTGTGGCCCCCCCAGCTCCATAAATCATGGATGTGACAGATCCGCCCTTGATCTTGAGTTCATCAATCTCTGCGTCATTGATGTGGATGGCACGCACGGCGGCCACGTCGATTTCAGCGGAACCAATGGCGGCCTTGCCGATGTAGGCGCGCCCAATGGCACCGGACGCAATGAAGGTGCTGACGTTCCACTGTTCAATCTTGCTCAAGCGACTCACAAAGTCGCCGGTTCCCATCACCGAGCCGTCTGGCATGCGAACCGTAGAGCCAATGATTGTGTAATTCTGCGTGGCCAGCGAGCCCAGGCCCGTGATATCCGCCGCAGAAACAATGTTCTTGGTGGCTAGAGATCCTAGCCCGCTCACATCGGAAACAGTGACACCGTTCTTTGTGGCTAGGCTTCCTAGGCCGCTCACCTGGCCAACCGTCACACCGTCCTGCGTGGCCAGGCCTCCAAGGCCTCCCACCTGGCCGGCAAGCAGGTTCTTAACCCATGAGGCATCCATGCCGCCAGAGGAAAGAATGACCTCGCCCTTCGCGTCACGGATAACCAGCCCGTTGGTGTTGATGTGGCGCGCAGACACTGACCCGTCTACCAGCAGCTCGCCATTAATCATCACGCCAGGATTCACCCAGGCCGCGCCATTCCAATAGCGCGTCACGGCCGTTCCATTGGGCAGGGTGATCGTCACCATGTCGCCTATGACAAGGTGATTGTTATTGGGCGCGCTCAGCGTTTTGCCCAGCGCCAGCCATACCGCTTGACGCGCAGAGGTATCGCTCCAGGCCGCCGCGCTCACGCCCAGCTGCACGCTCCCGCGCAGGCCATCACTGAGCACCCGCGTGGTGCCATCAAGGCGCATGTTGCCCTTGATGTAGACATTGTTCTGCAGGTAGATGCCGTTGGCGTCCACCCCAAAAACCACATCCTGCGCCCGAGGCGTCACCAGCTGGCCCGCGTTGTAGCTCGGGGCCACAACGGCGAACTTGTCGGCCATGATGATGAAGGCGCTTGAGGTCTTGCCGTTGACCTCTTCGGCCGCGATCCCGTAGCCAGCCAGCGCCCCGCCGGCCTGCACCTTCATGGTGTACTGCGCGCGCAGGCCGTTGGAATAGTCCGCCTGCACGGTCATTTGCTCTTCAAGTCGCGCAATGCCGGCGCTGCCGTCCTTGTAGTAGTTGTCTACGCTGGCCGCCAGCTGCTCCACCTTCACCGCAAAGGCCTTGCTTCCATCCGACCAGGCGGCAGAAGTCTCGCGCACCCCGGCATGGGCATTGCGCAGGCTGGCCGTGAGCTGGCGCACGACCATGGCCATGCTGCGCTCATTGTTCTGAATCAGGCTTTCAGTCTTCTCGATGGCCGCCCCGAGCCGGCGCGCCTCGTCAATCAGATCCCGCTTCAACTCGTTGCGGATCTCTTCGGGCAAATCATCGAAGCGGGCCGGATCGTTGAGGGACTTCACCAGGTCTTTGAACAGGCGAGTATTGAGGATCGACTGCGCGAACCGATCCACGGCCGCCGATGCCGTAAGCCCTGTCCCCAGCTCATTGCCGATATCGCCGCCAGATAGCCCCGCCACAGCGTCAGAAAGCGCCGCGAGTGGGGCCATAGCCTCTCTCAGCTCGCGCACCGTTACCACGCGTTCCTGCGAGTTCCCTCTGTCGCCGCTGCGAACCTCCAGCCACTCCGCCACCTTTGCCGCCCAGGCGTTGAGGCCCTTGTCGGCCGTCTGCAGCACCGGGATGGCCGGCAGTTTCGCCGCGCCCGTGTCCTGTCGAATCTCATTCGTCATTCTTGGCGCAGCTCCATAGTGGACGATGCCAAGGCAACGCGGTCGATGCGCGCCGCACCTTCGACTTCAATCTCATGCTCCAGCCATTTGCCAGGCGGCAGGCGCTCGGGCTCCAGGCTCGATACCTGAACCTCGTGCCGCAGCTCGCCATCGGCAAACCACCGGATAGTCACGGGGCTGGCCAGGGTCTGGTCGCCGTACACCTTGAGCCAGGCCAAGCCCGTTTGCTGGGGCAGCGTGCTGATTCCGCTTTTCCAGCGCCCAACCCGCCGCGCCGCCTCTGTAAAGCACTGCATGACCTTCGTACCGTTGACCACGTACAGCACATCGGTGAACTTGTCCGACCAGGCAGCAGACCCCACCAGGTCGCAGCGCCCGAGCTTGAATTGCCCGCCCTCCACGCTGATGGCCAGGCAACCACTGCCGGCCGTCCCCGAGTAGAAAAGGTAGTACACGCCCACATGCTCGACCGCGAACATGCCCGCCGGGTTCATGGCCTGCCACTGCTCCTTGGTGAAATAGGTCTGCGTCACCAGCTCGACGGTATTGCCGCGCACAGAGCAAAGCCCAGCCTGGCCGGCGTACAGCACCGCGCCAGGCACGGCCACAACCGTTCGGGCGCTGGCGCAGCTGTAGAAGCTATCGAGCTTCAAGGCCGTCATGCTGGCCGAGTGCGTGCCGGTGATGACGTAGGGGCACCCGGTCGTAACAGCCACCACCGTGGACTCATAGCCGGCGATGGCCACAACCGGGAATTCTGTTTTGACCTGGTAGGCCACTGGCCAGGCATACGGCACATAGGGCTCACAGAAGGCCACCATGTTGTCGATGAACCCGGCCATGATCCCGTTGTCAATGCCCGTCATGCCGCGCAGGTAGGGAGCCGCGCCGCTGACCGGCTTCACCTCCCCCGTGAATTGCGAGTCCTGGCGGTATGGCGGGGCCAGCCAGGTAAATTGCGGCTGCAGGCTGTCCAGCTCGGAGCTGGGCACGTTGTCGAGAAAGGACGCGGTTGCAATATCCAACTCCTTCACCAGCTGCCAGGCCGCGCCAGACTGCCCCGTGTTGGAGCGGTAGAGCCGCCATTTGACGATGTTGCGCGCCGCGAATGTCTCCCCCGTCAAGAGGCCCGGCCGCGTCACTGTCACCGTATCGACGGCCGCAACCTCAACCATGGGCGTCAGGGGGGACGGCTGGGACTCTTCCCCCCAATCCGTCACCATGGCCACCACGTAATAGCGCGTGTCCACCACCCGCACGCTGGCCGATGGCGTCAGCGTCTTGAGGCCGCCGAGCTTGTCCACCCAGGTGCCGACCTGGGCGGCATCGTCCACGGCTTTGAGCCACTGGCTGGCAAGCTGGCCCTCGATGCTCACCACCAGCGCCGCGCACCGCTGCTGTATCTCGAGCATTCGAGCATTCAGGCTGTTGGCCTCTCCAGTGGATGCGTACTGCTTGTTGTTGTACGCATCGAACGCCGTGTAATAGGCGTCCATCGCCTGGTCATAGACGGCCCATTCCGGGTTTTCGTGCAGCCCCGTGGAGTCGCCCTCGTCGGGAATCCAGCGCGGCGTGCTGGGCTGCGTGGGCTTGACCGGCGGCGCGCCGGCGACGGCCCAGGTCTTGACCAGCGCCAGGTTGCTGAATTCACCCAGCAGCGTGGCCAGCTCGCTGCGCCATTTGTCGCAAGAGACACCCGGCCCCACGGCCGCTACCGCAGCGTCCACCACGACACCGACCTGCGCCGAGGTGAGCACCGCCTGCCCGGACTGCTCGCCAAAGCCCGCCGGGAACTCAATCAGCTGCACCGTGTTTTGCAGCGTGGTGCGGGTCAGGGGGTAGGCCGCCGGCATGGCCGCCACGGGCACCAGCCAGCCGGTAGAGGTCTTTGTCGCGCCTAAGCGGGTCATGGCCATGGCCGTGGAAGCCGCGCGCGCGTCCGTCACGACCGCGTAAATCATCCCCGTGGCCAGGCCTGCGACACCCGCCTGAGTCGCGGTCTTGAGCCCGTAGTTGTCGGGAGCCCCGGCGAAGCTCTTGCCGGCGGCGTCGTAGCGAAGGCCCGCGGCGTTTTTGTCGGCGCGCGAGGGAGAGGCGCTGACGATGGCCTTCTGAATCAGGCCCACAAAGTCGCCGTAAAGCCAGGTTTGCGCCTCATCGACCTGCAAGGTATCCACGACATTGACCGTCAGGGCAGGAGCGGCCGAGCGCGCCACGCCCAGAACCCGATCCACGCCCTTGACGTTTATCACTCGGGGCGGCTTGTCGCCGGCGTCGAACGTCACATAGGTGCGCTCCGTGGCCTCGTCATTGATCTGGCCTTTGGCAAAAGAGCGCCTGTCGGGGTACATCGAGAGCGCGGCCGAGGGGTCGGCCTGCACCTGGCCTGCAGCGTTGCGGTGGAACCTGTGAAGCGACAGCGTGCCCGCTGGGCAGGTCGAGTGCACCTTGTCGGCCTGCAGCGGCCTAAAGTCGCCGGCCGCCAGATAGAGGTTGTGATTGATTCGCGCGAAGGTGCCGCCAAGCCCACGGCCTGAAAGGCTTGGCGCTTCTCCGACGAAATTAGAAATTTGCAGCAGTGCCATGCCCGCATGGTGGCGGGCTTGGAGCGCGGTCGGGGCCAGGCCTATGCCGGCTGCTCAACCGGCGCACCGCTCGTAGCCGATATCCCCTGATCGCGCAGCATGGCGGTATGCAGGTACAGAGAGGCCAGCATGTCATAGACCTGCTGATAGGTGCCGATGCCCGTCACCAGGCCCGTGGCGTCCATGATCGGGAATGTAGTGTCTGCATTGTCGGCGCGCAGCGCGTTATGACAGAACCCCTCGTCGCGCAGGATTGGCTTTTCCAGCCCTGCATTGATAACCCGTTCCTCTTGGAAGAAGACTGTTTTGATTTCGTTTCCAAGCGGGTTATTCAAGATGACTTGACGGCACCGAACAAACTGAGTTCCTTCAATATTGCTTTCTTGATAATCTGGCATATCACCCCCTTGCTTTCAAAATTTCAATAGTTTTCTGCTGCTGCTTTACGATTTTGTAAAGCCGCTTAATAGCTTCTGTGTTCACTGCGTTCATCCCGCCCTGATCCACATTCATGACCATGCCGTCAGGAACAAACTCTATTTGCGCCTCGCTTGCTTTTGTCATTCGTATGTTTTGAGGAAAATTCTTTTGCACAGCTTGCGCGCTATAGCTGATCTGCTCGCCAGAATCTATGTCCTTGCGTGTGTATCGGATAACGCTAACGTCGAGCAGCTTCTCCAATGGGCAATCAAGTTCTTCAATAACATTTTTTAGATTAATGTCCGAAGTCTGAACAAGTGATCCGTTCGCGTAGATATTTCTTCTAACGTAATAATCTCCATATCCATTCCAAACAAATGGATTGGGGGCCAGGCCGTACATTTGAAGGGCAACAACCGGAGGCGAGGACGCGCTGTCTCCCGCGTGTACCTGCATCGCTGCAAGATGACGCTGCCCCCAGTTGGTAACGCGCCAGACGCTGTAAGCAGCCAGGTTATTAGCAGCATCGACCTGAATAACTGCATTCGCAGAGTCCCAATTCGCGTATCCACCGCCAATATCTCCAGTCTGCCTTACTGCAATCGACGGCTTGTCGTTGACAATATCTCCAGAAAACCCGCGACTAGAAAAGAATTTTCCATCAGATCCTCTCAATGTCGCCTGCCCTGTGCTAGAAACGCTGTAAATCCCTAGACTGGCTTCATTTCCAAAAAGATAGCCGTTGTATTTCCCTACATAGAGCTGAGTTTCAGCACTTCCATTGTCAAATACGCCATTTGTATTTGCCTGCAAAACAGTTGGCGTTATCAGTAACGGCGTTGACTTGTAAACCCCTGGCCCGTCATAGTAGTTAAAGGTAAACGATTCACCATTTGCGCCAAGCATGGCAGTGGCCCATCGGCAATCTGCCTCATTCGCGTACCCAAACCTCATCGTGATGATTTGAGTTCCGACAGTCCCAAACTTAGGGTAAAGGGCCTCACCTACCGCCACCTTGGCATCCAGAGCCGCTTGCAGCCCTGTCACCGTGGAAATAGCCTGCGTGCCCGTGTGATTGGCACGCGACTTGAGATTCGCGTCGGTGTCATTCTTGGTGGCTGCGGCCGCAATGGCATCGAGCTTGGCCTTGTCGGTACTGGTCATCACCCCGGCCAGCGCTGTGGTGGCCGCCGGCAGCGTCGTGTTGTTGCCCGTCGAGCTGGTCAACGGCACTGTCGTGGTCGTGCGTGTGCCAATACCCAGATCCGTGCCCACGTTGACCTGAGCGCCTGCCGCTACCCCGTCCAGCTTGCTCTTATCGTCCGAGGACATGAGGCCCGGTGCCGCAGTGGTGGCCAGCGCCGGCGGGTCAATCTCCGTGTAGACACGAGACCAGCCGCTCCACACGTTGCTGTAGTAGGAGCGCTCGTAGGTCTTGCGGGCTGTGGTGTTGATGTATTCCGTGAGGCGCTGAACAACGCCCGCCGCCCTCCACACGCTCAGGTTAAAGGCGATCTTTGTCGGGCAGTTGGCCAGCGTTACCGCCCATGCATTGTTCGGGCAATAGTAAGAGCCCTCTGTCTGGTAGGTGTTCAGATCGGCAGAGTCTGGAATCAGCGTGCTTGTCCAATTCACGGTCGCGCCGGCCGCAATCGCATCGAGCTTGGACTTGTCAGCAGCAGACATTGCGCCGGCCAGCGTGGTGCTGGCGACGGGGAATGTCGTGCTTGTCCCTGTCGAGCTGGTCACGGGAACGCCGGTAGCCGTGCGCGTGCCGATGCCCAGATTCGTGGCCACGTTCACCTGAGCGCCTGCCGCGATCCCTGCCAGCTTGGCCACATCCCCCGGAGCCATGAGCCCGGCCAGCGCCGAGGTGGCGAGCGGCAGAGTCGCGTTATCCCCGGTCGAGGACTCAATCAGGATGTTGACGGCCGCCGCTGTCGCTTTCAGGTTAGTAGGCACATTCACCTGAGCGCCTGCTGCAATGCCGTCGAGCTTGGCCTTGTCTGTGCTGACCATCAAGCCAGCCAGCTCCGTGGTGGCCGCCGGCAGTGTCGTGCCCGATCCTGTCGAGCTGGTCAGCGGTAGCGTCGTCGTGGTGCGCGTGCCCTGGCCCAGATTCGTGGCCACGTTGACCTGAGCCCCGGCCGCGATCCCGTTGAGCTTGGCCAGCAGCGCGGCCGTGAGGTCGTTTTCAGACAGCCCCTTGCCTGGCACAAGATCAACCTTGCCGTCGATGTTGCTCTGCAGGGACTGGCTGGCGCTGGTAATCAGCTGCTCCAGGGCCACGCGCACCGCGTCAACCAGCGTAGGCGTGGCCACGCTGGCGGCCGTGAGGCGCATCTGCAATACCGTGCCCGCCGGCCAGGCTACGCCCTTCGTCCCCTCCTGAGCGCGCACCACAGTGAGGGCAGAGCCAACCCGACCCGTCACCTTCACGACCTCCCAGACGGCCTCTACGCCGCTTGAGTTCAGACCGATCAAGGTGGCCAGGTGGAAATCGCCGGCGGCCAGAACTGGCCAGCCCGTCAAAGACACCAGCGGCAAGCTGGTCGCCGTTGCTGTCGCAGCACCGGACAGAACGCCGGTCACGTTGTTTGCAAGAATCTGCGCCACGCTTAAACCTCTTTCACCTTCACCACGATCTCGTCTTGCAGCCTCTCGCCGTCGCGCGTTTCGACCGTCACCGTCACCTTGTAGGTGACGCCACTCACGCCGCCGCGCACCCAGAAGCGCACGCGGGTTTCTTCATCGAAGATGCTCACATGCTCCACCACCAGCCCCGCCGGCTCCGCGATGGCGCTGGCGCTCTCCAAGCTGTCGCCGTCGTGCAGCGCTTCTTGGTACTGAATGGAGTAGCTTCGGCGCTCTTGAGGCTGCTGCTCTACCTGTCCCAGCTTCATGCCGTCCTCTTGAAATCTATGAATGCGGGCCGCGCAAACTCGGAATTTGTGAACGGCCGTTTAAACGTCGCGCCGGGGAAGTCCTGCGCGCCGATGTTTGTCTGAGCGTCAGCAACGACAAGCGCCTGCAGAATCAGCTTGGCGTGCCCATTGAGACCGCGCGTAGCCTTCGCACTTAGAGCGCCGTCTGTCTTGAGCTGGGCAGCGGCCCCGCCGGTCAACCTGGCCGTGGCCAGCATCTCGGCCACACCCCAGACCACTGCACGCGCACCATGGCCACGGACAGCCGGCGCGCTCAAGGCCGCCGACGCCCGCATAACCGCGCCCGTGAAAGCGCCCCGCATGGGGTTCGACTCGATGGCCAGGCCCGCCGTCATGCGCGCCAGGCCACCTATGCCGCGCTTCGCGTCTGACTTCATGGAAGCCTGGCCAGAGACAGAGGCGCGGCCGCCGCGCCCACTGACGGCCGCGCCGCTTGCCGCCACATCGGCGCTCAGTGAGGCGCGCGCCGGCCTGTTGGCAGATCCTGTAGCGCTTAGCCTGGTGTCAGCCTCAAAGCGGATCTCTGCCGTGCTGGTTCGGCTCCCGTTCGCCTCAATGGCCAGCTGAACCAGCAGCCGCGCCCCGGCCTCAATGGAAAAGCGTTCGCTTCCATTGATTGCCCGCCCGTTGAGTGGCGCGAAGTTCACGACAGCCCCGCCCTTAGCTCAGCAGCAGCTCAAGCGTCGAGGGCTGGAAGCTCAGATCATCACCAGGCTCGATGCGCTTGGACTTCACCAGCTCCTTGAAGGCCCACATATTCCCGCCCGTCACAGCGTCGTAAATGGCCATGTGGGTGATATCCAGCGTGTTGGCCCCTGCATTGGGGTTGAAGAAGAAGCGGATAAGGTTGCGCGTCAGACCGTCATTCGGCGCTGACCAGGCCGAGGCCAGTACGCCCACATCGAAGCGCGAGTAGCCTGGCCACTGTGCGGTCGTCACCTCGTTGGCCGCGATACCGGCGGCCGTGGGGTCAGCCGTGAACAGCGCAATGCAGACCTTGGCGGGCTTTGCAGCGGTCACGCCGCGCAGAACATGGTTCACCAGCTGATTGCGCGCGTAGGTAGATAAGTCACCCATGGAAATCTCACTTAGTTAGTGGGCGCTACGTTGTTTGCGGCCTTGACCTGCACACCCAGCGCGTCGTTGAAAAGCTGCAAGCTCGCTGCCGCAAGCTCTGTGTTGTTGCCGTATTCCGCGTCCTTGGAATAGGCACGGAACATGACGTAATTGCGAAGCGCATCCATCCACTGCGGCGGCACGGATGGTTGACTTGCTTCGGTGCTTGCATCTGTCGTTGCTTTGCTGACAATCGCATGCACCTTGCATCCCTGCTTGACCGGCGGATACACCGCAAAGTCCTTGGGGTAGCGCGAGTCCCACATGAAGTGCGCCGCGTCGCTGGCCGGGCTCATGGCGCGCCAGCCGGCGGCCAGCACATCGAGCTGCCACATCGAGGTTTTCGTGATGCGCTTGGATTGGCGGTTGACGTTGTGCGTGATGTCGATCAGCGCCAGCACGCTGGCCGGCAGGTGCTGCTCCCAGCCCGCGACAAGCTCCAGCTCGATAGAGCCCGCCATCTGGTCGGGGCGCTGCTCGGCAAACTTGCGCTGCGCCTCGTTGAAGTGGGCCAGCAGCTCCAGCCGCGTCCAGCGAACGCTTTTCTTGTCCTGCAGATCCTCGGCAACCCGGTCTAGCAGGTCTTTGATGGTCAGCACCAGCCCACCTTTCTGGCTCCACCGCCGCGCGTGCCGTGGTTGCGCCATACAGCGGCCTGCGCCGTGTTCTTCGCCTGGTTGAATCGCTCCAGGTGCACAGCGGCCAGCTCGGGCTTAAAGAAGTCCGTGTTGTCCTTGGCCAGCAGCTCGGAGAGCGCGCCATCGCGCAGCGCCTCAAAGAAGCGGCTCGCCACCAGGTCGGGCACCGTGCTGGCGCTGATGGTCGGCTGCAGGGTGCACTTCACGCGCACCGCGCCGACCTGGCCAGAGGGGAGATAGAAGTTCTGCAGATCCGTGCACACCAGGCCGCGCAGCCGGCTCATGGCCACGGGATCGCCTTCGGTATCCATGGCCATGACCACCTCCAGGGGCTTGCCGTCCAGCGTTGCCGCCTCCAGGCGCACCACCTCGGCCCCCATGGGCAGGTCGAGCCCGTATTCCTGAGTTGCGTCACCCGTGGCCTGCACGGGGTCAAGCCAGACCTGCCAGGCGCGAGTGTTCGCGCAGAAGTCGCGCGCCGCCCGGTTCAGGCACAGATGAATAAGCGGCACTGGCGCGGTGGGCGCAGCCAACTGCAGCTCGGGCATCCAGTTGTCCCACGTTGCCATGAGAGTGCCTTAGCCCTTGGCGGCGCGGTTCACACGGCCAGTGGGGCGCGTGCCGGCTTCCTGGGGCAGTGCATTGGCGTTTTGCTGGCTGGTGTCCTCGGCCTCGTCCTCTTCGTCCGCGCCGGGGCTACCAGCACCAGGGCCAAGGCCTGGCACAAATGCGCCGGCGGCCAGGGCGGCAGACTGTTGCGCGGCTTCCAGCTGGCCGGCGGCTTTCAGGCGCGCGGCGCGCTCGGCGGCCTGGCGCAGAAAAGCAATTTCCTGCTCGTAGTCCTCGCGGCTCATGAAATTGCCAGAGGCCTGCATCTTGGCAATGTGGCCTTCATCCTCCACCTCGCAGGCCAGGGGCTCGCCCGTGAAGACGTAGAGCTTGATCTTGCCGCCACGCAGAGGGAAGCTCACCGTCACGGTGCCGTCATTGCGAGGGGGGATCGTTGTGCACAGTTCCATTTTCTAATCCTTGTCAGTCCAAAAAGACCCACGGGCTGACCCGTGGGGTAAAGCCCGACCGAAGCCGGGCGCTGCACACACCGTCAGGCGTTGAAGTAAGTCAGGTCGAAGCCCAGCAGGCCGGCCGCGTTGCCTGGGCCTGTGACCTTGACCGCGATCTGGCGGGGCCAGCCCTTGGGCTGCACCTTGCCGAAAGCCACGGGAACCACTTGCTTGTAGCCGCCGGCCGCGCCGGTCGTGTCATCCACGATCCAGGCCGCGCCGCCGTCTTCGGGCTTGGTGGACAGGTCGCCAGTGATGGGATCGAGCACACCGATGGAGCACTTGAAGCCCACGCCCAGCGCCTCGCTGCGCACAAAGGCCACTGTCGGCAAGCAGCCCTCGGGCAGCACGCCAATGACGCCGATCACGCCGACAACGTGGTCAGACACATCCACGGGCTGACCAAATCGGGCATTGGCCAACTCGGGGCCGCTGGGGGTCAAAGCGCTCTGATGGCCAGAGGCCACGGCGCTACGGTTTTTGAATGCAGGCATTGCCGCGTCCTTTCCTGTGATTAGCGAGTTGCGGCAGCGGTATCGACCGAGAACAGGCCGCTGTCGTGCGCCACGCCGTTGATTTCGTAGCGTGTTTTCTTCGTGCCGAAGATCGAGGAAGTGGTGATAACGATCTGGTTGCCGTTGTCGCGGGTTTCCTCGTGCCAGTCGTAGCGCATGCCCGTGCCAGGCGAGCCGAAGGCCACAACACCCGCCTGAGCACCCATGAACAGGGCGCGAGCGGTTTCCACGTTGCTCATGGCTCCGTGGGTGTTGTGACGGATGGCATTGCGGTGCGAGTGCAGCACCACGCCGCGATGCATGCCCAGCGCGTTGTTGACCAGGGGCGACTTGTTGCCCAGGCTGGTGGCCAGCGCCTTTTGGATCTCCAGCCAGCCGCCGGTGCCGGTGTCTTTGCGCAGGTCATCTTCCTGGAAGGTATGCATGACCATCACAAAGCATTCCTGGCCATTGACGCGGCAGGGCTTGAGCACGGGGATATCCGTCGCGCCGCCGCCTTGGGTATCGGCGCGCGTCTTGCAACGGTTGATGACTTCCAGGCTCATCTTGTCGGTCGCGTCGATGTTGCTCACCGCAGTGGCATCGCCGCCAAACAGCTGATGGAATTGGCTAGGCGCGTTCAGGGGGTTGTTGGCGCGGCCTTGGTATCCCAGCGGCAGGATGAAGTTGGCATTGATGCCGCGCGAGCCCGACAGGTAGACGAACTGCAGCTCGTCTTGGAAACGACGCCACCAGTCGGCCTGCTGGGCCTTGGCGCGCATGCGCAGATCGTGCAGCGTGCGCTTGCGCGTCATGCGGCCGCCGGTGTTCACACCGCCGCGCGCCTGGTCGATCATCACTTCATCGGTATAGAAGCGCTGGGCTTCTTCCTTGCCGTGCAGCACATCGTCGCCCTCGACGGGGGCCATGCGCAGCTCAGCCAGCAGGTCGTATTGGATGCGGTCGCCGGCTTCGCTTTCCAGGTCGGGGATGACCTGGATAGGTACATGCTCTTCCTGGCCGATGGCCGTGAACTTGGAGCCGAAGAAAGACTCCTGCGAAATGTCCAGGCTCAGCTTGGTGCTGAAACGCTTGACGGCTTGGGGGCTGTTCACGCCCACAACGGTTTTACCCATGAGAAATGCTCCCTGTGTGGAGTGAGCACTTCAGCGCCCCAATCAATAAATCCTGCGCACTTAACCCGTGCGCATGTCGTCAGAATGCCCGGCTTGGAGCGGGCTCTGCCGCGCCTTGCTGGATTTTTTTCACATCAGCGCCGGCCGGCGTCTTCACCATGAAACGCGCCGTCTGACCCTTCTTGAATTGCAGCTCCAGGCTGATGCCGCCAGGCAGCTGCAGCTTTTGGCCCGTGCGCAGCTCCATAAAGATGGTGCGCCCATCGACGGGCTCGGGCGAGGCAGGCGCGGGCAGGGGTGAAAGCACGGCCGTCATATCAATCACGCTCCAGGTACAGCGCCAGCTTCTGGGGCGACAGTGCCGCGACTGCGCGCTCTGCGGCCAGGCCGGTTAGCTTGTCGATGGCAGCGAACTCGTCCGCGAACGCATCGCCGTCACCGCTGCCGCCAGGCATGTGGGCCAGGTTCGGCGTGATCGTGTCTACCGGCGGCTTGCGCCCTTGTTCCTTCTTGCTGGTCTTGGCCACCACGGGGATCTCATGCAGGGCCACCACGCGCTTATGGGCCTCGTACAGATACCACTCCAGGGGCTTGTCGGGGTTGGCGGTGGCCAAGCCCTTGACCATCGAGTCAAAGTCGCGCGCCTTGTCTTCATCCTTTCGGTAGTCAATCAGGCCAATCTCGCCATTCTTGGAAGCATCGTCCATGAAGGAATTGATTGCGGCTTTCCAGTCGTTTTGCGCGGCCTGCTCCGTCATCTCCTTGGAGATTTCAGCGCGCTGCTTCTGGGCCATCAGCGACATGCGCTCTTCGTCCAGGCGCTCGGCTTCGGCCTCGTACTCTTCCATATCGAGGTCGCCGCTGTTGAGCTTCGCTTTCAACTCGGCACGGGCCTGCTTGTTGGCCGCCTGCTGCTCTGCGAAGTCTGCCGGCAGCTCGACCACGTAGGCCGGCGCACGCGAGGCCGCAGGGGCTGGTGCTGGCGCAGCTGGGGCGTCGGTCGTCGCCGCGCCCTGGCCATCGTCCTGAGCGGTACCGCCGGCGGCAGGGGCTGCAGCAGCGGCAGGAGCCTGGGCGGCAGCTGGTGCAGCGGCAGGGGCTTGGGCAGCGCCAGCAGCTGCCGGGGCTTCGTCATCCTCTGCAGCGCCATTGCCAGCGCCGCCGGCGTTCGCAGCTGCTGCGGCCGCCGCTTCGTTGTCGGCGTCCTCGTCGTAATCCTCGGCCAGAGCCGCGCGCTCTTCGGGGGTCAGATGACGCTGCTCGTCTTCTGTCAGTTGGTGTGTGCTCATTGGGTTTTCTCCTTATGCGGCGTCAATGCTGACCGGCTTGGAGCGGGCCAGCTCAGGGTTTTGGCTCGGTCGTCGAGGTAATGTCCCTGAGCAGAGCGCGCGAGTTCTGCACCTTCTGCTGAAAGCGTTGCACCTTCATCTGCCAGGTCACTGAGTAGTCCTGTGCAGGTGCTGGCGTAGCGCTCAACGGTGCTGCGGGTAAGGCGTCCAAACTGCTGGGGCAGCTCTGCATAGTCGCGGCGCAGCCCTGCAGTGTCAGTGCGCAGGCTATCCAGGCCAGCTTGTAGCTTCGTTGCTTCGTCATTTGCTTCTTTCCTCATGTCTGTCATCAGGCCGGCAACCGCGCGCCCTGTCTCGGCAATCTCGGCCAGCTGCTGCAGCGAGTCAGTGGCCACGGCCAGGCGCATGCTGGCCAGATCGGCCGCATGCTCGGCGCGCTCTGTCTTGAGCTGGGCATAGGCCAGGAAGCCCACCAGGCTGGCGCTGGCGGCCGCAACCGCCAGGTAGGGGCCAATGGCCGCCAGGGCGTTACGCGCGCTGAACATCGCGCAGCTCCCCCTTGTCATCGACCGTTACCCAGCCATTGGCCAGGCCATAGGACACGGCCGCCGCCCAATTGGCTGGCCAGTCCTGCAGGCGCGGCCTGCCGGGGCACCAGGTACGGTAGGCGTACATTTCCCAGGCCTGCTCTTGATTCGTTGGCAGCGCCTTGCGGTCTGTCCACATCAGCAGCCGCGCGACACCGGCCGCAAGAATGTCGTTGTGCTGCAGCTGGCGATAGATGGCCGTCGCGTCGAATGGCAGGCCATGCTCTCGGCAGAGCTTCATCAGGTGTTCTTTGCTGGCTCCGTGGTTGACCACGCCCCAGACCCCGCCACCCTTGACGGGATGGCCAGGCTCGAACTGCCAGAGGCCGCGACCGGGGCCGCCGCCCAGCTGCGCGCGCTGCAGCAGGTCAGACTCCTGCAGGCCATAGGCCACCAGGATGACCTTGGCCACGCCCGAGCCCATCTTGAAAGGCAGCTGCGCCAAGGCCGGCTCAATCGCGGCCGTGACGATGGAATGAATCAGCAGCTGGGTGCTGCTTGGACGGTTTTCGCTCACTTCTCACTCTCCTTTGCTTCGGCGGCCAGGCCGCGCACTTCACTGACCAGCTCCCCTATGTCCTTGCCCTTGCGGCGCTCCAGCCACAAGAACACCGCCGCCAGCAGCCAGGGGCCGGGAATGCTGCACAGCAGGAACACACAGGCGAACAGCACCAGCACCCCCACCCCCTCGGGCAAGGCCGCCAGGATGGCCAGCTGCTGCATGGCCACGAACGCGCCGGGCATGTAGTGCTGCACGAGCATCAGCACCGGGATGCCCACCAAGAAGCTGGAAGCCGCGCAGGCCGTCATGCGGTTGGTAACGTCCGCCAGCTCCTGACCCTTGCGCAGCGGCACGTATCGAATGCCCAGCCAAAAGCCCGCAATGGCGGCAATCACCGGCATGCTTAAAAGGGCGAGCTTGTAGCCCGCCACACCACCGGCTACCGTAGTCGCGGGTTCTGTCATTTCCTTGCCCTCTGCGCTGATGCGCTCTATGTAAATAGCTACAAATCCCATAGCAACCAGACAGCCGTAGAAGCTGGCCAGCAACAAAATCCCGTTCACCTGTCCCATCACTCACCTCCCTCTGCCGCCGCGCGGCCTTCGTAGTGGCTAAGCCGCTGGTCGATGCCAGCGAAACCGGCCCGGCTCTGCGCCTGGATCTCTGCCACGCGCTCGCGCGAGTCGGCATTGATGCGGGCGACTTGCAGGGCTGTGTCGCGCTCTGTGTTGATCTGCAGGGTTCTGTTGGCCAGGTCGGCTTGCGCCTTGGACAGCTGGCGCATCGTGGTTTCCAGCTGCTTGTCGGCCGCCTGGCGCGCCATGGCTGCCGCGCCTTCCAGCTCCTGCGCCTGGCCCACGTTGCCCTCGGAGCGGCTGCGCTCGGCCTCGGCCGCCAGCTTGTCGGCGCGCGCCAGGATCTCTTGCACCTTGGCTTTCTGCTCTTCCAGCGCCAGGCGCGCTTGCTCGCGCTGCATCTGCAAGGCCTCGGCCTGGGCCTGCAGCTGCTCTTGCATCTGCTGCGCTTCCTCGGGCGTCATGGGCTTGTTCGGGTCGCGCTCGCCGGTCAGCTTGCGGATTTCCTCTGCGATCTGGTCGTTGTTGGGCAGGTCGCTGAACTCCATGGCGATGGTCAGCAGGCGCAGCGCCAGCCCGTTGTCGGGCATGCGGCCGGCCAGGTTGTTGAGTGCTTCGAAGAGCACCGCGCGCATGGTTCCCGAGTAGTCCTGCTCGGCCACCACGAAGTCGGCCAGGCTGCGCGTAATGTCGTTGAGGTAGCGAATAGAGCCATCGGCCTGCTGCTCGGGCTCGTTGATGACCGCCCAATCAATGGAGCCGCGCGAGCCGGTCAAGCGGATTACCTTCTCTTCGGTGTACCACTGCTCGACCAATGACAGCTGCTTTTGTCCCTGCACCTGTGTGGCCAGGCGCAGGTTATCGAAGGGCTCCGTAGTGACGACACCGCCCTGCAGCTGGCGCGCCTTGATGGCTTCGCCAGAGCTGGCATTCGTCTGGCGGCCCATGTTTTCATTGCTGATGCCGACAGACTTCTGGATGGCCTGGGCATTCATGGCCATCATCTGCACCTGGCCAGCCGCCTGCTCGGAATCGCGGCGTACCTCAATCTTCTTGTTGGCCTTGTGGACGATCACGCCGTCCGCTCTGTCAACTTCCTCGCGCAGCTCGTTGATGTCCGTCACCGCGCCCTCTTCCACGAAAATTTGATTCGTGGACATGAGGAAGAGCGCCCGGCTGGCGCGCTGGTTCAAGTCGCGCTGCAGGTCGCGCACCCGGCGAATAGCGCCGTAGGGCATACGGTCGCGGCCGCGCCTGTAGCACCAGATAGGCGTCAAGCTGAATTCGTTGTGCCGCATGGGCGACACACCTAAAGACAGAAGCGACGTTTCTGTCATGACGGCCGTATGCATGCGCATCATGACGCGATCCACAATCGAGCCGCCCACCTCGCCCAGCGCATCCATCAGCGCCACATCGTCGGTATTGAAGAACGAACCACGGAAAGGCCCGTCCACCACCATCTTGACGGTCACAGGCATGCGGAACTGGCATTCCAGCAGCTTGATGCGCGAGCGCGGCACGGAGCCTATGCCGCCGCGCCCGCTCATCAGGTAGCCAGATCCACCATGCACCGACGTGGCCGTGTAGCCAGCGCGCTGAAATTCGTCCTCGCCGCCTGCCCCATCCCAATGACGCTCGGCCAGCGCCGCGCGCCTGACTGCCTCCGCGCGGTGGGGGAACATGGCCACGGCGATATCGTCATCCGTCCAGCGAGAGCGGAAGATATAGCGCGCATCAGACAGATCCAGCTCCACGGCCAGAGAGTCCCAGAGCACATTGCGCCAGTCCTCATACTTGCTATAGAGAATGTCCTTGGTCGGGTCGCTGCGTACCCCATCGTCCACAAAGCCAACCCCCACCTTCACGGCATCAGCAAAGGCGCGCGAGCGATTGAAAGGAACCTGGTTCACGTCGCTGACGTATTTCAGGGTCTTGGTCTTGAGGTCGGCAATCTCTACCTGGTCTTTGGTGCGCGGCATCACCCGCCAATCCACCCGAGAGCGGCGCTCTGTGCCGATCATCCAATCAGCCATGGGCGCGCACTCGTTGAACACCAAGGGCAGCTGGTCACGCTGCTCCAGCTCGATGGCCTTCTCTCTGTCCCACTGATCGCCATCGTAGAAGTCGGCATCAATGGCCATTTCCAGGCGGTTGTCGGCCTGAATGCCGCGCTCCGTGTAGTACCAGCCCATGATGCGGCGATGCAGCTGCACCATGGCGTCGGTATCCAGGGGGTGCACCTGGTTGGCATCCACCAGCGCAGTGCTGGCGCTGTCCGCAGGGTCGTGGAGCACTCGATCACCCGCCCCCTGGCGGTCGGCGCGAATGTCAGACTGGAACATACTCGGCCCCCGCTGCGGGCGCGATGGTCAGCGCCTCTTGGTGCATCACGCGGCCGTCAGCCTTGGCGGTCAACACGCCATACTCGCGCGCCGGCTGGGCCTCCCAATCCGGCTCTGACGGCATCAGCACCAGGTCGGGCAGGCCTTCATTGATGATGGTGGCAATGCGCACCCATTGGGCCTTGTCGTCGCCCAGCCCCAGGTAGCTCGCCGCCTCGGCGCACTTACGTGCCAGGTAGCGCGGGTCGTCGTAGTTCCACGCCGCGCTCTCGCAGACCACGAACCAGCGCGGCCGCGCCTTGTTGGCCGGGATGATGATGAGCGCGCGCTCATGGTTAAACCAGGTATAGACCGCCAGCAAGTCACCATGCTGGCGCTGCAGATACACCTTATCCAGATCAATGCTTGCCATGCGGCCAACTCCTTTTCCGCGCAATGGTGGCGGGCTTGGAGCGGCTTTGCGGTCAATCCGCGTCGGTCTTTCTGTGCTTCGGTGCGTCTTTGCTTATGTGCGCCTTCTGCGCTTGAGCCCCTTCGCATTGGTCACGCGCGTGCCGTTGTCCATGAGCGGCACCGCCTGGCCCATGTAGCGCCAAACGTCAGCGCCGTGGCTGGCCTCGTCGTGCAGGGGCGCGCCTGGCTGGCCCGTGCGGGTATCAATCTGGCGCTTGTAGCGCGACATGCAGGTAAGGAAGGGCGCGCACTCGTCCTCATCTATGTAAGCCGTAGCAAACAGCGAGCGCGCGATGCGAATGCCCGCCTCGATGCTGAATGAGGGCAGCACCTCGACATTGCGCCCCATGCCCTCGGCAATGCCCTGCGCGGTCGTGCCGCTCTTGTAGTCGCCATGCTGGGCGTCATGCGGCAGGAAGTCAGAGCCCCACACCACGTTCCATTCGTTTTCGAGCTGGGTGATGTAGTCCTCAATCGTGCGGTGGCTGTCCTGGTAGTACGCGATACAGCGGAAGTCCATAGGCGTCTTCTGCACCAGCATGATGGCCATGAAGTCGCTCCAGCCCAAGTCCCATACCGTGTGCACGGGCAGGCGCGGGTCGTAGCTGACGCGGCAGATGCGGCCATCGTTGTAAAGCCGCTCCATTTCCTTGGCGTAGATCGCGCCGGCAACCGTGCGCTTGGGTTTGCCCTCCCAAATGTTCCAGTAGCTGTCTTGATCGCGCTGAAAGTGCCGCAGCCGCTCTTTCTCCAGCACCTCGGGGAACCATGGGTTATCCCGCCAATTGATTTCACAGAGCCATGTGTCATCGTCTGCGCCATCAATGAAGCGCGTCCAGGTCGGATCGGTGGCCAGGTCGGGGTTGAGCGTGAGCCAGATTTCCGAGCCAGGCGCGCGGATCGTCGGCACCAGCACTTCCCAGCTGCGCGCGCTGACGCCCTGAGCCTCTTCAATCCAGACGATATCGACCGCCTCATAGGACTTGATGGAGTCAACTGTGTGGCTCTGCAGGCCGGCAAACAGAATCAGCGTGCCATTGCTTCCCCGGATCTCGTTGTCCAGGACGTTGTAGAAGCCGCCCAGGTTGAGCGCGGCAATCTGGTCTGACAGCAGCCGGTGCACGGAGTCGCGCATGGACTTCTGGATCTCACGCGCGCACAGAATGCGCAGCGGCCTGGTCGTGCCCATCACCAGCAGGGCCATGGCCACAGACCAGGACTTGGCACCGCCTCGGCCGCCGTACATGACCTTGAAGCGCTTGGGCTTCCACAGGCCGCGCAGCTTGTTGGGGAACTGCAGCGATATGCGCGTGGGCTCTACCTCGTAGTCCGTCCGAAAGTCTGGCTCTTCGGGCTCCGGGTAGGCGTCCAGGATGGCCAGGGGCATGCGACCAGGTACAAGCAGCTGGCCAATCGACGGCGGCAGCAGCATCAGCGCACCGCCTTTTTCCTGGCGGGCAGGCTGGCGCTGTGCGACACGGCATCAGGGGCCTGGCCAGGCTTCTGACCTGGCTCCAGCTGCTCTAGCGGGTCGTTTTCGCGCTTCGGCGGCTCAACGAACTCGACCACAAAAGTGCCTGGCAGTGTGCTGTGACCAGGCAGCTGCTTGTTGTCAGCCAGGTACTGGCCATGGTGGCGCATGAGCTTTTCGACAACATCGAGCTGGTTGTGCATGACCGGCGATATCGCACCATCCTTGCCCAGCTTTGTGCCGGCGAACAAGGCAACCGCACGCGCCGACATGCTGCGCGTGTCCTTGAGCACCTGTCTGGGGTGGCCTTCCCCGAAGCACTCTGGGCACTCAGGGAATGGCACGCGCCTGGGGTCGTAGCCGAGCCCGCCCTTTTCGGGGAACTTCTCGATAGCCTTGCCTTCGTCTAGCCACTTCTCGCGCTTGGAGTTGTACTCGCCCAAGGTGTACTGGTAGTCGTGGCCCACGCCATAGCAGTGGCGGCAGCAGCTCACATAGACCTCGACCAGCTCGCGCGGGTCGGCCAGCATCATGTCGTTGAGTCGGCGCACTACAGCTGCGCCATCGACTTCGGCCCGCTCAACAATGCGCGCATTGGCCTGGCGCACGAATTCCTGCACCTTATCTTTTGTTAGCAGGCGCGACGCCTGCATAGCTGCGCTGCGCTCGGCATAGCCCGCCCTAATTGCCGCCTGTGTGCCGTTGAAGTCCTTGACGTATTCGCGCGCAAACGCCTGCCAGCGCTCGTCTGGCTGCTCTCTTTTCTTTGGCGCAACTCTTCCCTTGGCAGCGGTCTTTGCTACTTTTTTTATAGCTGGCTTGGGCTTCTTATCAGGCGTACTCATGCTGATAAGGGTGACGGGCTTGGAGCGGGGTTTAAGCGGCTCCTGCCTCTTGCACTGAATTATCGTTTATATGATAATCGCCTTGCGTTGAGCGAACGAACGAAAGAACGAACGAACGACGCAATAAACCACAGCAAGGACAAACCTATGCGACAAGCTCAAACCAAGACCCTGCCCGCGCCTGGTCAGCGCATTCATGCCACCTCTGGCCCTTCGCAGCACAGCGATGGCGTGGCGCTCGCCCACATAACCAACCAATTCGGCACCTACGCCCTGGTGCTGCTGGATGACGGAACCACAGAGAGCTGCGACAGCCTCAAAGCAGGCCCAGGCATCGGCTGGCATGCCGGCCCCAGCCCGACCCTGGAATGGAAGCGCCGCAACGTAAGAAAGGATCACTGACATGAAGCGCAGCCCCAACGTCCCCAAACACCCCAAGGGCTGGCGCTTCGCCGGCGCGGCCCACGGGTTCACGTTCTGGCAGAACGGCCCCATGACCTACCGCATCACCCCCGTGGACGAGCCCGATAACGTCCTGGCCACGGAAAAGGCCTTGGGCCTGTGCATGCACCGCGCGGCCGTGCAGCGCGCCCTGGCCAACATGCCCCAGCTGGAGGGCTCCGCATGATCGTCACCCAGACCCACCAAGAAGCCTTGGCCAAGGACTTCGGCCGCGATCTGTCCATCACCATGGCGCGCTCTCCATGGCGCGGCGATGCAGACACCTGCCTGCTGGTCAACGGCCGCCGGCACCAAGAGGCCACACAGGCACTTATCCAGCGCCTGGCCAGCCTCGGCGCGAAGCAGTTCAAGACCCAGCTGCATGAGCCCAAGAGCGGCACCCTGCCGCGCTACAGCTACACCACGCTGACCGTCACGCGATAGCCACGAGCCCGGCCGCAGCGCCGGGCTTACCGAACAAAGCACCGAAGCAACGACATGAAATTCAAACGCATGGAACGATATGAGCCGGTCGTCATGACCACCCGCAAGCTCACGAATGCAGCGCGCCGCGTGGCCAACCAGTGCGCCAAGCTGGCCAGCGACTACCCCCTTTTCAGCGACCAGCTGGAGCAGCCCGCGCCATTCGACCCCGACCACGAGCTGCACAAGCGCCAGCGGCTGCAGAAAGCTGCAGAGGCACGCATGCGCGCCCTGGAGGCAAAGCACTGGCGACAGGCCCGCCGCGAGTACTTCCAGGCCACACCCGAGCAGCGCACGGCCATCATGGCCGCATGGAACACCTGGCGCGGCCCCCTGCGCGCGTCCAACTTCCAATACCTGGTGGATGTTCACAACGGAACCATGGAGGCGCGTTCGCGCAAATTCCGCGAAGACCAGGCCGCGATAGCTCGCAGCATCGCAGCGCTCCCCAGCCCCTTGAGTCTTGGCTTTTGCTCACCCTAACTTGTCGTATATCTGATAACATGACATAGACAGAAGCAACTAAGCAAGCACACAAGCAAGGAAAGACATGAACAATCAACGCCGCGCCAAACTTAAAAAACTGCAAGACAGAATGCAGGAACTCATTGAGCAGGCAAATCAACTGCGCGAAGACATTGACGCCGTGCGCGACGAAGAGCAGGAGGCTTTCGACAACATGCTTGAGAGCCTTCAAAACGGCGAGAAGGGCGAGAAGGCCCAGGCCGCCATCGACGCCATGGACGAGGCCGTGGGCTACCTGGACGACTTCACCGACTCAGGAGCCCCCGACAAGCTGGAAGAGGCCGCCGCCTGACAGCGCCAGCCCCAGCCCTGTGACAGAGGGCTGCACCGGGCGCTGACCCGATCCGCATCACCAACCCAACGGAGCAACCACATGCGAGGACTACAAGCACGCGCCGAGCTGGCCACAGCCAGGGTGCAAGCAGCCATCTTTGGCCAAGACAGCGAGCAAGCAGGCCTGGCCGCCCTTGAAGCCACCACCAGCGCCATAGGCGACGGCATGACCGACTTTCACAACGACTGCCACACCCCGCCCCGGTTCTTTATGGACGAGCCCCAGCTGCTGGAGGCTTGGCAATCCGGCTGGGGCTTGGCGGCCGACAGCCACGAAATTAACCACTGCAGCCACTGCAACGATGGCACCGGCAACCCCTGCCCACTGCACGGCTGACACCATGGCTACCCTCTACGAAGAAACCGCCGACCTGATGCTGACCACCATGGCCGGCCAGTACACCGGCCTCACCCGCGACCAGTTCATTGAGCTTTTCAAGCAGAAATTCCCCAACGAGGCGGATCTGCGCACCGTCATCGCCACCGCCAGGCAGCAGGCTGAAACCGCCATTGCGGAAGCGCAAGCCCAGCTCAAGCCTGGCCAATCCATCATGATCGGTATTCCCGTCAAGCCCACCCGTTAACAACCAGGACGCAGCCATGCTCAAACAAACCAGCGACAAGACCCACAAGCCCAGCCCCTACGCATTCATGGAGGAAAGCAACGGCTGGCGCGTTTTCCGCGAGACATACAGGGCCGACCCCGAAAAAGCTAACTCCTACTTTGTGAGCTGGGATATCCATAGTGAAGGCCTCTCTGCATACGACGCAATCACACGCTGCGCCGAGCTGAACGGCGAGCACATGCCTATGCACCCCCTGGACGCGCTACTGCACCTGTTTGTGCTGGCCACCACCCAGAGTCACAGCGGCGCGGAAGTGTGCGCGCGTGTCTTGCTGGGGCTTTACAACGGCTACCGCTTCCCGCTTGACCTCACAGAGCTGCGCCGCCTGGACAAGCGCAACCACGCCGCATGCATGACCGCCATCAGCTTCGACACCCCTTGCGTGATGGAAGTGCAGCGCTGGCTCGAAACCATCACCGGCCGCACCGACATGGGCCAGCGCTTTGAGTGGCTGGCCTGGCGCTTCAAGCTGGTGGACGAGCAGCCCGAAAGCCCCCGGCCCGAAGCGCTGGCGCTGGTATCCCCTTTGAAGAGCTAAGCCATGACACGCCAGCCTCCATTTACATTCCCAAAAATCAACATCCCCGCCCTGGAGCTGGGCTCCGTAGCCCAAGGCAAGCTCAGAACGCTGCAGCGCGCCGGCTGGGTCATCAGCGGATACGCCTTGCAACAGCACACGGATGCTTTGTGGCCAATGCGCAGCGCGTTGGTCACAGACGGCTATTTCGGCATGCTCCCAGACGAGAACCAGCCCGAGGCCGCTGCGGCCGAAACTTGCGAAATTTCGCAAACTGCCAAATTGCGCAATGCCATGCGGCTGCTTCATGAGGTATCGGCCGAGTTCTTTGTAGATGGCCATGACCTTGAGTATGAGGATGGAGACCACCCCCTAGTCGACCGCGTGCGCGCTTTCCTGGCTGGAGCGCCCAAGCCCGAGGCAGACGGCTACCCACCGCTGCCCAAGGGCGATGACGCCTCTGCATACGTGAGCGATGCCCAGGTATTCAGCGCCAGCGAAATGCGCGCCTACGTGGACGCAGACCGCGCCTTGCGTGCAGCACCCCAGGCAGCGCCCGCTGGCGTGCCGGTGCCTGATGAGCGTGGCGCGTTTGAGGTGTGGGCGCGCAGCTATGGCACATGGAATGTGGAGCGCGACGACGATCCTGCACTGGGCACGACGGGATACAAGGATTTAACGCTGACTGTCGCATGGCACGCGATACAGGCCCGCGCCGCGCTTGCCGACACCCCGGCAGCCCCCGTGGCGCAGCTGGATATGGATCGCGTGCTGTCCATTGCCGATGTGCACGCAGACGAGAGCCGAGAGGACGGTGTACGCCTGATCGACCGTGGCGGCCTTGTCGCATTTGCAAGCGATGTGTTGCGCGTCGCCACCCCGGCAGCAGATGCGCCCGCTGTGCCGAAGTGGATTGACGACCCGCACGACATTGAGCAAGGCCAGATGCTGAACCCGGAATGGGTCAGGCAGCAGCAACCCGCGATCATGCCCAAGGGCGAGAGCGCAGCCGCACAACTGCGGGCCATGGCAACGAACTACCCAACCGGTCACAGCTGGGACAAGCTCGATGCAAAAGCCTGCATCCGTGGCGCTTTGGAAATCGAGGCATTGCGCGCCCTGCTGGCCCAGGCAGCTATTGCGGCAGCACCAGCGCACCCCGCAGAGGGAGTGCAGGCAGTGGAGCAAGGCGAAGTGCTGGTCACTGTGTCCGGCTTCACAGGCTGCGGCAAGAGTGCGATTGCAGGGGAAATCGAAATCCTGTGTCGCGCGCTCGGCCTGCAAGTCCAGTGGCCCGATGGCGACTCTGAAAAGAACATGACGCATGCCGACTGGACAGAAGCGCTGGAGCAGTACAAGCCGCGCGTCCGCATCGTTGAGCAGAACATCCCATTTGCATCCAAGAAAGGTCTGTCGAAATGAAACAGGTCACGATACCCACCCAATGGCTGCAGGAACTGATTGCTCTTTGCGGGCCAGAGGACCATGAGCTGCGCGAACGCGTCATGAGTTCTGCCGCCCCAGCACCTGCTGATTCGCTGGCTACTGGTGGACAGGCGCAGGCGGCGCCCGATGGGTGGCGCGAACAATTCGCAGCCGAGGTGTACGCAGACTTGGCTGCAGCCGACAACCAAGATGTACCACTCGAAGAATATCCCTCACGAATCCTCAAGGTGCTGGACTCCATCGTCGGGCCGCGCCATCCAGTGGTTATCAAGTGGCGGAATGATGCCATCAAAAACTGCATCGCTATCGCCTACAAATACTGCCGCGACCCTGATAGCCACAAGTATCTGAAGCAAGACTTGGAAGCGTTGCTGACCGCAGAACCCGCACCCCAGCAGGCAGACGCGAGGGATGCGGTGACATTTGAACAGCGCATGAGCGACTGGCAGCACGGCGATGCACTTGATGCCGAACGATACCGCTGGCTGCGCTCCCGTGATCTGGAAACGATCAGCCAAGGTGGCGTCTTCGCAGGCATGACGCCTCAGAACGTCATCCTCAACGAAGAAGACCTCGATCAAGCTGTTGACGCCGCTATCGCGGCAGCAAAGGGGCAGTGATGGCCGCGATACGAAAGCGTCATGCACGCTATGTGGCGCGACGATTTGCCGCTGAAGTCTTGCGCGCGACGGAAATCGTGTGCTGGGCGAGCGACAAGTCCGATCTGTCAGAACAAGAGATCGCCGTGGCCGCCGATGAGCTGGAACGCATCGCAGACCGAATCGATGAACAGCGCGCCGCCCAGGCAGCGCAAGGGGGTGAGTGATGTTCTTCGACTTGCCATCAGACAAAACGTGCACCCATCCGGAGCACGAACCGCCGACTGGACTCTACATCCCACCAGGTAAGGGATACCGCCATGTCTGCCCCGCCTGCAAGACGGTCAAAGACGTTATCCCGCCGCAGTATTCGCTCGCTCAGCGCGCACAAAGGCCAAGCATGAAAATGCTGACCCTTCCTCTCAAGCGTGAGTACTTCGAGGCCATACGCGACGGCACCAAGACCGAGGAATACCGCAAAGCGACCCCCTACTGGCGCAAGCGCCTGGAAGGCCGCGCCTACGGCCGCATTGAGCTGGCCATGGGCTACCCCGCCAAGGACGACCAGGCGCGCCGCCTGGCGCGGCCGTGGCGCGGCTACAGCCTCAAGACCATCACACACCCCCACTTCGGGCCCGACCCCGTGGAAGTCTTCGCTATCGTGGTGAACTAGAAAACGGACATGCTGACAGACAGACAAATCATTGCCCAGGCGGGCAAGAACCTCCCAAGCTGCGACTGCACCGCCCGCTGCAGCGATGACTCCCGCATTGATGACGGCACCCATGCCCCGTGCTCAAGCTATGTGAGATGGGCGCAAGCCCGAATCGACCAGCGCCAGCTGGAGCTTGACGGCCGCCGCATGCAGGCGCTATGCCGCATCATTAATACCCATGCCGAGGCCAGCCCGCTGCAAAAGGCCTACCGCGAGGCCATCAACGAGGCCATGCTGAAAGGCAGCTCTGCCCTGCTCACGACCTTGGACAGCACCATGGCCATACAGGCGACCGCCGTACAGATCCACCACGACCAATGACCACGATCCCACTCCCCAAAGACGCCGACCTGATGCAGCTCGACCCCAAGCGCCCGCACTCGGCGCTTGAGCTGCTGCGCGCTATTGGCCACGAGCAACTAGGCCGCGACTACCTGCAAGCCTGCGAAGCGTTGAACCGATGCAGCCAGGCTTTCATGCGCATGCAGCTGGACAAGGACGATGTACCGGGCGACCAGTTCGACGCTGAGCTGAGCCAGCATCCTGGCTTTGCGGCCGCTGCGGCCGCCAAGGCAGAGGTCTGGGCCAAGATTGAAGCCCTGCGCGCCGAGGCAATGGGCAGACTGTTTGAATAGGCAACCATGAGAGCGCATCAACGCTATTTCCCCACCATCACGCCGGAAGCCTTTGACGGCCTGGTGAGGCTGTACGCCCCCAAGAGGCCCGAAACGACCAAGCTGCTGCGCTTGTACGCCGTCGATGGCCTGGAGCCCGAAGCCATCGAGCGAGAAACCGGCGTAGAGCTGGCCAATGTGCTGCGCTCCTGCCGCCGAGCTGGCGAGCTGCTGGCCGATGCGCGCCTGGCTACAGGTTCGGTACCGCGATCCATGAAGATGACGCCCAAGGATCTGCGCGCCTGGCTGGAGCGCAACCACCTGGAGCCCGAGGCCGGGGCCAAGCTGGTGGGCGTCACCAGCGCCAGCATGGAGCGCTATCTGAACGAATCGGCGTTCTTGCCGCGCTCGCTGGCGCTGGCCTGCGCGGCCGTGGAAGCGGGCCTAGAGCTGCCGGCGGCCCCGTCCTTGTAGCGGTACTTGTACACGGGCGCTCTGCTGCGCTCCTTGTGCTCGACCGTTTCGAGCAGGCCCAGCCTGACGAGCTGCTGCACGGCCCAATCAACCTCGCCCTTTGAGCGGCCGAGGGCAAGAATCAGCTCATGATGGAAAAACCAGCGCTTGGGCTGGCTTCTCAAAAAGGTCAATGTCACATCAGTGCCCGAGCCGCGCACGATATGGCCAGGGGGGAATGGATTGAAAGGACGCTGCGGCGCGTCCTGGTTGCCGACAAAGTACTCAACCATTCTTTCAAGCGACATTCCCGCCCCATTTCTCTAGGTTCTTCGGCCACAGACCCAACGCCTCAATGCGCGCACGCGCTTCTGCCGCCCAGATCCGGCCTTGCGCCACATGCGCCTCACGGCCGCCAGGCAGCAGTCGGTATTGGTCAAACTGGATGTGACACCCCTCAACCCCCGGCCGCGTGCAGCACAGCGCCATGGCGCGCCGGTCATCGAGCTTCAAGCTCTTGCCCTTGTTTTCGTTCTCGTGGGCGTGCTGGCTGTAGCCCTCGATCCCGCAATGCGCGCAAGGGAAGCTGGCCACCAGACGCCGATAGCCCTCATGCTCGACCGCGTTTTCCTTGGGCACGCTCACCACCTGGTCAGAGAAGACAGGGGCGCTCCCCTGCACCTGGCCACGGGCAGCATTTGACAGAGCCTGTGCGGCCGAGCGCGCGGCGCGCTCCTGCAGGCGCTGCTCCCTCGCCTCTTCTGCACTCTGGCCAGGCTCTGGCTGGCGCTGGGTGAAGCCTGAGCCCCGGCCCATCGAGCTGGTGCCCCTGGCCATGGGCTTGTGGCGCTTGAGGGGTTGTCGCTGGGTCAACGCCATGGCAACCACCCCAGAATCGTGGCCAGGATGCCGCGCGGCCTCTTGACCTCAGCGGGCAACCAAGACGCGGCCACAGCAGCGCCGCACTCAGCCCCCGCCAAGACACGCAGCTTTTCGGCCTCAAAGCTGGCGAATGCCTGGTCAAAGTCGCTTACCCGGCTCTCGACCTTTGGCGACGGCGCATAGGCTTTGCCGATCAGGCGGCCGGTTCTTTGCTCCCGTACCTCATAGTGATGCTGGCCGTCCTGATAAGCGAGGGCGATCCCCATGGGAAGCTCCGCGTCACGATGGAAATGCCTATGCACCATCTCCATCACATATGCGTCATAGCGCGCTCGATGCTCGCGGCGCTCCCGGTGCCTGGTGCGGATCTCGGCCGCGCGCCGGCGGTTGAATCGGCGGGTCATCAGCATGGCCACACCCCCAGACGAGTGACGCGGCCAATTAGGCGAAGCGTGGAGCGGTCAAGCACCTCGCACGCCCGAGAGGGGTCACTCCATTTCATAAGCACCTTGGAATGCAAATGCTGCGGCAGCGCAGACATGCCGCGACCGGAGCAGATGAACTCCCTCACCCCCTCCAAGAGCTGCAAGTCAGCTGCGCGCTGCAGCTTGAGCGCGCGCCAGGCGGCCTTATGCGTTTTGGCCAGGCGACTGTTGAAGCGCGAGCCATTGAGGCCCGAAGGCCTGAGATATGCCTGCATCAGTGGAACCCCTTTCGGAAGGGGCGCGCCACCATGGCCGCATCGCGCTCGTGCTCATTGGTTCGGCCTGGCCAGCCGGTGATGTGGTCAAAGGCCGAAGCCGCGACCTTCGCGCCCTTGTCGGCAGGGCTGACGCCCAGGCAGCGCAGGCCCAGGCGCTCGCACTCATGCTCCAGCAGCGTGCACCAGGCGTCAATGCCGCCCACATCGCGCGCGATCTTGAGCCGCTTCGCCTCGCCCGTGGCTTTGTTCGCGCTAAACAGCTTGGATTGCAGGCGGCTGTCTTCAAACACCACATCCACGCGCGCGGCCGTCAGGCAGCTGGCCTCCAGCAGATCCCGCATGCCCCAAGGCTTGACGGTTTCCAGCGCCAGCAGCTTGCCGTCGAAGTAGCGCGCCACGCCGGTTTTCACGCCAAGGTCAAAGCCAAGCACCAGCAGACGATGCCTGGCCACTTCACTGGCGACATTGCCCGAACTGGGGTCGGTCATAGTTTGAGATTCCATACCCATTCCATGTAAGTCCAATTAGATAGCGATTGCTAAGCCAAACAAGTGCAAATGCTTCGATCATAGGCCGCAAAAGCTCCTGCGCTCTAAGCACATGCCTTGTAAACACAGGCGCATTCTATGACTGTTTGCGCTTGCTTGCTTGCTTATTTGCTTGCTTCGGTGTTTGCTTGCTTGCTTCTGTCTATGTAAGCATCGCATGCCACCTGGGCCGCCGCCTTCCGCCTGGCTGTCTCTTCCAATCCAGCCTGTATCTGAGTGGCGCGCTGCCTCTCGCGCTCGGCCGGCGCGGCCGCCATCACATCGCGCAGCTTTCGCAAAATCTCCGGCCCGGCCAAAACCTTCTGCTGCGGCCGGCGCTTCTTGCCCAGCTCCAGCAGAATGCCGCTGACCGCCTGCAAGTTGCGCGCGGCAATCTCCCAATCCGTGACCGAATCGGCGGCCGCGTCTGGCTCCAGGTCTGCAAACAACTCGCCCAGCCTGGCCAGCTCGTCGGAAAACCTCGACCGTGCGGCCGCGCCGCGCCCCAGATCGTCGGCCGCGCCCTCGATGCTCCGACCCAGCAAGAGCGCCGCGCCTCCCTTGCCAGTCTCCAGGGACAACTTGATGATCGCGCCTTGCTCACCCTCCAGCAGCGGCCGCACATCGAGCCCGCGTGAGTGCGCCTTGCGAACGGCCTCAACCTGCAGGCGCTTATCGGTGCCGAGACTGGCCGACACAATGGGCAGCTCGCCGCGCTCTCGCTTTCGATGGCAAACACTGGTGTACGTGTCGATGAAGGCGCGCCGCCCGCCCACAAGGTCAGGCCTTTGGCCGCGCATCAGCTCTGCCGCGCCCCACCAGGCCTGCTCTATCTCATCGTTCCAGACGACCGTTGCCGCTTCATCGCGCGCACTCAGCGCTAAGCTCCATGCCTCATCTGGTGACAAGCGACCGACTGCACTCTCACAGGCTCCGATAAGGAGCGCTGACGAGATAGGAGCCTGCCCGGTGTAGGTGACTCGCAGCCGAGCGAAGCCCTGCAGGATGTTGGCGAGCCCAAAGGGGGCCAGGTCGTCAACCATCATGTTGAGCACTTCCGGGCGGGGCGCTGGCTTGCGGTACGCCATGTGGATCTGCCCAAGCTGCTTCATCACCTCGGCAACTTCCAATTCACTCAAACTCACGCTGCCCCCTGCCTCAAAGCCATTGCTGCGGCCACAGAGGCCTCCATAGCGGCGTCTTCTGCCTGGTGCTGGGGCTGACCACCCTTTGCGCCCTTGGCACGCGCCAGCCACGTTTCAGCGTCCTGCACCAGCAGGGAGAGCTTGTGCTGATGCTCCAGCACGTAGCGGTCAAAGTCCTGGCCAACGTAGTACGCCACCAGCTTGGGGGCATCCTCTTCGCCAACGTAGCTAACCAGCGTCGTGCACATCTTGGCCTGGCGTGCGTTGAAGACTGGCCAGACTCCATAGCGCTTGTTGAACGCATAGGCGTAGTTGGCCCAGACCTTGAAAGATGGCTTTGCCGCATCCCGTGGGTAGCGCATATCCCCCGGCAAGGTCATTTCCCGGCCGTCTGCGCGCTTAATGACGATGGCTTGACCCTTGACGACCTTCACCAACGATGTGCCCGCTGTGCCCGTTTTGGTAGCAGCGCCACATGCTGTAGTCGTTGTCGTAGTCTTTGCTGTAGTCGATGCCTTTACCTTAGTCTGCAGCTTTCCTGCACCCCTGGCTGCAGCATCCGAGCCCCCAGCTTGCTGGATTCCTGCAGGCTTGTTTGCATCCTCTTCGCATCCTTGAATGCGCAATCCCCGCAACCCGGAAGGCAGCGCCAGCAAAGCCCCGGAAAGCGCCTCTGTCTGCACCTGGAAATACATCCTGGCGGGCACGCCGCGCAGCTCTTCACGCATAAGCCCTGCCGTTTCCAGCCTGGCGCGAGCTGTTTTTTGCTCTGCCCGTGTCAATCCCGTTTCCTCTTGCCACTCGTCAATCGTCTTGTAGAACCACCCTGCGCGGTCTGTCGTGCGCTGTGTCCAGTAAAGCGCCTGTGAAAGCAGCACTGCACCAGTGATCCCCACCCCCAAATCCACCAACACGCGATGCACCACGATGGGGCGATCGAGCATTTCCCATACCTGCATCAGCTTTGTCCTACGTAATTTGTAACAAACAGGGATAGACGTTTACAAATTGCCCCGTTAATCTCGCTGCCATCAGCAATTGCTCTCGCAGAACATGCAAATTGCTTTTGCTCTCTAATTCCCCCAATCGCAAGACTTAGCATTGATTCCCCGCTACCCTTTTTGCGTCCAATCGCAGCTGCTCCCAATCCTGCAGGGGCGCAAGTCGCTCCGCGCACACCCCCGTTTTCTCTTCAATGAGTAAACACATACTGACGGGGGCTCCCCTCTTCATCCAGTTATTCACGCTCTGCCGGCTCACACCGAATTCCCTAGCCATTTGCGACTTGCTCGGAAACTTCCCGGCAACCTCTTCAATAGCGCACACGGCTATACGGTGCGCAGCGGCCTGCAGCCGCTCAATGTCGCGGGCTCCCTTTCTCGATTTCTTGCTCATACCGGCCCCGCTTCGCTTGCTTGACCATCATCAAATCCCATGTACCGCCGCCGCACTGTCTCAGGGCAGGCCGCGACTTCCTGCATGCGCGCGAACACCCCGCGTGCATCACCCCAAACATCCTCATAGACATCCGGGCGCAGCATCTTGCGAGTTACATGGCCGTCAGTGGAGATCTCAATACCGCGCGCCAGGGGCTCGCTGGCTTTGCGCCGGCCTAGCGCAACCTGGCGCAAGAACTCCACACTACCCGCACCAGCTTCATAAGCGATCTGCCACATTGGCTTGGCATCTGCTCTCTGCTGGTAGGTATGGAAAAGGTTTTGCTTTTTCATAAACCGAGAGCATAGCAATTGCTTCGATCTTCACAAGCAAAGTAAACACAGGAGGACACCTTGAACAAGGAACAACTACAAGAGCACCGGCGCACGCGATTACAAGACCTGGCCATAGCCTGCAATGGCTACGCCTCTCTCGGGCGCATGCTCGGATACCGGGACGGGGCATTTATCAGCCAGCTGGCCAAGGGCACGCGCGCGATATCCGAGGACTTCGTTTCCCGCTGCGAGGCCCTGCCCGGCTTTTCGGGCTGGTTTCACCCCTACCAGGACACCGGCGACCTATTCACACCCGAGCTTTTGCATAAGTTGAAAAACATGCCTGCAGAGGATCGAAAGCGCATGGAAAATCTCTTACGCAGCGCTTTGAACATGCCCCTGATACGTTAGTTCTAGAGTGAAAGTGAGGGCTGGCAAAACGCTGCATATTTTTTTTGAAGAGAGACATGCAGACAGTGACGACACAACCGGCCCTTTCGCCCGACTCCGAACCCAATATTCCCGCGCAATTAACCATTGAATGCGCACGCGGTGGCACCTTACATATCCCTTGCAACGAGGGATTAACCTTTGCGGCCGGCAGTCTTGACGACGCCGCAGACCTGTTGGCCACCGCGATTGACTCCCTCCCCCATTACGACATGGCCGCTACCCCATTGAGCGGAACCATTCACACCGCCCTTTCCCGCATCCGAGAGGCGGCCGCTGCATTGCAGCAGATTGACGCGATCAATCAGACAAAAAAATAAATGCTTCCGCTATTGCTTCCAAACAGAAGCATTTGCTATGATTTGCACGCCACGGCGCTATTGTTGCGCCGCCTTGTGCCGGTCATGGCTAAGTGGTGGGGTGGAAGCATTGCGACGGCTGGGACACTCGCAGCGACCGCCCCCGCGTGCCATCAGGGGGCCACCAGATAAGAGCATTTCCCTAGTGTTTTTATCTGGTGAATCAGCGGGAAAACTGGCGCGTCAGCACCGCCAGGGCTTCAAGCCTCCAACGCACGCAATCAACCGGGGCTGCACACCGGGCCGTTGATTCACCAGCTCCGCCATCCCTTCGTAGCCCGGCTCTCGCCGGGCTTTTTTTATGCCCATCGAACAGCAACCCATCACCCTGCAATGCATCTGGGGCGCATACGACCTGGCCATTGAAGCAGGCCAGCGCCAGCACCCGCCACCAGGTTGCACGCTGCTATCGCACCCTCTTTTGCCCGGAGCCATTCGCATCGAGCAAAACCGCCCCCGAGCCTATGTGCACGGGCTTCTCATGACGCTAGGCACCCAGCTGCACGCCGACATGCTGCAGATCCAAAAACAAGCCAGCGCATAACAACCACTCTCAAACCAATATGACTCAAGCTCTCAAGCTACTCAAGACCATGCTGCGCGACTCCAACCTGGAGCAACACGCGCAGATAAGCGTCAAAAACAACCAGGCAATCGGCACAGTGACGCACCCCGTCACCGGCAAAACCGCCAGCTTCGCGGTCGGCAACATGCGCACCCGCGAGCGCCACGCCCTGGCCAACCAGGCCGCGCGCATTCGCCGCTTCTCGCGCCTTGGCCAAGACCTCGCTACAGGCCAGTCATACTCTGCCCACGCTTGAGCGATAGACGCAAGCAAGCACAGAAAGACAGACCTAAGCAATGGCATCAGTCAACAAAGTAATCCTCGTCGGCAATGTCGGCCGTGACCCTGAAATTCGCACGTTCCCCAGCGGCGACAAGGTGGCCAACCTCAGCCTGGCCACGACCGACCGCTGGCGCGACAAGAACAACGGCGAAAACAAGGAAGCAACCGAATGGCACCGCGTCGTCTTCTCGCAGAAGCTGGCCGAAATTGTTGAGCAGTACGTGCGCAAGGGCGCGCAGCTCTACATCGAGGGCAGCTTGCGCACCCGCAAATGGACAGACCAGGCCTCTGGCCAGGAACGCTATGCGACGGAGATTCGCGCCGACGCCATGCAGATGCTGGGCACCCGCCAGGACGGCCAGCAGCAAGCCAATCACGACGACCGCGGCTATGGGGAATACGCCCCGCCAAGGTGACAAGCAACCAACCAGAGAACCCGGCCCCGCCGGGTTTTTTTATGCCCACATACGCACCACAGTTCAACGCCATCGCCGCAGCAACCCAGCGCCAGCAGCTGGAACTAAAGCGCCTGCTTGGCCTGCGCGAGTCCACCGCGAAGCTGCGCACACACCTGGACAAGCGATTCGATCACCACCGCTTTGATGCCATTGAATTCATTGGCCAACCACTCAACAGAGCCCTGGCCATGGAAATGCTTGACGACTTCTGCCTGGTGGAAGCAGCCGAGAAGTTTCAGCCCAGCCTAGACAAGACGCCCTTGTGTGCCTTCATCCTGATCCGCGACAAGCTCACGAAGCGAATGCAGAACATGGAGCCGTTCACGCTGGATGACGCCAAGGCAGTGCACCGCAGCGCGGATCTGGCCAGGGATCGCCTCAAGCGCTTCACACCCCGCGCACTCGTCCACGGCAGCACTGAGCTGAACCGGATCTACGCCAGTCGCGGCGACCAGATCGCCTACCGCATGCCCAAGCCGGCCAACGTCCTGATGGTTCGGCCATGACGGAGCCAAGCACAGCGCCAAGCCTTGGGTTCGATCCCCACGCCCTGGAGCACGCCTTTCAGGCCCATCGCGGCCGGCCGATCCCAGATCCGAAGACGCAGACCCCGCCGGTAAAGCTGATCCCGACCAGCCGGCGGCCGCGCCTGCTGCCCACGGCGGTTTACCTCACCCAGCTGGGAGGAAAGCCCCAATTTCTCCGAATGCTCGCGCCAGGCCTGGCCCCGGCCGTGGGCACCGTCCTGACATTCCCCAGCACCCAGCGCCTGGTCGTCACGCTCGTGGCCCTGGCCGTTGACGTTGGCCACCCGGCACAACGCAATACAACCGGAACCTTCTACAGCCTCCAATGCGAACCCTACACCCGCTGACCACCCGCAGGCCTTGCCTCTCCCCGGAAATGCGCGCCAAGGGCCGATTTAGGCCCAGCCCGAGCCTTCGCGCTCACCTTGATCTAGTCATAGGAAATATGGAGCTGGCCAGACTGAGAAGGCTGCGCCCGCGCAAGGCCGTGAAGTCCCAGGCGTACCACGCCATAGACAGAGCGCTGTC
>NZ_VOQT01000025.1:0-54698 GCF_008121555.1 Comamonas sp. Z1
ATACTTACATTCGTTGGTACAACGAAAAACGTATCAAGGTATCTCTGGGACGTTTAAGCCCTGTGGAATACCGGAACAAACTTGGCCTAGCCGCATAAAACCAGTCCAAGTTTTTATCCGCACCTCCGGCGGGTCAGTTATGCGTGGAAATTAACACACTCTGCTTTGCGTCGTCTCGATCTCAATCTGCTGCTGGTCTTTGAAGCCCTGTTTCGCCACCGCAGTGTCGTTGCGGCAGCCGATGAGCTGGCCATCAGCCCTTCGGCGTGCAGCCATGCTCTGGCCCGACTGCGGGAGGCATTGGGTGACGAGCTGTTTTTTCGCACAGGCAGCAGCATGCAACCCACACCACGAGCCACCGAGATGGCGGAGGGAATTGCGCTGGCACTGCATACGCTTTCGGATCAGCTGGGCGACCCTGCAGCCTTCGCTCCTGGCAGCAGCACTCAGTCATTCACTTTCGCTGCGACCGACTTCACCACCTTTGCTTTGATGCCTGCGTTGATCTCCAGGATCGAGCATGAGGCTCCTCATGTGCGCCTGCGCGTGGTCCATTCGCGCCATCGGGATGCCTACAGCGACCTGGTGCAAGAAGGAGCCCATTTCGTCATGGGTTTTTCAGACGAATTCAGCCCCGTGCAAGAAGGCGTGGAGGTCTTGCAAGGACATACCGATGCCTATGTCGTCGTTGCACGCAAAGGTCATCCTCGCATCGGCAAGAGGCTCTCCATGCCGCAATATCTGGCGGAACGCCATGTCGTCGTGAAACCCTGGCAGGAAGAGAAAGGCGTCATAGACTCCGCTTTGAGCAAGGGCGGGTGGACTCGCGAGATTGCGATAGAGCTGCCCAGTGTCATGGCCGCGCCTTTTATCGTGGCGAATTCAGATTTGCTCATCACCCTGCCCCGCCTGGCGGCACTGCAGTTGGAGGCATCGGCAGCGATTGCGATCTTCAAAGCACCTTTTGAGGTGCCGTCATACACCCTGAACGTGTATTTTCAGCACCGGCATCTGAACAGTCCATGGCATCGCTGGATGCGCGCTCGTCTCGAGAGCGTATTGCGCCCAAAAGGGTGACTAAAGCGTGTGAGCGATTGACCGTTTTTGGGTCGAAAGCTGCTCTAGATTTCTGGCGGATCTCGGCCATGAGCAGACCTTTGAACGCTTTGTCTCCGCCGACTGCTAAAGGCCGGCTACAGCCGCTGAGATTTGGCAAGTCTGTGGCCGCTACCTCAGATACCAGACGTTGGCCTGCTACCTGGCCAGACGTCCGCTGTGCGCCTCAAACCGGAAACTGGCTGGACGCAGTGCACAAGACAATTGAACGACAGCTCTCGTGAACTGCGAACTGGTGCTGCCGACCCAGAGGAGACAGTCACCCTTCAACCGCAAAGCGGTCCATCGCTTGCCCAAGCCCATGGCATTCAGTGATGCTGACGGTTCCGTTAAATGGAAAACATGGGCGACGGTAACGGCCAAAACTATCCATAGATGCTGCCGGTCTTGGGATACTGTTGTTCTAGGGCTTGTTGTGTTTGCACTCCGCCATTCGGCCTAATTCAGGCTTTAAGATGAACTCATGGCATTTGATATTTACGCAGGAACTTTCGTTCGCTTCCATACCAGAGAATGGGAAAACGTCATTCAAGCTCAAGCTCGAATGGACGGCAATGAATACAGGATGATTTATGCAGGGGAAGATCAAGGCCCTCCTCGCAAAGAAGATGTTCTAGCGGCTGTAGATGCATGGAAAAGCGGCATCAATGCCGCACTCGCACCACATGGCCTGGGCCCTATCGAGTGGTCCGAAGAAGACACTCAACCGTACTATACAAACCGTCCATCTTGGGAAGGCTACTCGGCCATTCAACAGTGGGCAGCTCATTTGGAGAGGCCGAACCTCTCCGTCCCCTATCTTCTTCCTGAAAGCTACGCGAGTGGAACAGCCATGGCAAGCATCCTAGAAGACGATAAAAACCTCCATTTCAGATCCATTCTTCAAGGTGGTGTCTGGCTTCCTGGCGATTTCGAGTTCCTCTTTAAGTTTCCTGCGCTCACGGATGGTGAAATCATGATTGGTTCAACGGGTCGACTTCTTCGAGAACTCAACGAGCTAAAAGGTCGACCTCTGATATGGGATGAAGAGCTCTCTCTCCCTGTCGATAGAAAGAAGGATTCGATTGCCTTTCAGGAGGCCGCTGAATGGGCATTGCCAATCTTCACAAGTGTTATCGAGCGTGGACATGCTGCAAAAGTCCCCTTCATTCTGTCTTTCTAGAGATGCACTCTAACAATTCATTCGGGTTTCTCGCAGATCGGCCTTTGAACATTTCTGAACCTGAATACCTTTCAATGCTCACCAGGAGTTTGAAAACGTCTGGCAACAAGTGAGGGCATTTAGCGAATGCGCCTAAGTAACAGAAGAGCATCTGCTCCCAGCCGAACTGGTCATTCAACGCGGACGCCACGGCAGGCCATGCCTTCGGCATTCTCATGGCCTGCCGCGGTATCCTCCGCACTTCGTGCTCCGGCGCCGGTTAACTAGGGCATTAGACCTTGCAATGACTCTCTCAGAACTCGAAGACGGACTGCGATCAGCTCAGCTGTTCTCGGCGTGTGGCCAATTCCGCAGTGAGCCGGGCGCTATACGGCTCCAGTTGGCTATTGGCTGGGATTGGCTGCCAACCAGTCGCGACCAGCCAGACCCTATTCACGGCCTTAAGCAGCTAGATCAACTAGATGCAGCCGGCCTCAGGCCCGAGCGCCGGGCTGCCGAGATGTCTCTTGTAAAAGCCGTATTGGTGGGGCAGCGATCAGTCGAAAGCTATCCGGTGCTTATCGAGGGCCCTGATGACTACGCACAAGCTGCTCTTGCCGGCGCTCAATTCGCCGCACGCATGGCGGCCCGCGAGCTACTGCTAGAGCAGCCCGGCTTCTGGGTCAAGGTGGTGACGCTTTACATCGCCGGGTTCTGGCCATGCGGCATTCTTCCAAATCAAGATTTGGTTATTTACTAGGCCAGATCTAATAATTCATTCAAACCGAAGCCGATTTGCGGCTCGGCTTAATTAAGGCGTTGAATGTCTGCTTCTTGATTTCATCAGTGGCGGCTCATGGCCGAAGCCGGGCCAGTTGCTGGTGAGCGCAGCACCGCAAAGCTGAGCTTCGGGGCTGCATCTTGAGCGTCCGGTTCAGGACAGGCAGTCAACGAGTGCGGGCCGTCGTCAGTCGGCCAGGAGCAGCCGTTCGCGAAGGCTGCTTGGCCGACTGCTTCAAGCTGAGAGCCTACGTAGGGGTTTCAACATTGAATGTTGGCGGCGATCAACCGCTGAACTTGATGGACTCTGGCTGCAATCTCCAAGAATCGACATTCAAGGATTTCCGCAGCCCTTGTCGGAGACCACTCCGACCCGAGCCCTTGACGACGATTCACTGTGCCTTCAGGCAAAATCCAGATGATCGGGGCAAGCCTGGCGTCAGGTCTGCCAGGAAGCCTACCTTTTGAAGAATGGAACAACATCAATGGCACTGACGAAGAAGGGCGAGTTCTGGTACGGGACGACGTCCGGCGACACCCAAGCCGAGCTGCGCAGCTACAGCGTTGCGAATCGCCATGAGGCCGTCCGGTTTGCCTCGTCCAAATGCAATTGCGGATGCCGGACTTTTGCGCTGCAGACCGATGAAGAAGCTGGCGTGGCAATCCGCACCTGCAGCGACTGCGGGCAGAAGCACCTGATGGGCGACAGCGCGGACTACGTTGATGAGGCCGCCCCCGAGGCGCACGAGTGCGTGTGCGAGAACGAGGTGTTTGAGCTGGTGTCCGGCGTCTCCGTGTACGAGGGCACACATGACGTGCGCTGGTACTACATCGCTTGCCACTGCGTGGAATGCAATCTGGTTGGGGTCTTCGCAGACTGGAAGTGTGAAGCGGGTGATGCGGCGGCCTTCCTCGCCAAGGTATGAGCGCGCGCGCCGCAGAGATCCTGCTCGCAGGCTCGAGGGGCCGAGGTGTGTCATGAGGTGGTTGGTGGACTTTGCTGTATCAATGACGGCAATCGCTGCAAAGCGCTCCTCGACTGTCAAATCTTGAAATGCCGCATTAGATCGTTCCAAGACACTCACCCACCAGCCAGAAGCAGTCGCCGGACTAGAACCCAGCCGGAAACAGTGAGCGATCTGCAGCGGTCACAGCCTGGCCAGCAGCGGCGTACTGCGTGGTTTGCTGCGTGGTTCGCGTACATTGAAATTCGTCGTTTCCCTCACCTACGGTCAGCATGGCTGACTGTCATTGAGAACCGCCAACAAACCTTGATACGTCGTTGCGTCGCCTTGTCGTACTTCTGCACTGCCCTCGGCTTCGCGCCTCATCTCAAGCACAAGTCTTCGGTTTGCCCCGCTCTTAGCAACACAGGACTCAGATGCGCTATCTAGTGATCGGCACCAGTGGCTCGGGCAAATCCACCTTTGCAAAAAAACTGGCGCGCAAGATCCGGGCCTCATATATCGAACTGGATTCGCACTACTGGGGGTCAGACTGGCAAGCGGTGCCACCCGAGCAGTTCAGGCATTCAGTTGTTGAAGCTACTCAAGGAGCATGCTGGGTAGCCGACGGGAACTACAGTGCTGTTCGAGACCTGCTTTGGTCACGAGCCACACATGTCGTGTGGCTCAACTACAGTCGCTTCACCGTATTTTCTCGCCTGCTCCGGCGCACTCTTGGCCATGGCATCACCCGTAAGCGTCTGTCGCACGGGAACCGGGAGTCACTGCGGATGGCGTTTTTCTCGAAAGACTCAGTACTTCTCTGGTCGCTATCCACCTATGCAAAAAACCAGTCAAAGTTCGCCGCTCTGCGCGAGCATGGCGAGTTCGCGCATCTGCAATGGATTGAATTCTCCGAGCCTTCAGAGGCCTCGACGTTCCTCAAGGCGATCGCGACCTCACAGGAGCTCTGACACGGGTTCATCTCCACTGCCCTGCTTCAGCCCGGCATTTCAATGACCACCTTGTTGCCGCCCGGATGTCGGTTCGGTGCCTGACCGCGACGGCCGCAGTCAGGCCCGGACCAGACCGTCGAATATGCTCGCTATCGCTGCACATCGAGGTCGTAAGTGACCCAATCGGTCGCCGACGCAAGCTTGTCGTAGAGCTGGCGCGCCTGGGCATTGCTGCCAGCGGTAATCCAGCGCACCACGGGCCAGCCACGTTCCTGGGCTTTGGCAGCCACGCCCATGATCAAGCTGCGGCCTATGCCTGAGCCACGCCGGTCTTGAGCCACAAACAGGTCGTCGAGAAACCCGACGTCCTGCGCGATCAACGGGTCAGGGCATGCACGAAAATGCGCCAATCCCAGCAAATGGCGCTCCTCCGACTCTGCGACCAGCCCTTCCATCGGGTGGCGCGGATCCATCAGCCACGACCAGCTTCGATCCAGGATCGCATCGGTCATGGGCGACTGGTAGAAATGTGCGTACTGGCGATAGAGATCGCACCATGGCGTTCGATCACTCATTTCCAGGGGGCGAATTTTCACTGCATTCGGCATTGGGGCTCTCTTATCCATGGTTGCTCGGGCTTGGTCATTCCCGAGCCGGTTCTGTGTTTCTCACCAGACGGCGGACGCCGCCGACGGTCCTTCGTGCGAGGGAAAGTGCGGCAGCACCTCTCTGGCCAACTCCTCCAGCACCTCGGCTGGTGGGCGCTGTGAAAGCTGAATGCCAAGCGCGGCATGGTTCACCCCTGCCGCCTGCCACTCTTCAAGCAAGGCCATCAGCCCTTTTCGCCCGGTGCGCAGAACATAGCCGCCGTGCAAGGGGGTCCGAGGATAGCCGGGATCATCCACCAGATCGATCCACTCGTTCGTCATGTGCGGCCTGAACGCCCCTCCGGGGACAAGTTCACGCCAGGCCCGAATCTTCTCCGCCAGGTGCTGGGGCCCTCTAGGGGTATGGGTTGCATTGGGATAGGTCAGCCATCCATCCGCATGCTCGGCAATCCACTCCAGTGACTGCCCGGACGAGCCTGTCACCATCATCGGAATGCTTGCGGCTACAGGCTTGGGCAGGAACTCGGCACCTTCAAAACGTCCCAGCGGCGAGTCGATGTCCAGATGACCGGCATGCATGAGCTGGCGTATATAGGAGAGCGCCTGGGAAAAGCGCTCTGCCCGGGCACTGTGCTCCAGCCCGTAGGCCGGAAATTCCATCGGCCTGTCGCCAGAGGCCACCCCCATCACCAGACGGCCACCGGAAAGCTGGTCAATGGTCGTGGCGGCCTTGGCCAGATCAATCGGGTGACGCAAGGAGATGACGGCGCTGCCCGTTGCCAAGGCCACCTTTTTGGTTCGGGCCGCCAGGTAGGACAGATAGGTGAAAGGATCGAACACCTGCCCGGCATCTCCAAACGATGGATCGAGCAAAGGCACATCACGCACCCACACCGCTGCAAAGCCGTAGCTGTCGATCTCGGCAACCAGGTCCGACTGGCCGCGCAGCACCGACATATCGCCTCTGTAGCTGCGCAGCGGCAGAAAAATGCCCAGAGTCAACCTGTCCGGCGAAAACATGCGCCGGTAGCCGGGGTGTCCGAAAAACGCGGCGTAAGAGGAGCCGCTCGTGCGTTCAGAGAGTTTGGATGCTTTCATTTTTGGACTCGCGAGATCTTCATTCATGCGCCCGTTGCCGGTGCGGGCAGCGTGATGCCTTTGCGTACAGCCGCTCGAGCCGCAACCCGCTCGTGCCATGCACTGAGATGGCGGTGTTGACTGAAGTCGAAGTGGATGATTCGCGCGATGTGCATCCAGCCGAAATGGGCAATGTCTGCAATCGAGTAGTCATCGCCGGCCAGATACGGACGGCCCGCCAGCGCTTGATCCAGCACCGTGAACGCCTCCTGCGTCAGGCGCCGGTAACGCTCGATTGCCGGCGCAATCGGTTCATCCGCAAACAGCTCGAAGTGCACGCGCTGGCCCAGCAGCGGCCCCACGCTGGATGCATGGAACTGCAGCCACTTGATCGCCTCCCAGCGGGCTCGCGGATCTGCCGGCAACAGCTTTCCGGTCCTGTCGGCCAGATACAGAAGAATCGCCGCCGACTCGAACAGCACGACACCGGTCTCGCTGTCCTTGAGTACCGGAATACGGCCGTGGGGGTTCAGCGCAAGAAAGGCGGATTGACGGTGCTCGCCTTCATCGATGCGCACATGGTGCAGCTGGTAAGGCAGAGAAAGCTCTTCAAGCGCGATCGTCGCTTTGAAGCCATTGGGGGAACTGTCGGAGTAGAGATGCAACATTGAATTTGTAGATAATCTAAAACCATCGGAATCGCCGGCATCACAAATTCTCAGATGAAGACAGCCTCATATAAAGCGATCATTTCTTCCCAATAAATTTAGAAAATCTAAATCAGACATGAGCTATCCCTTGCAGGCATTGCGCACATTCGTAGAGGTTGGGCAGCGCAAAAGCGTCAAGGCCGCAGCGCAGGCCCTGCACGTCACCCCCGGCGCCGTAAGCCAGCAAATCCGCGTGCTGGAAGACCGCCTGGGAGTTGTCTTGCTCGAACGTGAACGCCTTGGCATGCGGCTGACCGAGGCAGGTGCAAGCGTGTACCCCAGGCTGCGTGAAGCGTTTCTTCAGATTGACCAGGCGATGCATGCCCTGGAACGCAGCAAGGGAGAGCGCAGCCTGACGGTCAGCACCGTCGCAACGTTTGCGGCATCGTGGCTGGTACCTCGGCTTGGGCGCTTCAAGCAATTGCACCCCGATATCGAAATCCGCGTGGAAGCAACGTCTGAGCTGGTAGACCTGCGACGTGACCGCGTGGATGTCGCCTTGCGCCATGGGCTGGGCGACTATCCCGGGCTTGAGGTCACCTGCCTCATGGCGCCGGTTCTGACGCCTGTCGCTTCACCCGAGTTTTTGAAGACCTGCCAGGGGGCAGTGATCAATGAGGCAGGCGATTGCCTTGACTACCCCCTGCTGCACGACGGTGACCGCGCAGATTGGCCGCTCTGGCTCAAGGCGCACGGGGTGGCCGACGACGCGCGTGCGCAGCGCGGCAGCGCATTTGAAGACGACTTCCTTCTCATCCGCGCGGCGGAAGCTGGACAGGGCCTGGCGCTGGTGCCGCAGGCATATGCCCAGGAAGAAATCGCGACAGGCCGACTCGTTCAGGTGCTGGACAAACCCTGGCCGGCAAGATTCGCCTACTACGCCGTGACCCGCCCTGGTGCGGCTGACCGCCCCGAAGTGCGCGCCTTCCTGGACTGGATTCGCGCAGAAGCGGCCCAGTAAGGCCGCAAGCAGAGACCCTGCTGCCCCTGCTGCCCCTGCAGGCTGCTCGAATTGAATCACCCGCCGCGCGAAGCTGCAGGCAGTACAGCAGTACGACAAGGCGAAGCAACGACGTATCAAGAGTTGTGTTCGCGGCTCCAAAGCAATACCGGGCGATGCAATAACCGCCACGGCAATCAGCGATTATTCATACCATTGTTGAATGGCAATTTCCCAAGCTACTGAAGGTATTTCGCCAATAGACCCGACATGCAACGGCAATGATTCGAAACGGCAACCCTCAAACCGTGAATATCGTCCAATCGCTCAAAACCAGATTATTTCCAGCATTGATTCCTCGAAATGGAAGGTCTGAGAATTATCTACCCTCTTTCCTTCCAATCGCTAAAGAATAAAAATTCGGCTTATCAAATATCAATTGAGATATTTCATCTCAAAAAATACTCAACTTATTTTCCAAGAAACATCACCAAGCAAATACGCTCAATTAATGACTTAAATATACCATCGATAGCCAAGACAACAATGCAAATAGCACAAAATTTACGACGATTTATTTCAATTTCATATAAATTTAAAAATTAAATCAATATAGTTAAGTCAATTAATTACGCCAACAACATGACTCAGTAAACACAACCTCAAGCAGCTACCCATTTCCCAGGATTCATTTTGTAAATTCAGTAAAAATTGACATTATTTGACATTTTCTATGGATTTCCCAATGAGCACTAATTAGTTTCCTAGAGTATTCAAGCCCCCTGGTCTTTTCGTCGGGAGCCATCTATGCCAGCCGTCCAGACTTCATCTTGCCCGCCCTTGTTTAGCAATCACAATGACCCGCCTCCATCGCTTAGCCACTCGATGTGGCCCGGGCACATGGTGGGCCAGCGAGAGCAGCCCGTTCGCGTCTTTCTGGTGGACGACGACAGCCATATCCGCAGAGTGATTGCCCAGGATCTGATGGGCGACTCAAGAACCCTTCTGGTTGGGCACGCCTGCAGCTTGCGTGAGGCACGCAAGAGCATTCAGCAGCACGACTTCGACGTTCTGATGATTGATCTCAACCTGGGCGACGGCGAAGGTCTGGATTTGCTTGAACTTGTCCAGGGAACACACCCCCATGTGCAAAGCATTATCGTCTCGGTAACTGAAAGAGATGAAAAGGTCTTTCAGGCTTTCGAGAAAGGTGCTGTAGGCTATTTGCTGAAAAACTCCTGGTTTGGCGACTACGCACAAGCTGTATTGCAAGTTGCCAATGGCGGTGCATCCATTACTCCATCTCTTGCCAAGAAAATCCTGTCGCTGGTCAGCAGATCACAGACTTATGTCGTTCCGGCGTCAAGCCTCACCAAGGAAGAGAAACTTTCTGAGCGAGAAATAGAAATACTGAAACTCATTGCCTGCGGCTACAGCTCTCCTGAAATATCCACGCAGCTCAAGATAAGCACATTGACCGTATCCACGCATGTAAAGAACATGTACCGAAAATTGCAAGCCAAGACAAGAGCTCATGCCGTGAAAGCCGCCTCTTTGCGTGGGTTGATATAAATTTGAAGGCATTTTCTATATCTACAGCCCGAGATGGCAAGCGTATGGAATCACTGAGAAATATCGGTTGGAGGGCAACAACCATTTTCCTTCAGACCATTACCATACTGAGCTGGTGTTTTCTCACACCACTGCGGGATCAGAATTGGTTTTTTGTCTTCAGTATTTTGGTGGCTTTGAGCGGATTGTTTATCTCGCTTCGCTACATTCCTCGAATCTATCGTCTCATCAAGGCCAGGCTGCGCGCCAGTGCCCAACCCTCAAAAGAAGTCCAGGAAGAGCGCAAGCGCATCGCGTCAGACCTGCACGACACCCTGGGCAGCCAGTTGGTAGAGGCCTTGAACCTGATGAACTCACAGCCCTCGGTTGAAGATGGCCCTGCCAGAAAAGTCCTTGAGCAATCGCTGCTGGACCTGCGCCTGATCGTCGACTCCATGGATGCGCAATCCGACAACCTGGCCATGCGCCTGGCGCGATTGCGCTACCGGCTGGAGCCCGCGCTTCAAAGAAAAGGCCTTGTACTGCACTGGCAGTTGACCGACCCTGAGCTCGTGGTCGGACAGCAGACGACGCTGCAGCTTCCCAAAGATCGCGTTGCGCATGAAATCCTGGCCGTCGTTCAGGCCGGCATAAGCAATGCCATCGAGCACGCCCATGCAACCGAGATGTGGCTGACCCTGGAGCCCTATCAACAAGGCGATCTGCAGAGCTTCGGCTGGGACTGGTATCTGAGCATAGAAGACAACGGCACGGGCTTCGATCTTCGGGCCGTGCTCAACAACCCCGGCAAATCCGGGCAAGGCGTCATCAACATGTTTCATCGAATGCGAAACATCGGCGGCGACCTTCACATCCAACCCCGTCATGGTGGAGGCACACTGGTACTGATGCGATGGCGGTCTGAACCGACCAGCCTTTGCCAGTGAAGCCTGAATTGAGCGGGCAGCGCAGAACGCCATCATCGGAAAGCTCTCCGCACACCATGAAAAGAGGCCCCTTGAAAGCCCTATGCAGGCCTGCGGAAGGCGTCTTGTCGTCGACAGAGATCCGGCGCCGGCGCTGGAGCAGCACCCAGAGTCGTGCCCACGTCATGCTCGATCGGGGGCACCAGGGCAAGCGATCTCATCTCATTGATGAAACACGCCGCTATTCAGGCAAAACGCCATCAGCTCCTGATTGGACTTCGCCTCGAGCTTGCGCATCGCGGTCATCTTCTGCGAGCTGACCGTCTTGATGCTGCGGTTCAGACGTTCGGCAATCTCGGCAAGGCTGCCTCCCCGCACGTAGTAGCGCAGGACTTCGAACTCGCGCGGAGTCAACGACTTGAAGCGCTCCTGCAGCATCTGATGCTGAAGCGAAACGTTGGTCTCCAGGAAGGATGGCGGGGTGTAGGTGTTGCCCAGCGACACCAGCCGTATGGCCTTGAAGACCTCGGTGGGGTCGTCCTGCTTGAAGACCACGCCCTTGACGCCGGCCTCATAGAGCGCCTTCACGATCATCGGGTTCGACAGCATCGTCAGCACGATGACCTTCAGGCCCTCGAACTGGCGCAGCAGATAGCCGATGAACTTGATGCCGTCGCCGTACTGCGGATCAGGCATGTGATAGTCAACGATGACGATGTCGGGAAGAGACTTCGTCAGCTCCGCCACAAGCTCCGTCGAAGAGCTGGCAGTGGCGGTCAGCGTGAGATGGATATTTTGCTTGAGCAGGTCGCCAAGCCCCATCAGCACCAGCGGGTGATCATCTGCCAGGACTATTCGTAGTTTCGTCATGCTTCTCTCAATTCGGCCTCGATTTTGCCCGCCAAAATCCCGGCTTATCGAGATGTGTCTCAAGACGGCATTAACTTTCAGGAGTGCGCTGCACGACCTCTTGAAGCTAATCAAGACTGATTAGAAAAGATATTCCCGAAACGCAATAGTTAAAAATCTACAACTGTCGGGTTGCGGGCAGCAGCCAGAAAACTCTTGACAAATATTGCGACCGGTCTCCCCCCGAAAGCTCCGAATTTCAAGATCGCACAAGGCGACTTTGAGAATTTTCTGAGACTTTCCAGGCTCCCATTTTCATATCCTTGCCAGGCACCTCAACAAAAGGTGCGCAAGCAAATCGCAATGCATTTGCATTCGATTTGAGGGAGTGTCCGCACCCGCACTCCAACGCCCGGAAACACTTTCTCAATCTTCAATCAAAGAGTCATTTATGAAAAAACTCGTTATGAGCCTGGCCGTCCTGTCTGCATTCGGTGCTGCGAGCATTGCTCAAGCCGCCCCGGCTGACGGAGCCAAAGGCATTATCAAGTTCACCGGCGTGATCAATGCAGATGCATGCCAGCTGACCAGCCCCAGCGGTACGGTTGCCGGCAAGACCCTGACCGTGAACCTGGACGAGGTCTCCTCCTCCGCGCTGGGCACCGAAGCCGCGCCTGCTACGTCCGGCACCGCCCTGACCGCTCAGGCGAAGGAACTGGATCTGGACGTGCAGTGCGCCACCGGCACCAAGGTGTCGATGACGATCACCCCGTCTGCCGTCTCCGGCCAGGGTATCGCCGTGGAAGGCGGTGCTGAGAACGTCCAGATCATGCTGACGCGCGACGGCAAGTCGCTGGACTTCACCACCGGCTCCGCCGATGTGGCTGCCAGCCCTGCGGTCGACGGCAAGTTCCGCATCCCCCTGAAGGCCTACTACACCCGTGTTGCGGGCAAGCAACTGGCCGACGTCAAGGTGGGTCCCGCCAACGCAACGGTCAACTACGTCCTGAAGTACGAGTAAATATCGGAATGCCGCGGCAAGCCGGTGAGCCGGCCGGGCCGCGGCTCAAAAAAAGAGATTGCAATGACATCTTTCGCCCAATTCCAACGCGTCTTTGTCGGCGGCTTTGCGGCAGTGAGCATGCTCTACGGAACTTGCGCACAAGCATCAATATCACTGAGTGCCACCCGGGTCATTGTGCAAGAGGGCAAGCAAGAGGCCTCCATCACGGTACGCAATAGCGGCACCCCGACTCTTGTCCAGGCATGGCTGGATTCGAATACGCCCGATGCTGCCGACAACCTTCCCTTCGCCGTCACACCGCCGCTTGCCAAGGTTGCTGCGCCCGGTCAGCAGCTCATGCGCGTGCTCTATGCCGGAGGCAACACCGGCCTTCCCGGCGACCGCGAGTCGGTCATGTGGTTGAACGTGCAGGAAATCCCGCAGGCAACGACCGGCAAGAACCAGCTCCAGATCGCGCTTCGGCAGCGGATCAAGGTATTTTTCCGCCCGACCGGAATCGTGGGCGCCGTAGCCGATGCGCCAGGCTCCTTGCGCTGGGCCCTTGTCCAGGACGCAGGAGGAAAGCAGGCGCTCAAGATAACCAACCCCAGCATGTACCACGTGTCGTTTGCCTACCTGGGTATTGCCGGCGGCAAGGAACTGCCTTCGCCCGCCATGATCGCTCCGGGCGAAACGCGCTTGCATAGCGTCGACGGCGTTGGGCCCAATACAAGCATCACCGTCAAGATCATCAATGACTTCGGCGGCGTTGACGCCTTTGACGTTCAACCGTCCGAGGAGTCCGCAAGGCCTTCTTCAGCAGTCAAGGCAGACCAGTAGCGGCGGGGCGCGCACCCTCTTCTGCGCCCTGCCTTCCACATCCCCGGGTTCGGACAAGCATTCCGCTGCACATCAGCGGATGGGGCTTTCTTGAGCCCTGTTTTTTGGAGCCGCCCGCCAATTTGCTCGCCCACCTATGCCGAACAATCACGAACTTCGTCGCGACGACCTCTCTCCTCATCCTGTTCTTCGCCGCTGGCTGGCTGGCGTGCTGTGCGCATCTCAGGCCGTTGGTGCAGCAGCGTGGGCAGAACAGGAAGCCGTGCACCAGGCACCAGGCGGGGCTGCGGCGCCCCTCAAAAAGCCGCAAGCGATACAGGTTGCTGCGCTGGACGCCCCGGTCGTCGTCGGCTACAACACGGCCTTCCTCTACGGAATGACGTCCACCACCGACATCAGGACACTGCTGGCCGGCTCTGGCGTTCCACCGGGCTTTCAACGCGTCGACTTCTATATCAACCAGATGCTTGTCGGCCGGCTGGATGTCGAGTTCTCGCTCAACCCCAAAAGCGACGAAATCGAACCGTGCATTACCGTGGCCATGCTGGAACAAGGCGGGGTTGATCTGGCCAAGCTCCCCAGCCCGCTGGAGCCAGGCGCCAGCTGTATGCGCCTGCAGGAAGTCATACCGGACGCAAGCGCTGCATACGATATGGCAAGCCTGCGCCTGAACGTGAGCGTGCCGCAGATCTACATGACATCGCTGCGCCGTGGCTATATCGACCCCTCTCTGTGGGAGACCGGCGCCGACGTTGCCTTTCTCAACTACAGCCTCAATGCACGCCGCAGCGAGTCGCAGCACGGCGACTCCCGGAGCGATCTCAGCGCCAGCGTCCGTTCAGGGGTCAACCTGGGTGAATGGCGCTTGCGCAACGATTCGTACCTGACTTCCGGAAGCCGCCGACCGACGGAATTCAGGAGCCAGAACACCTATCTGCAGCGCGGCTTCAACACCCTCAAAAGCCAAATGGTCGTGGGAGAGACATACACCTATTCGCCGTTGTTCGACAGCGTGCGCTTTCTCGGCATGCAACTGGCCTCCGATGAGGCCATGCGACCTGACGAGGAGCGAGGCTACGCGCCGGTAATCCGCGGCACGGCGGAAAGCAACGCGACCGTGGAAATCCGCCAGAAAGGCTATCTGATCTACACGACGACCGTTGCCCCCGGCCCGTTTGCAATCACTGACTTGCAGCCCTCCGGCACCAACGGAGACCTGGAGATCGCCGTCATCGAGGCCAGCGGAGCCCGGCGCATATTTCGGCAGGCATTCGCCAGCCCTCCGCTGATGGTCCGCGAAGGCCGGATCAAGTACGACATTGCTGCCGGCCAGGTGCGCCTGGATCGCCGCCAGCAGGAGCGGCCTGGTTTTGTCAGCGGATCGATGATCTACGGCCTGACGGCCAACACCAGCCTGGCTGCCGGTCTGCAGGCCTCGCCCGGCTATTTGTCGTATTCGCTGGGTGCGGGCCTGAACACGCCGCTTGGCGCGGTCTCCCTGGATGCCATCCACTCGCGCAGCAACGCAGGCGGCTTGTCCGCAAGCGGAGACCGTATCAACCTTCGCTATGCAAGATTTGTCGAGACGACCGGCTCCCATGTCTCCTTCAATGTGCAGCATGGCTTGCGCGAAGGGTTTCGCACACTCTCCGATCACGTGGAGCGAAACGGCGCGCTGGCCGGCTCGCGGCCCGGCCAGCACTGGAGCCTGGGGCAAGGCAGCCGCCAACGCCTGGACGGCTACCTCTCTCAACCTGTCGGCCGCGGCTATGTCTATCTGAACGGGTCCTATGGCAAGAACTGGAATGGAACCGCTTCGCGCAGCGTGTCGCTGGCGTACAGCAATACGATCGGCAAGCTGAACTACAACATCTCGTTCACGCAATCACGAAACCTGAACTCGTCATGGGCCAACGCTCACGCCCCTCGTCATGACAACACCTTGATGCTCACGCTCAGCATGCCCCTGGGCGGCCCGGGCAACTCCACGCACGCCTTCTCAACACTGAGTCGACAACGTGCCGGTACAAGTGCGCAGGCCGGCGTCTCCGGCACGCTGCCCTTCGAACGCAATGTCAGCTACACCGTGGCCGGCAACAGAGATGCGGACGGCCAGCGCGACGCCTCGATCGGCGTGGGCACCGCAACCTCATTCGGCCGCCTCAATGCCAGCTACACCCATGGCGACCGCTACCGTGCGAGCAATTTCTCGGCATCGGGGTCCGTCGTGGCCCACGCGGGTGGCGTCAACCTCGGCCAGGGCTTGGGCGAAACCTTCATGCTCGCCAAGATCGAGCCGCCGGTGCCGGGCGTGGCAATCTCGAGCTTCTCCGGCGTCGAGACAGGACGCAATGGCTATGCAGTCATCCCCAGCGCTACCCCTTTCCGCGGCAACTGGGTGACGCTCAGGACACAGGGACTCTCCAAGGACGTCGATATCACCAACGGCACGCAGATGGTGGTGCCCACACGGGGCGCAGCCGGGCTGGCCAGGTTCACGGCAGTGACCGGGCGCCGCGTGCAGTTCGAATTGCGCGGGGCCGACGGCCAGCCCCTGCCCTTTGGCGCGACTGTCGATGAACTGGACGGGACAAGGCTGGGGATTACCGACCCGCGCGGCCGTGCCCTGACCCTGCTGCCCACAGACCGCGAACACGGCGAGCTGGACGTACGCTGGGACAAGGCCACATGCCGCGTTGCCTATACGCTGCCGCCAAAGGTCGAAGGCGAGAACTACCAGCGCCACGCGCTTACCTGCTCGACACCCATCCCGCCCTCTCCCGAGCGCAAGGACCCCCGCTCCATTGCAGCAAGCGATGTACGGGCCAGGGGCCCCAAGGCTGACGCCTCATAACAGACGTCCAACAGGCCCAAAGGGCGGGAAGTGGTTCCCGCCCTTTTTTGTCCCGGCCAGGTAGCCAGATAGAGCGCTGAGCCCTCAAGGCATAGACGGCTGGAGCTGGCGGCAGCCAGAACGCTACCTTCGCCAGCAAGTTCCATATGCCGACACACGGAATGGATTGAGCCGGCCGCTCTGCAACGCTCAAACACCGTCGCGCCTTCATCGATACTTGCCTGACTTTTCGCGGCTCTCGACTCCTCGCCTTGCAATCTGGCTGGCGATGCCCCGTGATCTGATGGTCTGAGACAGGTACGGCGGCGCCAGCAGTCATGGCTGCGTATTCCGGTCGAACTGACCGCCTGTACCGGTTGTGGCTGACCAGGCTGCTGGTCGTTACCGACTGAGTTCGGCCAGAAGCAGCCGTTCGCGAAGACTGCTTGGCCGACTGCTTCAAGCTGATTGCTGCCGCACGCAGCAGAAATCCGAATGACTGCTGATGCTCAGAGCAGTCATTGCGTTGGGGGCTTCGTCACAAGTCTAATCATGGCTTAAAAACTGTCAGGTTGAGGATGGACGAACCAAGTCTGCCGACACAACCCATCGCAGAGTTATCTACAGATGGGCTGTTAGTCTCTCCTCAAGATAGCCAAGTTACTTGGAGGAGTCCGTGTTACCTAGCTTGGAACATTGAGTGCAGGCAACATCAATGGGTTGACCCCACTGCGTGCTAGCTCTTTTTCTTCCATTTCAGCATCAAGGGCAAGGCTAGCCAAATCGTCGGCTATGAGTTCAAGCTGGTGATCCAGCTGCTGGTAGAACGCTTTCAGGTAGGTGTGGCAGCCATTGCAGCTCTCTGCTTTGATTGGCGCTTTTTCGCTTTCCAAGCACCAGTAGTCCAAAGCACCCGTGCTGTCACAGTTGGTGCAGGTAGTGCGGACCACATGCCATTGGCATTCACACAAACTGCATTGCAGGTAGCGCAGACCAGCCTGAGCACCACCTTGTACTAGGCTGCCAGTAGGAACATGGCCGCACACGGGGCAGAGATGGTTGAGGTCACCCATTTCCGCCTGCCCAGACGCTGGCAACTGGCTGCTTAGCTGGCGCCAGTACATGGACAACGCACACCACAACAACTGTGCAATACCAGGCTCCGGCAATGATGCAACATCAGCCAGTTCTTCGCCACGCAACGCGGTGAGCAGGGCATCTGCCCACACTTCGCGCTGCTTGACGTCTGCAGACTGCAGACTTTGCAGTGCCTTTTGTACCGCGCTGGTATGCATGCGCGGCTGCTCGGTCAGTTGCACCAGAAACTGTTCCAGCAGTGCTTGCCAATGAACAGATCGCTTCCATTTGGCCGAGTTCAATGGCGCTTTCTTGCTCTGCTGCAAGGCAGCACCAAGATATTGGCTTTCCTCCTCTGGCAGAGGTAGAGCTTGCGCGGTGGTCTGTTGTGCGTTGACGAGGTCCGCTGCCCATAGCAGATAGTCCGCCATCGCATGATCCTGTGCAAGTGCTTGCAGACGGCTGGATCGCTGTGTGTAGGGAAGCTTGGCGGAGGGAAGTTGCAAGGCCGCGATCTCCCCCACTCCAGGTGAGCGTTCTGATTCAGGAACGATTTGAATACTCATCGTGTTCCTTTGATTTTTGCCTTGTTCTCAGCGTTTTTGTTGCTGATTTCTTGATGCCAACGGTCATGATGGGTACGTGCCCAAGCATGGCTTACGTAGCCCGTAACCATGCCACGGATGGAGCCTTTGACCCAGAAAGCCAGATAGATGTGGCCGATGATCAGTAAGATCAGTCCAACACCTGCAACCGCATGCAGCAGTAACGCAATGCGCAGCACAGGGATGGGGAACAGGTGAGCAAAGTAGGCACGCCAAATGGCCAGACCTGTGAGCAGCAGCACGCTGATCAGCGTCATGATTCCCCAAAACAGGAATTTTTGGCCTGCGTTGTACTTACCAATACGCAGTGGCTTGCTGTGATCGCCAGCAATGACGGACTTGACGTTGTCTGCCCAGATGCGGTCCTCCTTGACGAACAGGTTGTATTTCACAAACCGGACAAACAAATAGACCAGCGCCAGAAACACCACAATGCCAAAGAAGGGATGTAAGACCCGCGCCATCTGTGGGGTGCCGAAGACGCCATTGAGCCAGTTCAAGCTGGGAAACACCCAGGACAGCCCTGACATAGCGACAAGGAAGAAGCACACCACCATGGCCCAATGGCACAAACGGTCAGGTAAGGGGGTGCGCAAAATCATGCGGTCTTTTTTCATGCCTTCTCTCCCTTCGAGGTGGATGTGTGATCACCCTCCTCATCGTCATCGTCGACTTCGTTGGGGCCGGTGGTGATGTAGTGAGCGGCAGCTCCTGCCAAGGCAGTCACGAAGCCGAGTGCTGCTAGTGGCTTGAACCAGCCTTTCCAGCCCTGCACTACGCTGCTGATCTGGGGATCTTTGGGCAGCTTGTGGTAGAGCTCGGGCTGATCGGCGTGGTGCAGCACATACATCACATGGGTGCCGCCCACGCCTTGCGGGTTGTAGACGCCGGCGTTTTCAAAGCCCCGGGTCTTCATCTCTTCCACACGGCCTTCGGCCTTGAGCAGCATGTCGTCCTTGGTGCCAAAGCTGATAGCGCCGGTGGGGCAGGTCTTGACGCAGGCCGGCTCCTGACCCACGGCCACGCGGTCGGAACACAGCGTGCACTTGTAGGCCTTGTTGTCTTCCTTACTGATACGTGGCACATCGAAGGGGCAGCCGGCCACGCAGTAGCCACAGCCGATGCAATGCTCGGACTGAAAATCAACGATGCCGTTGGCGTACTGCACGATAGCGCCGGGTTGCGGGCAGGCCTTGAGGCAGCCTGGGTCTTCGCAGTGCATGCAGCCGTCCTTGCGGATCAGCCATTCCAGTTTGCCTTGTTCGTTGACATGCTCGTCAAAGCGCATCAGCGTCCAGCTCTGGGGCGAGAGGTCGCGTGGGTTGTCGTACACGCCGAAGTTCTCACCCACGTCGTCGCGCAGATCGTTCCATTCGCTGCAAGCGACCTGGCAGGCTTTGCAGCCAATGCAGATGCTTACATCGATCAGCTTGGCGACATCGTCTTTGTGGTCGCGTGCGCGGGCGGCGGGCGTGAGGTCGTTGGTGGCCGAGCGCCGCACAATATCTTGGGATTGCATAGTCATGGGTGCTCGCCTTATGCCTTTTCGATGTTGACCAAAAAGGCCTTGAACTCAGGGGTCTGGGCGTTGGCATCGCCAATGCCAGGGCTCAGCGTGTTGGCCAGATAGCCCTTACGCGTCGCCCCCTCATAGCCCCAGTGGCAAGGAATGCCGATCTGCTCGATTTCCTGTCCATTGACTTGCAGCGTCATCACGCGCTTGGTCACCACGGCCTTGCCCTTAATATGGCCGCGCTTGCTGGAAACACGGATCACATCGCCGGCTCGGATGCCTTTTTTCTCGGCCAGTTTTTCGGACAGCTCGATGAACTGCTCAGGCTGGACGATGGCGTTCAAGCGCGAATGCTTGGTCCAGTGGCGGAACATCTCGGTGATCGAGTAGGTGGTGGCCACATAAGGGAACTGCTCGCGCGAGCCCATGCGGGCGGCGTCGTCGGCAAACACGCGCGCCACCGGGCTCTTGCTGACTTTGGGATGCAGCGGGTTGGCCGCAATCGGGCTTTCGGTGGGCTCGTAATGCTCGGGGAAAGGGCCGTCGTTCATGCCCTTGAGCGAGAACAGGCGCCCCAAACCATCGGGTTGCATGATGAAGGGACTCACACCGCTGTTCGGTGCGGCCGTCAGCGGGTAGTCGGGCACATCCGAGCCGCCCCATTTCTTGCCGTCCCAATGCAGGATCTGGCGTTTGGGATCCCAGGGCTTGCCTGCCGGATCGGCCGAGGCGCGGTTGTACAGCACACGGCGGTTGGCCGGCCAGGCCCAGGCCCAGCCAGGGGTGTTGCCATGGCCAGTGTCGGTGTTGTCGCGGCGGGCCATCTGGTTGCCGGCTTCGGTCCATGAACCAGCAAAAATCCAGCAGTAGCTCGATGTCGTGCCGTCGTCTCGCAGCATGCCGAAGTCGGACAGCAGCGTACCCTTCTTGGCGATCAGCTTGCCCGTGTCGTCAAACAGGTCCGCCAGCGCATAGCCATTGGTCTCCTTGGCCACTTCCTCGGGGTGCGGATCGTAGGGGTTGTGGTAGTCCCAGCGCATGTTCATCAGCGGCGCGGGGTTGGCGCCACCTTCCTTGGCGTACAGCTCGCGCAGCTTCATGAAGATGCCGCCCAGGATGCGGCCGTCGTGGCGCGCCTCCGCCGGTGGTTCTTGGGCCGCCCAATGCCATTGCAGCCAACGGCCGGAGTTGACGATGGTGCCGTTTTCCTCGGCAAAGCAAGACGATGGCAGGCGGAACACCGTGGTCTGGATCTGGGCAGGATCGACGTCGTTGAACTCGCCGTGGTTCTTCCAGAAGGTGGAGGTCTCGGTCTGCAGCGGATCGATGACGACTAGGAACTTGAGCTTGGACAGCGCGTCGCGGATCTTTCCCGAGTCCGGCATGGCCGCCACGGGGTTGAAGCCCTGGGCGATATAGCCGTTGACCTTGCCGCGGTACATCAGGTCAAAGTAGGCCAGCATGTCGTAGCTGCGGTCCCATTTAGGCAGCCAGTCGTAGCCCCAGCTGTTGTCCTTGGTGGCGTGCTCACCGTACAGGTCCTTCATCAGGCTGACGAAGAACTTGGGCGTGTTTTTCCAGAAGTTCACCTGGCCGGGCAGATCGGCCTGCGGCGTGGACTCCTTCAGGTAGTCGTCCATGCTCTGCTGCGCGTCGGTTGGCAGATTCAGGTAACCCGGCAGGCGCGTGGAGAGCAGGCCCAGGTCGGTATAGCCCTGGATGTTGGAGTGGCCGCGCAGCGCATTCACTCCGCCGCCGGCCATGCCGATATTGCCCAGCAGCAGCTGGATCATGGCCGAGCCGCGAATGATCTGCGCCCCTGCCGTGTGGTGGGTCCAACCCAGGGCGTATAGGAAGGTCGCGGTGCGATCGGGTACGCAGGTGCTGGCCAGTTGCTCGCACACGTGCAAAAAGTCTTCGACCTTGGTGCCGGTGATGGTGTTGACCATCTCGGGCGTGTAGCGCTCCACATGCTTTTTCAAAAGCTGAAGCACGCAGCGCGGGTGTTGCAGCGTCAGGTCTTGTAGCGCATGGCCTTGGGCATCGCGCTCGTAGTTCCAGCTGGTTTTGTCATAGCTCTTTTTGCCTTCGTCGTAGCCGCTGAAAAGGCCTTCGTCAAAGCTGTAGTCCTCGCGCACGATCAGGCTGGCGTTGGTATAGGCCTTGACGTATTCGTGCTGGATCTTGTCGTTTTGCAGCAGGTAGTTGACGACGCCCATCAAAAAGGCGGCGTCCGAGCCTGCACGGATCGGCGCGTAAAAGTCCGCCACCGAGGCGGTGCGGTTAAAGCGCGGATCGACCACCATCAGGTGGGCTTTGTTGTGGATCTTGGCCTCGATGGCCCACTTGAAGCCCACGGGGTGGGCCTCAGCGGGGTTGCCGCCCATGACCAGAATCACGTTGGCGTTCTTGATGTCCACCCAGTGGTTGGTCATTGCACCGCGCCCAAACGAAGGCGCCAGGGCCGACACCGTGGGGCCGTGGCACAAGCGGGCCTGACAGTCAAAGCCCACCATGCCCAGCGCGCGCGCAAAGCGGAAGTCCAGCACGCCGGTTTCGTTGGATGCGGCCGAAGACGCCAGCATGCCGGAGGACAGCCAGCGGTTCACGGTCTGGCCCTTGTCGTTCTTCTCAATGAAGTTGGCGTCGCGGTCGTCCTTGAGCAGGCGAGCGATGCGCTCGTTGGCCTCATCCCAGCTGATGCGCTTCCACTCGTTGGTACCGGCTTCACGCACCTCTGGGTACTTGAGGCGCTGGTCGGAATGGATATAGTCCAGTGCGCCTGCACCCTTGGGACACAGAGAGCCGCGGCTCACCGGGTGGTCCGGGTCGCGGCGCTGTTGCATAAATCAGCCCCAGGCCAGACTTCCCCAACCCCAGGCGTGGCTACGCCACAGCCGCCGTCTGCGGACAGCCCAACTCTGTGAACCGATTGAGGATGGCAGCCCGAATGTGCAGTTCGTTGACCTGTCGCTCGAACGTGCGTGACATCACGCGTTCCCCCAGCCGTTTGATGCAATGCATCTTGGTTTCCACCAGGCTGCGCCGGTGGTAGCCACTCCAGCGTTTCCAGAGACCTCGCCCCAATCTTCTGCATGCGGCAATCGCCGCATTGCGGTGCGCAAAGGCATCGCCTTTGCGCACCCTGGCATTCTTTCTCGGGGGGATGATGGGTGTGGCATTGCGCTGCATGACGGCTGCGTGGACGGGCTGCGTGTCATAAGCCCCATCACCCGTCACAGTCAGCAGCGGTTCTTGGGCGGGAACCTGTGCGAGCAACTGAGGCAATACGGCAGCATCAGTGACATGGTTGGTGGTGACGCAGATGGCCCGCACCTGCAAGGTCTGAGCATCAATACCAATATGCAGCTTGCGCCATTGGCGTCGACGCTCTGGCCCGTGCTTTTTGCACTTCCACTCGCCTTCGCCCAGGAACTTGATGCCCGTGGAGTCAACCAGCAGATGCAAGCCCGCTGAACTGGGCCGGTATGCGACCTGCACATCCAGACTGCGCTGACGGCGACACAGCGTGCTGAAGTCGGGGACTGGCCACGGCAGACCAGACAAGGCCAGCACAGACTGAACAAAACCAGTGGTCTGGCGCAAGGCCAGTCCAAACAGGTTCTTGATGGTCAGGCAAAACTGGATGGCGGCATCGGAGAAATGCGGGCTGCGCCCGCGTTTGCCGCTGGCAGCGGCAAACCAGGACATGCCCTTGTCCAGCCAGATGCTCAGCGAGCCCCGCGCTTTGAGCGCTGCGTTGTATTGCTTCCAGTTGGTGGTGCGGTAGCGGGGCTTGGACTGCGGAGTCTGACTCATCGCCCGAGGCTACCCCACCCCAAACGACGATTTATGCAACAGCGCCGGCAGGATGCAGTCTTTCAAGACTCAAATGCCAATGACCACTGTTGTCAATATCGGACTTGAACTTTGGCTTAATTTCTTTTGCACGATAGATCCAAATTAATGCCCCCATCCACCAGCCGCAGCCCAATCTTGGAAAGTGTGTACAGGGTCGCACACTGCATGAAGTCCTGTGCACCCACGATTACCAATTTGTACACCGTGCAAGCGCACGCCATCTTCACGGGCACATTTGACGGCTGCCACTAAGCTAGGAGGTGCAGGCCATTCACCGTCACTGACAAATACAACATCAGCTTTTTTCCAGCTTTTCTCTTTGAGTCTCGCAAGCACTTGGGTCATTACACCCACCTCGTCATTACCGCCACCGAAAGAGAAGCCGAGAAATTTCAACAGCCTACCCACGCCTTCGGGTGACAGATCAAGCTCATGCTCAAGCACTTGGCCTGGGCCGCTATACGCGTATAGATAACACTTACGTTTTTCTTCGTGTGCCGTACGAAGTGCTTCAAGTACGATCGCTTTTGCCACTTGTTCTGGCAATCCATGCATCGAACCCGACGTGTCGACTATGGCTAATATGGGCCCCCGCTCTGGGCGAGGTCGCCTCCCATCTATTTCTTGCTGTTCCTCACGCTCTTGCAGAACTCGCTCAATCTCTGTGCCCTGAACTCGATAGGTTAGCAATGCACGTTCAGCACGGCGTGCATGCCATAGCATTCGCAGTTGTGGGTGGCCTAGCATTAGGGCTTCGACAGGTAGCATTCGCGTAATTTCGCCACTTCGTTCGAGTCCACGTATCTCTGCTGGAATTAAAGGAGTCTGCGCCTCACGGCGCTCCTCTTCTAGACGCCGCACCGGGATAAGTACTTTCTCTGCGACAGACACTCCGCCGTGCGGATCTTCTAAGCGTCCTAGAGTACGAACAATTTCACGTAATTGCGGTAGTTTTTCAATGAGTTCTCGAAGTCGCAATAGATCCATCCACCCAGTGTGACGGAGTACTCCACAAGACAAATCCCAGCCCCGCCCCATCATTTCACCCAAATCGCCAAATACATCAGCTATTTCGGTCCAAGCGCGAGTCCTCTCACTCCATGTGCTCAGCATGCTTCCGTCGGGATTTGGTTGCCGTTGCATAGCCTCTTGCATAGCCTGTGCACACAAGCGTCTTAAGGTTTCGTCGTCAAGTTCTATATGCAGCGAAGGGCGCTTCTTCTTGCGTTCTTTCTCGCTTTTTACTCTGAGGCAACGTTCAAGCTCTTCGAGTTCCCGCAAGCGCGTCGTGACTTCAGAACCAAAGGCGTCTGCTTGGCGCAAAAATGCAGAAATAATTTCTTTCATCAGGATTTCGACTAGTTCGGTCTGGTCCTTGCAAAAGCGAAGCAAACCTAACTCTGCGAGTGCTAGGCGTACCGGGGCAGCTATTCCAGCCTGGGGCCAAGTGTCTTCAGGTGGCAGAGCTCCTAGCAGCAAAGTATCGTGCCAAAGACGAGCACCTCTAACTCTCTCCGTCAGCGTTCCAATAGGCAAGGTGATGATTTCATCAAGCAAATACTCTGGGCAGTCATCAAGGAAAGCATAACTGCGCTCTAACGACGATGCATCAAAATCTATGCTCATAGAGCCGTTACTTCTTCATCGCTTGGGTTACTCTCATCCTCTTCAACGTCCTCCTCATCAGCCCCAAAGTTAACAAGCTCGACCTCGATCGGAAGAAGTGCAAAGCCCTCTTGAAGCCTTACGACTCTAGAGAGCAGTGTGTGCACGTCATTTTGTGTTTGTTTTAGCTTTTCGGCTGCAGGTCTTGCAAAATCTGCACTTACCCAAAGGTGAGAATTTATCTCAGCCTCCATTCCAAGAATATGCTGATCAAGCCGTTCTTGGTAATGAGTGACCTGTTTTTCGAGATAATTAATCTGAAGAATGCAGTCATCGATATAAGACTGCTTTTGGCGAGTTGGCTCCAAAACTTCAACCAGCTTGGCATCTTTCATAATCCAATTGCTACGGTCAGCCAAGTAAGCTCCACGCTTAGACCAACTTTCTATGTACTGGTAGTAGTTGTTCTCAATAACTTGCAATTGGTCTAGTTCTGAGACAGTGAAGCCACGACCTTGGTTAGTTCGATCCTGGATATGATTACGACCTCTTGATATCACATTCGCTGGTGCAAGATAGAGTAATTCTTCCCCGCGTTTTTCGTGTGCTAATCCACTAGTCTTATGGGTGCGTTTTCCATCTGAACTCTTATATAAGGGGCGGCCTTTCGCGTCACGCATTTGTGATCTGCTGCTTTGATCTGCCTTGAGCCTGCTCTCCCATGACACAATAATTCTTGTGAGCTTAGAAGGATCCATCGCAGCGCTCGCACCCACTCTCGCCGCATACCAGTGGTAAACTTTTTCACGGTCTTCAGGCTTATTCCACATGCAGTGTTGCAGCAGCCAGCAGTCCCAAACCGAAACGCTTGATCGTCCGTTTGTCAGAGCAGAGACCTGAAGCAACTTCACGATCTTTCGCCAGCGTCTATCCGAAACCTGTATTGATTCAGCGCTACACCATTCACGCAGTGCACATAGCAACGCTACAACATCAGCAGGAACTTCTATTTCCGCCGCTGCTACTTGAATTGCTGCCACGTCGACATCGGTGAGCTTGAGTTCTTCAGGTACGTCCGGAGTGCTATGGCCTCGCAAACCTAGTAAGCTGGAAAATGCATCCTTGGAAACAGGGCCGACGTGAAGACGCAGTAGAAATCGGTCAAATAGGGCATTTAGTTCTTCGCTCTCGGGCAACTCATTGCTCGCACCAATTACTGCTATGAGTGGCGTTTTCTCACGACGTGTGCCGTTATCGAACTCACGCTCGTTAAGGAGAGTTAGTAGTGAGTTAAGAATGGCACTGTTAGCCTTGAAGATTTCGTCGAGGAATGCGATTGAAGCAGTTGGCATATACGATGCTGTCAGACGTTCGTAGCGATCTTCCTCCAAACCCTTAATTGACAGCGGTCCGAACAACTCTTCGGGAACGGTAAACCGAGTCAGCAAGCGTTCAAAGTAGCTCGACGTAGCGAATGCCGTATGTAGTCTTCGAGCAATGAGGCTCTTCGCTGTTCCTGGGGGACCAACCAATAACAGGTGCTCTCCAGAGAGCGCTGCAAGTAATGAAAGCCTTATAGGCAAATCACGCTCGACCAGCTCTGTAAGCAAGGTGTCGCGCAACTTACGAAGTCGCTCGGTAACGTTCGAATTATTCATCTGATTTTCTCCTCTTGCTTTTCATTTTTATCTACATCACTGAAAGATGCTATCTCATCACTTTGATGGCTACATCCATGGTCACATGAATCAAAGAAAGACTGCTTTAAAACCAACAGTAGAGGGACGAAGTTTTTTGCTGATAGTCAGAAATCAAAGAAGTAGACCTCCCACGCGACCAAGTAAGAGACTTTGCTGTTAGCGCTCGCATTCAAACGAGCGGAACAAGTATTACTCTTCCTCGAGAGCGCGCTCTGTAGCCTCCACAAGGCCTTTCAGAAAACGAATAGCTTTTTCCAAATCATCACGTTTGACCAAATGTGGGGCAGGTGCACCAGCCGTTGCAGGTTTCGACCGATGAACTGCATCGCCGCGACGACTAATAAGCTCATCGAGAGTCTTCTTTGCTGTAACAATGTCGTAGTGCAGCCATTTCCACCCTGCCGTCACATCAACTTGTAAGTAGTCGACGAACAGCTTCTTCGTCTTTTCGGATGTTGGGTTATGGAAGCGCTTCAGCTCCTCGGTGAGTTTGTTATTCACAAAAGTCCCTATTGGACTCCCATTCACGGCCTTTAATCTAGCCCCAACTGCCTCCGTGGCTCGATCTTCTACATAAGTCTCCCATGCTGTGAGTGCCATGACAAGACCTGCACGCTTGAGCACCTCTGTTGATTCAGAGTGTTGCTTGTGAAGAGCGTCAAAATGCGCAAGAAGCATGCTCGCGTCTTCTATGGAGCTGAGGAAGGTTTTTGAAGCGCGGGACATGTGTAACTAGTGCTTTCTGACAACTGATGAAGGTTGCATCTAGTCTAAATTCAGTCGAACCGCGAACAGTGAACAGTTACGGATCTACAACAAGTAATGCAGTTTCCACTGCTACTCACCGTATAAAACGGGTACAAGCCAATGTAAGAAGATGGCAGGTGCTCTATTTCGCTCTCTCCACTGAAGGCAGTCACCAGTTTTCGATTGCCCTACATAGAAATGAGGTCACGTATGGCTGCTACGACGCAATAAGAAGTCATTCGCAATGAGCTAAACGGTAGGCCGCCATCGCTTGTGGATTCAACCGATGGATGCAACACATTCGTTAAACATCTCAGCCGGGGTTCTGTACCCCAAGGTCTTCCTGGGTCGCTCGTTTAATTTTCTTGCAATCGCATCCAATTCACCTTGCGAGCAATCCCCGTGACCGCACACCAAGCCATCAGACACACCCAAAATCGCTCAGCCTCTGACGAGAGCCGTGGACTCGCAAATCACTCTGGCCATGTCCTCTTCTCGGATGGGCTTGCAGAGCACCTCATCGGCGCCGGCAGCCATATAGCGCTGCCGTTCCGCGTCTTCGATGCTGGCGGTCAGTGCCACGATACGGCAGCGAGGTCGAGCCTCGCTGGTTTCACGTGCGCGTACTCGAGAGATCAACTCGGCACCATTCATATGGGGCATCTGGCCGTCCGTGACAATCAAGTCGAAATCCATCTCGCTGCACAGCTCCCAGGCCTGAACGCCGTCCTCGGCAACCTCGGGCACCACACCTTGATCGGACATCATGCCTTTGACGATCTCGCGATTCAGCGCATGGTCCTCTACAAGCAGCGCGCGCAGCAGCGACGCGCCATGGGCTGGCGCCCTGGCTGCCGGCCGGGGCATGGTGCGCGGCTTCGGCGGCGGCAAAGTCTGCGCCTCGACAATGGGCAGCGTAAGTTTCACCGTGAAGCGGGAGCCTCGTCCGTGTTCACTGCTGACCGATACGGTACCGCCCATATGGTTTACCAAACGGCGGGTGATATGCAGCCCGAGACCGCTGCCAAAGGCCTGCCCCTGCTGAGCCGATGCCACCTGTTCATAGGGCTCGAAGAGCCGAGCCTGATCCGCTGGCTCGATACCAATTCCGCTATCTTCGACCTCCAGGCAAAGGTTCAGCATTCCGCCCTCTGCGCTGCCAGTCGCCGTCAGGGCAATGCTCCCGCGAGCGGTGAACTTGACGGCGTTGCTGAGAAGATTGAACAGCACTTGCTTGAGGTGCAGCGGGTCGACCATCACCCATGCATCGACCTCAGGGGCGACCGACATCTCCAGGGTGAGCTGCTTGCGATAGGCCATGCCCCGGACCAGGACCGCCATGTCCTCGATCAAGGGCCTGAGCGCCACGGGCTTGGGGCTAGAGTGGATCAGGCCCGACTCGATCCGGTTGAGGTCCAGCACATTGTTGAGCAGCAGCAGCATGGTCTGCGCCGCATCCTGAGCTGCTGGCAGGCTGGCATCCTCGGCGGCCGCTCCCTGGCTTCGCTGCCGGGCCATGTCCAGCAGGCCGATGATCGCCGCAAGAGGCGTGCGAATCTCATGGGTCATGGTGGCGAGGAACTGGGTCTTGGCCTGATTGGCGGCTTCGGCACGCTGCTCCGCGCGCCTTGTCCGGCGGACCTGACGGGTCAGGTATATCCCCCAGATCAGCGAGATCGCGGCGGCCATGCCCAGTGCGGCCGCCACCCGCAAAAGCGCCTGTCGATGCTCGTTCCAGAACCCCCAGCCATCGGCCGGATGTCCGGGCTCCCAGTTGCGCACCAGCTCAGCCACGTCCTCAGGCGTGATTGAAAGCCGGGCTTTCTCCAGGATCGCAATCAGCTCGGGCTCCTGCGCCTGTACCGCCATGCTGACGCGGCGCGTGTAGTCGTCCAGAATGCCTATCGGCGCCAGCCGGTTGCCAAGATACCTGGCGTTGATGAAGCGCATCGCGTAGTCGCTGCCGACAACGGCATCGCTGCGCCCTTCCACAACGCTCTGCATGGCCTGCGTCATGTCCGGGAACGCGCGGATCTTCACGCCCGGATGGTCGCGTCGGATGACACTATCGAGAAAGTAGCCCTCGACGACGGCCACCCTCTTTCCATTCAGGTCTGCCAGATGGTGAATGCTCTGCCCGTCGTCCGTGATTCCCTGGGCTGCTCCTGCCGGGGCCATGACGATGACCGAGGTCCTCAGATAGGGGCTGAGCATTTCAAGCCCCTGCGGCGCCTCATCCGAGGGTGCGAAAACCGGGGTCAGCAGCGCCTGCCGCTGGCCCAGGATGGCATTGAGCTGCGAGTAGTTGCGAGCGCGAATGTAGTCAAACTTGAGCCCGGTGCGGCGACTGATGAGCTCCAGATAGTCGGGGCCTATGCCCTGGGCCTTCCCGTCGCTGGAGAACTGCCCCAGCGCCCCCAGCGAGCCATTCAAGACCACCGGAATACTCGGATGCGCGGCCAGCCAGCGATTCTCGGATGCAGTCAATGGAATACGGTCGTCGCCCAGGCGCAGTGGTCGTCCGCCGCTCCAGGAGTACAGGATGTCGTCGCCATATTCCGCCGCAACCTTCGGAATGGCCCGGTCGAGATAGTCGAGCAGCGTGTCGTCGCCCCTGCGGACCAGGAAGCCAAATCCACCGCTGTCCACGGGAACAAAGCCCTGGATCTTGAGATTCACCAGATAGTTGACGCTGATGAGGTAGTGGGCTGACGATGCATCGGCCAGGACGGCATCGACCTCGCCCAGACTCAGTGCCTCCAGCGCACGTTTGGGCGACACAAAGTTCAAGAGACGGCTGTTGGGATACACCTCGGCCGTCTGTGCAGCCGGCAGATATCCCGGGTTAACCGCCATTCTGGTTCCCTGGGTCTTCGCGTCGAAAGGGGCATCGATCCTGGAGACCAGCACAGGCTGGTCCGCAAGATAGGGGTGGGTGAGTTGCAAGCCTGCCAGCCTGGCTTCGCTGGGCGTGCCGCCGCCAAGTATGTCGATCTCGCCGCGCTGCAGAGCCTGCAAGGCTGCCTCGCGACTGCTGAACGGCTGCACGCGCACGGGAGACGCAAACAGCAGGCCCACATAGTCGGCCGTGATGCCGCGAAACCGGCCCGCATCAAAAATACCCAGGGGAGGATAGTCCGGCAGCGAAACACCCAGCGTGAGCTGGCCACGCTGGTCCAGCGTTTTGCGCTGCTCATCGCTCAGCCAACTGCGGGAGGCCGAAGTAATACGCGGTTCAAAATTGAAGACGCTCAACTCTGCCCGGCCTGGGGCCATGACTGCCAGCGACAGGATCAGGAGAACCAGGGAACACCGAATAAAGCGCATCGTCTTGGTATGTTTGTTTATCTCGCCATTCAACTGACTGATTACCTTGGCATTGCATGCGCGCCAGCCGAAAGCGGTCTTCGGCTCGACGAAATAAGGACTGACGGGGTTTCATGGTCAGCCCCCTGCTCTGCAGCCCTCACTGCGCCTGATCTTATCAAGCAGGCCGCCGATAAACGCCGGGACGGAATTTTCCGAATATTGCTCGGTTGGATGGATTCAAGCATCACTCCCAGCTCGATTTCTGCCTGGAAATTTCCTGAGGACTATAAAGCTGGTCAAGAAAATCGGGGCATGGAGATGACTTGAATTCATTGCTGCGCCTGATGGCCTAACTAATAAGCCTACTAAGCCGGCACTGCCCGTCATTCAACTACCAAGTGCCAAGTATTCAGTACCAAGTACTAAGTGCAATTACGCGTCCGGGCAACTGCGCCGACCTGAAAAGCAAGACTCTGCGTCACGGAGCAGGAATTCGGCAGCAGCGTCTTCCCTGCCCTGCTGCCACGCATGCAGCAAGCATGTGCTGCTTGCCGCATTACCGCCAATCACTACGGGACTATGGGCTGGGGTTGTTCCCCCGCGCGGCCAGCGACCAGGAGAGGCCGAAATCGCTCCTCTCATTGATTGGGCTGAGGTATGGGACTGAGATATTGGAGTGCGAGGGCAATCTGCAGCCCGATTCTCCCCTGCCCTGTTTTCAGAGAGCGATGTTTTAAGAATTTTCCTAGACCTGTGAAAGAGCCCGACTTCTATCATTCCTTGCATGATTTTGACCAACCCTCCCACCGAGAGGTTGAACACCACCGCGCTCGGCTTGCCTATGCTGCTGCTTCATCTGTTGGCTGTAGCGCTGCTGGCCTGCATCCTGTTTGGCACCGCGCTTTATCTGTATTGGGCATTCAGCGGGGAGGTTTCCAACTACCGACGACGCATGAATGCAGCCGCCTACAGCGCGCAGCTTTATTTTGACCAGCGCGAAGCCTTGCTCAAGTCGATCGCTGGATCGTCCGTGCGCAATACCAACCGCATGTCGCCCGAGCGTACCCCGCAAACATTTGGCGAAACACGCCAGATCAGTGTCACGCCGCTGCTGACGGACAAGAACAGCTATGACTGGGCCCTGGTTCTGACTCCGCACGATAGAGCCGACGTCAAGCAGGCCAGTGCCCGCATCATCTATTTGTCGCTGGAGCATTCCACGGCAAAGCGCCTGGGCGCAGATACGGCGGCAAGGCCCTCTCCGGTGTCGCCCGGCACCACGGCGTGGCTTACGGAAGCCCTGGCCGAACGCGCGCCTGCAATCGAGGCCGGCAGCCGTGCGCCCATAGTCTGGCTGCGCCCGCCAACAGATGAAATGGACAGGATCTTTCTGTTCACCCCGCTGGACGCAGCGCATCCTGAACAAACCTGGATCGGGTTGGAGGTCGACGGTGTCGCCTCGGTCATCGCTTCCGAATGCGCGAGCGATGGCGGTAGCTACGCGCTCTATGACACCAACAGCCGCATAACCCTGCACGGCGGCCCGCTGCCCATGATGGGCGATACGGTTGCAACGCAGCTGACCCAGGACTCTTTCGGAGTCCAGGGCGGCACCTGGTTTCCCGAGAATCTCGTGCTGGTCAAATCGGTGGGTGAAGCGCAGTGGAAGCTCGTCTACTACGTCCCGATGCGGGATGTCCTGACCCGTAGTGCCCACTCCTTCTGGATGGCAGGAGGCGTCGCAGCCGTGCTGGCCGCCATCGTCTTGCTGGCCGTGCGCCACATCAAGAGAAAGCTGGTGGCGCCGGCTTTGCGCCAGTACGCGGCTCTTGTCGACAGCCTGGCCCTGAACAACAAGATCATTGAAGTTGCCCCTGTCGGCCTGAGCCTGGTGCGCCGCTCAGATGGCAGGCTGCTTGTATCCAACGACGCCGCCAGGCGCCTGCTTGAGGAGCACGACAGCTGGCGCGAGGATATCCGCCAGGCCACGACCCGGGCAGGCAGCCGCGAGTGCGAGCTTCGCGACGGGCGCAGCGTCATTCTGACCTTCGCCTCCATGCCTTATCAGTCCGAGGACGTGGTCATCTGCGGCATCAGCGACATCACCGTGCAAAAGGAGGTCGAGCGGTCGCTGCGAAGCGCGAAGCTGGCCGCCGACCAGGTGAACGAAGCGAAAACGATGTTCTTCGCCACGCTCAGCCATGAGATCCGTACACCGCTGTACGGCATCGTGGGCACGATGGAGCTGCTGGCGCTGACAGGCTTGAACGTGCAGCAGCAGCAATACCTGAACACGATCCAGCAGTCCTCTGCGACGCTGCTGCGCACCATCAACGACACCCTGGACCTGTCGCGCATAGAGGCCGGCCGGCAAGAGCTGTACATCGCCGAGGTCTCGCCTGCGGAGCTGCTGGAGCGCGTCGTCGCGAACTTTGCGGCACGCGCGCAGGGCAAGGGACTGCTGATCTACGGGCTTTGCGACGTTGGGGTTCCCTCCTCGGTTCGTGCCGACTCCGCCCGCATACTGCAGGTTCTGAACAATCTGGTCGGCAATGCGGTGAAGTTCACCGAAGCAGGCCGGGTTGCCGTGCGCGTGAGCGCCGAGAATCTTCAGCCTGGGCGCATTCGCCTCAAGTTTCAGGTTGCGGATACGGGCGTCGGCATTCGGGCCGAAGCCCAGGCTCAGCTCTTCGAACCCTACTTCCGTGCCGACGCCAGCGCCAAGGAAGACATTTCCGGATCGGGGCTGGGCCTAGCCATCTGCCGGCGCCTTTCAGACCTGATGGGTGGAAGCCTGTCTGTTGTCAGTGAAAAAGGCCTGGGCACCAGCATTACGTTTGCCGTCACGCTGGATGTTGCCGCGTCAGAACCTGCCCCGCCGGTGGTACTGCGCAAGCGCGCGGTGTATGTCGACGGCGCAGCTCCGGAAGTGGTGGCAAACCTGTGCGAGTGGCTGAACTCATGGGGCGCTGTCGCGCTGCCGTACCGGAGCGATCTGAAGCTTCCGGCCTCGAAAGACGCCGTCTTCGTCCAGGCCTGGCCGCCGGCCCCGCCTGATCTGCCGTGGAAACACAAGAGGGTACGCGTCGTGGCACCCGGGTCCGGCCAGGAGTCCTTGGCCTCGACAAGCTCCAAGCTGAGCATCACCTGCACCACGAATCCGGTCAGCATCGGGCGCGCCGTCCGGATGGCACAGGATGGTATCGAGCGCCCGCTGAGCGCGAAGGTTCACGCCAAGCGGATATCGCTGGGATTGCGTGTGATGGTGGTGGAAGACAACATCATCAGCCAGATCATCCTGCGAGAGCAGCTGGAGCATCTGGGCTGCAAGGTAGTCACTGTCGTCAATGGACATGAGGCGCTGCGCCGCTGGAGCGCTCAGGAGTACGACGTCGTCATTACCGACCTGAATATGCCGCTGATGGGCGGCAACGAGCTGGTCCGCGCCTTGAGAAAGCTGGACTACCAGGGCGCCATTCTGGGCCTGACGGCAAGCACCGCGCCCGATGTCGCGCGCCGGGGTGTCGAGGCCGGCATGAACCAGGTGCTCCTCAAACCCTTGCCACTTCTCACCCTGGCGCAAACCTTGCACACCCTCGTAGAGGATTTGACCTGACCATGCTTTCCAAATACAAAGTTCTTGTCCTGGATGATCACGCCTTTCAATGTATCCGCCTGAAAGACATGCTGGAGGAAGCAGGCTTCGCTCACGTCGACGCGGAGCAAAGCGCCAGTGTTGCCCTGACGCGGATCAAGGAACAGGGCTACAACGTCGTCGTCATGGACGTCAACATGCCCCTGATGGATGGCGCCCAGTTCATCGATCAGCTTGCGCGCCAGGACTTGAATCCCGTCCTGGCCATTGTCACGGCATGCTCGCGCCGCATGGCCAACAGCATCAGCCTGATGGCAAAGGAGCGCGGCTTCGCCGTCATCGGCTCATTCGTGAAGCCTATCGTGCGCGAGCAGATCGACGAGATCGTCAGGAACCTGTTGCGCCGCCCCGCGGCAGAGCGCTCCAGCGCGGCCGCATGCGACGACAGGGTCCTGGACAAGGAGAGCATGGAGATTGCGCTTCGCGACGGCAGTATCCGGGCCTGGTTCCAGCCGAAGAAGTCGCTGCTGTCCGGGAGCATCGTGGGGGCGGAAGCCCTGGTTCGCTGGCAACACCGCGATTTCGGCCTGATGATGCCGGCCTCCTTCCTGAAATCTCTGCATGACTATGGACTGGACCACGCGTTGCTGATGCGCATGGTGGAAGATGGAGTCGATGCCTACAGGACATGGAGACGCCAGGGCTATCGGGTGCCGATATCGATCAACCTGCCGACATCGTTGCTGGATCAGCAGCAGTTGCCGGACGAGCTCCACGCTATAGTCACCAATTGCGGCGTGCCGACAGAGGATGTCACTTTCGAGCTGCTCGAAGACGACATGAGCATGGACGCCGGCCAGTTCTACATGGGTGCCAGCCGCCTGCGACTGCGTGGTTTTGGCCTGTCTCAGGATGATTTCGGCAAAGGGTACAGCTCCATGTACAACCTGATCTCCATCCCGTTCACCGAATTGAAGATTGACCGGGCCTTTGTCTATGGCGCCGCCAGCGACGAAGTGCTGGCTGCGGCACTTGCTTCATCGGTTCAGCTGGGCAAACAGCTGGGCCTGCTGGTGACTGCCGAGGGCGTCGAAACCATGGAGGATCTGCAATTCGTGCGGCAGCTTGGCTGCGACTGCGCCCAGGGATACCTGATCTCAGCCGCCATCGACGCGCCTGCATTCGGCGAGCTGCTGATTGACGAGCCCAAGCTGCATTTCCCTGACTCTGCGCCACATTGAAACCAGAGCGCGCGTCAAGCGTGCACCACCTATGACACGACAGAAGCATCAAAAAATGGTGATGCCCGCCTCCAGCCGCTTGAGAGCACTTTTTTTCGGCGTTTTTCCGGCTGCTCTTGTGCTGGCTGGTGCCGTGTATTGGCTCGGCCAGCATATCCTGCAGAACGAAAAGGACCAGCTTCAGGCGGACTTTTCATTCCTGATGGGCAACATCAACGCCCAGGAGCAGATGCTGCGCACACTGCGCATGCAAAGCCAGCAGGCCGAACGGGCCAGCCTTGCTTCACGCACTTCGGTCAGCTCGGCTGCGGGCACCGAGTCGCCCTCCTGGCGATTCTTCGATGGGCAACGCGCAGCGGCGTCCATGCCGTTCACCCTGCTCTGCCAGCGGGCCGAATTCTGCCCGGTAACGAACGGCGTCCACTCAGGGGCAGGCTCGTATCTTTCCGACTTCTATTCCACGTATTGGGCAAATCTGGCGTTCCCGGCCGCGCCCGTCTTTGTCGTATCGCCCGCCAGGCAGTTCAGCCTGAGCGTGCCAGCAGTTGCCGCAGATTCAAGCCATACGCCCCTGACGCGCCGAGTGTTGCTGAGCGTGGTTCAGGCGATCCAGCAGCATGCATCGAGCGAGAGTCCGCAAGGAGTCAGGCTAGATTCACCGATCGAGTGGCGACGGGATGCAGATCTCCCCGGCGCAATGATTGGGGTTCTTCCGGTATCCCTGCCTTTGGACGCAGACGATGCGCAGTCCGGCACATCAGGCAATGTCTATGCGGCGACGCTGTTCACGCGAGACCGAATCAGTGCATCGGAACGCCTCTCTTTCCAGCCTGCCTACGATGATTTCTGGTTGATGCGGCGCGACAGCGGCGTGCTGATAGGCGAGGGACGGCTTCCGGCTGCCGACGATATCGGCTTCAAGGCTTCGTCCGAAGGCTTGATTCTTCGGCTTACCGACAAAAATGGCGACTGGACTGCGGTCTACTTGCTCGGCTACAGCAGCTTCATCAAGAACCATGCTTGGCTGCCGGTGGGCGCCTTGACCACTTTGCTGCTGGTTCTGGCAGGCGGATTGGGGTTTAGGCGATGGTATCGGCTGCATGTCACCGATCCTGCCCAGGCCGCAGCCCAGAGCGAGCAGGAAATGGATGCATTCAATCTCACCCTGCTTGGCACCGTCCCGGTCGCGCTCTGCGTTCTGTACCGCTCGACCGGCAAGGTCGCCTTCAGCAATGAGCTCGCGGCGCAGTGGCTGGGCATAGGAGCCGACGCTGAATTGCACAACGCCCCGGGAGCCAATGGCCTGCTGCGGCAGATCATAGGCACCACGAAGCCGGGGAGCATCGAAAGCATTCAGGGTCTGGACGGCCGCCCCTTGCATGTGAGATTCGTGCCGACACGCTACAAGAGCCAGGACGTGGTGCTTTGCGTGTTCGCGGACGTCAGCGCACGAGCCGAGATGGAGCGCACCCAGGAACAGGCCAAGGTGCAGGCACAACGGGCCGTAGAGGCGAAATCGACCTTCCTGGCGTCAATGAGCCATGAGATACGCACGCCCTTGTACGGGTTGCTGGGCACGCTGGAGATTCTTGCCATGACACCACTCAGTGATGAACAGCGCCGGCATATCGATCACATCCAGAATTCATCGGGCATTCTGCAGCAGTTGATCAGCGACATCCTGGATGTCACCAAGATCGAGTCGGGGCAGCTTGCACTCGAGGCGGCAGCCTTCGATCCGGGCGAGCTGGTACAAAGTGCGGTCGCGTCCTGCGCGCCAGCCGGCGAGCAAAAAGGCCTGGTCATCTATAGCTGCGTGGACACCTCCGTACCGGCATGCGTCCACGGAGATGCAGCGCGCATACGCCAGATTCTCAGCAACCTGCTTGGCAACGCCATCAAGTTCACGAACGCCGGACATGTCATCACCCGGCTGCGCGCCGAATCCTTGCCGGACGAGAAGGTGCGGCTGAGCCTGCAGGTGGTGGACAGCGGACCGGGCATCGGCCCCGAAGAACGAAAACGTCTGTTCGAGCCTTTCTATCGGATCAACGGCGGCTCGCATACGGTTGGCGGCATGGGCATCGGCCTTGCCCTTTCCGCCAGGTTGGCCAGGCTCATGGACAGTGAACTCCATGTCACCAGCGAACCCGGCTTGGGCAGCAGTTTTTCCGTGGATCTCGTTCTTGAAAAGGGCAGCCCGCCTGCGAGCTCTGCTCCCCAGCTGCGAGATATCACGACCTATGTACGCAGCCCGCGCAAGGAGCTCAGCGAGAACCTGTGCCTGTGGCTGACACGCTGGGGGGCTCAGGCAAGCGCCCTCTCCCCGCATGCCCATCCCGAGAGCGAGTCGCCTGGCGTGCTCGTGGACGTCGTGCTTGATGATCGAGTCGATCTTGAGGAATGGACGGGCCCGCGGATCGTGGCCAGGGGATACGAGGACTTTGGCAGGCTCCCGCCGCAGGCAAACCGATACTCTGTGCGCAGCGTCGGATTCGCCATTCAATATCTGGTGAGCGGGGAGCTGGAGATTTCGCCGGAGCCCGCTCATCCGCCCTATCATCAGCTGAATCTGCATATTCTTGTTGCCGAGGACAATCCGATCAATCAGATCACGCTGCGCGACCAGCTTGAACAGCTTGGCTGCCAGGTAACCATTGCCCCCGACGGGGCAGACGCCCTCGCGCTATGGAGCATTAACAACTTCGATCTCCTGCTTACCGACCTGAACATGCCGCGCATGAATGGCTATGAGCTGGCAAGCACCCTGCGCGAGCGTGGCGTGTCCACGCCCATCATTGGAGTGACGGCGAATGCCATGAAGGAAGAAGAGACCCGATGCCGGGCTGCCGGTATGAACAGCTGGCTAGTGAAGCCTATCGATCTGCGATCGCTGTGGCTGCACTTGCGCGCGCATGCGAAAGCCAGCGCTGATGCAGCGCCGCAAGGCGGCTCGGACGCCCCATCGACAATCCCAGGGGCGACACTTCGGCGAGTGCTGCCGCGATCCCCAGGAAGTACCGCGAGGTCTTCATCCAGACAATGAGCCAGGACCTGAACACGCTCGAGGAGTCCGCCAGTGGGGACAATGCCCCGGCCATGCTCGCCGTGTTGCACAGGATCCGGGGAGGTCTTTCTGCTGTCGCGCTCAAGGACCTCCTTGCGCAAGCCGAATCCCTGGAAAATCAGATCAGGTCCAACGGACAAACTCCTGCGTCACGGGAAATGCTGACCCTGCTTGTCAAGGACATGCACGAAACCCTGGACATCGTCAGAAGCAGCATTTCCGCCTAGAAGGTACGCGGCGCCCCGCAAGCCAGCGCCAGCAGTCGAATCGCCTGAAACGACTGCGCTCTAAGCTGAGCCACACCGCCCCGACCCCTGACGTGACTACGCCGCCGCCTGCCGTTGTGCGCGGCCCGGCTCCGTGAATCGATGGGCAACGGCAGCCCGGATGTGCAACTCATTGAGCTGCCGGAATGGCTTACGTACAGGACCGGCCATGGACAGCCATCCACCCCTATCAGGCTTCAGCACAAATCAGTTGCACATCACAACTATATAGTTGTACATTGCAACCAATATTGATTGCTTGACACCACAGATGACCAACACCCTGTCTGAAATTGACTCGATTCGAGCCGACTCCCGCGCCCTGGTAAGAGAGCTCGGATTCATGCAGCCGACACTGGCCGCAACGGATTATTCGGCATCGGCTGTGCATGCATTGCTTGAAATCGACGCCCATGAAGGCATGACCTCGGTTCAGCTCGTGCAGCTTTTGGGGTTGGAGAAGTCAAGCGTCAGCCGAATGCTTGCGAAGCTGGTTGCAGCAGGAGAGATCAAGGAAGTGGCTGCTATCGATGATGGCCGTTTCAAGCTACTGCAGTTGACGGCCCAGGGGCGCAGCACGGTCAGGCAGATTCATTCCTATGGTCAGATGCAGGTGCAAGCTGCGTTTCAGCACCTCAATCGCTCCCAGCAACAGGCGGTTGCGCAGGGCTTGTCTGCATATGCAGGAGCGCTCAAAGCCCATCGCTTGAATATGGCAGAAAAGCAGCAAAGCCCAATCACCGTCAGCGCAGGATATCGCCCCGGACTGGTTGGACGTATTGCCGAAATGCATGCAGCGTTCTACTCGAAGCACTCCAATTTCGGGCAGTTCTTCGAGAGCCAGGTCGCAGCTGGAGCGGCAGAGTTCGCCGGACGGCTGCACGAGCCATGCAATAGGGTATGGACCGCCCTGCTCAATGACCGAATTGTTGGTTCGCTCGCGATTGACGGCCAGGACCTGGGTGACAACAGAGCCCATCTGCGATGGTTTATCTTGGACGATGGTTGTCGCGGTAGCGGTGTCGGCAGGCAGTTGATGACAGAGGCGATGACATTCTGCGATATACGTGGGTTCCGTGAAGTCCATCTGTGGACATTCAAAGGCTTGGACGCCGCCCGCAAGCTGTATGAGTCTTTTGGCTTCAAGCTGCAGAAGGAGGAGCAAGGAGCGCAGTGGGGAAGCACGGTGACCGAGCAGCAACTCGTTCGCTTGACTTGAAAATTCATTGCCTGTTTCAAGGACAGCTTCTGGCCGGCTGCAGCTGTCTTGAGTTTGCCGGGTCGTGCCAGCCGCCCCAAGGGCAAGGCGTGTAACGTTCGACGATGCTGAACGCCGATTGGCTGTTCAGCATCGCCATTGTCCATGGCGTCATCTTCCAGTGAACGCTTCTGAGATGTGCGAAGGGCCACAAATGGTCCATCTATGACTGTCGCCATACGTCCCAAGGTGGTTCGGCAAGGTGCTATTTCCTTGCTTCGGTCAACATACGTACGGCCAAGCCGGCGAGGACTGTTCCCATCAGCCATCGCTGGACCAGGATCCACGTCGGACGGCCGGAAAGAAATACTGCTATCGATCCTGCAAGCATGGCAATCGTGGCGTTCACACTGACGCTGATCACAATCTGGGTAAAGCCCAGAACCAGGGATTGCGAGAGCACGCTGCCATGTTCAGGGCTGATGAATTGAGGCAGCAGTGACAGATACATCACGGCGATCTTCGGGTTGAGAAGATTGGTCAGGAACCCCATCAGGAACAGCTTCTTTGGGCCGTCCTGCGGAAGGTTCTTGACTTCAAACGGAGAGCGGCCACCCGGCTTGACGGCTTGCCATGCCAGATAGATCAGGTACAGAGCCCCGCCAATGCGCAACGCATCGTAGGCATACGGTACCGCCATGACGATCGCCGTAATGCCCAGTGCCGCACACATCATGTAGAACACGAAGCCGAGAGCAACTCCCCCCAGGGAGATAAGACCGGCGGTACGTCCCTGGCATATCGATCGGGAAATCAAATAAACCATGTTCGGTCCTGGAGTGAGGACCATTCCAAGGGAAACAAGGCCGAAGGCAAGCCAATTCTCAAAGCCAGGCATGATGGTTTCTCAAGTGCTGTTGCATTTGAATATATCAGTCGAGGTCTGCTCCTGGCCGAAAGCAGCAGCACTCGACCCGAATCAGGCAGTCGCAGAGTGAGAGGCTCTCTCCAGCCGCATGCGCCCTATATTCATCAACAACATGCCGAAGATGGCCGTAGCGCCGCCACCCAGCAGCGAGTTGGTGATGGGCTCTCCGAGCCAGACGCTGGACAGCAGCATGCCAAACAGCGGCACCAGTGACATATACGCGGCTGCGGCGCCAGCACCCAGCTCCTGGACGCCCTTCAAGTACCAGGCGTAAGCCAATGCCGTAGCGCCCAGGGCCAGCGCCACAACGCTGTACCAGGCGACGGCAGGGGCTTTTGCCAGGCCAGTCCAGGCGGACGAGCCCTCCAGAGCAATGCTGGCCATAAGAAGCAGTGCAGCGCCAATGAGTGCGGTTGCCGTCGTCGTGGTCAGCGCATCCACGCGGGTCAGAACGATGCGTCCTATCAGGGTATAGGCAACCCAGCATGCGGCGCAGCCAAGCAGCAGCCATTCTCCCACGCCGGACGAGGAAGACACCAGCTCCCCCAAAGCGCCGCCGCTCAGCGCATACAGGGCGCCCGTCACGGCCAGCCCCAAGCCCAGGCACATGACGGCGTTCACGCGTTCACGAAACAGCAGCGCTGCGAACAGCATGGTCAGTACCGGGTTGAGCGCCACCACCATGGCCGCCTTGCCCGCGGGCACGGTCTTGAGTGCCTGCAAGAAGAACACGGAGTAGCCCAGCACGCCTACGGCAGAAGCGCAGGCCAGGCCCCCCCATTGGCGAGGCCCCAGAACACGCAATGCACCCATGCGCCCGCTACGGTATAGCCACAGCACCAGCAGGAGACCAGCCAGAAAGAAGCGCAGGCTGGCCGCTGCCAGCGGAGGCATGGTTTGCGCGACGATGCGTCCCCAGGGCCAGGAGGCGCCCCACAGGGCAGCCATGCCAATCAATCCCAAATGGGTGGAAGTTCGTAATGTGTTCATGAGACGTTACTATCTGATAATCAGCATTCATCGTCGAATGAGTAAAAGCTCATGACATTCACACAACTCGAAGTCTTTGCAGCGCTCGCCCGGGTCGGCAGCTTCTCTCGCGCAGCGGGTGTGCTGGGTATTTCCCAGAGCGGCGTCAGCCATGCCATCAAGCAGTTGGAGACAGAGCTGGGTGTCTCACTTTTCAAGCGCGAAGGGGCTGCGGCAACACTGACCGAAGTGGGCGCCAGGCTACTGAGCCGCGCCAATGACATTCTTCAGCAAAAAGAGGCATTGCAGCAGGAAGCCGATGCGGAGCATGGCATTGCCCGAGGCACCTTGCGCATTGCATCTTTTGGCGCCACCTCGTCGCTGCGTCTGCTGCCGAAGCTCCTGGCACGCTTTCAGCAGAAGCACCCCCTGGTCGAGGTGCACATCGAGGAAGCCATGGACGACACAGTCGTTCAGTGGCTGCTGGAGCGGCGTGTGGAACTGGGCTTTGTCGTCTTGCCCGACGAGCGCTTCGACACCCTGACCCTGGCTGAAGACGAGCTGGTGGCGGTGCTGCCTGCTGCGCACCCCCTTGCGTCCCAATCGGCCATTGCTGCCATGGGCTTTCATGGACTGCCCTTTATCCGTACCAGCGCAGGCTCAGGCCCCCATATCGATGCTTTTTTGGCCAGCCAGGGCGCCTCACCCAGAACTCTGTTCAAGTTTGAGCAGCTCACCTCGATGATGGGCTTTGTCGCGCAAGGCGAGGCAGTCACCATTGCCGCACGTCTGGCTCTGCCCGAGCCCCCGGCAGGTGTTGTCTACCGCCCGTTAAAGCCCCGTTGTCGCCGGAAAATCGCGTTGGCCGCGCTGAGCTTTGACAAGCTCTCGCCCGCTGCTTTGGCATTTGTCGAGCTGGCCCGGAAAAGCAGGGCCAGCCTGGCGGTTGAGCAATGAGCGACCTCGTCATCCGAAGCAAGTGGTCTCCCGAATGCCTGGAGCCAAAGGTCGTCTGCAAAGGCCACGCAAGGCAGATTGCCATCTTCGATAAGGCAACCAGTTATGGCCGTGCGATGAATGCAAGGCTCATTGCATTGCTGGATATCGGCCGACCAGCCTTTGCCGTCATGGCAGGCTCAAGTCCATGCCGAGCATTCTGGCAAGGCCGAAAGTGAACAGCAGAACAAACAGCAGCCCCAGCATGAAGGCGGCAGCCACCTTGCCGCCCGTGCGCAGCAGCGCGCGCCTGTCCATTCCCTTCTTTCCTTGGTCGTAATGCCACTTGATGGCGAAGAACATGCACGCGCCGAAGATGAGAACCTTGAACGTAACAAAGATTACAGGGACCCAATCGATCATTTTGAGAATTTCCAGCTATGACTTGACACTGTCTACCGTGAGGAACACCGCCTCCCGAAGGAGAGAGGCGAAAACGTCGGCGATTGCCATACAAGAATGGGATCGCCACACGCTCTGAGGCATATTACTTAAAAGCAATTTCCATACATTGAGACAAAATGTCTGCGTATGAAAACCATACAAGATGACAGTTTGCCAGTTTGGCTGCCGCGATTGGCCGTGCATGGCGGGCCACGCTTCTTGCAGATTGCGGATGCCTTGCAGGCGGCAATGGCAGACGGTTCGCTGAAGCCGGGTGATCGTCTGCCTCCGCAGCGCCAGCTGGCAGCACAGCTGAACCTCGACCTGACGACGGTCACGCGCGCATACGACGAAGCCGGACGCCGCCATCTGCTGGAGGGCCGCGGCGCGCGAGGTACTTATGTCGCGGCACCGAGAATTGAACTGACCTCGGTCCTCGACCTGAGCATGAACACTCCTCCCCCACCCGCTGGCGTGGACTTCGACGACCTGCTGAAACAAGGCCTTTCTCAGGTAATGATGGGGGCAGACACCGCATTGCTGATGACTTACCACCTGGGCGGAGGAAGCGACTCCGACCGTAAGGCAGGAGCCAGATGGCTGGAGCCGATGTTTGGATCCCTGGATTCAGCGCAGGTTGTTGTCTGTCCGGGCGCGCAAGCCGCAATTGCCGCATTGATCCTGGCGCTGACGAAGCCTGGCGATGTGATATTGACAGAGCCAGCAAGTTATCCGGGCCTGCGTACTGCTGCGACCCAGTTCGGCCGGCGCATCGTTGCGGTGGAAGCGGACCAGCATGGGATGGTGCCCGAGATGCTGGAGCAGGCCTGCCATCAGCACCAGCCTGGGCTGCTCTACCTCAACCCTACATTGCAGAACCCGACCGCCATCACCATTCCGGAGCGCCGGCGCAAGGAGCTCGCCAACATCGCCAAGCGCTGCAATGTACGCATTGTCGAAGATGACCCCTACTGGCTGCTTGCCGATGCACCGCCACCACCTACTGCCACGTTTGCCCAGGAACAGGTGTCCTACATCTCGACCCTGTCGAAGTGCCTGACGCCCGGCTTGCGTGTCGCCTTCGTGCTCATACGTGACCCGCATGAACGCGAACGCTTCCTGGTCGCGCTCAGGTCATTTGCGCTGATGGTCGCTCCTCTGACGGCCGCACTGGCCACACAGTGGATCCTTGACGGTTCGGCAGCTGCTTTGATGGAAGGCGTACGCAAGGAGGCGCGTCTGCGCCACTGGATGGCCAGGGATATTCTTGCGGGGAGGTACAGCGGCACTGGAGACGGCCTGCATGTATGGCTCGAGTTGCCAGGGTATTGGAACTCCTCACAGCTTGCGCGTGCGGCCGACAACGAGGGCATCGCCGTCACGCCGGCGGAGGCATTCGCAACCAGCGCCACCGGCAGCGGCTCCGTCAATGCCATTCGCATCTCGCTGGGCAGCATCAAGGACCGTGGACGCTTGCAGACGGGCCTTCAAAGGCTGTCGCATCTGCTTGCACGAAGGCCAGAGCCGTTCAGCGCTGCGGTGGTTTAAGTACCCGGGAAAGACGGCGCACCATTCAGGAGCACCCTCAATGCGTTCGCATCCAGGCCGGCTCAACCCTCGACTGCGCCGGCTTTTTTCGCAAAGGGCTCATACGGCCGCGACATATGGTCGTTCTAGGTTGAGCGGATGGACTGCAGCTTTCCGTTTGTAACAAGCACTCTGGCAATCCGGTGCTGCCGACATTGCCCTATTACACCATCATCACAAGGCCGGCCAGCCTTGATCAGACTGGGAAGGAGAGCCATGCACGACAGGCGCTGCATGTGATGAGTTCGCGATTCTGCACATTTGCTTTGCAAGTGCACGCCGCCGACTTCGCCCGACCCGCGTTGACGGAAATCCCTCATTGCCACAGGTTTCTTGCCGCCGCATTGTTGTGCCCTCCGCAAACTACCCAAGAGGTGCCCCATGGCTGAACCATCGACTTCCACCAAGCAACCGCAACCCGATCCGGCCGAACTCAATGCGTTCTTCCCCTCCCCCTACTCGCTCAGTCAGTTCACGTCGCCCAAGTCCGACCTGAGCGGGGCCGACTACGCGAAAACCTATCAAGGCAGCAAGAAGATCCTGATGATCGGCGCAGACGAGCGCTACCTGCTGACCGATAACGGCAGCTTTTTCTCCACCGGCAACCACCCGGTCGAGACGCTTCTGCCCATGTACCACCTGGACAAGGCGGGCTTCGCATTCGATGTGGCAACGGTGTCGGGAAATCCCGTCAAGTTCGAGTTCTGGGCAATGCCTTCCGAAGACGAGACGGTCAAGGGCTTCTTCAACAAGTACCACTCGCAATTCAAGGAGCCGCTGCGCCTGTCGACGGTGCTTGAGCAGGGGCTGGAGCAGTACGCCGCCATCTTCGTTCCCGGCGGGCATGGCGCGCTGATCGGCATCCCCGACAGCCGTGACGTAGGTGCGGTACTGGAATGGGCTGCGGCCAACAACCGGTTCGTCATCTCCCTGTGCCACGGACCTGCTGCCTTCCTAGCGGTTGGCGACAGCGACATCTACCGAGGCTACAAGATCTGCGCCTTCCCCGACGCACTTGATGCGCAGACCCCGGCCATCGGCTACATGCCGGGTCACCTGACCTGGAAGTTCGGCGAAAGGCTCAAGACCCTGGGTTTCGAGATCGTCAACGACGGCATCTCGGGTGCCGTGCACCGGGACCGCCAGCTGATCACCGGCGACAGCCCTCTGGCTGGCAATGCGCTTGGCAAGCTCGCGGCCGAAACCTTGCTCAAGGAAGTCACGGCCTGAGATGAGCACTGCAATCGCGCAGGCGGCATTGCACGGAGCCCTCGCCATCGAGGGCGCCCGCAGCCTTGCCGCAATCCAGGATACGGTGCGTGCTGTCGGCGCGCCGCTGGGGTACGACCGTTTTGTGCTGTTTTCGGCTTCCAGCGCTCGGGACAATGCGGTGGAGCGCATCTACTGGATCGAAGGCGACTGGTTCGGCACGGGCGCGCCTGTCGATGCTGAAACCTACGTGCGGCACTGCCCGGTGACGCGCCATATCCTGGAGACGAACCAGCCCTTCTTCTGGACCAAGACGAACGGCGCTCAGGGCGAGCGTTACAGCGTCGTCCGCGCGCCGCAGGGCCCGGGTATCCACGGTCTGCAAGTGCCTGTATTCGGCCTCCTGGGGCTGGAAGACGCGATGAGCCTGGGCGGCGAGCGCATCGATGCCTCGCCGCAGGCCCGGCTGGCGCTGGAGCTGATCGCCCAAACCGCATTCCGCACGGCACGCAGGCTGCTGGAGTTGCCCGCGCAAGAAGAGCTCGGCCCCCTATCCGATCGCGAACGTGAGGTGCTCGCATGGACTGCCGCCGGCCGGCGGCAGACGGAGATTGCCGCAACCCTCGGCCTGTCCGAACGCACTGTGGAAAACCACCTGCGCCGCATCCGCAAGCGCCTGGGCGTTGCCACGACGGCGCAGGCCATTCGCATGGCGATCCGCAACGGAGAGATCGTCGCCTGACTATCCATGTCGGCTCACATCTCAAGTATCCCTTTGGAACATGCAAACGGGGGCAGGAACCGGCCGCAGGAGCTCTTCAAGACATGGCTCTGCCGGCTTCTGCTCGCGGTTCAGGTCTATGCTGAAGTGGGTAGCGCTTTAATGGAGCGCAGAACATTGCGTGTGATGCTTTGCCGTTTGGCAAGGTCGGCAAGTCTGTTGGGCGTGTCCATGTTCAAGGCGAAGAAGACGGGGCCGCTGGGCCACTCTACCCAGCCCACCCACCAGCCGATTTTTCCGGTCCAGCCCGTTTTTGCACGCAGTATCCAGTCAGGCCCTGCTTCATTGACCATCACGTCCTTCACAAGCCGCTGGTGCTCGACCTGGAAAGGCAGTTGATTGCGGTAAAGCCGTTGCAAGAAAGCAATCTGCTCGAAGGATGAGATGGCGAGGTCGCCCTCAACCCAGAATGGCTTGTCGCCAGTGGCGACCGCATTGCCATACCCAATCTTTCGCATATAGGCGCTCTCGCGTGCATCGCCGAGTTCCTTGGCGAAGCGCTCATACACCCAGACGGTGGAGTTCCTCATCGCGGAGCGCAGATTCTGGTCCACGTTCCAGGCCTCCACAGGTCGTTTCACACCATCCCATTGAATGAGCTGAAATTCGTCACGCAGCAGCCCTGCATCAAGCGCAAACAGGCTGTGCGGAATCTTGAAGGTAGAGGCTGGCGAGTAACGCCGAGCGGAACGCGACACGTTGTAAACGTGGGTAGTTTCAGAGTTATCGCGTGCATCGAGAACAACGATGCTGCCTTGCGCATCGGCTTCTGTGAAAAACCGAGACCACTCGGCCATTTCTTGAGGCTGGGGGCCTGCCGCCGTCACTTGAGCAAACCCTGCGGCCAGGGCGGATAAGACCAGACTACGTCGATTCATGCGGCTAGTTTAAGGGGCAAACGAACCGCCCTGAGTTGACCGAGACAGGAGCGGTGACACCTTGCCGTGATGGGGAGCGTCCCTTGCGGGCCGGACAGCGGCAGCCGCAATCGCTTGAATCCACAGCCAGAGGCTGTCTTTCGAGCAACCAGGTCGGGCATAGCGAGCACTCCGGGAGTACGGACTGCCGCCTGAGTTGTCAATCGGCGCTCGCAGGCCCTTTAAGTTCAAGCTGATTGCCGTCCGGGTCTTTGCAGTAAATGGACAGGCCCATGCCGTCAGCGCCAAAGCGTCGCACCGCCCCATCCGCCTCAAGACCATGGCCAGCCAAATGGGCGAGGATGGCTTGCTCATCAAAAGGCTCGATACGCAGGCAGAAATGATCGACATTTCTGCGCTCGCTTGAAGCCGCAGCTCCGCCCGCACGGCCTAAAGGGCCCTCAACATCCACCAAGTCAATCATGGATGCACCAGCTCGCAGATGAACCATACCCAGATCCTCGCGACGCTTCACCAAGGTACAGCCCAGGACCGCTTGGTAAAAGCGGATGCTGCGCTCCAGGTCGGTGACGCGCAACACGATGTGATCAATGTGCTGAATACTGAATTTGCTCATGGCGATCTCCTGCTCCAGGCATGCACACTCCTAATCGTATGCACTTGGTGTGATGAAACCCCAGACGTTCGGCGAGCGTCAGGGACATTCTTCTTGATCGGAAGGCCCGTGCTTGCTTGATCTTGTCAAACGCAGTTACGGCATGAGGCCGTCAATGTCCAACCAAGGGCTCGCATTGAGCATTTCGGCGTGAGGCGCTGATTTCCATTTCCTTTCGAGAAGGGTTCAGCGCACTGGCGCCGCGCCAGTGGGGCCGTCACTATTTTTGTGCTCAAGCCAAGCCCACGCCGGAGGTGGCGGGGATCGCAGCGGCGGCCGGCCTGGCTGCTCCTGCTCCCTGGATCAGGAACACCCCGCCAAGAATCAGGAGCACACCCAGCACACGCATGACGTTGATGGGCTTGGGCTCCAGCCCCATGACACCGAAGTGATCGATCAATACCGCCACGACCATCTGTCCTGCGACCACGGCAACCAGAAATCCGCCGGCACCCAGTTTGGGTATCAGGGCTGCAGCACTGGCGACGTAAACAGCTCCCAGGACACCGCCGATCCACAACCACCAGGGTCCGTGAAACGCATTGCTGAAATTCGGCATGGGGGCTTTGACCAGAATCAGCATGGGCACCATCACGGCCAGGCTGATCACCAGCGATGTGGCAGCCCCCCAGAAAGGGTGACCAAGAGCACGGCCTACGTTGGCATTTGCAGCGGCCTGAAAAGGCAGGATGGCCCCCGCCAGCAAGGCCATGCCCAGTGAGGCGACCGTCATCAATGCCATCTTGCTGTTCATATCTGCCACTCCTTCAAACGTCTAAGCAATGTCTGAATGGTCTTGCATACGGATTAATTATGGAAATCGTTTATATGCACGTGTACTATTCTTCGCATGGATGATCTGCGCCGTATCGACCTCAATCTGCTGCTGGCACTTCACGCGTTGCTGACCGAGAAGCACGTGACCAGGGCTGCCATGCGCCTGCACAAGAGCCAACCGGCAGTGAGTCATTCGCTAGCTCAGCTGCGCGAGCATTTCAATGACCCATTGCTGGTGCGCAAGCAGGGAAAGCTGGAGCTGACGGCCCGAGGCAATGCACTGCTGCAACCACTCTCGGAGGCTTTGGGTAGCCTCAATACTCTGCTGGGAACACCTCAGTTCGATCCACTGCAGGCACAACGACGATTCAGGCTGTCACTGTCCGACTATGCGGCTCGTCTGGTACTTCCGAACCTGATGCGATACGTCCGCAAACATGCGCCCGGCTTTGACTTCGCCATCAGTCAGGCCAGCCGTGATGCCATGCTGGTACAGCTAGCCGATGGTGAACTGGATCTGGCTCTGGGGATCTTTCCCGATCTTGCACAAGACATCCAGGTCGAAACACTGTTTGAAGAGGATTTCATCTGTCTCGCAGACAAGGCCGTCAGTCCGGAAAAAGGAGGACTGTCGCTAGAGGAATGGCTGGCGCGCCCTCATGTCATGCTGGCATTGAGGCCGGATGCGAACGACGAGATCGAGCGCGCACTCGCCGCCAAGGGACTCAAAAGGAGGATTGCGGTGGCCTTGCCACACTGGAGCGCTGCGGTTGAATTGCTGCCAGGTACCGATCTGGTTCTGACGATTGCCCGTCGTGCTGTCGGACCGCTACGCTCATTCAAGAATCTGCGGCAGTTTGCGCCTCCACGCCAATTGCGACTACCGAAAATGGCATACCAACAGGCCTGGCATGCGCGAAAGCACAATGATCCTGCGCTGGCCTGGCTCAGGCTTGCTGTGATGAACAGCTGCAAACCGAATGCTGGCCAGCAGTGAGTTGCCACAAGTCGCGACTTTTGCGGTAATTTTTCTTCAGTCTCCAGGACTCTGCCGATGACTGCGCATGTAACGATGAACGCCAAACAATTTGTTGAAAACTGGGTCAAGCTCAGGTCAGAACTTCTTTTGTCTTTCATGAATGCTCATGAGGAGTCGGAGGTCGCAGCGCGGATCGCAGCCCTAGAGCTCACGCCCAAGCAGCACGAGCAACTTCGAGCGATTCTGGATTCGGTACTGAGAGACACCATGTATACCTTGCTGCTGGGACTTGATGGCGCCGCGAGTATTGGAGGTGAGCAACAAACGTATACGCTTCATGATGAGAGCGGCAATCTCATCTCTGATTGCGGTGAGCTGGAAGCAGCTGCATGGGAAGCCTTTCACGGGCAGGATCAGGCACCTGAGGGCGATTGACAAACCATGCCCAGCAGCTGGTCTTCGTCGTTTGCAGTCCTGAATTCATTAGGGAAGTAGGCGTAACTACGCGCTCTTGGTGCTTGCATCTCTTCAATGCGCTCGACTATGCTGGTTACATTGAGTCACGCAGCGCTAGGAGGGAACTTTGCCAAGCATTGAAGTTTTTGAAAAGCTCACTGGTCGCAAATTTTCGAATGCAGAGCTCTTGCATACAAAGGTGCTTGCCTTCCCCGAAGAGGGAAAAAAGAGAGTTGTCTATGGACTGCTGGCCGAGGCTATCGACATTGACTACTCTCAAAAGTCACTTTCTGAGCTTGGCGAGCAAATAAGGCTGGCCCTGTCCCACATTGAGCGCCTTGCACCCAAAGCCTTCGTTGGTCAGAACATTCGTCTGTACGAGGGCGGCAACCACCTGGACATCATCAATGATGGGGTTGGGAGCATGGGCTGGTTGATTGTGGAAGACCACCTGACTTGATTGGACCTCAATGCCCCGGAATTCAGAAGCGCAGCAATCCCTTGTCCGGCTTCTGATGCCTGTTGGCTGTCTGCGCAAACATCGCCGTGCTATCCGCTGCGCCGGTCTGGAGGTCGTTGCTTGCGAAAGAAGCTTTTAACTTAGCGCATCCAACTGATCTGAACTGGCTGAATCAGAAAGGCTCCCTTAGGAGCCTCTTTGCTTAGACAGAAGAGCTGTTCAATCCACAGCGACCATCACCGACGACGCTTTAATGACGGCATATGCGTTGTCGCCCTCTTTCAACCCCAGGGACTGGGCCGACGTCGAGGTGATAGAGGACGTGACTCTCACACCAGGGGCAACTTCTAGTGTCAGTTCCGTGCTGACCGGGCCCGTGACAATCGAGATAACCTTGCCTTGCAAGACATTGCGAGCACTGATTTTCATAGTATCTGTATCTGAAGAAATGACGACGGACAAGAGCATATATTCAGCGACTTGATGGCTGTAGAAGCTCTGCCATATAGAGGTCCTATCAGCCGCTGTATGACTGCAATGGGCCGAGCAACGACGGCCGCAATCGCTTGTCGGCTGCGGACATTCGCCAGCATGGTGTGAATAAAGGAATGTGGTCGGTCAAACAGCTTGTCGATCTCGTGCAAAGTATCGCCAGCTTTCCAGCAATCACACATCAGGACCTTCTGAAATTCCGTGTAGTAAATCCGCGATCTTTGCACTCCTTGCACCAGAGGCCGTCATTGTGTTGAATTGACCAGTTGAACCACAACCTAAAGTCGACATTGGAACAGGCGACAGAATCCAGTCATCAGTCGTCTCAACGTTACGTCTGGGTTCCGAGCGAATCTCGCCCGAAACGGGTTTATGCCACAGCATCTATATTTTCCGTATCTACTTTCTAAGTTCTTGCAGTCTTGAAATAGTGCTACTCTGAATCAAGTTCCAGCTACGAAGAAATTCCTTTTTATAGTTAAGAGTGATTCTTGATTGGAATTGTTCTATCTCAAAGAAATGTGTGCATATAGCTTGGTCACCGCGAGAATTTCCACAACGGATAAGTGCACTAACCTTACCATCTTTATCATTTTTAACGTAAATATCAAAATCTCGCATCAGCGATTTTTTTACCACAGAAGAATCAATAGTCAATGAGAAGTGCCGCAGTTCATAGATGGAATCAACCTCCCTATAATAATAATTAGGATCTCTATTAATTTCCTGAAAACTTCTCTTAAGAAAATGGCCATCTCCATAATATTCACCAGCTGTTAACGTAACTCTAATTACAGAATTTAGTGACTCTGAATTTTTCAATAAAGTAAAATTAGGATGGCTTATCCCAAAGCCGAGACTACGAAAATTCGAGCCCCAACTCCTAACCCTCTCTCCTTTTTTTCCATAGCCCCAACCAGGATCACCGTTATACTCAACATTCCTTACATAATTATGGGGAAACTCAAATTTCACATTATTTAAGCTACCAATAAAATTCTTTGAATTTTCATTTTTATCTAACGCAAAAGTCAGCCCATGTGACGTCAATATTAGAAATGTAGTGGCAGCAGTACATATAAGTATATTATTCATAATTAAATATTTATGATGCAACTCATCAAGCAGAAGACCTAAACATCATTTCAAAATGATGAGCGCATTGATGATGATTTCCAATATGCAACCATATATTAATATTGGTCTCATATAACGATCTTGAAATCGTCTAGGCGCGGCCAATACTGCAAAGAATGCGGCGATCAATGCAAACATGCTAATCAAAATAGCGCCAAGAAAATCCTGAAGTGTTGCAAACGAGCGCAGAGCGTTAATCATCAAAGCAGCGGAGACTGCACTTACTACTAGGAAAATGATTCGCATCCACCATTGATGTTCTTTCGCGACGAGTCGATCGTCATCAGCCATGGCAGATCGCGCTCGTTCTACAGGTGCAGGAGGAATTCTGGGCATGACTCGCGGTCTTCACATCTCGGAGCTGTGTGAACTCTGGTGCTCCCACAAAAGGCCTACTACTCCCGATAGAAACACGACCAGCACAGCTGGCCATAACGGAGGCTCACTTGGCAATGCGAATAGGTAGATCAACGCGACGCTACAAAATCCGCCGATTACGCTGACATACATGCGCCCATGGCTCCAATCGTTGAGGAAAACGAAGGCAGCAGCGAGCATCGTTTGCAAGAATTTCCACATTTGGTCATGCTAACAGCGAAGGCCTCTTCTTGGCCAACTCCAAAGACTCTGCTCGATTCACCGCGGCCGCTCAAGGCCATACCCTTTGCCTGTCTCTCAGCACCAAGTAGCCCACTAAAGCCAAGCATGAGCCTACTAGCAAGTAAATCGCTCCCGCAGCCAAGGCCCCAAATGCCGGGGTAAAAAGCTCGGCAAGCAAGAGTGAGATTCCACATATTGCCTTGCAGCTGGCTCCTTCGACATGGATCGCACTGCGAATCAAAATGGCGCTTCCATTCGCAATACCGAACACACCAAGAATCAAGATAAACCAACCAAAGACCATAGCCTCCCGACGCATTTCTGACCTTCAAAGAGTGTGTTGGATGACCTATCGCGTCCAAGTGTAACTGCTCAGCCTGATTGAAAGAATTCTGACCGACAACTGTGGCAGCGCACGATCCCAAAGGGGCACTGGCCAGTTAAGGTAGAGCCCACTTATTGAGAGCTCTGCCCAATTTCGTAGGGATTGAGGCAATAATTACGCTACCGCTATAACAACTGAGGCTTCGGATGTCGCCATTCTGGCTCTTTGCGCTCGCCGTGTTTTTTGGCTACTTGGCCTACGACGCATTTCAGTTTCACCGTTCGGCGAGTCATCGGGTTTGGGCAGCTCCCCCAGCGTCAGGCAGAGCTGTGGGCGCCGACCCTTTGTCGGTACGAGAACAAGGGACTTCGCGCTCTCATAAGTACACCGGGACTGAAGGCATTCCAGGATTGCACTGGGTGTTCCTGGCGATGGCTTTGGCATGTGCCGCAGCGGGCGTATATTTTTTGATATTCAATTAAGTCCATTGCATTGCTTGACCGAAAATTTAAATTGGTCGATTTAAATATGCGTACAGTGCGTAGGTCGCCATTAACAAAAACAACAGCATCAATGCCTCCAATGCAATTATCCCCACCCAAAATCGTACAGGCTCATCTGCTCTGTAGGTGGTAGACGTCCGCGTCCGTATAACGCCGTTCCTAATCGAAAAAATCGGATAAATGATTGCAATGGCCAAAAAACATATCCAGCCAAGCGCAGCGACACAAGTCGCAAGGGTTCCTCGGCCAAGGAAACCAACGAAGACAGGTGAAAGCAGTCCAAACGTAAGACACGCTGCGAGTGGAGTAAAGTTTTTTTGAACGTCAGTGCGCATACACCTCACCAGATTTGGACGAAAAATCAAACGCGCTTGTCACCCGAATCGAAAGACTCTAGCTGTCGGGTCCCGGACGATTGGCTGCTTAAAAACAAGCGTCCGTTGCTGCATGGCCGAGAGGTACTGCAAGCAGTTCTGGCAACATGGCAATCCCGTGCCAAGGAGTTGCCATGCTGATCAGCCTTC
>NZ_VOQT01000026.1:0-49436 GCF_008121555.1 Comamonas sp. Z1
GGCGCTTCTGCGGCCCCAGCACCTCTACGTTCGTTAGATTTTTAGGACTAGGCATAAATACAGTCACAAGACTACCTCTTAGGTTAAGAGGGTTTACCTGTCCTCAGATCAATGGGGCCGCTCCAGCCGAGCTAGCAGCACTACTCTGACACCGACAGCCGCGTTTCGACCTCCCTCAACTATCCGTTATCTGCTTCTTTGAATCGCACCTTCATCTTCTGTCGTTGAGATGGCACACCAAGCACAAGCGCTACTCAATACAAGGGCAACACTGATGAAAATCCACGATAGCCACACCTCAAATTGTGCCATATATGTCAGTGTCACATATGAAGTTGCCACATAAGAAGTCGACGTCTAAGAAGGGTTACAAGAACATGTAGGCATGTATGTTCCGAAGCTTCCAAAACAGAAAACATCAGTCTCCACAAAGGAGCTACTCGCGAAGAATCTAGTGCGCCTAAGAGCTGAGCGTATGATGTCCCAAGAGGACCTCAGCTACCTGGCAGGCTTGAGTAGGACGGTTGTTAGCCATATCGAACGCAAACAACGCAACGTCACTCTTGAAACTTTAGAGGCACTCGCAGCAGCCCTCAACGTCCCTGTTCGTGACCTTCTTGATGAATCCGAATAGGACTAGTCGCCTAATAGGAATGCAGATCCGGGGCGCTCTGCTAGGTAGTGAGCGGTGCACTAAAAGCCATGGTTCGGTCATTCAAAATGCGTATCAACCGAGTCAAAGCGCAGCATCAGTTGCTTCTGCCTATGGCAACCTAACGCAGGGTCACTCACCAAGTGCACAACACACGATTCGTGAGCTAATGAGCAGCGCGCGCCGGTGCTCGGTGCGCTTCGACTGAAGTACTACTCTCGCTGAACGGCCAACCTAACCACAGACTGCTGCAACAGAGGGATCCTGGCTCGAAAGTCTTAAGTTCAGGCAACGTACTAGCAATCAAGCCAGTTCTGTGAAGCTGAGTGAAGCGGTGAAGTACCGCTACTAAGAAATGAATCTGTGTTTGTCGATTCACTGACTGGAACGACGACAAGCTCAAGCTGAGAACTCAGAAGTTGAGTCCAACCGGTGCCGAAATCAGAGGTCAGCGCTGCGTTGCAGCGCTGACCTGTTCAATGGTGCGAGATGAGAGACTCGAACTCTCACGCCTTGCGGCACAGGAACCTAAATCCTGCATGTCTACCATTCCATCAATCTCGCAATGTCAGTCATGTACTTAGCTGACATTTTTCCAGATGCTAACTCCATGTACACATGTACATTCCACTAACCATCTAAAACATATGGTGCACGCGGGTTAGAGCGATGTACATAGCAAGCAGACTTTAACCTGCTGCCGATTTCGCCACCCGCGCGGTCAGCAATGCGCAAATTTACGCTTACTGAGGTCAAGACGCAGATTCTAGCCGCAAAACCGGCGCTCTTTCGCGCAAAACAGGCTCAGGCTGTGTCCTTTCTGATGCGAAAAGCCGCCGCATACATGGCGGGCAAAGCCAGCAAGGTCAGCACGGTCGCCACAATCAGACCGCCCATGATGGCCACAGCCATGGGCCCCCAGAACACGCTGCGCGACAGCGGAATCATGGCCAGCACGGCAGCTGCTGCGGTCAGCACGATGGGACGCAGCCGATGCACGGCAGCCTCCACAATCGCGTCCCAGGCCGGCACACCCTGAGCACGTCCGCTCTCGATCTGATCGATCAGGATGACCGAATTGCGCTGAATCATGCCCATCAAAGCCACAACGCCCAGCAGTGCCACAAAGCCAAAGGGGCGATTCAGCAGCAGCAAGGCCGCAGCCACACCAGGAATGCCTAGCGGACCGGTAATAAACACCAGCAGCGAACGGCTGACGCTGCGCAGCTGCAACATGAGCAGGGTGAAAGTCAGGAAAAGCAGCACCGGGACTCCTGCCACGATGGCACCCGACCCCTTGGAGCTTTCCTCCACGGCACCAGCCACCTCGATGCGATAGCCGGTGTCGCCTGCAGCATGCCAGCCAGCCTCCATCTTGCGCAACTGCGGCAACAGCTCGTTGGTCAGCGTTGCACCTTGCAGGCCTTCGCGCACATCGCCTTGAACGGTAATCGCGAAGTTTCGCTTTTCGCGCCACATCACACCCGGCTCCCAGACCATGACGGGCTTGGCAATCTGCGTGAGCGGAATGGACTGCCCGTTTGCCGTGGTGACATAGACACCCGCGATATCGGTAATTGCATCGCGGTCCTGCTTGGGCGGGCGCATCACGACATCGATCAGCTTGTCGCCTTCACGGAACTGCCCCACTGTGGTGCCGCTGAAGTTCATGCCCGTGGCTTCGGCGATCGACTGGCTGGTCACACCCAGGGCACGCGCCTTGTCCTGATCGACCTGCAGGCGGATGACCTTGACGGACTCGTTCCAGTTATCGTTCACGCCACGCATATCGGCATTGGCCTGCATGAGCGCCTTGACTTCATCGGCGTAGGTGCGCAGCTTGGCGGGGTCCGAACCCATGACACGGAACTGCACCGGATATTGCACGGGCGGCCCGTTGGGCAGCAGCTTGGAGCGCGCCCGCACCTCGGGGAATTCCTCGGCCATCAGCGCCGGCAACTGCCTACGGATTTCCTCGCGCGCCTTCAGGTCTTTGGCCACCAGAATGAACTGGGAGACGTTGTTCTGCGGAAACACCTGGTCCAGCGGCAGATAGAAACGCGGTGCTCCAGAGCCTATCCACTCGCTGACGGACTCCACTCCGTCGAGCTGCAAAAAGCGCTTTTCCACGCGCAGCGTCACTTCCTTGTTGGCCTGCAAGGACGTGCCCTCGGGGAACCATATATCGACGAGTACTTCTGGGCGGCTGGAATCTGGGAAGAACTGCTGCTGCACCTTGCCCATGCCCGCCAGACCCAGCACGAACACTAGCACCGTCGCGCCAATCGTCAGCCAGCGGTGCTGCACACACCAGTTCACCATGCGGCGAAAACGGTTGTAGAACGGCGTATCGAACAGCTCATGTTCACCTGCATTGGTGTTGATGCCCGCTTCTTCGGCCGAGACCTCACCGGATGCCACTTCGGGCGGCAGCTTGGCGGCATGCGGCGGCTTCTTGAGCAGCAGCAGGCCCAGATAGGGCACGAAGTACACCGATGCAAACCAGCTGAGCACCAGCGCAATCACCGTCACCGCAAAGATGGCGAAGGTGTATTCACCCGTCATGGACTTGGCCATGCCGATGGGCAGAAAGCCCGCTGCCGTGATCAGCGTGCCGGTCAGCATGGGCTTGGAGGTGATTTCATAGGCAAAGGTGGCGGCACGGTACTTGTCGTAGCCCTCCTCCATCTTGCGCACCATCATCTCCACGGCAATGATGGCGTCGTCCACCAGCAGGCCCAGCGCAATGATGAGCGAGCCCAGCGACACCTTGTGCAGACCGATATTCCAGTACCACATAGCCAGGAAGGTTGCGGCGAGCACCAGCGGAATGGTGATTCCCACCACCAGCCCGGGGCGCGGGTCGATATACCAGCGCTTCCACAGCGGATGCTGCCCCGGGCGCTTGTGCAGACCCAGACTCAGAAAGCTCACGGCCAACACCACGACCACAGCCTCGATCAGCACCTGGAGAAACTCGCTGACCGAATCCGCCACCGCCTTGGGCTGGTTCTGCATATTGCTCAGCGTCACGCCCACGGGCAGGCTTTTGGCGATGCGCTCCGTGGCCTGCGTCAGCGCCTTGCCCAAGGCAATGATGTCGCCGCCCTTGACCATGGACACTCCCAGCGCCACCGTAGGCTCGCCCTGAAAGCGCACCATGACATTGGCCGGGTCGGCATAGCCGCGACGCACCTCGGCGATGTCGCCCAGCCTGAACTGCGCTCCGCCCTGGCCGATGATGGGCATGGCACGCAGTTGCTCCAGATCGTTGAACTGACCTTGCACACGCAACACAATGGTTTCAGCCGGCGTCTGCAAGGTACCGGCCGATGCCACGGCATTTTGCTGGTTGAGCTGATCGAGCACCTGCTTGAGGTTCAGCCCCATCTGCGTGGCGCGGTGCGACAGCTCCACATAGACCTTTTCGTCCTGCACGCCGAACTGCTCAACCTTGGCCACATCGGGCACCTGCAGCAGTTGCTGACGCACATCGTCGGCCAGGGTCTTGAGCTCGGCATAGCTGAAGCCCTTGGCCTGCAGCGCATAGATCACGCCATAGACATCGCCGAAATCGTCGTTGAAGAACGGCCCCTGCACGCCCTGCGGCAGGGTGTAACGCATGTCCCCCACTTTCTTGCGCACCGTATACCAGAGCTGCGGCACTTCCTTGGGGGGAGAGTAGTCCTTGACCTGGAAGATGACCTGCGACTCGCCGGGCTTGGAATAGCTACTGATCTTGTCGGCATAAGGCACCTCCTGCAGCGTTCGCTCGATCTTGTCCGTCACCTGCTGAGCCACCTGCTCGGCAGTCGCGCCGGGCCAGTAAGTGCGAATGACCATGGCGCGGAAGGTGAACGGAGGATCCTCGTCCTGGCCCAGCTGGAAGAAGGCCGTAAAGCCCAGCAGCATCAGCACGACTATGAAATAGCGTGTCAGCGCCACATGATCGAGCGCCCAGCGAGACAAATTGAAATGCGCGCCACTGGTCTTCTTGTGTCCAGCGCCGCTCATTTGCCCGCCTCCGCAGCCACCGCAGGCTGACCCACACCTGATTCATGAGCATCCTGCGCTTTACCTGCCTGCGTTTTCGGCTGATTTGATGCAGAGCCCTGCAGCGGCTTTGCATACTTATCGCGATATACCGTCACCTTCTGCCCAGGGGTCAGCACATGGGCGCCCGTGGCCACCACCTGCATACCAGGTTGCAGACCCGAGGCAATCACCGCCTCATTACCGTCGGCGCTGGTAATCTGCACCGGCTGCAGCTTCACCGAGCTGCTGGCCGCGTCATAGAGCCAGACGGCCGTACCCTGACCATTACCGCCCTCCTGGCGCAAGGCCGTGGTTGGCAACTTGATGACCTGGCTGCCCATGGCTTCGCGGCTCACACCCATGCCCTCGGGCATGACATGCACGGTCGCGCCCAATGCAGGCAGGTCCGTACCTTGCAGCGCAGCCTTGACCACATAGGTGCGTGTGGCTGGGTCGGCACTGGCCGCCACCTCACGCACCTGTGCGTTGATCATGCGCGACTCATCCGACCAGGGACGCACCTTCACGCCCTGGCCCGGCTTGATGGCACTGCGCCGGTCCTCGGGCACGCTGAACACCGCATCGCGCGCGCCGTCCTGGGCAATCCTCACCACGGGCGTGCCGGCCGCAACCACCTGACCGGGTTCAGCCTCCACGGCGGTGACCACGCCATCGGCATCGGCCTGCAACTGGGTGTAGTTCTCCTGATTGGACTGGCTCGAGAGCTGGGCACGGGCCTGATCGAGCGAGGCCTGGGCAGCCTTCAGATTGGCCTCGTAGCGCTCCATCTCCGCGGCGCTGATGAAGTTCTGGGCGCGCAGCGTGCGAAAACGCTTGGCATTGGCCTCGGCCAGATCGCGCTGCGTGGTGGCCGAGGCCAGCTGGGCACGCGCGGCATCGGCGCTGAGCTGGTAATCGCGCGCATCCAGTCGCGCCAGCACCTGTCCGACCTTCACATGCTGGCCCAGTTCCACCTCGCGCCTGGTGATCTTGCCCGCCACGCGAAAGCCGAGGCGAGACTCCACACGGGCCCGCACATCACCCGAGTATTCCTGGGCAGATTCGATCGGCCCCTCACCCACGGTCACCAGCTTGACTGCGCGCACCGGCTCGGGCGCGGCCTCTTTCTTGGAGCATGCCGACAGCATGGCCGCAGCCGCCACTATGGACAACGCCAGCAAGGGCGCGGCAGGCCGGTGTGACAAAGACAACATTGCAAAACGACGAGAAGACGAAACAGCCATGGTGTTCTGGGCTTGTAAAAATAGGAAAAGCGCAGCTGCCGGGCAGGCCGCTGCACCAAAGTCAGCGCTGATTGTGCACGCACGTGCGCTTTTGCGTCGTCTTTTTATGGGCTGTCGCCAGCCGGCAAGTCCACCCGGTCCACAATACGTGGCGTGAACCATATGCCCTCAGCGAGCCCCGCCGCCAACGCGCCGGCCAGCATCACCCACTACGAAAATTTCCCTGTCGCCTCCTGGCTGTGCCCGCCACGACTGCGTGCGCCCATCGCCGCCATCTACCACTTTGCGCGCACCGCCGACGATCTGGCCGACGAGGGCCAGCATGGCACCGAGCAGCGCCTCGCACAGTTGCAGCAATATGCCGACGATCTGCAGCAGCTGGGCAGCGCCGGCGAAGCCGCCATGCTGATGCGTACAGCATGGCCGCATATCTTTGGCCCGCTGGCAGTCCAGGTCCAGGCCCATGGTCTGCCCAAGCCATTGCTGGCCGACCTGCTCAGTGCCTTCGAGCAGGACGTGCGCATGACGGCCGCCCAGACCCGCTACACCGATATGGCCCAACTGCTGGATTACTGCCGCTGCTCGGCCAACCCGGTCGGCCGCCTGCTGCTGCATCTGTATGGCGTGGTCAACGCCAAGGCACTGATTCAGAGCGACGCCATCTGCACCGCCCTGCAGCTCATCAACTTCTGGCAGGATCTGAGCCAGGACTTGCCGCGCCAGCGCCATTACCTGCCGGATGCCGATCTGGCCCGCCACGGCCTTGTGCGCAGCGCCATCAAGCCCGAAGCAGCGGCATTGACACCCGAGCTGCGCTCTCTGCTCGGCGAGCTCAACCGCCAGGCCCGCAGCCTCATGATCCATGGGGCGCCTCTGGTGCATCAGCTACCCGGCCGCACGGGCTGGGAACTGCGCCTGGTCGTGCAAGGCGGTCTGCGCATTCTGGACAGGCTGGACGCCATGCAGGGGCGCAACCTCTATCAGCGCATCAAGCTGAGCAAGCTCGATATGGTCGCCATGCTCTGGCAAGCCGTGCGCATGTGATCGAAAAGATAGCTCCAAACCCCTTATAGACCTGTGCAAGGCGCTATTGAATTTGACTTCCAACCAGGCGCATGCCGCGCATTTCACTGTTGTGTCGGCCAACGACCCGCGTCATGGGACAATGCTCCCCCTATGAATCCGGATCAGTACGTCCAAGACAAAGCCGCCTCTTCGGGCAGCAGCTTCTATTACGCCTTTCTCTTCTTGCCCAAGGAGCGCCGCGCCGCCATCACGGCTTTCTATGCCTTCTGCCGCGAAGTGGATGACGTGGTCGACGAGGTCACGGACCCCGGCGTGGCAGCCACCAAGCTGGCCTGGTGGAAGACCGAGGTGCACAAGGCTTTTACCAGCCAGTCCGCTCATCCCGTGATGCAGGCACTAATGCCCCACGCCAAGACCTATGGCATCGAAGAGCGCCATCTGCAGGCCGTCATCGAAGGCTGCCAGATGGATCTGGATCAGACCCGCTATCTGGACTTAGCCGGTCTGCAGCGCTACTGCCATCTGGTCGCCGGCGTGGTCGGCGAAGTCGCCGCCCGCATCTTCGGCCAGACCGATGAGCGCACCACCGAATACGCCCACACGCTGGGTCAGGCCCTGCAGCTGACCAATATCATCCGCGACGTGGGCGAAGACGCGATGCGCGGCCGTATCTACCTGCCCATCAGCGAGCTCCAGCAGTTCGACGTCAAGGCCCACGAGATCAACAAGCGCGAGTATTCGGATCGCTTCACGGCGCTGATGCGCTTTCAGGCCGAGCGTGCCCACAGCCTGTATGACAAGGCGCTGGGCCTGCTGCCCGACGCCGACCGCCACGCACAAAAGCCCGGCCTGATGATGGCGAGCATCTATCGCACCCTGCTGCGCGAAATCGAGTCCGAGAACTTCCAGGTGCTGCACCAGCGCATCAGCCTCACGCCGCTGCGCAAGTTCTGGCTGGTCTGGAAGATGCAGGCACTGGGCCGCATGTAAGCGCGCCATGCAAGTTGCCATCATCGGTGGCGGCTGGGCCGGCATGGCTGCCGCAGTACAGCTCTCGCTCAGCGGTCATCGGCCCACGGTTTTCGAAGCCGGCCGCCAGCTGGGTGGCCGGGCCCGCAATCTGGAGCTGCCGGGCGGCACCATCGCCGACAACGGCCAGCACATTCTGATCGGCGCCTATGCCGAATGCCTGCGGCTCATGCGTGTCGTGGGCGCGGCGCCAGAGCATGCCCTGCTGCGCAGGCCACTTGCCATGCGCTATGCCGATGGCAGCGGCCTGTCCTTCCCCAACCTGCCGGCGCCGCTGGACGCCTTGATCGGCATTGCCAGCGCCAGCGGCTGGTCACTGCGCGAACGTGCCGCCCTGCTGGGCCGTGCCCTGCGCTGGCGAATTCAGGGCTTTCGCTGCGCAGATGCTGCAACCGTTGCCGATATCTGCAGCGGCCTGCCAAAGCGCCTGTTCAATGAATTCATCGAACCTCTGTGCGTGTCGGCCCTCAATCTGCCAGCCGCAGAGGCCAGCGGCAGCATCTTCTTGCGTGTGCTGCATGACGCACTGTTCGCGGGCACGGGCGGCTCGCACTTTCTGGTGCCGCGCCGCGGCCTGGGCGATCTCTTTCCCATCCCGGCTGCGCAATGGCTGCAAGGCCGCGGCCATGCGGTGCATACGGCCAACCGCATTCAGGAGCTGAGCCCCCAGGGCCGGCAATGGCTGCTGCGCAGCTCCAATCCAGCCATTGCCGCGGAGCTGGAGCAATCGCGCTTTGATGCCGTGCTGCTGGCCTGCCCACCTCAGGAAGCCGTCCGCCTGGCCCTGCTGGCGGCCGAAGACCAGCGCCTGCCCGCCCGCGACGCGGTGGCTTACCAGCACTGGGCACAGACCGCGCAGGCGCTGGAGCACACGGCCATTGCCACGGTCTATGCGCGCACCAGCCATCGCCTTACCGCCGGGCTGCCCTGGCAGGCACTGCAACCCGGCAAGCAGGCTCCAGCCCAGTTTGTGTTTGACCGCGGGCACCTGCAGCCATCAGATGACACCCAGCAAGGCCTAATGGCCTTTGTCGTCAGCGACTGCCGCACGGACCGCCAAGCCCTGGAGCAGCAGGTGCTGGAACAAGCCCGTCAGCAACTGGGCTGGCAGGACATTCAAGCTGTGCTGACCGTGGTTGAAAAACGCGCCACATTTGCCTGCCGACCCGGCGTGAAGCGCCCTGACATGGAGCTCGGCCATGGCCTCTGGGCTTGCGGCGACTATGTGAACGGGCCCTACCCGGCGACGCTGGAAGGCGCGGTGCGTTGCGGGATAACGGCAGCCGACGAACTGGTCCGGATGGACCAGGGCTGAGCAGCTCTAGAGCAAACCCTATCAGCACAATCCTGATGCCTGGATAGTCCTGCTGCACCAGGTTTGACAGCGATTTGACAGCCACAGTTGCAACCATGGCCGAAGAGGCAATCTCTCAGCCGCCAAAAGCCAAAAAGCAACGGAGACAACATGGCATCCACGTTCGACAAGTCCACTCGCGAAGTTCTGAGCATCTCGCGCCGCCATCTGCTGACTGGTGCAGGAGCCCTGGCCTGCAGCAGCCTGCTGCCCGGCATGGCCCGCGCTGCCGATGACGGCTGGCCCAGCCGCCCGATTCGCTTTGTCGTGCCTTTTGCGCCTGGCGGCAGCTCTGAAATCGTGGCCCGCTCCACCGCCGCAGAGCTGTCCAAGACCATAGGCCAGAACGTATTCGTGGACAACAAGCCCGGCGCTGCGGGCAATATCGCCATGCAGGAAGTGGCTCGCGCCGATGACCAGAGCACGGTCATCCTCGGCCATATCGGTACCCTGGCCGTCAACCCTTATATTTTCGACAAGCTGCCCTGGGACCCTAAAAAGGACTTTGTGCCCGTGAGCCTGCTGGCCAAGGTGCCCAGCCTCTATGTGGTGCACCCCGATCTGCCCGTCAAGAACATTGCCGATCTGGTGGCCTATGCCAAGAAGAACCCCGGCAAGCTCAGCTATGGCTCGGCCGGCAACGGCAGCGCGGGGCATCTGGCATTCGAATACCTGAAAATGACGGCCGACATCTTCATGCTCCACGTGCCCTACCGCGGCACCGGCCCCATGATGACCGACCTGCTCTCGGGCCGCCTTGATGCTGCCTCGGTCGGTGCCGCCGCGCTGCTGCCCTTCATCAAGGCCGGCAAGGTGCGCTGCATCGCCACCGGCTCGACCAGGCGCCTGCCGCAATTGCCCGACGTGCCCACGGTGGCCGAACAGGGCTTTTCGGGCTTCGAGATGACCCAGTGGTACGGCATGCTGGCCCCTTCCAGCCTGCCTCGCGCCCATGTAGACAAGCTGGCAGCAGAGTGCGCCAAGGCCGTCAAGGCGCCCGATGCACTCAAGCGCTTGCAGGGCGACGCGGCCGAGCCCATTGGCAGCACGCCGGAGCAGTTTGCCCAGTTCATCGCCACCGAGCAGAACCGCTGGCAAAAAGTGCTCAAGCGCGCACAGGTGAAACCGGGTTAATCCACTGAGGCACCGCTTCTTGCCCCTTCTTTTCGGAAGGGGAAAGGTTCTCGCTGCGGGGCGGACCTTGCTCGAGTAGTGAGCCGGTCAGCGCCGCCCCATGTATCGGCTCAGCGGCTCTCTATCCACCACTGGATGATGATCTTGGCGAGATAGCCTACAAAGCCCACACCCAGGCCCAGAAAGATCACAAAGGTGCCGAACTTGCCTGCCTTGGATTGACGCGCCAGCTGCAGGATGATGAACACCATGAACAAGATGAAGGCGCCCACGCCCCAGGTCAGGAAAAAGTGGGCAAGCTGTTCTTCCGTATATCCGAATATCACGACAACCAGGTCCTTACAGCCTTTGCCAGGCCCTGGTCGCGCAGCGCTCAGACGGCAGGCACTATCTCGTCATCTCTGGCGGGGAATGCAGAGGCATCCACCAGGTCTCGATAGGCGTGCCAGCTGGCATGGCCCAGCAGGGGCATCACAACCACCAGCCCCAGCAGATAGCTGCCAAGGCCCAGCAAAGTCAACATCACAATCAGTGCCGCCCACAAGGCCATAGGGCCAGGGTTGGCCAGCACCACGGACCAACTGGTCAACACGGCCTGGCGCACGGTCACTCGCCTGTCCAGCATCAGCGGCATGGCCACCACGCTGGACGCAAAAATCGGAGCAGCCAGAAAGCTGCCCAAAGCCATCCATTGCACAAATAGCTGACCATCCCTGGCCAGCACCACATGCGCAATGAAATCCTGCAGGGTCTGCACGCGCACGGGCGACATCACAGTGATCAGCGATGCCGAAATCAGCACCCAGCCCGTGGCGGCCAGCGCCAGCAAGGCGCCGAACCGAACCATGCACCAGTACCCTCCCCGGCCCGTGGCATGGCAGCTCCGCCACTGCGTCCAGGTGCGGCGGATCAGACCCCAGTCTGCCACCTCACCGCGCTCCATGGCCCGGCTGACGGCATAGAGGCTGGTGGCCACCAGAGGCCCCACCACCAGAAAGCCCGACAAGGCCCCTGCCATCAACCAGAAGCGATTGTGCCCCAGGGTCAGGATTGCTGCACCGATCAGGATCAAGGCAAGACCATGCGCCAGACTGATTAACGGAGCGTTAGAAATGTCCTGCAAGGCTCTGGACAACCACACCAGAGGCCGGCTCCAGGCAATGGTTCGCACAGGTGCCAGTGGAGGCGTGTGAAGACAGGCAGACAGGCAGGTAGGCATAGGCGGTCCTTGTTCGCTGACCCGCACTGCTCCCGCTCGTCCCGGTCAACGATCTGCCAGCCCCTGACACAACTGCCAAAGGCTGGCGACTGTGACGTGGGGTTCAGGACCCACGCAAGGCCATGCTACCTGCCCACGGTTGAGCCAGACTGCGTGCATACCCGCATCCATCGCGCCCCGGGCATCCAGCTCCGCATCGTCGCCGATGTGCAGCACATGCTCGGGGGCCACGCCAGCCGCATCGGCTGCGGCCTGGAAAAACCGCGTCTCGGGCTTGGCCATGCCGGCTCCGCTGGCAGACAGCGAGGCATGGAAGTGCTCGCCTATCCCCACCACATGCACATTCGCATTGCCATTGGACAGGGCCACCACCGGCCAGCGCTGCGAGAGAAACTGCAGCGCCGGCAAGGCGTCGTCAAACAGCTCTACCCGCTGGCGAGCGGCAAAGAACTCGTCAAAGGCCGGTTCGGCCAGGGCAGGATCGTCACCGGCACGGCTCAGCGCCAGCCGGATGGACTCGCGGCGCAGGCCGCTGAGGTCGGCTTTCAGATCCGGGCGCAAGGTCACGATTTCATGGCGCAGGGCGCGCACCTTGTCTGTATCGCCCAGGTGCTCGGCCGTAGCGGGAGCATGCTGCGCGAGCCACTGCAGCAAAACAGCCTCTGCCTTGGCAATCGTGGGCCAGATGGGCCAGAGCGTGTCGTCCAGATCCAGGCTGATGGCACGAATCTGGCCGCTGTGGCGCAGGCGCTGAAGGGTTTCAATGGCTGAGGCGGTGGTGTCTTGGGGTTGCATGTCCCGAAGAATAGCGCCCCGGCTAATGCCGCAGAGCGGCTGCGCCTATCCGATTAGCTGACACAATTGCGCCATGCCATCACGCTTTGCGCCCGAACCCCGCTTCCGTCACGATCAATCCGCACGCACCGGCATCCTGCTGTGCAATCTGGGCACGCCGGCCGCGCCCACGGCCGCCGCAGTGCGCCCGTATCTGGCGGAGTTTCTCGGTGACGATCGTGTGGTCGAGATTCCCAAGCTCGCCTGGTGGCCGATTCTGCACGGCATCATCCTGCGCACCCGTCCGGCCAAGTCGGCCGCCAAGTACGCCACCGTCTGGCATGAAAAAGACGGCTCCCCGCTGCTGCACTGGACCACACGCCAGGCCACTTTGCTGCGCGGCTGGCTGGGCGAGCGGGGCCACAATGTGCTGGTGCTGCCAGCCATGCGCTACGGCACGCCGTCCATTGCGGCCCAGTTGGATGCGCTCAAGAAAGACGGCGCAACGCGCATCCTGATCCTGCCGCTGTACCCCCAGTATTCGGGCACGACCACGGCCAGCGTGTTCGACGCCGTCTACGACTGGGCCAGGACCCAGCGCCATATTCCCGAGCTGCGTTTCGTCAACCGCTACCACGACGATGCCGGCTATATCGAAGCGCTGGCACAGCGCATAGAAGCCCATTGGCGCGGCCATGGTCGCGGGGAGAAGCTGGTCATGAGCTTTCATGGTGTGCCTGAGCGCACCCTGCATCTGGGCGACCCCTATCACTGCGAATCGCACAAGACGGCACGCCTGCTGGCCGAGCGACTAAAGCTCGGCAACGAGCAGTATCTGGTGACCTTCCAATCGCGTTTTGGCAAGGCCAAATGGCTGGAACCCTATACCGAGCCTTCGCTGATTGCCATGGCCCAGGCTGGCACTCGGCGCGTCGACGTGGTCTGCCCCGGCTTTACCAGCGACTGCCTGGAGACGCTGGAGGAAATCAAGCAGGAAGCGCGTGAGGCCTTTTTGCATGCGGGCGGCCAGCAGTTCGAGTACATAGACTGCCTCAACGACAGTGCGCCCTGGATCACCGCCCTCAGCGATATTGCCCAGCAGCATATGCAAGGCTGGCCCACCGGGCGCGAGGACGATGTCGATCTCAAGGCCCGCGCCCAGCACGCCAAGGCGGCCGGCGCGCCGCAGTAGGCGGCCATCCAGCGAACTGGCACGGCATATGCTGCCTCCGGCAGCATGCATATTCACGCCCGCTCCATTCGCTATTTCGACATGATCCGCCGTTGCGGCTCCATACGCGAAGCCGCACGCCATCTGCATGTGGCTTCATCAGCAGTCAACCGCCAGCTGCTGCAGCTCGAGGACGAAATCGGTAGCCCGCTGTTCGAGCGCCTGAGCTCGGGCCTGCGGCTCACGGCCGCCGGCGAAGTTTTTTCGCGCCATGTGATCACGGTGCTGCAGGACGAGCACCGCCTCAGCACCGAGCTGGAGCTGCTGCGCGGCGTGCGTCGCGGCTCGGTCAGCGTGGCTGCCGTGGAAGGCCTGAACGCCGACCTGATGCCGGCCGTGCTCACGCAGATGCACAGGCGCTACCCCACGATTCAGATTCATGTGCGCACCTGCGGCTCCCAGCAGGCGGCACAGGCCGTGATTCAGGGCGATGCGGACGTGGGCATAGGCTTTTCGGTCAAGCGCCACGACAATCTGCGCCAATGCACCATGGGCCGCTTTGCACTGGGTGCCATCGTGCCGCCCAAGCACCCGATTGCCCAGCTGGAGCGCGTGGACTTTGCGCAATGCGCGGCCTTTCCGCTGATTCTGCCAACGCCCGAACTCTCCATGCACGACTTGCTGCAGCCCTTGCTGGCGCACCACAAGCGTGCATTGCAGGTGTTGCTGGAAACCTCGTCCATCGAGCTGGCCAAGAGTCTTGCCGAACGCGGCGTGGGCATTTTCTTCCAGAGCCGCCTGGGACTGGAGCGCGAGCTGCGCGAAGGCAGGCTGGTCCATGTGCCGCTGGATACGCCCACCACGCTGTACTCCGAACTCGGCGTCTATGTGCGTGCAGGACGCACGCTGCCATCGGCACTCGACGCCTTCAACCGCATCGCGGCCGATGCCATAGAAAGCCGCGAGGACGAGGAAAGCGTCGCCCTGCGTGAATGGGTGGCCCGCACGCAGACCGCCGCTGCAGCGGCTTGCGCCAGAAGCTGAACCCGCCCCCGGCCTGTGCTTGCACCGGCATTGTGCGCATCGCTTTTTGCGAATGCACCAATGCCGTGCAGCCCTTTACCCATCAGCGACTGGCGCTCACATTTTTAGATCACCCCGCAGCAAAAGCTGCGCTATCCAGCACGGGCTGCGCTTTCTAAACTGACTCCAGTTCTTCAGTTTCTGGACGCCATTTGTGAGCATCTCTGCCCTCCCCCTCATCGACATCAGCGGCCTGCGCAGCCATGACCCTGTGGATCAGCACCTGGTGGCCGAGCAGCTGCGCCAGGCTTGCGAACAGCGCGGCTTCTTCTATATCACCGGCCACGGCATAGACCCGGCACTGATCAGCAGCCTGTTTGCCGCCAGCCAGCGCTTCTTTGACCTGCCCATGACCGAAAAGCTGGCCGTGGACAAAAAGCTCTCCCGCTGCAATCGCGGCTATGAGCCGCTGCGCGCCCAGACGCTGGAGAGCGGCGCACCGCCCGATCTCAAGGAAAGCTTTTACGCCGGTGCCGAGGTCGCGGCCAACGATGCGCGCGTGCTGGCCGGCCGCTTCAATACCGGCCCCAACCAATGGCCCGAAACCCTGCCCGACTTCCGCGCCGTGATGCAGAACTATTACCAGGCCGCCTACAGCCTGGGCGCGACCATTGTGCGCGGCCTGGCCTTGTCCCTGGGCGTGCCGGTCAGCCACTTCGACGGCTATCTCAAGGAGGCCGCCGCGACCCTGCGCCTGCTGCATTACCCGCCCCAGCCCGCCAACCCTGAACCCGGCGAGAAAGGCTGCGGCGAGCACACGGACTTCGGCGGCGTGACCTTGCTGCTGCAGGACGAGGCAGGCGGCCTGCAGGTCTGGGACAAGAATCTCGGCAGCTGGATCGACGCGCCCCCCGTGCCCGGCGCCTTCGTCGTCAACATCGGCGACCTGTTCGCGCGCTGGACCAACGACCGCTATGTCTCCACCTTGCACCGGGTCATCAATGTCTCGGGTCGCGAACGCTATTCCGTGCCCTTTTTCTTCACGGGCAACCCGCTGCACAAGGTGGAATGCATTCCCACCTGCCTGGACGAGGGCGAGCTGCCCAGATACCCGGCTGTCACGGTGGAGCAGCACCAGATCGAATGCTATCGCCGCACCTACGGTTGACGGAGACCACGATGACAAGCTCACGCAATATGGTGCTGATCCACGGGGCCTGGCAAGGCAGCTGGGCTTTTGCGGCCTGGACGCCGCTGCTGCAGGCCCGGGGCTGGAAGGTGCTTGCCGTCAATCTGCCGGGCAACGATGCCGCCGCCGAAGACGACAGCTGCGCCAATCTCGACGGCTACACCGCCCATGTGCTGCGCGTGCTGGCAGCGCTGGACGGCCCTGCCGTGGTGGTCGGTCACAGCGGTGGCGGCATGACGGCGTCTCAGGTCGCCCAGGCCGCCCCCGAGCGGGTCAGCGCCCTGGTCTACCTGGCCGGAATGATGCTGCCCAGCGGCATGAGCTATGGCGATGTGATCGCACAATGCCGCGCCGCCGATCCGGGCTTCGACTACCAGGGCATAGGCCCGCATCTGGCCTGGAACGAGCAGCGCAATGCCAGCAGCGTGCCGCTGGAAGCCGCCATGGATTTGTTCCTGCATGACTGCCCGCCGACCGCAGCGCTCAAGGCGGCCAGCCGTCTCTGCGTCCAGCCCGAAGCGGGCCGGACCATGGTGAACCAGCTCAGCGCCGAGCGTTTTGGCCGGGTGCCACGTATCTATGTGGAATGTCGCCAGGACCGTTCCGTGACGCTGCCGCTGCAGCAACGCATGCAGCAGCTCACACCGGGCGCCAGGCGCATCAGCCTCGATTGCGGCCATGTGCCCCAGCTGGCCTGCCCTCAGGCCCTGAGCGACGCCTTGCTGCCGGTTCTAGATGAAATTCAATCGAAGCCTTTTATGAGCTTGCGCATGCCGCTCATCAATGTATAGCAACCAATTGCCCCGAACTCACATTCTTCAGGAGTTATTCATGACGCGCTCCACGACCTACTTCAAACGCTGCGCCCTTTTCGCCATGCTCGTCACCTGTGGCGCTGCGGCCCAGGCGGCCGACAAGCTCACGGTGCAGCTCGACTGGCTGCCCGGGGGCGACAAGTCCTTTGTCTATGCCGGCGTGCAGCAAGGCTTTTTCAAGGACGAAGGCCTGGACGTGAAGATAGTTCCCGGCCGGGGCTCGGCCGATGCTGTGACCAAGGTGGCCTCTGGCTCTGCCGATGTGGGTTTTGGCGGCATCTCGGCGCTGATGATGGCCGCAGCCGAAGGCAGGATTCCCGTCAAGGCCGTGATGTCGCTGTATTCCAAACAGCCCGATGCACTGTTCACGCGCGCCGACAGCAAGATCAGGAACCTCAAGGACATGGAAGGCAAGACGGTGGCCATGCCCACCTTCTCCTCATCGAATGCCCTGTGGCCCATCGTGCTGCAGAAGAACGGCGTGGACGCCAGCAAGATCAAGGTCATCAAGTCGGACCCGGCCACACTGGCTCCCATGCTGGCCCAGGGCCGCGTGGACGCGACCATCAACTGGGTGACCGTGGCTCCGGCCTTCGGCGCAGTGCTCAAGCAGGCCAGCAAGGAGCTTTCGGTCCTGCCCTGGACGCAGTTCGGTCTGGACGGCTATGGCTGGTCCGTCATGGCCAGCGACAAGACCATCAAGGAACGTCCCGAAGTGCTTAAGCGCTATGTGCGGGCACTGGGCAAGTCGCTGGAGTTCTCCATCCAGAACCCGCAAAAGGCGGCCGAGTCGCTGAAGGCCCAGGTGCCCGAAGCCGACACAGCCGTGGTCAAGGCCGAATTTGAAGCCTCCATCCCGCTGCTCAGGAACGAGATCAGCCAGCGCGACGGCCTTGGCAAATTTGAGCCCCGGCTGCTGGCTGCCACCTGGGGCTGGGTGGCCCAGTCCATGAGTTACGACCTCAAGAAGGTCGACCCGGAAACGCTGGTGGATCGCCGCTTTCTGAGCCAGTAAATCCCATGTGAGGGCGGCGCAGCGCCGCCCTCGCGCTCCCGCCCTTGTTCTTTCCTTGATCGCCTGCCATGCAATACGTAATCGATCTGAACGCGGTCACCCAGACCTTTGTCTCCAGCGATGGCAGCCCTGTCACGGCCCTGCAAGGCGTGGACCTGCATCTGCGCCGCCACGAATTCGTCTCGCTGATCGGCCCATCGGGCTGCGGCAAGTCCACCATATTGCGCCTGATTGCGGGTCTGATCCGCCCCAGCAGCGGCGAGCTACGCATCTTCAATCTGCCCGTAACCGAACCACGCGACGAGATCGGCATGGTTTTCCAGAAGCCGACGCTGCTGCCCTGGCTCTCGGTGCTGGACAACATCACCTTCCCCATGCGCCACAAATACGGCCATGTGGAAATGAAGGAGGAGGCCCGCGCCCAGCAACTGCTGGAGATGATCGGTCTCAGGGACTTCGGCCACAAGCGCCCCCACGAACTCTCGGGCGGCATGCAGCAGCGCGTCGCGATTGCACGCTCCTTGCTGCATGATCCGGACATCCTGCTGATGGACGAGCCCTTTTCGGCGCTGGACGCACTCACACGCGACGAAATGAGCCTGGAGCTGCTGCGTATCTGGAACGAGCGCCCCAAGACCGTGGTCTTTGTGACCCACTCCATCCAGGAGGCCTTGCTGCTGTCCGACCGCATCGTGGTCATGAGCGCCCGCCCGGGCCGTGTGGCCGACATCATCGATGTGCCGCTGGCACGCCCGCGCAGCATGGCCACCCTGGCCGATCCCGTGTTCACCGAAATGGCCAACGAGATTCGTCTCCAGGTCTTCAGCAAACACCCCGCACACGCCTGAAGATCCTCCCGCAGCCCCAAGAGGCCCCCTATGTCTGCCCTCATACAACGCCATGCGTCGCTGCTGGTTTTCCTCGCCGTCCTGCTGTTCTGGGAGTGCGCCTGCCGCCTGGCGCATATACCCGAGTACATTTTTCCCGCTCCCAGCCAGATCTGGCGCTCTGCTGCCGAGATGGGGCTGCAGCGCTGGCTGGAGCATGTCACGGCCACCCTGCAGGTCGCGCTCATAGGCTATGCGCTGGCGATCGCACTGGCCATTCCGCTGGCCATTGCCATCACGCGATCGCAGCTGCTCTCGAAAATCATCATGCCCTGGCTGGTGGTGATCCAGTCCACCCCCATCGTGGCCGTCGCCCCCATCATCGTCGTCACTCTGGGTGCAGGCCTGCTGCCTCGCGTGGTCATCACCACGCTGATTGCCTTTTTCCCGCTGGTGGTTTCCACGGCCCTGGGCCTGGCTTCGGTGCCGGCAGAGCTGGTGGAGCTGTCGCGCTCGCTGCGCGCCACCACCAGCCGCCAGTATTGGCAGATTCGCATGCCGTTTGCAGTGCCCTATGTGTTTTCGGCCCTCAAGGTCTCCATCACGCTGGCCATTGTGGGCGCCGTGGTCGCCGAGTTCGTGGCGGCGGAAAAAGGCCTGGGCTATCTGATCCTGTTTGCCACCTCCTCCTTCAAGGTTCCCGTGGCCTTTGCCGCACTGGCACTGCTGGTGCTGTGCAGCCTGCTGCTCTATGGTGGCGTGCAGCAGTTGCACAAGCGCCTCTTTCCCTGGAGCCAGAGCACTCCCGCCTGATCAACACAAGGACCGCCGCCATGACAGACCAGAACTTCCCCCCGCAGGGCCTGACGCCCTCTGCCGAACAAATCCAGCGCAATCTGCGTCGCGCCCAGGCCGTGGCCCAGCGCGCCACGCAAATGGGCCACCACCCTTTCGGTGCCGTGCTGGTGGGCCCCGATCAGGAGACTGTGCTCATGGAGCAGTGCAATATCGACACCGTCAATCACGCGGAATCGACCTTGGCGCGCATGGCGGCCACCAATTACACGGCCGAGTTTCTCTGGAGCTGCACGCTCTACACCAATGTGGAGCCCTGCTGCATGTGCGCCGGTACGGCCTACTGGGCCAATATCGGTCGCATCGTGTTCGGCATGACCGAGCACCGGTTGCTGGAATGCACTGGCAGCCATGGCGAGAACCCGACCATGAGTGTCTCGTCGCGCTATGTCTTCGACCACTGCCAGAAGGCCGTGGAGCTGATCGGCCCCGTACCCGAGATGGAGGCCGAGATCGCCGCCCAGCAGCAAGCCTTCTGGGCGCAGCGCTGAGGACCACGCCCACAGGAGGCTGCCATGCTGCTCACCCACCCCTCGTCACCCCAGGCCGCGCAGGCCCTGGCCCGCAAGCTCGGCGATGCCGCCTGCTTCATCGCCGGGGGCACGCTGCTGCAGCAGTCATGGGCAGAGCCTCGCCTGGCGCCGTCGACCACGCATTTCATCAATGTGATGCACTGGCCCGAGATGCAGCAGATCAGCCTCGGCCCGCAATACCTGCACATCGGTGCAGGCATGCGGCTGGAGGCCGTCCGCTGTCACCCCTGGGTTCAGCAACACGCCCCCGTGCTCGTCCAGGCCCTGGATCAGCTAGGGGCCATGGGAATACGCCGCCAGGGAACCCTGGGCGGCAATATAGGCTGGGGCGAAGGCGACTGCTGCCCGGTATTGCTGGCCATGGATGCGCAGGTCGAGTTGACGGACGGCAACCTGCAGTCGCTGGCGCAGACGCTCAAGCTCATGGACCGGCCTCTGATGCTGTCGTTCCTGCTGCCGCGCGGCGATGTGATGGAGCCACGGCCACTGGTGTTCGAGAAAGTCGGCTATCGCGCGGCATTCTCCCCCGCGCGCCTGCGCATGGCCCTGCGCTGGAGCGATGCACAAAAGCGCCTGAACCTGGACCGCATTGCTGCGGCGGCCCCTGGCATAGGCGTGCACCGCCTGCAAGCCACGGAAAAGCTGCTGAGCTATGCGCAGGAGCTGCAGATCCGTCCCTCCCTCGGCGATATACGCACTACCTGCGAGCAAAGCCTGCCTCCCGATCTGGCCCGGATCGCCAGCCGCCTGATTGCCGGACATTGCGGGCTGCTGGCCTGAACCATCATGGAATTCCTCACCCCTCATCACATCCGCGAGCTGGGCCTGGAGGCTTTGCCGGTCCGGCCCGATGCCTGGGCCAAGCTCGGCGGCAACCCGGGCTTTCTGACCGACCGCATCCGACCGGGCCAGCTGCGCGCAGCGATTCTCGGCAGCCCCCACCCCCATGCGCGCATTCTGAGCATCGACACCAGCGCGGCCAAAGCTCTTGCGGGCGTCCATGCCGTGGTGACCCATGCCGATATCCCGGGCCTCAAGCACTACGGCCTGCGCAAGGTGGACCGGCCCGTGCTCTGCATCGACAAGGTGCGCCATGTGGGCGACCCGGTCGCCGCCGTTGCGGCCGTGGACATGGAGACGGCGCGGCAGGCTCTGGCGCTGATCCGGGTTGACTACGAACCCCTGCCCCCAGTCTGCGACCCGGTCGCAGCCCTTGACGGAACGGCGGCCTCCGAGCAGCCGGTCCACCAGGGTGGTAATCTGCTGCATGCCGCCAGCCACCGCCAGGGCGACATGTCTGCGGCCCGGGCAAGCACAGTGCACCGGGTGCAGGACAGCTATGTCACGCCACGCCAGATGCATGCCTTTCTCGAGACCGAAGGCGGTGTGGCCGAGCCCGATGGCGCGGGCGGCCTGCGCCTGTTATTCGGCGGCCACAACCCCGCGCGGGACAAGCAGGTCATCGCCGACATGCTGGGCCTGCCTCACGACAGAGTGCATGCCGTGGGCACGCCCGTGGGCGGCTCCTATGGCGGTAAGGACGAGCTGACGATTCAGCCGATTGCGGCCCTGCTGGCCTGGAGGACGCAGCGCCCAGTGCGGTTGCACCTGACACGTCCACAATCTGTGGATCTGGGTGTCAAGCGACATCCCATGCAGATCGACATGCAGACCGGCTGCGATGCACAGGGGCGGCTTACCTACCACCAGGTGCAGATAGTGGCAGACACCGGGGCCTATGCCACGCATGGCCCCGAGGTGCTGGATGCCGCTCTCGAACATGCCCCCGGCCCCTACCGGTATCTGGCACTGGACCTCGGCGCCAGGCTGGCCTATACGAACAACGGCATCGCCGGTGCGTTTCGCGGCTTCGGTGCCGTGCAGGTGCAATTTGCACTTGAGCAGCAGATGGACAGACTGGCTGCAATGGTCGGCATGACGGCTGACGCATTTCGCGCCCTCAATCTCGCCGCTCCCGAAGCACCCGGCCCGCTCGGCCAGCATGTCGTGCCGTTTGACGGCCCCCAGCGCGCACTCGATGTCGCCCGCCAGCAAGCGCTGTGGCGCGGGCCGCATCGCTGGGCCAGCGCGGACGGCCGTCATCTGCACGGCGTGGGCCTCACGCTGATCCATCGCAGCGATGGCTTTGGCAAGGGTGGCCCCAGTGACTGCCGTATGCAGCTGGCCCTGGCCGCCGATGGTGCGATCGAGCTGCGCTGCGGCTTCACCGAGCTGGGACAGAACCTGGTCGGAACCATACAGAGCCTGGGCTCGCAGCATCTGGGCTGCGCCGCCGACGCGATCCGGCCGGTGCTGGGCGATACCCGGCTGACGCCCGACTCGGGCCCGGTGGCCGCCTCGCGCGCCACCACGCTGGTATGGCGCGCCTTGCACGAGGCGGCCCGGCCCTGGCAGCAAGCCTTGCTCCTGGCAGCCGCAAGACTGCTGCCCGATATCCCTCTGCGCTGCGGCGCATGGGGCCTGGAAAGCGCTGCGGGCCTGCGCCTGAGCTACGCCGATCTGGCAAGGGCATTGGGCGAACAAGCGCCCTGTATCTCCATAGACCTGCGCGCCGAGGACCCGGAGGGCAACGCGCATGACACCCACTTCGTCTTCGGAGCCTGCGCCGCCATTGCCCAGGTACGCGTCGACACCTGGAGCGGCATGGTCCAGGTGCAGCGGCTGGTGATGTGCACGGCGCTGGGCCCCGTGGCGTCGGCCCAGGGCTATCTGGGCCAGATGGAGGGCGGCGCCCTCATGGGCCTGGCCATGGGCACGCAGGAGGAGCTGGCTTGCCTGGATGGCCACTACCGGGCACGCAATCTCGACGGCTATCTGATCCCCACGCTGGCCGATGCCCCTGAAATGCAGGTGCTGGCGATCGAGAACCTTCCCGAGGGCGACCCCATAGGCCCGCGCGGAGCCGGCGAGATCAGCGTCAACCTGGCCCTGCCCGCAGTGGCCAATGCCCTGGCTGCCGCACTGCAGCAACCCATCACGCAACTGCCCATGACCCCGGAGCGCGTGATCGCGCTGCTGGAAGCGGGCACGGAGTCCTCCACACCATGACGACGACCTACACCCCGGAGCCCGGCGGCAAGCCAGCCGCAGCCAGCGCAAAGGAGGCTTCGGCTTTTGTGCTGCAGCTGAATCTGAACGGCCAGCCGGTCAGCGCCAGCTGCAGCCCCGATACCCGGCTGCTGACCTTGCTGCGCGAGCACTGGCACCTCACCGGGGCCAAACCCGGCTGCGAAGTGGGGCGCTGCGGCGCCTGCATGGTCTGGCTCGACGGCGAGCCCGTGAATGCCTGCCTGCTGATGGCCTATCAGATCCAGGGCCAGACCGTGCGCACCATCGAGTCCGTGGCACAGGACAGCGCCAGCGAACCCGTGCGTGAGGCGCTGGCGCGCTGCGGCGGCGTGCAATGCGGCTACTGCAGCTCCGGCATGGTCATGAGCATGAGCTGGCTGCACCAGCAGCAGCCCCGCCCCACAGCCGCCGAGGCCGAGGCTCAGATGTGCGGAAACCTTTGTCGCTGTACGGGCTATGGCGGCATCCGGCGTGCCGTGCAGGAGCTGTTTCCGGCCGGGCAAAGCGCATGATTATTCAAAATCAATAGCTGAAATCGCTTACTTACAAAGCGATTCAACCACTTCTAGCTATCATCATCAGAAGTTACACCGTTTGCTCTCCGGTTCATGACCCCAGGCAATAAGCAGACAAGTTTTTCTTGGTTGGCCCTGTCGCGGCAAGGCCGGACAATAGAGGCCCTGGGCATAGCCATGCCCCTGACGAATCGGCTTTGCCGACTCCTGCCATGAAAAACTCTCTGACAAGCTATGCGCTGGTTCTGGGCTTGGGCCTGGGCACCAGCGCCTGGGCGCTCGCAGCCCAACCCCTGCTCAACCCCGAGCAACTGCAGCCACTGCTGCAGCAGGCCGATGTCCGCCTCATCGATATCCGCGACCCCAAAGCCTTCGAGGCCGGCCATATCGCCCAGGCCGCCAACGCCCCCTACGGCAAATGGCGCGGCCCCGCCACCAATCCCGGCGAGCTGCCCGACCAGGCCAAGCTGGTGGCGCTGGTGCAGTCCCTGGGCCTGACGCCAGCCACGCATGCCATCGTGATCTCCAGCGGTGCCGATGCCACGGACTTCGGTGCCGCGGCCCGCGTCTACTGGACGCTCAAAAGCCTGGGTCTCCAGGAGCTGTCCATCGTCAACGGCGGCATGAAGGCCTGGGAAAGCGCAGGCAAGCCCCTGGCCAAGACCCGCACGCAGATCGCACCCAGCAGCTACGCACCGACCTTTGACGCCAACTGGCTGGCCACCAAGCAGGACGTGGGCAGGCATCTCGACCTCTCCAACGCGGCTCTGGTGGACTCGCGCCCCGACGCCTTCTATCTGGGCAAGACCCGTGCGCCCGCCGCCAAGCTCTCGGGCACCCTGCCCGGCGCCCAGCAGCTGGATTTCAACCAGTGGTTTGTACCAGGTACTTCGCAGTTCGTGGATACCGCCAAGGCCAGGGAGATCGCCGCAAAGGTCCAGCGCCCGCAAGGCCAGGACATGGTGGCCTTCTGCAACACCGGTCACTGGGCGGCCACCGACTGGTTCGGCCTGTCCGAAATGGCGGGCCTGCCCAATGTGAAGCTGTATGCGGGCTCCATGGTGGACTGGACGCAATCCAAGGACGCGCCGCGCATGGCCAACCAGCCGGGCCGCGCCCAGTCATTGGCCTATGACGCCCAGAAATGGTGGGAAAAAACTTTTAAATGACTCCCCTGAGTCGCTTCGCGCCTTCCCCTAGCCGGGCGCCCCCAAGGGGACAACAACTTCGCTGCAGGGCGGCCTTTGCTCGTTGTCTCTGATCTGGGTGCATGCCCTTTGCGGAAAGTGCGTCGCAGTCCTTACCCATCAATTCCATAAAAACACATGAAACGACTTCCCATAACGGCCTTGCTGGCCGTTTTCTTTGGCTGGCTGCTGTGGTCAGTCTCGGTGCGTCAGGCGGCACTGTTTGCCGTCGGCATAGGCCTGGGCGCGGTGCTGGCCGGCAGGCGTTTTGGCTTCACCACGGGCTGGCGCATGCTGGTCGAGGAAAAAGACGGCAGCGGCATCTTTGGCCAGTTGCTGCTGCTGGCGCTGGCTGCAGCCCTGGCCATGCCTTTGCTGGGCCATTTCCCCGAGCTGACGGCAGCTCTCGGCCCCCCCAGCATCAGCCTACTGGTTGGAGCCTTTGTCTTCGGCCTGTGCATGCAGATCGCCGACGGTTGCGGCAGCGGCACGCTGTACAAAGCCGGCATGGGCATTCCCATGAACGCGGCCATACTACCCTTGTTCGCGATCGGCAGCTTTCTGGGCAGCCTTCACCTGGGCTGGTGGCTGGACCTGGGCAATACGGCACCCGTGGGCCTGGTCACGCAATGGGGCTGGGCTCCAGCGCTGATCGCCACGCTGGTCGCACTGGCCGTGATAGCGGCAGGCGTGGCCCTGTATGTGAAAAAGGCCAATGCCGCCCTGAACCGCCCGGCCAAGCCGCTGCTGGTGCGCAAATGGCTGGTCGGCGCCGTGCTGCTGGCCATCCTGGCCACGCTCAATCTGATCATTGCGGGCCAGCCCTGGGGCGTGGTCTACGGCTTTGGTCTGTGGGCCGCCAAGATCGTCAACGCCACGGGCGCCGTCGATCTGGCCAGCAACTGGTTCTGGAGCCAGCCCGGCAATGCGGCACGCCTGCACGAGACCGTGCTGCTGGACGTGACCAGCATCACCAATATCGGCATTCTGGGCGGCGCACTGTGGATTGCCGCCGGCAAGCCCGCGGCAGCCAAGGCACTGACAGGCACGCAATGGGTCGTGGCCCTGGTGGCGGGACTGGTGCTCGGCTATAGCTCGCGCCTGGCTTTCGGCTGCAATGTGGGCGCCATGCTCTCGGGCATCTCCACCGGCTCCATCCACGGCTGGATTTGGGTCCCACTGGCATTTGCAGGCACCATCTTCGGCCTGCGCATCCGCCGCCATTTCGGCTTCTGAGCAAGGAACAACCATGACCTCACCAAGCACCTTGCGCACCCTATTCTGGGCTCTGCTGCTCGTCTTTCTGGCCTGGGACTTTCATACATCGCCGGCCATCGACCTGCGCTTTGAAGCGCCGCTGATCGCAGCCGGCTCCGGCCAGGCAGCACAGGGCGGACATTGCTCCATGCCTGCCGGCAAATAAGCGCCTCGATCCGCTCGACGCCCTGCCCAAGGAATGGTCAGGGCGTTTTCTTTGGCGCCTGCTCAGGCCCGGGGCTTTTCCAGCTCGAAGCCCGCTGCCTCCCAGGCCGTCAGGCCACCGGACAATGGCCGGACGTTGTGAAATCCCGCACGCTGCAATTGCCGGGCCACGCGCGCGGCGGAGATCTCGTCGGGACAGTCGCAGTACACAACCAGGCCATGCTCATGCCGCTCGCGCGGCAGCAAATGTTCGTAGGCCGCCTTGCCTTTGCCCTGATGCTCCAGCCAGGAGCTGGCTCCGGGAATATGACCCTGACCGAAGAGCAGGGGTTCGCGCACATCGATCACCGTCGGCGTGATGCCCTGGGCGTTGAGCCCCGCCAGTTCCTCGACCGACATGCGCGGCATCTTCAGCGAACGCACCACGCGCTGCCTCTGCCACCATTTGCGCGCCACGAAGACCGCGAACGCCACGCACAGCAGCAGCAGCCCCCATTTGCCCAGTGCCGTCAGCACATCGAGCAGATCCTGCACCGTGGAGCTGAACAGCGAGCCCAGAAACACCGCCGAGCCCACCCAGATCAGGGCCCCCAGCGTATCGAACAACACAAAGGTGCGCAGCGGCGTGCCCACCACACCGGCCAGCGCACTGGCAATGGAGGCAAAGCCCGGCACGAACTTGGCCACCAGCAGGGACTTGGCACCCCAGCGTCCATAGACGGACTCGGTCTGGCGTATGCAGGCATCGGGCGAGAGCGAAATGCGGCAGATACGTCCCAGCACCCTGTGCCCATAGGCCCTGCCAGCGTGGTACCAGAGCACATCGGCTATCAGCGCTGCGGCCACCGCAATCACGGTGAGCCAGCCCAGACGTGCCAGGCTGCCCCCCTCCAGCGCTCCGGTCACCACCAGCACCGGATAGGCCGGGATGGGCGCGCCCAGCTGCTCTATCAGCACATTGAGAAAGACAATGCCGAAGCCGTATTCCCGAATCAGATCCACGACAAAACCCATGACCCACGCTCCTTACCCCGACCAGGGTTAGCCACCAATGCTAGCGAGACGCGAACATCCCCGGAGCTGCGAGGTTGTGGCGCGTCAAGCCTGGTGCAGATGGGACAGAACGGCCTCGAAATGCGTGCTCACATTGAGCGCCGGCGCATGGCCGCAGTCCGGCACCTCCAGCCAGGTCAGCAGACCTCGAGCACCGGGGCCACGCTGCTGCATCTGCTCGGCCACCGGCTTGAGCACCAGATCGGACTCCTCGCCGCGCAGCAACAGCACGGGCAGTTGCAGCGCGTCATAGTGATCCCAGAGCAGATAGTCGTTGTCATGCTCGGTGAACTGCTCGATCATGCGCGGATCGTAATGCGGGGTGACGCGGCCGTCATCGCAACGACGCGTGCTGGTCTCGGTCAGCTTGCGCCACTCGAAATCGCTGAGCCAGCCATAGGGCTTGTAGGCCGCGCGGAAAAAACCTTCCAGTTCGGCGACGGTGTCGAACACCGGCGGCCGGCCCGCGTAGCTCTTGATGCGGGCCAGCGCAGTCTCGGCCAGTTCGGGCGCATTGTCGTTGAGCGTGAGCGTGAGAATGCGCTGCCTGAGATCCGGCTCGAACAGGCCGGATGCACAGACCGTGCCTATCGCTCCGCCCATGCTGGTGCCTACCCAGTGCACCTGCTGCAGCGCCAGCGCATCCATCAGCTCGCGTGCCAGCCGGGCATAGAAGCGCAGCTGATACTCCTCGCGCGGGTTGCGGCTCCATTGGCTCAGGCCGCGGCCCAGCGTATCCGGGCAGATGACGCGATAGCCTTGCACCGCAAGAAACTGCGCCAGTGCATCCATGTCGCGCCCCGTGCGTGCCAGGCCATGCCAGGCGATCACCGTAGCCTTGGTCGGGCCTTGCGGCTTCCAGTCAAGGTAATGAATCTCGTAGCCAGCGCAGTTCGCATAGCAGGATGCCGGCACGATGGCCGCAGAAGCGCAGTTGTTGGGCATGGCAGGTTTCAGCATCAAAAAGGCCTCCAGCGCATATGTGATAAGCGCTATCAGCTATCAACTTCGGTAGTCAGCCGGCAGCCGTAGCCACCGGCCGGTCATGCGTATCAGTCCGGCACGCGGATGGCTCCGGCACTGACCTCTATCCTGTCGGCCGCTGCCGGCGTGCCGGCAATCAGCGGCAGATTGGCTGGCTGTATGGCCGGTGCCTGGCCCGGGTTGCCACCACGCGGCACGGTGCGCACCACCTGGCTGGGAGGCAGCGCCTTGCCGTTGGCAAGGTGGTCATACATGGCATCGAGCGCGCGGTTCAGATAGACATGCAGCGGGATGTAACGCGTGTCATAACCCGGCAGCACGGTGGGCAGGCCGATGAAGCTGTCGAAGTGCTGGGCATTCGTGACCTCCACATAGCTGAGCTTGCTGGCAGCGCCTTCCACTTTCCGGTTGAGCGCCACATAGGGCCGCGTCGTGTGGTTCACGGGCAGCAGCGCATCCGCGCGGCCATGGACGATGATGGCCGGCTTGCCCTGCAGATTGCCGTTGCGCCTTGTCTCGTCGACACCGGCCTGCAGCGCCCTGGCGGCGCCATCATTGCCCGTGACGAGATTGCGCAGGCATAGCGCACCCGGCGTGTTCCAGTCGGCCAGGCCCGAGTTCACCGAGACGGAGAGGAAGTCGCGCGCGGCACCGAACTTGCCCTTGTTGTTGATGAGCTGCACGCCGCTCGATGGCGGCACGCCGTTGCCTGTGGAGAACATGCTGGCCAGCGCCTCTGGGGCCAACGGCGTCACTGCGCCCGCAGCCGTCGCACCGGCATAGCTGTAGCCGCAGAGGTTGTCCTTCACGCTGGCGCGCGAGAGCGAGTTGGCAAAAGTGACCGACACGGCGGGCGCCACCTCAAAGGCGGCCAGTGAGGCGTGCAGCTCGCTGGACTCCGGCTCCCAGCCATAGTCGCGCAGCTTCTGCAAAGCTTCTTCGGCCTGGGCCGCCGTGGTCGTGGCATTCAGCAAGCCGGCAGTCCTGAGTGCCGCGCAGCGGTTGGGCGCAATCGGCAGAGCCGTGCCGGCAACCCCCGCAGCAAACGCAGCCGCATAGGGAGATCCGCTGACCGATGCCGCCAGCGAGGCGCAGGGTTGATAGAGGTTGGCATAGCTCGTGAAGTCCACCAGCGTCTTGCCCACCACAGGCAGTTCCGTGCCGCCGCGCTGCACGGTCACGCCGGGGCTGGCAGGCAACTCCACCGCAGGCTCGGACACGGCCACGCCGTTGATCAGCCCCTGCGAGTCCTGCTCGGCGGCGGCAATCGCCGCGCCGCCGCCGTTGGAGATGCTGGACGCGATGACGATGGTGTTGCTAGGCTTGAGCGTCCGCAGGCGTTCGCCCAGAATATTGCGGTCCCCATAGCGCTCGTTGAGCACGTAGTAGGCGAACTCCACGGCCTGCAGCGTGGTACGGCCCCAGTCCTTCTCTGGGTTCTGGCCCGAGTGCGCATGCTTGAAGGCAAAGCGGTTGGGCGTGGCAGTGTTGAAGGCGGCCAGTTCGCCAGCCGTGAGCCCTGCATTGAATGCAGCCTGCTTGCCCGCTGCGGCAGCCGTGCTGCGCGTGCCGTCGATCAGCGGCACGGTGTCGTTCATGAGGTCATGTGGCGCGGCGCCCGTGCCCTTGTCGGAATAAGCCACCGCGCAGCCGCGCTTGAGCCCCCATTCGCCCGTGGTTATGGCGCCGTACACGCCGCGCGAGCCCGAAGCCGTGGCGGTGATGATGCAGGCCTTCCTGGGATCGAAGCTGGCCGGCACCTGCACCATGAGCGTGACGTTCTTGCGGCCAGTGCCGTCGTCCGAAAACGCGATGTACTCGGTGCCGACAATCCTGCCTTCGCCGGCCGTCACCCGGCCCTGCGCATCCACATTGGGGCCGTAGAGCGTGCCGTAGCCGCCCGCTGCAGTCATGTCCAGCATGGCGCGGTAATTGGTGTAGATGGCCAGGCGGCGCAGCTCGGCCGCCGTGGGTTGGAGCGCGCTGGCAAAGCCCGGTGCCGTGGCCACGGCCAGGCCGCTCTTGCCCAGGCCCGCGGTCAGCAGGTCATCGCTGCTGCCGTCATAGCTCTGCTGCCGCACCGTGCCCAGGTAACCGGGTTTGGCATTGAGCTCGCCTCCATCGCCGCCCCCGCAGGCGGTCAGCACGGCGGCCGCCAGCACCGCAAGGGCCGCGGGTGGCAAGGCAATCGCATAGGTCTTCTGCATGGGCTTTGTCTCCTGTCGTAGTGAAGGCGGTCAGAGAAGGGATGCCAGTAAAAGATGTCAGGGCTTGCGCGCCGCAGCCGCGCGCAGCCTCCCCACGACACCCGTGGGGAAGTAATAGACCGAAAGCACGAACAGCAGGCCCAGCCACAGCAGCCAGCGGTCGGGCGACAGCAGTGCGGCCAGCCAAGGCAGACTGGCACTGGCCTCGCTGGCCATGCGCAGCAGATCCTGCAGATAGCTCTGGGCGATCAGGAACACCACCGCGCCTATCACCGCGCCGTAGATGGTTCCCATGCCGCCGATCACCACGATGAGCAGGCAGTCCATCATGATTTCGAACGAGAGCGAGGTATCAGGCCCGTTGTAGCGCAACCAGACAGCCAGCATGGCACCCGCCACGCAGGCAAACAGGGCCGATAGCACGCTGGAGGTGGTGCGGTAGACCACCACGCGGTAGCCAATGGCCTCGGCACGGAATTCGTTCTCGCGGATGGCTTGCAGCACGCGGCCGAACGGCGAATTGACGATGCGCAGCAGCATCAGCACCAGGGCCACGGCCACGACAAACAGCAGGTAGTAGCTGAGAATCTTGCCGTCGATGGTCACGCCGAAGATATCGTTCTCGAAAGGCTCGAAGCTGGGTGACAGCCATTCGGGCATCTTGAAGGTCAGGCCGTCCTCGCCCCCGGTCCAGTCCGACAGCTGAGATGCCAGAGTCTGGAAGGCCGCCGCCACGGCCAGCGTGATCATGGCGAAGAAGATGGCCCGCACGCGCAACGAAAACAGGCCTATGGCCAGCGACAGCAGCAGCGAGACCACGAGCGCACCGCCCAGCCCCGCGGCCAGCGCGCCCCAGCCCGCGCCCAGGCGCGTGGAGGCAATGGCCACGCCATAGGCGCCTATGCCGAAAAACATGGTGTGGGCAAAGCTCACGATGCCGGTATAGCCGAGCAGCAGGTCGAAGCTGGCCACCAGCACCACGAAGATCAGCACCTTGGCCGCCACATTGAGCGCCTTGACGCCGGGGAAGGCAAACGGCGCCACGGCAAGACCGATGAAGATCGCCAGCAGCATCAGCGCCAGGATGCGACTGCGCGGCAGATCGCCCGAGAGCAAACGTTTGAGCATTCTGTTCTCCTTCAGCGGTTGGCGACCGGATAGATGCCTTGGGGACGCCACAGCAGGATGGCGACCATGAGTGCGATATTGGAAAACAGCGCCACCTTGGGCACGAGAAAGCCCGTGTAGTTGGCCATCAGCCCGACGAGCAGCGCACCGATCAGCGCACCGCCCGTGCTGCCCAGACCGCCGATGATGATGACGATAAAGATCAGCACATTGACCTGGGCGCCCATCTGCGCCACCACGTTCTGCTGGTACAGGCCCCACATCACGCCGCCCAGGCCGGCCAGGGCCGAGCCCGCGACGAACACGGCCACGAACAATCGGCGCACGCGGTAGCCCAGGGACTCGACCATCTCGCGGTCCTGCACGCCGGCGCGGATCAGCAGACCAATCTTGGTGCGCGCCAGAGTCCAGGCCAGCACGGCGAACACGGCAGCCCCCACCAGCACGGCAAAGACCCGGTATTTCTCCACGGCCGCGTCGCCCAGCAGCCAGGCGCCCTTCATGGCTTCGGGCAGTGGCAGCGGAATCTGCTGCGGCCCCCAGATGACTTTGATCAGCTCCTCGCCGATGATCATGCCGCCCATGGTGATGAGAATCTGCTTGAGATGCTGACCGTAGACAGGCCGCACGATGAAGCGTTCGAAGGCCAGGCCCAGGGCCCCCGCCACCAGCATGGCCACGACCATGGCCGGCAGCACGGCCACCAGGTTGCGCCACAGCTGCGCCGAGCCCGTCCAGTCGCCCATGGCACCGAGCACGCTGGTGGCGACGAAGGCGCCCAGCGCGATGAACACGCCATGGCCGAAGTTGAGCACGTCCATGAGGCCGAACACCAGGGTCAGGCCCGAGGCGATGACGAAGATGATCATGCCCATGGCCAGGCCCGCCACCGTCAGCGTGAGCCAGGTGCTGGGAGAGCCCACCAGGGGCAAGGTAGCCAGCGCCAGCAGCGGCACCAGCAGCAGCGGCTTGTAATCCAGGTCCTTGCGCATCATGTCTTTACCTCGGCACCAACTTTCATATCCATAGCTGCCAGCGCTTGAGCTGTTTTTTGCTTTGATTTTTGTGACCTCATAGCGCCAGCCCCAGCAGCGACTGCTGCAGTTCCTCGTCGGCCGCAAGATCGGCCATGCGGCCCGCGTGTACGACACGGCCGTTGTCCATTACGGCCACGCCGTCACCCAGGCGCTTGGCGAAGGCAAGGTTCTGCTCGACCAGCAAAATGCTCACGCCGCCGGCCTTGAGCTGGGCGAAGGCCTCGATCATGTTGTTGATGATGGCCGGAGCCAGACCTTTGCTGGGTTCATCCACGATGAGCAGATCGCGCGGCTCGACGATGGCGCGCGCCACGGCCACCATCTGCTTTTGCCCGCCGCTGAGCTTGCCGGCCGGATGGTCCCAGAATTTCTGCACGGCCGGGAACAGCTCGTAGATCCAGTCCAGGCGCGAGCGGTCCATGCGCGCAGCATGCGAGGCCGAGCGTGCAGCCAGCAGCAGGTTTTCCTTGACCGTGAGGTCGGCAAAAATGCCCATGTTCTCGGGCACATAGGCGATGTTGAGCTGGGCAATCGCCGGCGTGGCCAGGCGCGTGATGTCCTGCTGGCCGAAACGGATGCTGCCCTGGCTGGCCTGCCACAGGCCCATGATGGTGCGCAGCGTGGTGGTCTTGCCCGCGCCATTGCGGCCCAGCAGCATGGTGACCTCTCCGCGCGGCACAGCCAAGTCCACACCGTGGAGGATGTGATAGGCGCCGATATGGGTGTGCACGCCCTGGAGTTCCAACAGTAGCTCGCTCATGGCTGTTCTCCCCTTCCCCCGGACGGGGGAAGGCTGGGATGGGGGGGAGCGTCAGTGCCGCCAACGGCATCCTGGGGCGTCAGCCCCAGGTACGCCTGCTGCACCACGGGCGAGGCAATGACTTCGGCCGGTTTGCCGTCAGCCACCAGCGTGCCGTTGGTCAGCACGATGATGCGGTCGGCCAGTTCGCGCACCACGTCCATCTTGTGCTCCACCAGCAAAATGGTCTTGCTGCGGTCCTTCTTGAGTTCGCGGATCAGGTCGAGGATCACCGGCGCCTCGTCATGGCTCATGCCCGCCGTGGGCTCGTCGAACATATAGACCTGCGGCTCCAGCGCCATGAGCAGCGCCACCTCCAGCTTGCGCTGGTCGCCATGCGGCAGGGCCGAAACCGGCTCATCGCGCCGCGCCCAAAGCGCCACCTGCTCCAGGATTTGCTGCGCGCGCGCCAGCAATGCGCGGTGGTCGCTCCAGATGCTCCAGAGGTTCATGCCGCGCCGGTGCGCGCCCTGGCGCGTGGCCTGCACGGCCAGGCGCACGTTCTCCAGCACCGACAGGGCCGGAAACAGATTCGTGAGCTGGAAGGCCCGTCCCAGGCCGGCGCGCGTGCGCGCCGAGGGTGCCAGACCCGTAAGGTCGCGCCCCTGCAGCGACACCCGGCCCTCCGTGGCCCGCAGCTGCCCCGAGATCAGATTGAAGTAGGTGGTCTTGCCCGCGCCATTGGGGCCGACGATGGCCGTCAGCGTGCCCGGCTCGAAGGAGCAGGTCACACTATTGACTGCCACATGGCCGCCAAAGCGAATGGTGAGCTTGTCAGTGGTCAGCATGAGAAATAGGCAAATCAGCCCCTAGCGCCCTATGCACAAGCGCATGCAGCTATCAAAAAGTGAACTTAACCTTGCCCGCGCGCTGACCAAGTCAGAGACGCCGAGCAAGAGCCGCCTCGCGGCGATGGCGTCGTCCCCCTCCCAAAGAGAGAGGGGACGCCCGGTTAGGGGTAGGCGCGGGGCCGCCTGGGCGAAGTAACTCAGGGGGTGGTTAGCGTCCGTTCCGGACGGGAACGTTCATTTCTTCAGGCTTGATCTCGCGCACCAGCTCGGGCACGCCCCAGGCAAAGGCCGGGTCGTTCTTGATCCTGAAGTGGTACATGCTCTGCATGGCCTGGTGGTCCTGCTTGCGGAAGGTCATCTGGCCCTTGGGCGTATCGAAGCTCATGCCCTCCATGGCCTTGATCAGCGTATTCGCCTTGGTGTCGCCATTGGTCTTCTTGAGCGCCGTGACGATGGCCATGGCGGCCGAGAAGCCACCTGCCGTGAAGAAGTCCGGCGGCGCCTTGAACTGCTTGTAGTTCATGGACACCAGCGCCTCGTTGACCGGGTTCTTGGGAATGCCGTAGTAGTAATAGGTCGCGCCTTCCATGCCCGGCAGGTTCTTGTAGGCGGCCATGGCAGGCAGGATGTTGCCGCCCGTGGCGATCTCGATGCCGTAGCGCTTGAGGTCCATGTCGGCGATCTTGAAAGGATTGCCGGCGCCTGCCCAGACGATCCAGATGATCTTCCTGCCCGGCTGGTCCTTGAGCTTGTCGATCAGGCGCTGGGCGCCGGCCGTGAAGTCGGTCGTGGCCGCGGGCAGGTACTCCTCGTGCACCAGCTTGCCCTTCTTGATGGCTTCCTTGAAAGCCTTGACGCCGTCGCGGCCGAAGGCATTGTCCTGGGCCAGCGTGGCAATGGTCACGCCGGGCTTGTCTATGGCCACGGCATTGCCGATCGCGTCCTGGCTGGAATTGCGGCCCGTGCGGAAGATGTACTTGTTCCACTTGTCGCCCGTGATCGAGTCGGCCACGGCAGGCTCGACGATCAGGATCTTCTTGTACTCTTCGGCCACGGGCAGCATGGCCAGCGCCACGCCCGAAGCGCTGGGACCCACGGCCAGATCGGCCTTGTCGTCCGAATACGCGGTGGCCAGCTGGCTCTTGCCGAGGTCGGGCTTGCCCTGGTCGTCCTTCTCGATCACCACCAGCTTCTTGCCTGCCACCGTCATGCTGCCACCCGTCGCGTATTCCAGGCCCATCATCAGGCCCGCCTGGGTCTGCTTGCCGTAGGCTTCCAGAGGGCCGGTCTTGCTGTAGACATGGGCAATGCGGATTTCGGATTGCGCCAGGGCGCCGGGAACATGAACCACCATGGCCGCCAGAACGGCCGCCTGCAGCAGGCTGCGCTTGTGCATGTGTTGTCTCCTTGAGGATGGATGCGGTGTGTCCGCTTGTCTTTCTATGGTGTGCAGATAGCAGTCTTCGTGCCAGTCTGGTTTTCCTCTGAGGAGCCGCCATACGCAGATCGGTATTGACTAAAAATCAGACAACATATGTCTTTAATTCAGACACTGACTGACTTCAATACAAATCAACAGCCGCCTTAGGGCCCATCCCAGGCTTTGCTCAATCCGCCATGAAAAAAGGATCACCGGGGTGATCCTTGTGGCTTTCATGCGGCATCGCGTTTTCTGTCCAGCTCCAGCAGCCGCACGGCGTTGTCCTTGAGAATGCCGGGCATGACCTCGGGTTTGAAGCCGGCGACCTCGAAGTCCTTCATCCAGCGCTCGGGCGTGATCAGCGGGAAGTCGCTGCCGAACAACACACGGTCCTTGAGCAGGGTGTTGGCGTACTGCACCAGCTGCTTGGGGAAATACTTGGGACTCCAGCCCGAAAGATCGATCCAGACATTGGGCTTGTGCAGCGCCACCGAGATCGCCTCGTCCTGCCAGGGAAAGCTGGGATGGGCCATGACGATCTGCATATCGCCGAAGTCCACGGCCACGTCGTCCAGCAGCATGGGGTTGCTATAGGCCAGACGCAGACCGCCGCCGCACTTCATGCCGCTGCCGATGCCGCTGTGGCCGGTGTGGAAGATGGCGGGCAGCTTGTAGTGGTTGATGACATCGTAGATGGGCCAGGCCATGCGGTCGTAGGGATGGAAGCCCTGCACCGTGGGATGGAACTTGAAGCCCTTGACGCCGCATTCGGTGATCAGGCGCTCGGCCTCGCGCGCGCCCATCTTGCCCTTGTGCGGGTCGATGCTGGCGAACGCCACCATCATGTCGCTGTTCTCGCGCGCGGCATCGGCAATCTCTTCGTTGGGGATGCGGCGGCGACCCAGTTGCGCCTCGCTGTCCACCGTGAACATCACCAGACCGATCTTGCGCTCGCGGTAATAGGCAATGGTTTCGGCGATCGTCGGGCGCAGCGAGCTGCCGAAGTATTTGTCGGCCGCGCGGTCGTACTCCTCGCCGTAGCTGTCAAAGGGATTGCGGCAGCTGACTTCCGCATGGGTGTGGAAGTCGATGGCGATCAGATCTTGATGATTCATGGGTGGGCCTGCTTTGGGTATTGAGTCAAATCAGCCTCAAGCGCTTGTCACGCCTGCGGTACCTGCTCTCGAAATTGAATAAAGAAATCAATGCTGGATGGATTGGCCATGGCATCGGGGCTGGCCACCTTGGCGGCGTCCGCTCCCAGCAGCAGCTTGCGCACCGGCACCTCCATCTTCTTGCCGGTGAGGGTGCGCGGAATCTCGGCCACCTGAACCACCACATTGGGCACATGGCGTGCCGAAGCCTTGGTCTTGATGGCGTTCTTGATCTGGGCGGTCAGCTCGCCCGTCAATGCCTGGCCTTCGGCCAGAGTCACGAACAGCGGCATGAAGGAAGGTCGACCCAGATATTCGAGATCGACCACCAGGCTGTCCTTGACGGCGTCGAGCTCCTCGACGACACGGTAGATCTCCGCCGTGCCCATGCGTATGCCGAAGCGGTTGATGGTGCTGTCCGAGCGTCCGTAGATCACGGCCGTGCCGCGCTCGCTGAACTCGATCCAGTCACCATGGCGCCAGCAGCCGGCAAACACGTCGAAATAGCTGTCGTGGTAGCGCGCCCCGCTCTTGTCGTTCCAGAAGAACACGGGCATGGAGGGCATGGGCTCGGTGATCGCCAGCTCGCCGACTTCGCCGACCACGCTCTGCCCCTGTTCGTTGAAGGCATAGGCGGCCACACCCAGCTCGCGGCACTGAATCTCGCCCGCGTTGACGGGCAGTATGGGCGCGCAGGCCACAAAGCCCGAGGCGATATCCGTGCCGCCGCTGATCGAGGCCAGCCACAGATCATTTTTGACGTTCTCGTAGACCCAGGCATAGGCATCGAGAGGCAGCGGCGAGCCCGTGGAGTTGATGGCACGCAGCTTCTCGAACTGGCGCCCCTTCTTCGGCGAGACACCATCCTTCATGCTCTTGGTGAGGAAGGCCGCACCGCAACCAAAGATACTGACCTGGTATTGGTCGATGAAGTCCCAGAGCGCATCGTCATTCGGCGCCGTCGGATTGCCGTCGGACAGGACCACGGTCGCGCCGGCCAGCAGGCTGCCTATCATCAGATTCCAGACAATCCAGCCTGTGCTGCCCAGGAACATGAAGCGATCGCCGGGCAAGACATCGTGCTGCAGGCGATTGGTCTTGAGGTGGGTGAGCACGATGCCGCCATGGCTGTGCACCATGGCCTTGGGCAGGCCGGTGGTTCCCGAGGAGTACACCACCCACAGCGGATGGGCGAACGGCACGCGCTCGAACTGCAGCGGCGCTGCATGGCGCGTTGCCTCATCCCAGCTCATGCAGTCGCGCCAGGGCACGGCAGCATGTTCGGCATCGCTGCCGAACAAGGGCCCCGGCACATGAATCACCCGGGCGATATCGGGCAGACCCTGGAGCACCTCGTCCAGCACATCGCGACGATCGAACTGCCTGCCGGCATAGGTGTAGCTGTCGGTCGCGAAAATCAGCTTGGGCGCAATCTGCTGGAAGCGATCCAGCACCACGGATACGCCCATCTCCGGCGCGCAACTGGACCAGATGGCGCCAATGCTGGCACAGGCCAGAAACGCCACCACGGTCTGCGGCACATTGGGCAAATAGGCCACCACGCGATCGCCACGCACGATGCCCAGACCGCGCAGGCTTGCCGCCAGGGCGCCCACATCGCGCTGCAGCTGCGGCCAGGAGACTTCGACCGGGGTCAGGCCCTCGCAGCGCGCAATGATGGCCGGACGCTGGTCGCAGGCCTGGCGGAAGATGTGTTCGGCATAGTTGAGCCGGGTTTCGGGAAACCACTCGGCACCCGGCATCTTGCGGCCGGCCAGCACCTGCGTCGGGTCACCATCGGCCTGAATGTCGAAATAGTCCCAGACGGAGCGCCAGAAGCCTTCGATATCCGTCGCCGACCATTGCCACAGCGCTTCATAGTCGGAGAAGTCACGGCCACGGCTGTCGCGCAGCCAGTCCATGTAATGCCACAGGCCGCTTTGCTCCTGCTGCTGCTGCGTGGGCCTCCACAACTCCTGCCCTTGTACCAATGCCATGCTGTCTCCGGACTCAAATTAGATATTTTTTATAACTATAAAAACAAACCAAGTCCTACTCACCAAGGGCAATCCCTAGCATGACTCAGAAATTCAGCTTCTCGAGCCGGTCGTAGAGCTTGGCGCGCGATATGCCGAGCGTCCTTGCAACGGCCAGCTTGTTGCCTCCATGGGCCTGCATCGCGGCCCTTATCGCACGGGCTTCTAGCTCGGCCATTTGCTCGGCAAGCGGCTTGAGCAAATCGCCCGCCGCAGCCACGGGTTCCTGCGCCAAGGGCTGCCGATGCGGAACCTGCAGCTCTACCCCGGACGAGCGCAGCACCTGTGCCAGCAGGCCGGCATCGATGTGCGAGTCATCGCAGCGCATGGCTGCCTGCTCCAGCACATTGCGCAGCTCGCGAATATTGCCGCGCCAGGCCTGTGCAACCAGCAATTCCAGCGCCCCCTTTCCCAGCTCCGGCGGAACCATGTCGTTGCGCAGCGCCAGGTCCTCGCAGAGCATTTCCACCAGGGCCGGGATATCGCTGCTGCGCTCGCGCAGCGGCGGCACGCGCACGGGCAGCACATGCAGCCGGTAGAACAGGTCTTCCCGGAAGCGCCCGTCGCGCACCATCTGCAGCAGATCCCGAGAGGTGGCGGCCACCACGCGCACATCGAAATGCACGATCTGGTTAGAGCCCAGCGGCTCGATCTCTCCCTCCTGCAAGGCCCGCAGCAGCTTGGCCTGCAGACTGGCGGGCATGTCGCCGATTTCGTCGAGAAACAGGGTGCCGCCATCGGCGAGCTTGAACTTGCCATCGCGCGTCTTGCGGTCGGCTCCGGTGAATGCGCCCGGAGCCACGCCGAAGAATTCTGCCTCCAGCAGCGTTTCGGGAATGGCCGCGATATTGACGCTCACAAAAGGACCGGCAGACCGCGCCGATGCGGCATGGATGGCATGGGCCAGCACCTCCTTGCCGGTACCGGTCTCGCCCAGCAGCAGCACCGGACTCATGGACTGGGCCGCCCGTCGCGCCTGGCGCTTGACCTCGACCGCAGCTGGACTGCTGCCCACAAAGCTGGCAAAGCTGTATTTGCTGCGGCGCGAACCCTGCACGGACGCCTGCAGGCTGCGGCTGCGCTGGGCAGCCAGCTCGCGCCGCGCTTCATCGAGATCGCGCTGCAGCATCGCAAACTTGCTGATCAGCGGCTGCAAGGTTGTCTCGGGCTGGTCGAACAGCACAATGCCGATGGCACCGATCACGCCACCTTCATCGTCATGCAGCGGCAGGCGGCTGACGACAAAGGTTCCGGCGCTATTGGTCAGCAGATCGATCAGGACCGGCTTGCCGGTCTCCAGCACGCTGCGCATCTGCGTGTTGGGGATGACCTCCTCCACCTTATGCCCGAGAAAATCGCCCACACCGGCTACTCCCAGGCGTGGCAAAAAACGCTCGTAGCCTTTGTTGACCCAGACAATGCGCCCGCTTCTGTCGACCAGAAACATACCCTGGCTCATTGACGAGAACAGCTGAAACATGGACCGTGCCGCCAATGCATAGATGCCGTCGGCATCGTCGGGCAGCTCGCAAGCGAAATCGTTGGGTAGCCGTTGGCTCATTTCGATCATTGCGCCATGGTAGGGCGACATTGCCCCAAAACCATCGGCACAGACCTCCAGCTAGCGCATTCAAAGCAATGCTTTAGCCGGCCTCCATAAAAAAATCCCCTGTCCAGCTCACCGAACAGGGGATATGAATGCAACGGGCTCCATGCGTACAGCACCCGCAGCAGGCTAGGAAACGGGACTCAGGCGGCGCTTGCCTCCCGGGCCTGCTTGGCCTCCGACAGGCGCTTGAGCACGCGGGGAATGATCAGTACGGCCAGCACAATGATGATCAGCGTCAGCGACATGGGACGCTGCAGGAAGATCCACCAGCTGCCTTCGCCGATCGACACTGCATTGCGCATCTGCGCTTCCGCCAAGGGGCCGAGGATCATGCCCACCACCACGGGGGCGGTGGGGAAGTCGAAGCGGCGCATGATCACACCGAGCAAGCCAATACCGTAGAGCAGGAACAGATCGAACGCGCTCTGGCGCATGCCGTAGGCACCGACCGTTGCAAAGATCAAGATGCCGGCATACAGCTGGGGACGCGGAATCTTCAGCAGCTTGACCCACAGACCCACCATGGGCAGGTTGAGCACCAGCAGCATCACGTTGCCGATGTACAGCGAGGCAATCAGCGCCCAGACCAGGGCAGCCGAACTGGTGAACAGCTGGGGGCCGGGGTTGATGCCGTAGTTCTGGAAGGCGCCCAGCAGCACGGCCGTGGTGTTGCTGGTAGGAATGCCCAGCGTCAGCAGCGGAATCAGGGCTGCGGTCACGGTGGCGTTGTTGGCAGCTTCCGGACCGGCCACGCCTTCGATGGCGCCCTTGCCGCCGAACTCGGCCTTGTCTTCGCCCTTGGCCAGCTTCTTCTCGGTCGCGTAGCTCAGAAAGGTCGGGATCTCGGTGCCGCCAGCGGGAATGCAGCCAAACGGTGTACCCAGCAGCGTGCCGCGCATCCAGGCGGGCCAGGAACGCTTCCAGTCACGCTTGGTCATGTGCACACGGGTCAGCTTGTTCTGCGACTCCTCGACCTTGCCTTCATACATGGCGGCATACAGCACTTCGGCCACGGCAAACAGCCCCACTGCCACCAGCACAATGTCGATGCCGTCCAGCAATTCCATCTTGCCGCCGGTATAGCGCGCGGCACCGGAGATCTGATCCATGCCGATGCAGCCTGCAGCCAGGCCGACAAACAGCGCCGTCATGCCGCGCAGCGAGCTTTGGCCCAGCACGGCGCTCACAGTGGTGAAGGCCAGCACCATCAGCATGAAGTACTCGGGCGGGCCCAGCTTCACGGCAAAGTCAGCGACATAGGGAGCAAACAGGGTCACCACCACTGTGGCAAAGGTCCCCGCGACAAACGAGCCGATAGCGGCGGTTGCCAGCGCCGCGCCCGCTCGGCCGCTCTTGGCCATCTTGTTGCCCTCCATGGCCGTGACCATGGACGCCGTTTCGCCGGGCGTGTTCAGCAGAATCGAGGTGGTCGAGCCGCCATACATGGCACCGTAGTAGATGCCGGCAAAAAAGATCATGGAAGCCGTCACATCCACCTTGGCGGTGATGGGCAGCAGCATGGCCACTGCCACGGCCGGGCCGATACCGGGCAGCACGCCCACAGCCGTACCCAGGGCACAACCCACCAGAGCCCACAACAGATTGACGGGCGTGATGGCGGTGGCAAAGCCTGCCATCAAAGCATTGAAGATATCCATTACAGCCACCCCGTCTGAGTCAAGCCAGGCAGATTGATTGCCAGGAACTGAGTAAACATCCAGAAAACGGGCGCTGAAATCAGCAAGCCAGTGATCACATCCTTCACCCAGGTACCGATTTCAGAGGCCTGAGGCTGATGCGCGGCGCGGCGCAGGCCTTGCACGGCCAAGACATAGCAAATCGTGCAGCTGAAGATAAAGCCGACGGTTCCAATCAAAGCCGCATTGATCAGCAGGCCTGCAGAAACCCAGACAAAAGACAATATATCGGCCTTGGCATGGCCGCCAGGATCCGCCGCATGGCGAAAGCCGCCGCTCCGAGCTTCCCAAATCAGCAACGCACCGCAAACGGCCAGCACGATGGCGCACAGCCAGGGCAGAAAGTTGGGGCCAACGCCACCATAGCCCGAATCGGAAGGAATCTGCAGTGCGCCGACAGCCAGGCCGACAGCGACCAGCAGCACGCCCGAACCGACAATGGTTTGTGCTCTTTTGGACGGTACATTGGGGCTTTGAGGCTCATCGGGGTCCGCATAGGCCGAAACCTGTGCGGCCTCCGCTGCCCGGGCCAGATCTTGGAATGAATCAGACATGATGAATGTGTTTGATTTCAATGGTTTTCGGAACCCGTCAGAGCAAACTTGCCAGCAGCTCTCACGGCATCATGGGGTTGCACAAACCCTGGCTTGCGCCGTCAGGGGGCAGGCCATCAATCAGTGCGGGGGAAAACAGCAGGACACAACGCGATCAGGGCTGAAGTCGCCAGCCCTGTGCCATGTCCTGAAAAGGCCGCTGCAGAACGCAGCGGCCTGGAGATCATCAGATCATGCCGGACTTGGCCATGGTGGCGCGCAGGCTGGCGAACTCGTCGTCGACGAACTTGCCAAAGGCATCGCCGCTCAGCCAGGCAGGTGTCCAGTCGTTCTTCTGCAGCGCTTCAGCCCAGGCCTTGCTCTTGGTGGCTTTCTCAATCTGGGCCACCAGCTCGTCGCGCTGGGCCTTGGAAATGCCGGGCGCGCCATACACACCGCGCCAGTTGCCGATTTCCACATTGATGCCCTGCTCCTTGAGCGTGGGAATGCTGGACGCCGCACCCTTGAGGCGTTGAGCCGAAGTCACGCCGATGGGCTTCATCTTGCCGGTCGCGATGTACTCGGCAAACTCGCTGAAGCCGCTGCCGCCCACGGTGACGTTGCCGCCCAGAATGGCGGAGATGGCCTCACCGCCCCCACGGAAAGCCACGTAGTTGATCTTGGCGGGGTCCACACCCACTTCACGGGCGATCATGGCTGCAGCAATGTGTTCGGTGGAGCCGCGCGAGCCACCGCCCCACTTGATGGAGCCAGGGTCCTTCTTGAGCTGGGCCACCACTTCCGCCATGTTCTTGTAGGGCGAATTGGCGGGCAGCACAAACACGTTGTACTCGCTGGTCAGGCGCGCCAAAGGCGTGGCCTGGCTCAGGTTGACAGGAGGCTTGCCGGTAATGATGCCGCCCAGCATCACGGCGCCCATGACCATCATGGCATTGGGATCGCCCTTGCTGCCGTTGACGAACTGGGCCAGACCGATGGCGCCGGCAGCGCCGCCCTTGTTGTCATAAGTGACGGAAGAAGCCACACCTGCGTCCTGCAAGGCCTTGCCCAGGGCACGGCCTGTCGTGTCCCAGCCGCCACCAGGGTTGGCGGGCAGCATCATCTTGATGGCTGCCGCTGCCTGGGCCGACAGGGGCAAAGCACCGGCCGCCGCCAGGGCTGCCAGAGACTTCAGAAACGTATCACGACGCATGATGTACTCCTTATGTAGTTGGTGAATGCAATCATGGACAGCCTGCCTGTCAAACGGCTGTCCAATCACCTAGGGCTATCCCTTAAGCAAGCCCGGTAGTTTCACGACTTGTCTTCGCATTCGCAGCGCAGTGCTATGTTCGGCTGCATGCAATTACTGCTTGTTGAAGATGATTCCGCCATGCGCACCACGCTGCAGCGCACCCTGATGCGCCGCGGGCTGCATGTGGATGTGGCGGCCGACGGCCCCAGTGCCCTTGCTCACTGGCAGACCCGCGAACCCGATGCCGTGGTGCTGGACCTGAGTCTGCCCGGCCTCGACGGCCTGCAGGTGCTGGAGCGCGCCCGGGCCCTGGGCCTGCGCACACCGGTGCTGATACTGACGGCACGTGGCACCGTGGGCGACCGCGTCATGGGGCTGAACGCCGGTGCCGACGACTATCTGGCCAAGCCCTTTGACCTCGACGAACTGGAAGCACGCCTGCGCGCCCTGCTGCGCCGTAGCCAGGATAGCTTCACCCCCAGATCGGCCTCTGAAGTTATCACCCTGGGCGCATTGCGCTATGAAAAGGAAAGCGGCGCCATTTATCTCGACGACAAGGTTCTGGAGCTGACCCCGCGCGAGCTGTCCATGATGCATGCGTTGCTGGCCCGCCCAGGCCATGCGGTCACCAAGGAACGGCTGTTCAGTCTGGTCTTCCCCGGCGAGGTCGATGTGCAATACGAGGCCGTGGAAGTCGTGGCCTACCGGCTGCGCAAAAAGCTGGGCGGCACCGGCGTGCAACTGGTCACGCTGCGCGGACTGGGCTATCTGGTCAAGGCCGAGGCCGCGGCATGACAGCCGCTGCGGCCAAAGCGCGGCCCAAGACAGCCTGGTCGCTGCGGCGCCTGCTGCTCACCGGCATCTTGCTGCCTGTGCTGGCGCTGATTGCCCTCAACGCCTGGAGCCTCTATCAGCAAACCCTGGCATCGCTGCACACGGCTTACGACAGAACCCTGCTGGCCTCGGCCAAAAGCATCAGCGAGCAAATTGGCGTCACGGGATACGACGATCAGGCACAGTTGCGCGCCATCGTTCCCTATTCGGCACTGGAAATTTTCGAGGCTGACAACCAGAGCCGCATGTTCTACCGCGTCTCCACGCTGGACGGACAGTTGATCTCCGGCTTCGAGGAACTGCCTGTCTGGAACGGCAGGATTCCACAGCGCCCGCCCTATGCGGCGCTGGTGGACTTCTACGACGACGAGTTTCGCGGCCACCCCGTGCGCGTGGCCGTGCTGCTGCAGCCGGTTGCCAGCGCCGACGGACGCGGCATGGCCGTGATCCAGGTGGCCGAAACCCTGGAACTGCGCGAATCCCTGGCCTTGCAGATTCTGCGTGACACCTTGATTCGTCAGGCCCTGCTGGTGCTGGTCGTCGCCCTGATCGTCATCATCGTGGTACAGCGCGCCACCCAGCCCATACGCCAGCTCAGCCAGGACCTGCAGGGCCGTGCCCAGGGGGATCTGAGTCCGCTGGCTGCGCCCGAGGTCCCGCGCGAAGTCCAGCCTCTGCTGGAAGCCACCAACCAGACCATGCAGCGCCTGCAAGGCCTGCTGAGCAATCAGAAGCGCTTTGTGCGCGACGCCTCGCACCAGCTGCGCACGCCGCTGGCCGTGCTCAAGGTTCAGGTCCAGTCTGCCAAGCGCGGCGATATTCCACCGGCCCAGGCCTTTGCCGAGATTGACGACACGGTGGACCGCGCCACCCGCGTCGCCAATCAGATGCTGGCCCTGGCCAAGGTCGAGCAGCTGCGCCAGGAAGACAGCAACCAGAACAGCTCCATACTCGCCCAGCTCGACGATATCGTGCGCGACGTGGCGCTGGAGCTGTCACCGCTGATTGCCGATCACGACATGGATTTCGGCATCGAAACCCAGGCCTGCTGCGTGGCCGCCCATGAATGGATGCTGCGCGAGCTGACCCGCAACCTGCTGCACAATGCCATACGCCACACCCCCAGGCACGGGAGTCTGCAGGTCGATGTGCGCGCGCACGATGGCATGGCGCAGCTGAGTATCGAAGACAGCGGCAGCGGCATCGACGATGAACTGGCCCAGCGGCTGTTCCAGCCCTTTTCGGCGGGCAATACGCGCAGCGGCTCCGGCCTGGGCCTGGCCATCTGCCAGGAAATCGTGCAGACCCTGGACGGCCAGATCGAGCTGCGCAACCTGCACGACGGACTCGGCCGCGTGCGTGGCCTGCAGGCGCTGATTCAGCTGCCCCTGCACAATGGCGATGCCCAGGACATGGATACTGCTCTGACTTGAATCGCCATCCCTTCACGCCGCAAAATACCGATATGAGTGAAACTGAATCCATGCGTCTGGACAAATGGCTATGGTGCGCGCGGTTCTACAAGACCCGCAGCCTGGCTGTGGAGGAGATTGGCAAAGGCCGGGTCACGGTCAACAACGCCAATGCCAAGGCCTCGCGTGAAATCCGCCCGGGCGACCACATCCACCTGCGCCAGGGCAATATTCCCAGGGAAGTCATAGTGCGCGGGCTGAGCGGCATGCGCGGCCCGGCACCCGTGGCCCAACAGCTATACGAGGAAACGGCACAAAGCATTGCCCAGCGCGAACAACTGGCCGAGCAGCGCCGTCTGGCACCCGAGCCCGCCGAAGCACTGGCGGCCCAGCACACCGGCCGCCCCACCAAGCGCGACCGCCGCGAAATCGATCGCGTGCGTCAGGACCGCAGCGGCTGGGGCGACCGCTGGAGCGCTTCCATCGATGACTGAAAACCTTCGCCCATGAAGCGCAGGCTGCTGATCTCCACACTCTCCACCCTGGCAGTTGCGGCAACCGGCGCCTTGAGTTGGTCGTGGCTGCGCAAGCGGCAGGGCAGTACCGAACGTCGAGCCGTGATCCAGACGGTCTTCAGCCAGGCGCTGCCGCCGCTGAGCGCCCAGCATCAGCAGCTGATGCGCCTGCTGCGGGTGCGGTGGATGCCCGTAGAGTCTGGGGCACCCGGCTTCGATCCCGTGCAACCCTTTGGCGGCGATCTGTCCACCCTCGACACGGCCCAGCAAGTGCTGCGCAGTCACGATCCTGCTCTGGCCACCCGGCTCCTGACCGAGGTCTGCCTTTGGCTGCCGCAGTTTGTGGCCACCGCCACCTTGGCGCCCGGTCGCTATGCCTTGCCGCCCGACTTCTCAGGTCAGGCGCCAGACAGCAGCTTCGACTTTCGCCCCGAACACCTGACGCTGCTGCATGCCGCCCTGTGGCGTGAAGTCGGTACCGATGACCTGCCTTATGTCTTGGCCGAGGAGGAAGACGGCCAGGCGATCTGGCCCTTGCCCTATATCGACGGCAAGCGGCCATATGGCGACCGCAGCTACTACCAGATCGACATGGCAGACATTCTGGGCAAGCCCTACGCCAGGAACGCACAGGGCCAGTACATCTTGCCGCCTCAGAAAGATGAGGCACTCAAGCAGCTGCATCTGCAAACCCAAGCCGCACTGCAGATTCTGCTCATGCATGGAACGCCCTCGGGGATTCGCAACTAGGCGAAGTAAGCCGGGGCTGGGCTGTGGCAAAGTCCACCCTCATAAAATATGAGCACTTAGCGCTTTATTAGAAAGCTTTTTAGGAAACTTTTACCTTGAAAAGCTTTCAAAGCTTGCGCAAGCAGCTCTTATTCAAGTAGCAATCAATCATCCTCGATGACGGGCAGACTCGCTCTTGCGCCTGGGCTGCTGGCACTCTTTTCATCTCCCTCGGCCTTCTTCGCGCATGTCTTCCGCTTTTTCAGCACCGCTTTCCTCTTTCTCCTCACGAGTCCCGCTATGGCTGCGCCATGCCGGCATCGCAGTGCTGGTCATCAGCAGCGTGGCCTGCTCCGCCAGGATGCCTGCCCCCCCGGCAGCGGCCAGCCCCGCACCGCTCATCCAGATCAGCAATCCCACACGCAGCACCCAGGGCTTTGAGCAATGCCCGCAGTTCTTTGCCAATGGCAAAGCTCCCGTGCTCAGCGATCAGCCCAAGCTGCGGGCCCTGTGCTATGACGCGTTTGCCGTGCTGCACAGCGGCCAGAGCAAGACGCCCGTCTTCGTTGCTCAACGTCTGAACAAGGCCCTGGTCGCCGATGCCGACGAAAAGCGCACCAACAAGTTCTACAGCGATGCCCGCCTGCCCCGCGATGAACGCGCCGAGCTGGACGACTACAAGCGCTCCGGCTACTCACGCGGCCACATGGCTCCCGCTGGCGACATGCCGAGCGCACAGGCCATGGCCCAGAGCTTCTCGCTGGCCAATATGGTGCCCCAGTCCATCAAGCAGAACGGCGGCCCCTGGGCCCGTATCGAAAAAGACACGCGCAGCTATGCACAACGGGCTCAGGGCGATGTCTACATCATCACCGGCCCGGTCTTTGAGGCCGGCGCAGCCTCCGTCGGCCACAACCAGGTGCGTGTGCCCAGCTTTCTCTACAAGCTGGTTTATGACGCTCAGAGCCAGCGTGCCTGGGCGCACTGGCAGGCCAATGATGACGCAGCCCGCGTCACCGAGCCCATCAGCTATGCGGAGCTGGTACGCCGTACCGGCATCGAATTCCTGCCCGGCGCTGCGCTGCAAACTTCGGGCAAGCTCCAGCAGGCGTCCATGCTCCCTGCGCAGCGGCACTGATTTCCCCTGTCGCCAATCAAAAAGCCTGCTGGCGCAAGCCAGCAGGCTTTTTATCTTGCTTTGTCTTACTTGCCCGGCTTGAACAATTCCAGCTCATCCGCCGTAAGCCAGCGCCATTGGCCAGGCTCCAACTCTGCGGGCAACTCCATGCCGCCGATTCTTCTGCGATGCAGACCTTCGACCCGGTTGCTCACAGCCGCAATCATGCGCTTGACCTGGTGATACTTGCCCTCGGTCAGCGTCAGATCCAGCACATGGCTATCCACCTGCTCGCAGGCCGCTGCCTTGACGGGCTTGGGATCATCATCGAGTACGACACCATCCAGCAGCCGCTGTATCTGCTTGGCATCCAGCGGATGCTTGCAAGTCACTCGATAAACTTTGGAGACATGCTTTTTGGGCGACGACATGCGATGGATGAACTGGCCATCATCGCTGAGCAGCAGCATGCCCGTCGTATCTTGGTCCAGACGACCCACCGCCTGAACACCTTGCACCGCCCCTTTGTTGGGTCGCTGACGCAGCGGAGCCGGTAGCAAGGTATAGATGCTGGGATAGGCCGATGGCTTTTGCGAGCATTCGGTGCCGGCTGGCTTGTTCAGCAGCACATAACCCAGCTCGTGATACTCCCACTCCACGCCTTGCACCCTGAAACGCAGACCTTCGGGATCCACCTGCTGGGTGGAATCCAGGACCTTCTCCCAGTCAGAAGTCTGCGGGTTCCACAGCTCCACCCAGCCTTGCTGCACCAAGCCGGAGCAGACACGGCGAATGCCAAAGCCCTGTGAATACAACATGTCCTGCAGCTGCATGCTCATCCTTTCCATATCCACTACTGCGCAAGCAATATCAAGAATACCGATTGATCAAATAAAAAACCCCGTAATCTTTCGACTACGGGGTTTTCACTGTAAGAGCCTGACGATGACCTACTTTCACACGGGAACCCGCACTATCATCGGCGCAAAGTCGTTTCACTGTCCTGTTCGGGATGGG
>NZ_VOQT01000027.1:0-45796 GCF_008121555.1 Comamonas sp. Z1
GGGCTAGCAGCGCTTTGAAGCTGCCCGTTCACGCGCCAGTAAACGGCGTGAACCCCAGCATCCATGCGGGTTCTGGCGAGCTCGGCAATCAATGCCTCGATACGTCTTTGCTGCGGAGCATCCGCAGCGTATGCAGGAGCCAGATCCACCATCACGACAAAGCGCTGGCCGACGTTGTCCAGCGAGAGCACCTTGAACTTGTAGCCGGCCGAAAGAATGCCGACCCTGACCATGGCTTCGCGCACGATGACGTACAGCTGCTCGCGTCTGGCGGAGCGCTCCCGGCGCTGCGACTGACGCGTCACTGCATCATCCTCGTGGCGCGGTGCTTGCGTGCTACCTTCTCGGCGAGGCCCGCGAGAAAACCATCGAAACAGGGACATGAGCACACTCGAACAAGCAGGATTTACAACGAGACACATTCTGCCTCCAGGTCTGGAGCAGCTCGTGACATTTACCGAAATATTAGCCTTTGTCCGACGTGGATCAAGCCGCCAAACCGGCCGGCACACAAAAAATCTTCACTCAGGTGCTGGCCACCCGGCGACGACTGTCCCCTGCGCGGCGGGCCAGCACCTGACCTGCCATGGTCAGTAGCGCCAGGGCCAGAGCAGGCTGACGGTTGGCAATTTCGGAATAACGCAGCGCTGTCAGACACCATAAACGGCTGGGCGCTGCGGCCTGCACCGTGGCCTTGCGTGGTCTATGGGCGAAGAAGGCCCCTTCCCCCACAATCGCTCCCGGCCCCACCAAAGCCAGGCGGATTCTTTCCTTCGAATCCTGGTAATGCACGCTCAGCGAGCCGTACTCCACCAGATACAGATTGCGATCCAGCGCCCCTTCGGCAAACAACACCTCGCTGGCCGCCAGATTGATCGGCTGCAGATACGGCGCCAGCAACTCCCATTGAGCGGCACTGAGCACGTTTTGAGCGGTATCGGTGGCAACCGAGGTCGTCATCGCCTGGATCAGCGCCGACAAATCCTGAGGTGTTGAAGCGAACATAAGCAGTGGATGGAACGCGAACGCCGCATGCCATCCGGTGGACAAATCCGGATACGCATCCCGGCCGCTCAGGGTAAAAGAAATTCATAGCGCGCCATGGCTCACCATCAACGCAGGCTGAATGCTAAGCGACTCTGACAGTCCCGCCAATCACTTGCGGTGCGGAGTTGCTTTTACTTCCCCAAAGTGTCTGCATCTTCATCCGCGTCAAAGCAAAAAAGGATCGATGGTTCGATCCTTTTTTAATAGCTTACATCGCTCTTCCCATTTGGGTTAGCGCCATTTCTCAAGGAAATCAGCTATGGGCGCGCTTTTCCAGGATCTCGAAGGCTGGCAGCTTCTTGCCCTCCAGCACTTCCAGGAAGGCACCGCCGCCGGTGGAGATGTAGCCCACGTCCTTTTCAATGCCGTACTTGGCAATGGCGGCCAGGGTGTCGCCACCGCCGGCAATGCTGAAGGCGGGTGACTCGGCAATCGCCTGGGCGATGACCTTGGTGCCATTGGCAAACTGGTCGAACTCGAACACGCCCACGGGGCCGTTCCAGACGATGGTGCCGGCCTTTTTGAGCTGCTCGGCCAGCAGGGCTGCGGTTTCCGGGCCGATGTCCAGAATCATGTCGTCGTCGGCCACTTCGGAGGCCTTCTTGACGGTGGCCACGGCGTCGGCAGCAAAGGTCTTGGCGGTGACCACATCGGTGGGCACGGGCACATTGGCGCCACGGGCAGCCATGGCGTCGATCACGGCCTTGGCATCGGCCACCAGATCGGGCTCGGCCAGGCTCTTGCCGATCTTCAGACCGGCAGCCAGCATGAAGGTGTTGGCAATGCCGCCGCCCACGATGAGCTGGTCCACCTTGTCGGCCAGACTCTTGAGAATGGTCAGCTTGGTGGACACCTTGGAGCCGGCGACGATGGCGGCCAGAGGACGTGCAGGCGCGGCCAGGGCCTTGTTCAGCGCGTCGATCTCGGCCGACAGCAGCGGGCCGGCACAGGCGATGGGGGCGTATTCGGCGATGCCATAGGTCGTGCCTTCGGCACGGTGAGCGGTGCCGAAGGCATCGTTCACAAAGATGTCGCAGAGCTTGGCCAGCTTCTGGGCCAGCTCGGGCTTGTTCTTCTTTTCACCCACGTTGACACGGCAGTTCTCCAGCAGCACGACCTGGCCGGGAGCAATCTGCACGCCCTCCACCCAGTTGGCGACCAGGGGCACATCGCGGCCCAGCAGCTCGGACAGGCGCTTGGCCACGGGAGCCAGCGAGTCCTGGGGCTTGAATTCACCTTCGGTGGGGCGGCCCAGGTGGCTGGTGACCATCACGGCAGCGCCGGCCTTCAAAGCCATTTCAATCGCAGGCACGGAAGCGCGCACACGCGTGTCTTCGGTGATTTCACCAGCGTCGTTCAGGGGTACGTTCAGGTCGGCACGGATGAAAACACGTTGACCCTGGGCCTTGCCCTGGGCGCACAGATCGGAGAAGCGGATGATGTTCATGCAGCAAAAAAGCGACTCCGAAAGTCGCCCATACAAAGGTTGGAAAACACAAAATCTGCCTGCATTCTAGGGCGATCGCCACTTTCAGGCATCGCTTTTACACGCTTACTCGACTCAAAAACAGGAGCATCCTGCGCGCTCTGTAACTTGGTTTCAAGCCTTTTTATAGACAGTCCATATGAAAACAGGAGCACGCAGCTCCTGTTTTCTCTGGTCTTGGAGCTACCAGCCCAGACCGATATGCAGAGGCAGATAAATCGCCATGCCCAGAGCAATGGTGCCAAGAATGCTGCGCTTGTAAAAAAAATACACCACCGAAGCGGCCAGCGCAGGCAGTCGAGCATCAGCCAGACTGTTGATCAGCTGACCATTGCTCATCACGATCTCGGGCGCAATCACCGCCGCCAGGGCCGCCAGCGGTGCGTATTTGAGCCCGCGCTTGAGCCAGTCGGGCAGCGGCAGTTCACGCTCGGGGATCATGAAGAAAGCACGCGTGATCAGCGTGATGAGGGCCAGACCGATACAGGCAACGATGACCCAGAAACTGCTCATCATGACCGGTCCTCCTCATTCTTCACCGCAGGCAGCCGGCTGGCCTGCTTTTGCAGTTGCTCGGCCGTCAGGCCTGCAGCCACCGCAGCTGCGATCGCCACCAGGATATTGAGCTTGAGCGGCAGCGCAAAAGCCGCCACGGCTGCCGTACAGGCCACGATGGAGGCCACCCAGGTTGCTCGGTCCTTGAGCATGGACAGCAACACGCCCAACAACGCCAGCACGCCGGCAAAGCCCAGTCCCCAGGACAGAGGAATCTGGTCGGCCAGGAAAATGCCCAGCGTGGACGGGATCTGCCAGGCCAGCCAGTTGGTCAGTGCTGCGCCCCAGAAATAGGGCAGTTGCTCGGGCTGCGGCCTGGCCTCTGGGTAGCGACGCATGAAGTTCACGAAAATCACATCGCCGCTGAAATAGGCGACCGCCAGACGGTGACGCAGACTCAGCTTGGCGAAATAGCTGCGCCACATGCTGGACAGGATCACAAAACGCAGGTTCACGCAAATGGCGGTGAACCAGACCACCCACAGCGGAGCCCCCACGGCCATCAGCGGCAACACGGCCAGCTGGGCACTGCCCGCATAGACAGTCAAACCCATGAGCAGCGCCAGGGGAACGGACAGACCGCTTTTGACCATGGCCACGCCGGTTACCAGGCCCCAGGCGGCGATGCCCAGGGCGGTGCCGCCCATCTCCTTGGAACCGACCCAGAAGAACGGATCCCTGACTATCGATTTCGCACGCTGACTCAGCGTGAACGCCATATCCGTCATACCTCGCCAGCACCCTCGCCCAGTTGCGCGCCTGCGGGCAGCTCGAAACCGCGCAGAAAATCGCCAGCGGCCAGACGCTTGCCACCCGCGCGCTGCAACAGCGTCATGTTGAGCACGCCACTGCCACAGGCCACGCGCACGCCGCGGACGTCGGCCGACAGCACGGAGCCGGGCGCGCCGCTGCCTTGCTGGGCCTCTGCTTCCCAGACCTTGATGGCCTCGCCGCCCAGGCTGGTGGCGCCGCCGGGGAAGGGGTTGAAGGCACGCAAGCGGCGCGCAATGACTTCGGCGCTTTCGTTCCAGTCGATCAGGCTCTCGGCCTTCTCGATCTTGTGTGCATAGCTCACTCCATCGGCAGGCTGTGGCGTGCGGCTGAGACCTCCGCAGGCCGCCATTTCCAGCGCTTCCACGATCAGGCGGCCGCCCAACGCGGCCAGCTTGTCCTGCAGGCTGGCCGTGGTGTCGCCTGCGGCTATCGGCAGGCGCTCGATCACACACATATCGCCGGTATCCAGGCCGGCATCCATCTGCATGATGGTGACGCCGGTTTCGGCGTCACCGGCCTCGATGGCGCGATGAATCGGCGCTGCACCGCGCCAGCGCGGCAGCAGGCTGGCGTGGATGTTCAGGCAGCCCAGGCGAGGCGTATCGAGCACCCATTGCGGCAGAATCAGGCCATAGGCCGCAACCACCATCACATCGGCCTGAGCGGCATCGATCGCGGCCTTGGCGGCAGCGGCGTCTTCGGGATATTTGCCGTCCAGACGCAGACTCAGCGGCTGAGCCACTGCAATGCCATGCTCCAGGGCGCACTGCTTGACGGGAGAGGCTTGGAGCTTCATGCCGCGCCCGGCCGGACGGTCCGGCTGGGTCAGCACCAGCGGAACTTCAAAACCTGCAGCCAGCAGACTCTCCAGGGCCACGCGCGCAAATTCGGGCGTGCCGGCAAAAATGACTTTCATGGGACTCACAAATTAAAAAGGCAGCCGCCGGCTGCCAGATGTTCAAAGATGCGGCTCTTTGAAGTAAATGCTCTCATCGGTGAACATGACCTTCTGCACCACACCTTGCGGGTCTATGTGCACATGGGCACGCCGAGCAACGGTATTGTCCAGAAAACGGTAGGTCCAGATGTCACCTTTGAAGCTGTAGACCCTCTCGACCTTGGCGGGCGGGCCGAACATGCGGTAGACATCGTCACGGGTATCCACACCATTGCGCAACGCGAAAAAATGCGTGGTATCCAGCACCTGCTCCACACGCACCAGCTTGTGCCGGGCATCGAAGTCCATGTGATAGACCTGCTGACCGGCGGGCTGCTGGCTATAGACCAGGCGCTGGCCGCCCTCGGGCAGAGGCACGACCAGAGTGGGTTTGCCCATGCCTTTTTCCACCTCGGCCTGAGGCATGCCAGGCTTTTGCCACTGGGGCACCATGCAACCCGCCAGCCCCAATGCCAGCAGACTGGCAGTCAACAGTGTTTGCAGGCGAGGCAGGGACATGGACACTCCGATCAGGCCCTCAGGGCCTGCTTCTGGGCCTTGACCAGCTTGGTCTTGATGCGATTGCGCTTCAGCGGCGAGAGGTATTCGACAAACACCTTGCCCAGCAGGTGATCCATCTCGTGCTGGATGCAGATGGCCAGCATGCCTTCGGCGTCGATCTCACGGCTGTTGCCGTTTTCATCCAGGGCCTTGACCTTGACGGCAATGGAGCGCTCCACGCCGTCGTAGATGCCGGGCACGGACAGGCAGCCTTCCTCACCCAGCTGCTTTTCCTCGCTGGCCCAGAGAATCTCGGGGTTGATCAAGGCCATGGGCTCGTTGCGCTTCTCGGACACGTCGATCACGATGACGCGCTCATGCACATCGATCTGTGTCGCGGCCAAGCCGATGCCCTGGGCGTCATACATGGTCTCGAGCATGTCTTTCACCAGAGTCTGGATGCGCTCATCCACCTGCGCCACGGGCTTGGCGACCTTGTGAAGACGGGGATCGGGGTAGCAGAGGATGGGAAGAATGGCCATGGTGTCTCGGTAAATCTGTCGTTATTGTCCCAACATTTGACGCCAAACGCTTGTCACGTCCTCAATAAACATTGATCTATCGAGGCCTTGCATCGAGAATTTCGACACATTTGTAAGACTTGTTGGCTGGCTATGCCAAGATCGGCCACAGTGCGGCGACGCGAGGGACGCTGCAGCAAACGAATCCCGCCAGAAGGAACTTCATGACCGCATTTGCCACTGCACGCGCCTTGAGCATTGGAGCCACATTGCTTGCAGCCCTGACTTCGGTCCACGCCCAAAGCTATCCTGTGACCGCCACCCAGCGCTCCACCGCACAGCAAGTCGCTCAGCAAGGCATCCCCGAGAACGAACTGGCGCCCAACGCTCCCACACAGTACGCCGTCAAGCGCGGCGACACGCTCTGGGGCATCTCGGGCATGTATCTGCGCCAGCCCTGGCGCTGGCCCGAACTCTGGGGCATGAACCTCTCCAGCATCGCCAACCCTCATCAGATCTACCCCGGCCAGGTGCTGTATCTGGTGCGCAGCAACGGTTATGCCCGTCTATCGACCACGGCCCCCAACGGCGATTCCGGGGTAGTGCGCCTGTCGCCGCAAACGCGTGAATCGTCACTGAACGACCTGGCCCTGCCCACGCTGCCGCCGCATCTGATCGAGCCCTTCCTGGCCGAGCCGCTGGTGGTGGACAGCCAGGCACTTACACAAGCCCCGCGCATCATCGCCACCCAGGACAAGCGCGTGCTCATGGCCAATGGCGATCGCGCCTATGTACGCAACTCCGGTGGCGCGCTGGTTACCACCGGCAAGGGCCGGCCCGCGAGCTATCGCATCTTCCGCGATGCCACGCCGCTCAAGGACCCCATCACCGGGGAAATCCTTGGCTACGAAGCCAAGTACCTGGGCAGTGCCACCGTGGCGCGTAGTGAAACATTGCTTGAATCCGCGCCAGGCCAGCCTGTACAGACCACCCCTGGAACCGTGGACATCATCCGCTCCAAGAATGAAATCCGCGCAGGTGACCGTCTGCTGCCCTCGCCCGAGCAGCAGTATCTGAGCTATGTGCCCCATGCCCCGCGCCATGCGGTAGATGCCGCCGTGGTCTCCATCTATGGTGACTCGGTGGGCTATAACGCAGCTCAGAATCAGGTCATTGCCATCAACAAGGGAGCCCAGGACGGCATGGACATCGGCGCAGTGCTGGAACTCGTCAGCAAGGGCAATGTCATCGTGGACAAGACCAGCCCCAGTCGTGACCGGGTGAAGCTGCCCGATGAGGCCAATGGCTATGCCATGGTCTTCAAGGTGTTTGACCGGGTTTCCTACGCGCTCATCACCACGGCCCAGCGTGGCGTGAATGTGGGCGATGGCCTGCAGTCGCCCCAGCCCTGAATGGAGCGTGAGCATGGTGTCGCCCCCTTCACAAGATGCGCTCCATGCCTCACCCGATGCCGAAATTCTGGCCTGGCTGCGCCTGCTGCTGACACCGGGTCTCGGACGCACCACGGCACGCCGCCTGCTGGCCAGCGCCGGTAGTGCAGACGCGGTCTGGCGGCTGCCGCTGTCCACATGGGCGGAATGCGCCACTCAGGCGCAGATCAAGGCTCTGACAGAGCTCCCGGCAGACTGGGAGCAGCATTGCAGCGCACTGGCCCGCTGGCTGAGCTCCCCCGCGCCGGGTATCTTGCACACCGTGATTCATCTGGGCAACTCTCAGTATCCGGACTGCCTGCTGCAGACCGAAGATCCGCCCCTGCTGCTGTTTGTCCAAGGTCCAGCGGCACTGCTGGCATCTGCCGGGCCCTGGTTTCCCTACCCTGCCACCCTGGCCATGGTGGGCAGCCGCAATCCATCCGCCCAGGGAGTCATCAATGCGCGCAGCATGGCGCAGGCACTGGCCGAGCAAGGGCTGTGCATAGTCTCAGGTCTGGCACGCGGCATCGATGCAGCTGCCCATGAGGGAGCACTTCAGGCCCGCTCAGGCCCTACCCCCCGCACGATTGCCGTCGTCGGCACCGGACTCGATCAGGTCTATCCGCGTGCGCACACCAAGCTGGCACAGCAAATTGCGCGCAATGGGCTGGTCATCAGCGAATACCCGCTGGGCAGCGAGCCCCTGCCCCGGCATTTCCCTCAGCGCAACCGCATCATCTCAGGCCTGTCGCAAGGCACCCTGGTCGTGGAAGCCGCCCTGCAGTCTGGCTCGCTGATCACGGCCCGCCTGGCCAACGAGCAGGGGCGTGAAGTCTTTGCCATCCCCGGCTCCATCCACGCGCCGCAGGCCAAGGGCTGCCATGCGCTGATACGCCAGGGCGCCAAGCTGGTGGAAACCGCTGACAACGTGCTCGAAGAGCTTCAAGGACTGAAACTCGCGTCGACCAGAGCCGAACCAGCGCAGGAAGCTGCCAAAAACAAGGCATCGACACCGAATAACCCGTTGCTGCAGGCGCTGGGCCATGACCCCATGACACTGGAGTCCTTGAGCGATCGCACGGGCTGGGATGCCGCCCATTTGCAGGCGCAGCTGATGGAACTGGAGCTCGACGGCCTGGTCGCGCGCCTGCCTGGCGGCCTGTACCAGCGACTTACGCAAAGCTGAAGCCCCAAACCGGCATATCCCGACAAGGCGACGCCCAGCAAGGGCTGCTCCCTTCCCTGGTGCAGCGCGTAGAGAAAGGGGAAAGATGCAAAGCACCTCAGGGGCTTAGGCCAGTCTTTCCGGATTCGCCTGAATTTTCTGCAGTGCATCGCGCGTGGCACGCACCGTCAGGGCTTCGGCATCATGCACCGCAAGCAAGCCGGCCTGCAGATAGGTCGCCATGCGTTGCGCCTGCAGCAGATAGCAGTGTCCATCCAGCGAGGCGAACAAATGCAGATGCTTGCGACGACTATGCCAGACATATTGCACCTGCACACGGGCACCGTTGTGGTCCAGCGTGAACCAGCGACCGCTTTCCAGCGACTGGGCCCACTCCAGCATGGCGGGCTCCACCAGGCTGTCCGTGTTGGGAATAACGTTCAGATCGCCCGCATCCACGCCCAGCATCAGCTCTATGCTCTCGCTGGACAGCGGCATATCGTCGAGCTTGCCATCCTCGCTGATGTATTTCTCCAGCTCCGCCAGGCGCTTGGCCATGGCCTCGATACGCTCGGCCGGAATGGCTGCCGTCTTGGACATGAAGGCCTGGGCCAGCGTATCGGTCAACACCTTGATCGCGGCAGACTGTGCATCGCCGGTCACGCTCACCAGCTCCAGTCCTTCACGCAAGGTCTGCAGCAAGGTCGGCAAGCCCTGGATGACACGCGCGCGCTCCTGACGCAAGGGCTTGGCGCTGGCCGACCAGACCAGCTCGCTGGCCGCCTGCTTGAGGCGCATGGCCCGCGCATCCTTGGCGCCATAGCGCACGGTGGCCATGGCCAGCACATCGGCCCAGGACTTGAAGAGGAAGTCTCGCACCTCTTCGCGCACCGGCATGTCGGTGAGCATATTGCGCAGCTCGATGGTGTACTGGATGGCCAGCGTCTCCTTCTGCTCCACCTGCTGAGCCACGCTGGTGATCTTGGCCGTGGACCGATTCTGGGCAAAGTGCCTGGTGAGGAACTCTTCGAACTCGCGCAGCACCAGCGCAAAGACCTTCTGCCCGGTTTCAGGGTACTGCTCTATCACCTGAACCACGCGGCGGATCTCGGTCTCCAGCGCATTGCCGTTGATGCTGCTGGCGTCAAAACCCATGACGCAGGAGCCCATGCGGTCGATCAGCTTGCGCGCCGGGTGATTGAGATCGCTGAAGAACTGCGGCTCGGCCAGGGCCACGCGCAAAACCGGGACCTGCAGGCGCGCGAACCAGACGCGAATGGACGGCGGCAGCCGGTCTTCCGAAAGAATGCTCTGGAACATCAGCGCCACCACCTCGATGGTCGCCTTCTCGCTCTTGGTCTCGGCCTTTTGCTTCCAGTCGGCCGAGCGCTCGCGCACCAGATTGACCAGCTGGCCGATCGCTGCCGGACTGTAGTCCATGGCGGGCATGGCCATGGCCGAACCGGCCGCAGACGGATACTGGGCCTGGAGCTCGGCCGCCATCAGTTGTTGCTGCTCCTGCAGCGCCTGCGCCAGAGCGGCAGACGCCGGAGGCATGGGAACGACAGGCGTGCCAGGCATCAGTCCTGGAATGCCGACCGCAGGCTGGCTCAGCACCTGGCGCAGCTGATTCATGGCATCCAGCGCGCGATGGCGCGCCCGCGCCAGCATGCCCAGGCCGGCGCTGGCGCCTGGCGGCAGGGCAATGCCCGGAGCCATCCCAGTCCCGACGCCCAGACCGGCAGCCATACCGGCCGGCATGTACTGCATGGCAGAGTTGGTCCAACCCGCATCGGACGCATTGCCATAGCCACTGCTGGCGCCCAGATGCATGGCACCGGTGGACGGGCCACCCTCGGTACGTCGCACGCGCAGCGGGGCATCCTGGGCCTTGCTGACGCCCTTGGCATCCAGCAGCTTGTGCAGGATGCTGTATTCGGACTCCATCAGCGGTGCCAGCGCATTCTGCAGGGGCTCCACAGCCCGCTGCAAATGCTTGCGCTCCATGCCGCAGCCCAGCCATTGCTCGACCAGATGCAGGCAGATGGTCTCGGCACGGAACATGTCCCGGGAAGCCAGCTCATGGCCCTCCAGTGCCTGAATGCGCAGGCGCATGGCCTCGAAGCCGGGCTGCAGCGTCTCTCCCATGGCCAGGGCCATGCGGGAGGCCAGAATCCTGTTTTCGACGACATCGTCGCTGAGCAGCTCGAAGGTCAGCGGAGCCGAGCCCGAAGCATTGCTCTCGGCTCCACCAGAGGGCGGCTTGCGCGCAGCCTGCTGCAGCGCCTGAGCGCCTGCCTGCAACCAGGCGTCCTTGTTCTGCTGAAAGCCAACCCAGGCCTCGCGCCACTCCTGCATCTCCTTGGCAGTGGAGACGGCACTGCTCTGGTTGGAGAGGAATTCATCCAGTTGCCGAGCGACCTTGGGCAGGCCCTGACAAATGCCATGGACCCAACGCAAACGCGCCTGCCAGCCCAGCTGTTGCGGGGCCGCAGGCGCGGTGGAGGAAGACTGCGAGAGAGCCATTCCGTAAGTGTAATGGCGGCAGAAGCAGTCATGCACCCGCCGCAATGGTCAAAGCGTCAGACCACGGCTCCCGCGTTGGGATCGTTGGGATCTTGCGACCCGGGCTTGGCTGGAGCCTTGACCAGATCTTCGCGCTTGACGCCCAGCCACATGGCAATGGCAGCCGCCACGAACACCGAAGAATAGATACCGAACAAGATACCGATCGTCAGCGCCAGTGCAAAGTAATGCAGGCTGGGGCCGCCAAAGAAGAACATGGACAGCACCATGGCTTCGGTCGAAGCGTGAGTGATGATGGTCCGGCTCATGGTCGACGTGATGGCGTGGTCGATCACCTCGTGGGTGCTGAGCTTGCGGAACTTGCGGAAGGCCTCTCGGATACGGTCGAAAATCACCACGGACTCATTGACCGAGTAACCCAGCACGGCCAGCACGCCTGCCAGCACGGAGAGCGAGAACTCCCACTGGAAGAAGGCAAAGAAGCCCAGGATGATGATCACGTCGTGCAAGTTGGCAATGATGGCCGCCACACCGAACTTCCACTCGAAGCGGAAGGCCAGATAGATGATGATGCCCAGCACCACCATGCCCAGCGCCATCAGGCCGTTGTGCATCAGTTCATCGCCCACCTGCGGGCCGACAAACTCGGTGCGGCGCAGCGTGACCTCTGCATCCTCGGCCTTCAGTGCAGTGATCACCCGCTCACTTTGCTGAGCAGTCGTCACGCCCTTTTGCACGGGCAGACGAATCATCACATCCTTGGATGTACCGAAATTCTGCACGATCACATCGGCATAGCCGAGCTTGGAAACGGTTTCACGCACCTTGCCGATGTCGGCAGGCTGGGTGTAGGCCACTTCCATGACCGTACCGCCCGTGAACTCCACGGACAGATGCAGGCCGCGCGAGAACAGGAAAAAAACGGCCAGCGCAAAGGTGATGAAGGAAATCGCGTTGAAGACCAACGCGTACTTCATGAACGGAATGTCTTTTTTGATGCGGAAGAACTCCATGATCTTCCTCCTTAGTTGTTGCCGCCGCGGCCGGCCACGGAACGGTGACCTTCACCCTCAGGCTTCCAGACCTGACCGATGGCGAGGCTCTTGAGCTTCTTGCGACCGCCGTACCAGAGATTGACCAGACCACGCGAGAAGAACACGGCCGAGAACATGCTGGTCAGAATGCCGATGCAGTGCACCACGGCAAATCCACGCACCACACCAGAACCAAAGGCCAGCAGTGCCAGACCCACAATCAGCGTGGTCACGTTCGAGTCCAGAATGGTGTGCCAGGCATGCTCGTAACCGGCATGAATCGCCGCCTGGGGCGAGGCACCGGCACGCAGCTCTTCACGAATACGCTCGTTGATCAGCACGTTCGAATCGATGGCCACACCCAGCGCCAGCGCCATGGCGGCAATGCCGGGCAGGGTCAGCGTGGCCTGCAGCATGGACAGAATGGCCAGCAGCAGCAACACGTTGATGCCCAGAGAGATCGTGGAGATCACGCCGAACAGCATGTAATAGACACACATGAAGGCAGCAACAGCCACCATGCCCCAGACCACGGAGTGGATACCGCGGTCGATGTTGTCGGCGCCCAGGCTTGGGCCGATGGTGTATTCCTCGATGATCTCCATGGGCGCGGCCAGCGAACCGGCGCGCAGCAGCAGCGAGGTGTCGTTGGCTTCAGCCGTAGTCATGCGACCCGAGATCTGCACGCGGCCGCCGCCGATTTCGCCACGAATCACGGGAGCCGTCACCACTTCGCCCTTGCCCTTTTCGAACAGGATGATGGCCATGCGCTTGCCCACGTTCTCGCGCGTCACGTCCTTGAAGATGCGCGCGCCCTTGGCGTCCAGCGTCAGGTTGACGGTGGGCTCCTGGGTCTGGCTGTCAAAGCCAGGCTGGGCATCCGTCAGGTTCTCGCCGGTCAGCGTCACCTGCTTTTGCACGATGATGCCCTGACCGTTGCGGTCCAGGTATTTCTCGGAGCCGAAAGGCACAGGGCCGGAGCCCATCTCGGCAGCACGCGCTTCGGCGGACTCGTCCACCATGCGCACTTCCAGCGTGGCGGTGCGGCCCAGAATGTCCTTGGCCTTGGCCGTGTCCTGCACGCCGGGCAGTTGCACCACGATGCGGTCCAGGCCCTGCTGCTGGATCACGGGCTCGGCCACGCCGAGTTCGTTGATACGGTTGTGCAGCGTGACGATGTTCTGCTTGAGCGCCTGCTCCTGCACCTTGCGCAGGGCTTCGGGCTTGATCGAGGCCACCAGCTTGAAGCCCGTGCCGTCAGGCGTGGAAGTGGCCGCCAGATCGGGGAACTGGTCCGCGATCAGATTGCGCGCCGCCGTCAGCGTGGCTTCGTCGCGCACGCGAATGGTGACGTTGTTGCCGTCGCGGCTGACACCGCCGTGGCGGATATTCTTGTCGCGCATCGAAGAGCGCAGATCGCCCGCATAGCTCTCGGCCTTCTTGGTCAGGGCCGCCGCCATGTCCACCTGCAGCATGAAGTGCACGCCGCCACGCAGGTCCAGACCCAGATACATGGGCTTGGCGCCGATGGCCGTCAGCCAGTCGGGCGAGCGCGACACCAGGTTCAGCGCCACGATGTAGGAGGGGTCGGTGGGGTCGGAGATCAGCGCCTTCTGGATGACGTCCTTGGCCTTGAGCTGCTCATCGGGCGTATCGAAGCGGGCGCGCACCGAAGTGCCTTCCAGCGACATCGATGTGGCTTTGACGCTGGCCGCGCTCAAGGCGGACTCCACCTTTTGCAGCACCGCGTTGTCCACCTTGACGGTGGACTTGGCCGAGGACACCTGCACGGCAGGCGCTTCACCAAAGAAATTGGGCAGGGTGTAGAGCACCCCCACCAGCAGCGCGATCACGATGATCGCGTACTTCCAGACCGGGTATCGGTTCATGATCGCGCTCTTTTTTTTACAGCAACGCACAACGGGTACGCGCGCTCTGGTCGAGCGCCGTACCCCTCAAAATCCACAGCGGACAGGCTTACTTGGCCGTGCCCTTGGGCAGCACTTGCACCACAGCGGAGCGCTGGATCTGGACTTCCACGCCGGAAGCCACTTCGATGTAGATGAATTGCTCGGCCATGCGGGTCACGGTGCCGATGATGCCGCCGGCGGTAGCCACTTCATCACCCTTGGCCAGCGCGTCGATCATGGAGCGGTGTTCCTTCTGGCGCTTCATCTGGGGACGAATCATCACGAAGTACAGCACCACGAACATCAGCACCAGAGGCAGCATGCCGGTGAGCGAACCCATGAAGCCGCCTTCAGCAGCGGCGGCAGGAGCGGTCTGGGCGAAAGCAGAAGAAATGAACACGAAAAAGACTCCGAAAGAGTGAATTTGTCAGGAATAGGTCCCGGCAGGCGCGCACTTGCACGATCTCGCCAGGTCAGCGGGACATTGTATTCGGCTGGCTTGTACCCAAGATTGGCATGGGCAGCCGCGCAGCACAGGCATTCCCTGATGCAATGAGGACCTCCCTTTCCACATCAACGATGCCTGTAAAAAACATAGCTATCAGCGCATTACTCGTATTGTTTTGTGACTGTTTTATCTTTGAATATCACTCAATACAGGCGCTGGCAGCTATCAAATTCAGATAGCCCACTGCCAGCATCGCCTCTGACCATGAATACAAAGGCCGGGTTGCCCCGGCCTTGTTGTGATGCGCCTCGGCGCAATTAGTTCACTGCCATCAGCTTGACTGCTGGCGCAGCAGCTGCAGCCGAGCCATTCCAGCGAGTCATCAAGGACTGCCACTTGATGCGCGCAGCCGCCAGATGGTGCTCTTTGACATGGCCGTAGCCTCGAATGTCTTCGGGGATGGAGGCGATCTCCACGGCCAGCGCCAGCTTGTCGGCCGTCAAACCCGTCAGCAGGGTTTCGATGCACTGGCGATATTCGACGATCAGGGCGCGCTCGGTGCGGCGTTCCTCGGTGCGACCGAAGGGATCGAGCGCCGTGCCGCGCAGCCCCTTCATGCCGGCCAGCCAGCCCATGGCCTTGCGCATCCAGGGGCCATAGGATTTTTTGAGCAGATGACCCTGCTCGTCCTTTTTGGCAAAACCGGGGGGCGCCAGGTGATGGACGAGCTTGTAGTCGCCCTCGAACATCTCGCTGATCTTCTGAGTGAACGCCGCCTCGGTGTGCAAACGCGCCACCTCATACTCGTCCTTGTACGCCATGAGCTTGAACAGATAGCGCGCCACGGCCTGGGACAGGCGCGTGCCCTGGGCCAGCGGCTCTTCCGCCGCGCGCACCTTGGCCACGAAGTCGCGGTACTGCTGGGCATAGGCCGCGTTCTGGTAGGCCGTGAGGAACTCCACACGCTTGTCCAGCATTTCCTCCAGCGACGGCTTCTTGACGAACTGGATCACCTGCGATGCCTGATACAGAGCGCGCACGGCCTCCAGATCGTGGGCGCAGCGGCGGCCCCATTCAAAGGCCTCCTGGTTGCGCGCCACCTGCACGCCGTTGAGCTCCATGGCGCGCATCAGCGAGGCATGGCTGAGCGGCACCCTGCCTTTTTGCCAGGCGTAGCCCAGCATCATGGGGTTGGCGTAGATGCTGTCGCCCAGCAAGGCCGTGGAGGCCTTCTCTGCGTCGAAGCTTCCCAGGGCGCCATGTCCCACGGCCTCGGCCAGCGCCGTGGCGCAGCGTGCGGCAGGCGACTGCCAGTCGGGGTTGCCCACAAAGGTGGCTGTGGGCGCGGCATGGCTGTTGAGCGCCACATAGGTGCGCCCCGGCTGCATCACGGACAAGGTGGTGGGCGTGGCCGCCACGATGGGGTCGCAGCCGATGACCAGATCGGCCTTGGCCATGTCCACCTTGGTGGTGTAGATGGCATCGGCGCGGTTGGCGATCTGGATATGGCTCCAGGTGGAGCCGCCTTTTTGCGCCAGACCCGCCGCATCCTGCGTGACCACGCCCTTGCCCTCCAGGTGTGCGGCCATGCCCAGCAGCGAACCGATGGTGATCACGCCCGTGCCGCCGACGCCGGCCACCACGATGCCCCAGGCCTGCTCGGCCACGGGCAGGACGGGCTCGGGAATAATGGGAAGAGCCTCCAGGCTGCCCTTCTTCTCCTGCTTGGGCTTTTTGAGCTGACCGCCCTCGACGGTGACGAAGCTGGGGCAGAAGCCCTTGACGCAGGAATAGTCCTTGTTGCAACTGTTCTGGTTGATGCGGCGCTTGCGGCCGAACTCGGTCTCCACGGGCTCGACCGAGAGGCAGTTGGACTGCACCGAGCAATCGCCACAGCCCTCGCAGACCAACTCGTTGATGACCACGGTCTTGTCGGGCGTGCTCAGCACGCCGCGTTTGCGGCGGCGGCGCTTTTCGGTAGCGCAGGTCTGGTCGTAGATGATGGCCGTGCAGCCCTTGAGCTCGCGGAACTGGCGCTGGATCGCATCCAGCTCGTCGCGATGGTGCACGGTCACGCCCTCGCCCAGCTTCACGCCATCGTATTTCTCGGGCTCGTCGGTGACGATGACCAGCTTGCCCACGCCCTCGGAGAGCAGGCTGTTCATGATCTGCAGCACCGAATGGCCTTCGGGCCGCTCGCCCACGCGCTGGCCGCCCGTCATGGCCACGGCGTCGTTGTAGAGCACCTTGTAGGTGATGTTGGTGCCGGCCGCAATGCTCTGGCGGATCGCCAGCAGCCCGCTGTGGAAGTAGGTGCCGTCGCCCAGATTGGCGAAGACATGGGCTTCCTTGGTGAAAGGCGCCTGCCCCACCCAGGTCACGCCCTCGCCGCCCATCTGCGTGAAGGTGCTGGTGCGGCGGTCGGGCATCCAGGTGGTCATATAGTGGCAGCCGATGCCGGCCACGGCGCGCGAGCCTTCGGGCACGCGTGTCGAGGTGTTGTGCGGGCAGCCGCTGCAGAACCAGGGCGTGCGGTCGCCGGTCGAGACCTCCTTGGCCGCCTTGATCGCTGCTTCGCGGGCGTCGAGCACGGCCAGACGCTGCTGCATGCGCGTTTGCACATGCTCGGGCACGCCCAGCTTCTTGAGGCGCTGGGCAATGGCGCGCGCAATGATGGCGGGGGTCAGATCGGCCGTGGGGCGCAGCAGCCAGTCGGTGCTAGGGTTGGGCAGCGACCATTCGCCGCCATGCTCGTCGCTGAACTTGCCCACCACATTGGGGCGCACGTCGTCGCGCCAGTTGTAGAGCTCTTCCTTGATCTGGTATTCGATGACCTGGCGCTTTTCCTCGACCACCAGAATCTCCTGCAGGCCGCGCGCGAAATCGCGCGTGATGGTGGCCTCCAGCGGCCAGACCACGTTGACCTTGTGCAGCCTGATGCCCAGCTGGCGGCAGGTGTCCTCGTCCAGCCCCAGATCGGCCATGGCCTGGCGCGTATCGTTATAGGCCTTGCCGCTGGCGATGATGCCGAAGCGGTCGTTGGGGCCCTCGATCACATTGTGGTTGAGCTTGTTGGCGCGCACATAGGCCAGGGCTGCATACCACTTGTAGTTCATCAGCCGCGCTTCCTGCTCCAGCGGCGGATCGGGCCAGCGGATATGCAGGCCGCCGTCCGGCATCTGAAAGTCTTCGGGCAGGATGATGTTGACGCGATCCGGGTCCACCAGGACCGAGGAGGAGGACTCCACCACCTCCTGGATCGTCTTCATGCCCGACCACAGGCCCGAGAAACGGCTCATGGCAAAGGCATGCAGGCCCATGTCGAGGATGTCCTGCACATTGCTGGGGAAGAACACCGGCGTGCCGCAGGCCTTGAAGATGTGGTCGCTCTGGTGCGCGGCCGTGGAGGACTTGCTGATGTGGTCGTCGCCCGCAATCGCGATCACGCCGCCATGCTTGGCCGTGCCCGCCATATTGGCGTGCTTGAACACGTCGGAGCAGCGGTCCACGCCCGGACCCTTGCCATACCAGATGCCGAAGACGCCGTCGAACTTCTTGGTCTCGGGATAGAGATCGAGCTGCTGCGTGCCCCAGACGGCCGTGGCGCCCAGTTCTTCGTTCACGCCGGGCTGAAAGACGATGTGATTCGCTTCCATATGCTTTTTGGCCGCCCACAGGGACTGGTCGTAGGTGCCCAGGGGCGAGCCGCGATAGCCGCTGATGAAGCCGGCGGTATTGAGCCCGGCCTGCGCATCGCGCAGGCGCTGCAGCATGGGCAGGCGGACCAGGGCCTGCACGCCGCTCATAAAGGCGCGGCCGCGGGCCAGGGAATATTTGTCGTCCAGAGTCACAGACTCCAGGGCGCGACGGACTTCATCGGGCAAAGGGGCATTCATGGCTTGTCTCCATGTGGGTGACCACCCGTGGCAGCTCTTGGCTACCAGAGCAGCATATTGCTTTGGGCATTCCTGCGCCAGAGGCACGGAACGCAAGTTGTTTGAGCAAAGTTTAAGGAAAACGCCCCGAATAGAGCTTTCTTTTTATTGCCGGGATTAACCTAGTTTTTGAAATAATCTTGCTGTAAATTGCGAATCATGAACCAACTTGATCGCTTCGACTGGGCCATCCTGAATGAGCTGCAAATGGACGGCCGCCTCACCAATGCCGAGCTGGCCCAGCGCGTGGGTCTGTCCGCCGCGCCCTGCTGGCGACGCGTGCGCGCGCTGGAGGAGTCGGGCTACATCACCGGCTATCACGCCACGCTGGACCGCCACAAGCTGGGCCTGGGCGTGCTGGCCTTTGTGCGCGTGGATGCCGCACAGAACACGGCCGACATCACGCTGCGCATGGAGGAAGCCATTCGCCTGCTGCCCGAGGTCACCTCCTGTCACTACATCAGCGGCGCGGGCACCTTCGAGCTGCAGGTCGTGGCCAGGGATCTGGAGAGCTTTTCCGGTTTTGTGCGCAATGTGCTGCTGCGCCTGCCCAACGTCAAAGACGTGCACACGATTTTTTCGCTGGGCGAAGTGAAGTCCAGCAGCGCGCTGCCGCTGCCCAGCACGCTGACGCATGCCTGAGCCCGGCCGGCACACTTAAAAAGTGAAGCGCGTACCGCTTGCCCCATGGGCAATACCTGCCGTATCGACATTGAAATCAATGACTGGCATACGCTGCAAGCTCACTGATCAATAGCACCCGTCACCGCTGCGACAGGTGGCCGCCGCAGCCTGGCGCTGTGAGGAACTACGTATTTGTCAGCACAACTTTCCTGCTACAGAATCGTGTCCCATGGCCCACGATGATTCCGCAGCACGCGCTTCCCACAATCCAATAACTTCAGACTCCGGCCAGGTCCCTGCAGGCAAGCTGCTGGAAGATCCCTCGGCCATGCATGACGGAGGCACGCCGCCTGCTGCGGCCCCGGGCGTCTGGACACCGCTGGCCACACCCACCTTCCGCATGCTGTGGATGATCTGGATGACGGCCAATATCTGCATGTGGATGAACGATGTGGCGGCCGCCTGGCTGATGACATCGCTGACCACCTCGCCCGTGCTGGTGGCGCTGGTGCAGTCGGCCTCCACCCTGCCGGTCATGCTGCTGGCCCTTCCCAGCGGGGCGCTGGCCGATATCCTGGACCGACGCCGCTACTTCATCGTCACCCAGTTCTGGGTGGCTGCCGTGGCGCTGCTGCTGTGCCTGGCCGTGCTCTCGGGCCAGCTGACGCCCTATCTGCTGCTGGCTCTGGTGTTTGCCAACGGCATCGGCCTGGCCATGCGCTGGCCGGTGTTCTCCGCGCTGATCCCCGAGTTGGTGCCCAAGCACCATCTGCCTTTTGCGATGGCGCTCAACGGCGTGGCCATGAATGCCTCGCGCATCATCGGCCCGCTGGTGGCCGGGGCCCTGATTGCCAGCCTGGGCAGCGCCTGGGTGTTTGTGCTCAACGCCGTGCTGTCCATCGTCTCGGGCTTTGTGCTGCTGCGCTGGAAGCGCCAGCAGCCCGCCAACCCGCTGGGCCGCGAGCGCCTGGGTTCGGCCATGCGCGTGGGCCTGCAGTTCATCCAGGAGTCGCCGCGCATGCATGCCGTGCTGCTGCGCACCGTCTGCTACTTTCTGCAGGCCGCCGCCATCATGGCCCTGCTGCCGCTGACGGCCCAGCGCCTGGACCACGGCACGGCCGGCAGCGGCAGTGCCGGCACCTTCACGCTGCTGCTGGCCTCCATGGGCGCGGGCGCCATCCTGGGCGCCATGCTGCTGCCGCGCATACGCCAGATGCTGTCGGGCGAGCGCACGGTGCTGGCCGGCGTGGCCGCGCAAAGCCTGGCCACGCTGACCGTGGCCTTCGCCCCCCATATCGCCGTGGCCGTGCCGGGCATGATGCTCTCGGGCATGGCCCTGCTGGCCACGGCCAACACGCTGGGCGTGGCCGCGCAGATGGCCCTGCCCAACTGGGTGCGGGCACGCGGCATGTCCATCTACCAGATGTCCATCATGGGCAGCACGGCCATTGGCGCCGCCATCTGGGGCAAGATCGCCAGCCTGGGCTCGGTGCAGATCAGCATGGCCGTGGCCGCCGTCAGCGGGCTGACGGCCCTGCTGATCGTGCAGCGCCTGAACCCGGACCGCGACATCGAGGAAGACCTCAGCCCTTCGCGCGCCTTCACGCCGCCGACGGCAGCGTCGACGCCCGAAGCCGGGCGCGTGGTGGTGACCATCGAGTACCTGATCGACCCGGCCAGGGCCGGCGCCTTCCGCGACCTGATGCAGCTGAGCCGGCGCAGCCGCCTGCGCCAGGGCGCGCTGTCCTGGAGCCTGCTGCACAGCATGAGCCAGCCCGAGCGCTTCGTGGAGCAGATCACCGACGAATCCTGGACCGAGCATCTGCGCCGCTTCGAGCGCGTGACGACCGCCGATGTGGCGCTGCGCGACCGCAAGCTGAGCTTTCACAAGGGCAAGGAGCCGCCCGTGGTGCAGCGCTACTTCACCGACGCTCTTTAAAAGAGAGCTGCCAGCGCTTTCAGATAAATGATTTCAGATAGTTATTCATCGAAATTCATTGACTGACAAGCGCTGGCAGCTCCTGTTTTTAGTATCAGCGCAGATGCGGCGCCGATCCGGCCAAGGCCTTGGGCCAGAAAGCCCAGAGCTTGAGCGGCTGCTTGATACGGCCCGCCACATCACCGGCCTCGGCCCCCCAGCCCATGAAATAGTCGGCGCGCACGGCGCCCAGAATGGCGCTGCCCGTATCCTGCGCGAACACCAGGCGGTTGAGCGAGACCGTAGGGCCGGGCGTGGACAGCCAGACCGGCGTGCCATAGGGAATGCTGTTGCGGTCCACGGCAATCGAGCGGCCCGGCGTCAGCGCCACGCCCTGGGCGCCCTTGGGACCGAACTGGGCATCGAAGTCATTGAGCGCCTCCTCGCGGAAGAACACATAGCGCGGATTGCTCCAGAGCATCTCGTTGACACGCGAGGGATTGGCGGCAATCCAGGCGCTGATGCCGGGCCAGGTGGCATCGCGCACCAGGTTCTGGTCGAGCAGCCAGCGGCCCACGCTCTTGTAGGGCTGATCGTTGGTGCCGGCATAGGCCACGCGGATCATGCGCTGGCGGCCGTCGGCCTCGGTCAGCATCAGCCGGCCCGAGCCCTGGATATGCAGCACCAGCATGTCCACCGGGTCGCGCAACCAGGCAATGGCACGGCCGGCCAGGGCGGCCTGGGCCTCGGAGTTGGTGTCGATCTGCTGGCGCGTGAACCAGGGCTTGCGCTTGCCAAAGCCCTGCGGGACCTGATAGATGGGCACGTTGAAGCCGTTGCCCTGCACACGGCGCGCCTCGTACAAGGGCTCGTAATAGGCGGTCAGCATGCCGTCGGGACTGCCCGTGGTCGCTTCGATGCGATAGGGCTGCAGCGTGTTCATCATCCAGCTGCGCTGCTCGTCTTCCGAGGCGATGCTCAGCCTTCGCACCTCGCCGCACAGATTGGCAAACACGGTGCTGGGACGCTCGCAATTCTTGATCCAGGCATTCCAGGCCTCGTTCAGGGAATCCTGGGGCACGCCGGGCAACTCGCCCCAGTCCACCGCCACCCAGCGGCTTTTAGTCGGTACATTGGCGGTGAACGGCGGCTTGGCTGCGGAAGCCGGCCCGCCATGCGGAGCCATCTCGGGCACCGATGCCGGGTCGTTTTGCTGCTTGGTGGTGGTGCATGCCACCAGGGTTCCTACAATCAGCGCCAGTGAAGCACGGCGCAGGAGATGGAAATTCATGGGTCTGATTTTGCTTGAAGCACTGCTGGCATTGGCCATTTTGGTCGCTATTGTGTGGTGGACCATGTTCTCAGGTCGAAAAAAGGGTGAGTTGCCGGCCCCGGTCGAGCCTGCGCCGCACCAAGAAGTGCTTGCAGACCCCGAACAAGATCGCTCTAATCGAGCTTAGCCCATGGCGCTGCAGCCACTGCAGCGCGGGCTGCATGTGACAATCTTTTGCATCAGAAACCGCTCGCTGGCCCGCGTCCTACTTTTTTTGCCTTCTCTTGGCAGTACGCTCGTGGCCTTGCAGCTTTTACGCAAAGCTGGTTTGCAAGACCCTCCGGGTCGTTTATCAAACTAAGGAGTTTTCTATGCGCAAGCAAATGGCTGTGACGGCCGCTCTGGCCTCTGCATTGTTGATCACCGGCTGCGCCAATACCGGCGGCATGTCGGACACCACGCGTCGTACTGCCACCGGTGCAGGCGTGGGCGCACTGGGCGGCGCTGCCATCGGCGCCATTGCTGGCGGCCATGCCGGCAAGGGTGCGCTGATCGGTGCCGGTGTCGGCGCCCTGGGCTCCTATATCTGGTCGCAGAACCTCGAGAAGCAAAAGCGTGAAATGGAAGCCGCGACCCAGGGCACAGGCGTGGGCGTGACACAGACCGCGGACAACCAGCTCAAGCTGGACATCCCCAGCGACATCTCCTTTGACACCGGCCGCGCCGACATCAAGGGCAACTTCGCCCCCATCCTCGATCGCTTTGCCGAAGGTCTGCGCAACAACCCCAACGCAGAAGTGCGCATCATCGGCCACACCGACAGCACAGGCTCCGATGCCATCAACAACCCTCTGTCGCTGCAGCGCGCCGAGAGCACCCGCAACTATCTGACCTCGCGTGGCGTCAACGGCGCCCGCATCCAGGTTCAGGGCATGGGCTCGCACCAGCCCGTGGCCTCCAATGCCACCAACGAAGGCCGTGCGCGCAACCGCCGCGTGGAAATCTTCGTGGGCGAGCGTGCGCCTCAATAAGCCAGCGCGAGACCAGCAAAAAGCCCCGCCAAGCGGGGCTTTTTTCATGTCGCGGAGGCTTGCGCTCAGGCGTTGCGCAGCAGATTGGCCAACTCGACCGCCGACTTGACCTGCATCTTGTCGAAGACACGCGCGCGGTGCACTTCCACGGTGCGCACGCTGATATCGAGCTGATCGGCAATCAACTTGTTCGGCACGCCCTCGACGACCAGCTTCATCACGTCTTTTTCCCGATCGGTCAGCTCGTCCAGGCGGCTGCGCACCTCTTCGCGCGCCTGCAAGGCAGCCAGATGCTCGGCGGACAGCGCCAGAGCCTGCTCCACCCGGTCCACCAGCGCGTTGTCGGAAAACGGCTTCTCGCAGAAATCGAAGGCACCGCGCTTGACCGTATCCACGGCCGTCGGCACATCGGCATGGCCGGTCAGAAAGATCACGGGCATGGCCTCGATCTGGCCGCGCTCCAGCATGCGGTTGAACAGCGACAGCCCGCTCATGCCCGTCATGCGCATATCGAGCAGCAGGCAGCAGGGACGACGCGTCACGGGGCTGGTCTGCAGCACGGCCTGCTCGAATTCTTCGGCGTTGCGATAGCACTCGCTCAGCAATCTGCGCGAACGCAGCAGCCATGCCAATGCCTCTCGGACATCGGCATCGTCGTCCACCACGTAGACGGTAGCGTCGGTTACAGGTTCCATGAAGCCTAGTTCTCTCTGGGTTCCCAGTGGGCCGGAAGCGTGAAGACAAACTCCGTGCCCTGCGGGAGGTGCGGGCGGTAATCAAGGTGACCACCATGTTGCTCCACCACCGTGCGGCACAGACTCAGGCCCAGGCCCATGCCTTCGGTGCGCGTGGTGAAGAAGGGGGTGAACAGCTGCTCGGCGACTTCCGCAGAAATGCCGGCGCCGCAGTCCATGATGGAAAATTCTACCCAACGCGCGCTATTACCGTCAGAACTGCGCCTGACAGCCATGGTCAACACCCTCTCCTTGAGCTCGGGCAGGTCCATGGCCTGCATGCCGTTGCGCGCCAGATTGAGCAGCACCTGCTCGACCATGGTGACATCGCAGAGCACCCCCGGCAGATCGGGCTCCAGCTCCAGCTGCACAGTTGCATTGAGCTTGTGCGCCTGCAGATAGACCAGAGGCATGACGGCATCGATCAGCTCCACGGGCTGCACCACCTCTCTGGACTTGTCGCGCCGGCGCACGAAATCGCGCACGCTCTTGATGACCTTGCCTGCGCGGTCGGCCTGAAAACCGATGCGCTCCAGAGCCATGCGCAAGTCCTTGAGATGCGGGACCTGAGGGTCGGTCGGCTCATGCTCCAGCAGATTGAGCGAGCCCGTGGCATAGCTGGAAATGGCGGCCAGCGGCTGTGTCAGTTCATGGCTGAGCATGGAGGCCATCTCGCCCACCGTCGCAAGGCGTGCCGTGGCCTGCAGGCGCTCCTGGGAGGCACGCGACATCTCCTCCATGCGGCGCTGCTCGCTGATATCGATGAAAGCGCTCATCCAGCCTGTGTGCTGGCCCTGGGCGGTGATCAGCGGCGCCTCGAAAATCAGCACCGGAAAGCGCGAGCCGTCCTTGCGCATGAACACGCTCTCGTGGCCCTGGCGCGGTGTGGGCAGCAGGCCGGCGAGGCGCTGATCGCGTCGGCTCACATATTCCTGGGCCAGCTCGGGCGGCCAGTAAGGCGCCACATTGAGGCCCAGCAGCTCCTGCGCGCTGAAGCCCACCATATTGCAGAAGGCCGGGTTCACATAGGTGATGCGGCCCTGGAGATCGCGTGCACGCATGCCCGTGACCAGGGAGTCCTCCATGGCCTTGCGAAAGGCCAGCGCATCGCCCAGATCGCGCTCCGCACGCAGGCGGCGGCGGTTGTCGCGCACCAGCACCACCACCACGGTCACCAGCGCGATCGACATGCCGGTCACCAGCGCCGTCATCACATTCGGAAAAACGCTGGGCGCGTGATGCCAGCTGTCCATGCGCAGCACCAGGGTGTTGCCTGGCAAATCCAGCAACTGCTGGGCCGTGAACATGCGCGAGCCGCGCCAGGCCGCCCCCACCATGGCCAGACGCGTGCCGTCCGGCTCGGTGAACGAAACCTCCTGGGTGCGCGGCAGGGATTTGCCCACCTGGGCCATCAGAATGCCCTGCAGGCTGTACGTGCCCAGCACATAGCCCACCACATGGCCGTTCTCCGTCAGCGGCATGCAGACCTGCATGGTCTCCGTGCCCAGGCCCTCGCCCAGCAGCTGGAAGCGGCTGGGCGAGTACGATGGCCCGTTGACGCGCCTGGCCTGGGTACAGGTCAGTGCCTCGCCCGAATGCAGCTCGGGCAAATGGCTTTCATCCTCGACCAGCAAGGTGCGATAAGGCGTCTCGGCATGCTCGATGAGGCGCATGTTTTCACCGCGCCATTCGATGCGCATCAGGTCGCGGCGCTGCTGCAGCAGCTCGGTCGCATGCTCGCGCCAGGCGGCATGCTTGCTGCTGTAGGCGCTCAGCGCCAGCAGGTCCTGCAGATTGCGGCCCAGCGCTGCACGGATATCGCCGACGGCATTGGCGGTATCGCGCTCCAGCTTTTCCTGCACCTGCGAGGCCTCATAGCGTCCGGCCAGCCAGACCATGGTGACCAGCATGCTGACCACCAGTGCCACCAGCAAGGTCCATAGCGACCAGCGCTTCCAGGCCATGCGCCAGCGCCGCCAGGGCCAATGGGCGGGATGGTCCTCGGGCAGTGCGTCAAGAGCGGTATTCAGCGGATCAGTCACAGCACACGATGGGTCAAGGCCGGCAATTGCTGGCGCACCTGCAGCAGGCGGTCACGATTGAGCTCTCCCGCCACCACGCCGGTGCCGCTGGCCTGCAGGCCCTGCACCTCGCCCCAGGGGTCGATCAGCAGGCTGTGGCCCCAGGTGCGGCGACCGTTTTCATGCACGCCGCCCTGGCCCGGTGCCAGCACATAGGCCAGGTTCTCTATCGCCCGCGCCCGCAGCAGCACCTCCCAGTGCGCCTGGCCCGTGGTGTAGGTGAAGGCACTTGGCACCAGCAGCAGGTCGGCCCCCTGTGCGCTGAGTGCGCGGTACAGCTCGGGAAAGCGAAGGTCATAGCAGACACTCAGGCCCAGGCGCCAGCTCACGCCATTTCTGGCCTGTATGTCGCAGACCACGGGCTGGCTGCCCGCCTGCACCACGGCAGCCTCGGTATAGCTCTCGCGCCCGTTGTCGAACTGAAAGAGGTGGATCTTGTCGTAGCGGGCCACGCATTCGCCCTCGGGCGAATAGACCAGACTGGTGTTGAGCACATGGCTGTCGTCAGCGGCCTGCAGCGGCAGCGTGCCGGCCACCACCCACAGCTGCAGCTGCCTGGCAGCCCCGGCCATGAAGTCCTGGATCGGCCCCTGGCCAAAAGCCTCCCGGTAGGCCAGCTTGTCGGTGTCCCTGGCTCCCATGGCACAAAAATACTCGGGCAACACCACCAGCTCCGCACCCAGGGCGGCAGCCTGCTGCATCAGGCTGCGCGCCTGCGCCAGATTGGCTGCGACGTCCTGACCCGAGACCATTTGTAGAGCGGCAATCTTCATGGTTTCTCCTCTGAGCTTGGAGCGGCAGCGGGCTGCTTGCCGGCATCGTCGGCTCCGGCTTTGGGCACGCTGCGCCTGGGCAGCTCGGTCACCTGCGGGTCTTCCCAGCTGCCGTGGATATGGAACTCCTTGGTCGTGGCCGCAATCAGCGGGCCACGCAGAATCATCTGTGCCAGAAAGCTGCTCAGCCCCACCACGGGATTGATGGCCGTCGCAACCAGGGAGGCGGACAGGGCGTTGATCTCCGGCACCACCACCACATGCAGGTCCTGGGTTTCCTTGTCGATATCGGCAGAGCCCTCCATCAGCACGGCCGCGTTCACGCCCTTCATCTGCATGTTATTCGTCTTGGCAATGCCGCGCTCTATGGTGACATCGCCTCGCATGAAGTCGAAAGAGAAGCCGTTACGGAACACGTCGCGGAAGTCCAGCGTCAGCCGCCTGGGCAGGGACTGCAGGCTGAGCACGCCCAGCAGCTTGGCCAGTCCCGGATCTGCCTTGAGGAACTGGCCTTTTTGCACCTCCAGATGCACGGCGCCGGACATGGTCTTGAACTCCGGCGTCACGGGCGCTCCTGTCCAGCTGATTTCACCCTGCAGCTGACCCTGTCCATTGGCAACCACGCCAGGCATGTCAAAGCGATTGAGCAGCTTGCCCACATCGCGCAGATTGAGCTGGAACTGCAGCTGGGTCTGCCCCGGGTGCTTTTTGTCACTGGAGCGCAGTCCCCAGGAGCCCTGGGCCGTCAACGTCGCCTCGGGCGTGCTGATATTGAAGCGCGACAGCTGCCATTCGCGCTGCCCCGCTCCAACGGACAGCCCGTGATTGCGCGCCACCACATCCAGCTTGCCCAGCGAACGCTTGCCCAGCTGGAAGTCGTCCACGCTGACCTGCAAGGCCGGTAGCTCGCGCACATTGCCGGTCTGCTCCGCAGCGGTATCCAGCCCTTCGTCCGGGCCGTCGGGAATGCTCAGACGTGAGAGCTTGGCGATGACCAGGCCGCCCGGCTCCTGCGCAGATGGCTCTCGATACTCCACACGCCCCGCCAGCTCGCGTGACTGGATCTGGTTGATCCATACCTTGCTGGCATGGCTGAGCTGCAGGGATACATCGTGCAGCGAACGGCCATGGAGCTTGACCTCACGCGCCTTGAGCGCCAACTGCTGCGGCACAAACTGGCGCCAGCTCTCTTCCTCGGTACCGGGGCCGTCGGCAGAGCCCCCTGCGCCATCGGGCCACAAACGACTCCAGGCATCCAGATCAAGCACCGGCAACTGCACCCTGGCCTGCAGGCCCGCAGGCGGCAAAGCGGCTTCCGCCTTGCCCGACTCCACCAGCTCCAGGCTGCCGCGTGTGATGCGAGCCTGCGCCCCACTGATATCGCGCTCCAGCAAGGCTGCGGCCTGATTGCCCCATTGCACGCTGAACTGATCGGTCAGCGGCTTGGCCACGGCTGGCACTGTGCGGTTGACACGCAAGGCCAGGGAGCTGTCGGCCGCCTTGCCCAAAGGAGCTGGCAACATGACCGCCATGCCCTGCAGATCGGACTGCAGACTGATTTCCGGCACGCTGTGCAGCACCTTGATCTGCAAGCCATAACGTGCCTGGCCTTGCAGATGCTTGCCCAGAGCCACCAGTTCGCTCATCTCCTTGGCGTCACGCAGGCCCTGGGCCGTGGCAATACCGTCCACACGCACTTGCACCGGAGCCGTGGCGGCATCGGCGGCAGGCTTCATGCCGCCCTCGATGCGCACATCACCGCCCAGCGCTTTGGCTTGCACGCCCGAGAGCTGAAAGCCGGTCTCCGAAAACTGCACATTGCCGCGCAACTGACTGAGTGTGGGCACCTCGGGCATCAGCTGCAGCGTATTGCCCGCCAGCGCCACTTCACCCTGTACCTTGCTGCGCTCCATATGCATGGTGGGCAGATGCAGCCTGAGGCTGAGCTTGGCATTGCCCGTGGCCTTGCTGCCATCCAGAGCATGGGCAGTCAGCGCAGACAGAGCCGAGCCTTGGACCAGGTTCAGCATATCGCCCAGGGCTCCATGAGCCTTGGCGTTGACCTCCACCTCGGTCAGGTTCCAGTCGGCCACTCCGGCCTGCGCTTCATCAACCACGATGGCGGTATGCCCCAGAAAGCCCTTGGCCTTGCGCACCTGCATGGAGTTGCGGTCGAACACCAGCTCGCCCGACAGCCTGGTCAGCGGCGGCCAGGGCTTTTCGCCGGGGCCCAGCAGATAGCCGGGCACAAACTGGTAGTTCACATCATGCACCTGGGCACTGATGTGGAATTCGCCCTTGCCCGGCTTTTCAAACGGCACATGCTCGAGTTCGCCCTTGACGCGGAAGTTCACTTCACTGGCCTGCCCTGTGGTGATGGCCTCGCGCACATAGCGCAGCGCATCGCTGCCCAGATCCTGGGGCAGATAGCGATAAATCCGTTCACCCTTGGCGCGGCTGAGCTGCCCTTGCAGATCCAGCAGTCCCGGAAAGCGCGGCTGCTCCTTGGTCCCTGCACCGGACTGCCAGCTGGCCTGGGCCTGGCCGGCCGTGTCCTCATTGGCGAAACGCAGCCGAGGCACCTGCACCTTGATGGTCTGGCCCTTGTCCAGCAGCTGCCAGCGCACCAGGCTGTCGAACTGGTCGAACGGGATGTCGGAGTCTTCAAACACTCCGGGGAAGCTCAGCATGGCCTGATTGGCGGCCGGCGTCTTGGTCAGCGTTGCCTCGCCGCTGTCCTGATCCAGGGTGAACTTGCCACTCAGCCCCCGCACGCCGGGAATACCTATGCTGTGCGGACCCTCCTCCGAAGCCTGGGAGCGCAGTCCCAGCTGCTCGAACCGGCCCGAAGCCTTGTACTGCGCCAGCTGCTGCAGAGGTCCGCGCCATGACAGCTTGAGATCACTCAGCTGTCCTGCCGGCGCAAGCGCTTTGAGCTGGGTCTGCACGGACTCCGGCAGGGGCAGACGCTGCAGCATCTGCGCCGCAATGGCCAGGTCGATGCCATCGGCCTGAACCTCGCCATGCTCGCCCTGACTGCCCTGCTCGGAAGCGCCGGTCGGCACATAGCGCAGGCTGAAATCGCCTCTGGGCCAGTTCAGCCCGTCATCGGCCGTGAACTGCAATCCCTGGACGGAAAACTGGTAACCGTTCTGATTCTTGGCCCGCAAACGCCCCCGCAAGGCCTGCAGGGCCAGGGGCTCGGGTCTGTCCCGCCATTGAAGTTGCAGCGCCTGTACCGCGACATCGGCCACCCCGCCCACGGGCTGTCCGTGATCCACATCCAGCCAGGCCCTGACCGAGCCCTTGCCCTGCTGCAGCTTCCAGTCCTGCGGCCCCAGATACTGGCCCAGATGGGACAGGTCGATATGCGTGAAGTCCAGATAGGCCTGTCCGCTCCAGCGCTCCAGACGCCCTTCATGCACCGACAGCAAGGGCTCCTTGAAGTTGCCCATGACCGTAAAGCGCTGGCCCCAGCCCTCTGGCGGCGTGGCATCCAGCCGCAGGGAGTGGTGCCAGCGCTTGTTGCGCAGCACCAGATCCACATCCTGCAGTTGCAAGGGCGCGGCATTGCGCAGCTCGTCCACCCACTGCAGCTTGCCGCTGCGGATGGCAATTTCGGGCTGGGAGAAGATCCAGTCGGAGTCGGTACCCTGCCCCGGATCGGATGACACGGCAATACCGGCCACAAAGATCTGGCCGTCTGCATCGCGGCGGACCGTCAGATCCGGCCCTTCCAGATATATCTGCTCGACTCCCAGGGTCATCAGCGAATGGGCAGAGACCGCCACCACCACCTTGGGCAGCAGCAAGGCCTCACTCTTGTTCGCAGGGTCATGCAGGACTACGTCGCCCAGCTCGAAGGTCGGCACCAGACCCGAGCGGTAAGCATTCAGCCGGCCAATGGAAACCGGTACACCCAGGCTGCGTGAGGCCAGGGATTCCAGCTCGGGGCGCCACTGTTCGATTCGCGGCACAATCCAGAAATGGAGCACCCCCCACACGGTGGCCAGCAGCAGCCACAGGCTAAGGACCAGTCCCAGAGACCACCGTGCCAAGCTGGCCAGCCTATGAATTTGGCGAGTTGGGAGTGGTTTCGGTTCGATCATCGGTGGCCTAGCAATGGCAGGAATTATGACCGGCGCCCCGTGCGCGTTTCGGTAACCACACGTTGCCGGGCTGATTACCTGCCTGCCTGACATCATTTTTCACGGTCCGCATGCAGTCCCCAGAGCAAGCAATGGCAGAAAACGCCCTCAATGTTCCTTCCCCGGCCCAGTACTCGCGCTTTGTGCAGCGCCTTCACCGCCGTTACGAGAACTGGTTTGACGCCTTGCCGCCGGGAGCCCCCGATCGGGCTCTGATGGAGCAGGCCCTGGGCACGCTGCACTCGCGCGGCCTGGACCTCTCCGCGGCGCTGCGCGTGCTGCGCCAGCTGGTGATGGAGCGCATCATCGTGCTGGACTGCGAACAGCAGGCACCTCTCGCCGTGGTGACCAAGGCCGTCACCGAGCTGGCCGAGCTGGCCCTGGATCGCGCCTGCACCCAGGTGCGCGCCGAACTCGACACCCGGCATGGTGCACCTCAAGGACCCGCCGGCCAGGAAGTCCAGTTCTGGGTCATAGGCATGGGCAAGCTAGGTGCCCGCGAGCTCAATGTCTCCAGCGACATCGACCTGATCTACGTCTACGAACATGACGGCGACACCCGGGGCAAGGCCGACGGCCGCGGCGTGATCTCCAACCACGAGTACTTCGGCCGTGCCGTCAAGGGCATCTTCAGCCTGATCGGCGACAACACCGAACACGGCTTTGTCTTTCGCGTCGACCTGGCCCTGCGGCCCAACGGCAATTCAGGCGCCCCCGCCGTCTCGCTGTCCTCGCTGGAGGAGTATCTGCAGATTCACGGCCGGGAGTGGGAGCGCTTTGCCTGGCTCAAGAGCCGCATCGTGGCGCCGCTGGCCGATATCCAGACGCCCAACGTCCAGGCCCTGCGCGGCGTGGTGCTGCCCTTTGTGTTCCGCCGCTATCTGGACTATGCGGTGTTCGACTCGCTGCGCAGCCTGCACCGCCAGATCCGCGACCACGCCTCCAAGCGCAGCGCAGGCCATCCCGAACGCGCCAACGACGTCAAGCTCTCGCGCGGCGGCATCCGCGAGATCGAATTCATCGTGCAGCTGCTGCAGGTGGTGCGCGGCGGCCAGTTCCCCGAACTGCGCCGTCGCCCCACGCTGGAAGCGCTGCAGCGCCTGGTGCAGGCCAATCTGATGAGCGCCGAAATTGCCGATGCGCTGAGCCGCGCCTACATCTTCTTGCGCCAGGTGGAGCACCGCATCCAGTATCTGGACGATCAGCAGACCCATGTGCTGCCCACACGCGACGATGATCTGCTGTGGATTGCCCGCACACTGGGCTATGCCGATGCCTGCGGCTTTCTGCACCAGCTGGACGAGCACCGCGAACTGGTGGCACAGGAGTTCGACACCTTGCTCGGCGGCGACTCCCAGCAATGCAGCAACGGCCACTGCAATGCCGCCAAGGCCGCGGCAGGCGGACCGCCCACGCCCAGAGACATCGAAGACCTGATCGAGGCCCTGCCTCCCTCGCTGGCCGGGCAGGTCGCCGACTGGCGCAGCAATACCCGCATCAACGGCCTGCGCGACGAGGCGCGGGCTCGTTTGTTCAGGCTGGTGGAGCGCACCTCGCAATGGGTGGAAAGCGGCCAGTCCAGCGAAGAAGCTGCCAAACGCTTTCTGCAGTGGCTGGAACCCCTGCTGCGCCGCGAAAGCTACCTCGCCTTGCTGCTGGAACGCCCGGCAGTTCACGAGAGATTGCTACATCTTTTGGGAGCTGCACGCTGGCCTGCACGTTACCTGCAGCAACACCCCGGGGTGATCGATGAGCTGGCCAGCGATGCCATCCTCAAGGAGCGCTTTGTCGCAGCAGACTTCGAGCACGAGCTGGCCATGCGCCTGGCCGCCCTGCAGTCCACGGGCGAGGACGACGACGAGACCTTGCTCAATCTGCTGCGCCGCGCCCACCATGCCGAAGTCTTCCGCACGCTGGCTCGCGATATCGAAGGCCGCATTACCGTAGAGCAAGTGGCCGACGACCTCAGCGCCCTGGCCGACAGCGTGCTGCGCATCACGGCCCAATGGTGCTGGAGCCGGCTCAAGAACCGCCACCGCGATACGCCACGTTTCGGCATCGTGGGCTACGGCAAGCTGGGCGGCAAGGAACTGGGCTACGGCAGCGATCTGGACATCGTCTTCGTCTTCGATGACGACGATGACCGCGCGCCCGAGGTTTACGCAGCCTATGTGCGCAAGCTCATCAACTGGCTGACCGTCAAGACCGGTGAAGGCGATCTGTTCGAGATCGACACCGCGCTGCGCCCCAACGGCAACTCGGGTCTGCTGGTGACCAGCTTCGAGTCCTATGCCAATTACCAGCAGCAGCGCGGCAGCAACACCGCCTGGACCTGGGAACACCAGGCCATGACGCGAGCCCGCTTTGTGCTGGGCAGCCGCGACTTTCCCTCTTCTGCCGGCGAACCTGCGACCGATCTGCACCTGCATCAGCGCTTTGATGCGGTGCGCGAAGCCGTCATCACCGCGCCGCGCGATGCCGCTGCTCTGCGCAGCGAGATTGAAACCATGCGTGAGCGGGTGCGTGGCGCTCACCCGGTACGCGGCGGCCTGTTTGACGTCAAACACAGCCCCGGCGGCATGGTGGATGTGGAATTTGCCGTGCAGTACCTGGTGCTGGCCGAATCCGGCGCGCACCGCGAGCTGATCGCCAATGTGGGCAATATCGCCTTGCTGCAGCGCGCCGAAGACGCGGGCCTGCTGCCCAAGACAGTGGGCTATGAAGCAGCCAAGGCCTACCGCGAGCTGCGCCGCCTGCAACACGTGGCAAGGCTGGATGAGCGTTCCGGACAGCTGGAACCAGAGCAGGCCCAAGCCCAGCGCGAAGCGGTACTCAAGCTCTGGACTGCGGTGTTCGGGCCTGTCGCCTCAGCGCAAAGCAGCTAGCTGATCCAAGGGCCCGGAGATTGGTGAGCACCTGCTTTTCGAGGCACTGGCAGCATCCATCAAGATTTGCCTACAGGCATTGCCAAACTGTTACAAAAATGAAACCCACGGGGGCTGGAACTTCTGCAACAGTGTCTTATCTGATAGTCAAGTGCAATGAACTGACAGGTCTGCATTCACCAATTTCCAGTTGCGAAGCCCTTGGGTACGCCCATTGAACAATCCCCGGAGCGCTTCTCCTCCCTCCCTCTCTTAATTCGTTTCGGGATGCTTCGCAGCTTTTTTATGCCCCAAAAAAGGCCACTTTCGAGTGGCCTTTTCTTTGACGACATGCTGCCACTCAGTGGGGCACGGTGTTCACAAAGCTGGGGCGTGCCGCCAGCTTGGCCAGCAAGGCGGCCAGATTCGGATGCTCGGCGCGCCAGTCCATCTCGGGAAAGCGGAAATCCAGCCAGGCCAGGGCACAGCCGACGCTGATATCGGCCAGCGTCAGATGCGTGCCGCCGCAGCAAAACGGCTTCTCGCCCAATCCCTGCGACATGACCTTGAGCGCGGCACTGACCTTGCCCATCTGGCGGTCCATCCAGGCCTGGCTGCGCTGCTCTGCGCTGCGGCCGGGCCAGGTGGCCTCCAGCCGCACCAGAACGGCGGCATCCAGCATGCCGTCGGCCAGGGCCTCCCAGGTCTTGACCTCGGCGCGCTCGCGGCCCGTGCCCGGAATCAGCTTGCCAACCGGCGAAAGTGTGTCCAGATATTCGACGATGACACGCGAATCGAACATCGCCTCCGTGCCGTCCATCACCAGACGCGGCACCTTGCCCAGAGGATTGCCAGTACCGGGTGAAAGTGCTTCCTCCCAGGGGTTCTCTTCGACGAATTGATAGTCCAGCTTCTTTTCGGCCAGCACGACGCGGACTTTGCGCACAAAGGGGCTGGTGGTGGAGCCTATTAGTTTCATAGCAGCGGTTCCATGACACGAGTCACCGGCGACGGGCCGGTGCGATGATTCTATGCGCTGGCATGGCGGCACGGCTGCCGCCGCAAAGGGCCGGCATGCGTGCCGGCCGCGGCCGCCGAGCAACCCAGCACGGCGTGCGACTGATACAGCGCACCTACAATTGCGCCACCATGAACCTGTCCTCCCTCACCGCCATCTCTCCCTTGGACGGCCGCTACGCCGCCAAGCTGTCCGCACTGCGCCCCATCATGAGCGAATACGGCTATATGCACCGCCGTGTTCAGGTCGAGGTGACCTGGTTCATCGCCCTGTCCGATGCCGGCTTTGCCGAATTCCCCGCGCTGTCGGCCGAATCGCGCGACTATCTGCACACGCTGGTCGCCAACTTCTCCGAAGCCGATGCCGACGCCATCAAGGCCATCGAAAAGACCACCAACCACGACGTGAAGGCCGTGGAGTACTGGATCAAGTCCAAGTTCGATGGCCGCGCCGAGCTGCAAAAGGCCGCCGAGTTCGTGCACTTTGCCTGCACCAGCGAAGACATCAACAACACCAGCCACGCGCTGCAGATCCGCGTCGGCCGCGACACCGTGCTGCTGCCCGCCATCGACGGCATCATCGCCAAGCTGCGCGAGATGGCCCACCTCTACGCCGAAGTGCCCATGCTCAGCCGCACCCACGGCCAGACCGCCTCCCCCACCACCGTGGGCAAGGAACTGGCCAACGTGGTCGTGCGCCTGCAAAAGGCCGCTGCCAACATCGCCGGCGTGAAGATCCTGGGCAAGATGAACGGCGCCGTGGGCAACTACAACGCCCACCTGTCGGCCTGGCCCGAGTTCGACTGGGAAGCCTTCAGCAAGAACGTGGTGGAATCCGCCGAGCCCAAGGGCCTGGGCATCAGCTTCCAGCCCTACTCCATCCAGATCGAGCCCCATGACTACATGGCCGAGCTGTTCGATGCCATGGCTCGCACCAACACCATCCTGATCGACCTGTCGCGCGACATCTGGGGCTATGTGTCCCTGGGCTTCTTCAAGCAGCGCCTCAAAGCCGGCGAGATCGGCTCGTCCACCATGCCCCACAAGGTCAATCCCATCGACTTCGAGAACTGCGAAGGCAATCTGGGCATGGCCAACGCCATGCTCAAGCATCTGGCCGAGAAGCTGCCCATCAGCCGCTGGCAACGTGACCTGACCGACTCCACCGTGCTGCGCAACATCGGCGTCGCCTTTGGCTACACCACGCTGGCCTACGCTTCGCTGATGACCGGCCTGAACAAGCTCGAACTCAACGAAGAGCGCCTGCAGGAAGACCTGAACCACGCCTGGGAAGTGCTGGCCGAGCCCATCCAGACCGTGATGCGCCGCTATGGCGTGCAGGGCGCCTACGAAAAGCTCAAGGAAGTCACGCGCGGCAAGACCGTGCTGGCCGAAGACCTGCACCGCCTGATCAACGGTCTGGAAATCCCCCAGGCCGACAAGGACCGTCTGCTGGCCATGACGCCTGCCTCCTACATCGGCAAGGCTGCCGAGCTGGCCAAGCGCGTTTAAGCAAAGCTCCCCCCTGAGGCGCTTTGCGCCTTCCCCCTCTCTCGCTTTGCTGCGCAAGGCAGGAGGGGGACGACACCCTCGCTGCGGGGCGGCCCTTGCTCGGTGTCCCCCTGATTGCGCCGCGCCAGTTTCCAAGACTGTGCGCGTTGGGACTTGATCTAGCAGCCCAACACACACCAACAACAAGTTTTTATGGCCATCAAGTCCACCATCTTCAAAGCCAATCTGTCGATTGCCGACATCGACCACAACTACTACGCCGACCACAATCTGACGCTGGCGCGCCATCCCAGCGAAACAGATGACCGCATGATGGTGCGCCTGGTGGCCCTGGCGCTGAACGCCTGGAAGCTGCAAGACCTGTGCAATGGTGACGGCACGCTGGGCTTTGGCATTGGCCTGTCCGACCCTGATGATCCGGACGTGCACATCACCGACTACACCGGCCAGAAGCGTCTGTGGATCGAAGTCGGCCAGCCCGACGAAAAGCCCATCACCAAAGCCTGCAACAAGTCCGACCATATGCTGGTCTACCCCTTCAACCACGCCGCCCATGTCTGGTGGAAGGGTCTGGAAGGCAAGCTGGCCCGCCAGAGCAAGCTGGAAGTGCATTACATCGACTCGGAAGTGGCCCAGCAACTGGGTGCGCTGGCCGAGCGCAGCATGCAACTGCAAGCCACGATTCAGGAAGGCCAGCTCACGCTGTCCAGCAATCTGGGCACGGTGTTTATCGAGCCCACGCGCTGGAAATAAGCTTCAGAAACTCTGGCCGCGCCGCTCCGCCGCGCGCTCCGCATAGCGGTTGAAGCGCCAGGAATCGCCCTCGACCGTGATGCGGCGCCATACGGCCCGCTTCTCGGCGGGCTCCATGGCAGTCCAGTGCTGCACCTCGTCGAAACTGCGGCCGCAGCCCTTGCATTTCTCGTCGCCCTGGCTGGTGGAACAGATGGCAATGCAAGGCGTATCGGGCATGGTGTCGAACCAGGCCAGCCAGGCAGCCATGGCATGTGACGGGAAACCCTCCACCGCCACCTCGGACTCGCAGGCATGAATCATCAGCGCATACACCTCGGCCAGCGCCTTGACCTCGGGTGCCAGCAGCACGCCGTCGGGTGATGGAGCACGGCCTCGCCAGTAATTGATGGCAGCTTCGATGTCGGTGATGTGAATGGCAGTCATGGAGCAGGCATCATAAGCCGCTGCCATGAGGCCTGCGTCAGCAAGGTTGCTTCTTTTTTGGTAGCTGCCTGTGCTGTGTGCAAAAGCGCTGCAAGGCAGCTGCTCAATATAAAACCTGTGAACTAGATGGGGTTTGAAACTTGAAATCCCATGCCTGCTGTGTTGAAATGCGCAGCTTCGAAGGGGAGTAGCTTATCAGGCGCATGCTTTGCGTCATGAGCGGATGGTCGTCAATACGAAGCGCAAGCTTCCGGCCATACGGTTTGCAGCCAGGCTGCAATCGAGCAAGACCTTTGATAGGCCGATGACGGTCAATCAAAGTGTCTGCCCCTGCACGATTCCTCGCGCGGGTTTGCGCTTCGACTTACGTCACCTTGGTCTTCACCCGCTGGCGTCAAGTGCCAAACCTATGCAGACTGCACCGGCGGCATTCCACAACGAGGAAAAATCACATGGATCTGGACTTTCTGACCCACACGCCCTTCTGGATTGCGCTGGGCCAAATCATCATCATCGACATCCTGCTCGGCGGCGACAACGCGGTCGTGATCGCACTGGCCTGCCGCAAGCTGCCACCCGAGCAGCGTCGCAAGGGCATCATCTACGGTACTGCCGGTGCCATCATCCTGCGCATCATCCTGATCGCCTTTGCCATGGTGCTGCTGCAGCTGCCGTTCCTGAAGGTCGTGGGTGCCATACTGCTGATCTGGATCGGTATCAAGCTGATTGCTCCCGATGACGAAGGTCACGACAACATCGAAGGCAGCGACAAGCTGTTTGCCGCCATCAAGACCATCATCGTCGCCGACCTGGTGATGTCCGTGGACAACGTGATCGCCATCGCCGGCGCAGCCCAGAGCTCGGGCGACCACCAGATGCTGCTGATCGTGCTGGGTCTGCTGATTTCCGTGCCCATCATCGTCTGGGGCTCGCAGCTGGTCATCAAGCTGATGGAGCGCTTCCCCATGATCATCGTGGCCGGCGGCATGCTGCTGGGCTGGATCGCGGGCGGCATGTTCGTGACCGACCCCGTGTTCGTGAACACCGACAAGTGGCTGTGGATGCCCAAGCTGGGCACGACCGATGCACAAGGTCTGGCCGAGATCTCCAAGACCCTGTACTGGGCAGCCCATATCGGCGGCGCATTGCTGGTTCTGGCTCTGGGCAAGTTCATTGCCAGCCGCCGCCCCGCGGTTGCAGCCCACTAAGTCTGGAAAACCCAGCAATTCGTGAAGGAATGCGGGAACTGACCGCAGCCTTCACGACTCACAATAGAAACAAGTCGGCACATTCCTACAGATGTGCCGCATTCTTCAACCTTCGTTCCCGTTAGGACGCACTTTGAACCCCATCATTGTTTACGTGGATGACGCCACATACGCCCAGCCTATGCTCGAGGCACTGGCGGGATCGAGCCAGGCGGCTTCCTCCCACTGGTTGCTGGTGGCCTGTGCTCCGCGCATGACCCACCGTGTGAGCAAATGGGTCAGCCATCGCGCTCGCGAGAACTGGCGCGGCAAATGGGCAGACAAGCTGTTTGCGGCGCTGATGCCCGTGATGGCGACGACAGGAGGCAAGGTCACCGCCGTGCTGGCCAAGGGCCCGCTGACCGAGCTGGTCGCCGAGTTGCAGCAGGAACATGGCGCAGCACAGATCATCGACGCCCGCCGCCCCAAGCAGGAGGTCGTGCAAGCCGCTCCCGTCAAGGCCAATGCCAAGACAGGCGCCACCGGCGGCCGCTGGAATCTGCCCGGCACCATGGCGGCAATTGCCGCCATGATGGGCTTTGTGATCGACGACTCGCTCTCGATTTAAGAGCTTCAAGCACTCTCTGAAAAGCCTTGCGCGGCCAACACCTCGCAAGGCTTTTTTTATACTGCGCCGCGATGACCGCAGACACGGCCTGCTGCTATGCTGGTCAGCATGAAAATCCTCGTCAAATGGCTTCTTTGCGCGGCGGCTCTTCTCGCGGTCGCCTATGTCTACAGCGGCGTACAGGTACAGAGCTTCGGCTCGGCCATGATTGCGGCCCTGGTCATCGGCCTGCTCAACACCATCATTCGCCCCATCCTGGTGATACTGACGCTGCCCGTGACCATCATCACCGTGGGCCTGTTCCTGCTGGTGGTCAACGGCCTGATGTTCTGGATGGCCTCCGGCATCCTCGGCGGCTTCCATGTCACCGGCTTCTGGGCCGCCATGCTGGGTGCGCTGATCTACTCGGTGCTGGGCCTACTTATTGACCGCCTTGTCGCGCAGCTGTTCCCGGAGTAACTCGTCCACGGCACGCAAACGCGTGTCGATGATGGAAGCCTCGAAGTAATCGGCACTGGCGCCGGCCTTGCGGGCCAGATCCTGCGCGGCCTTGAAGCGATCCACCGCTGCCGCGTAGTCATAGTGCGCCACCTGGGCCTCTGCTTCGGCCCGCAGGGCGCGCATCTCCTGGCCCTGGCTGCGCCACACGCGCGCCAGCGTCTGCCAGGCCGAGCCATCGCGGGGATGATCCGTCACCCAGGTCTGCAGGGGGCTGGCCATGGATCCAGCCTGGTTGAGCCTGAGCAGGATTTCCGTCTTGAGCAAGAGTTGCGGCCTGCGTGGTGCGACCTGCTCCACCACGTCAATCGTGGCCAGGCTTGGCCCGGCCTCGCGCGGCCCGGCCAGATTGCCGCTGGCCGTGACCCTGGGCGCCGCCTGGGGGGCATTGCCGGACTGCGGCGGCAAAGCCGCCAAGGCCGCCTGCGGGTTGTCTGCCTTGAATTCAAGCTCGGCATTCAGCCATCTGGCTTGAATATTCGCTGGTGCGTTGCCCGCCGTCGCCGCGAGCAGCCGCTGCGCCATCTCGCGCGCCAGCGGCCAGTCGCGCAGATACATGGCACTGAGCGTCGCGGCATAGAGCTGAGCAACCTGCTCGAACTGGCTCAGGCTGGAAAAACTGCCGGAACGCGGCAGCCTGGCCCACTGGCGGCGCACCTCGACACCGGGGTTGGAGATCACACGGGCGCGGGCCGACATCATCACATGCTCCAGCGTCGGCACGGGGTCGGCCGCGCGCTTGCCGGGCGGAATGCGCGAATCCATGTCCGCGATACGCTGCGTGGTCAGCGGGTGGCTGCGCAGATAGGGCCAGCTGCCGTTGTCATTGAGCCGGCTGGCCTGCTGCAGCTTGCCGAACATGCTCACAAAACCCTGGGGAGCAAAGCCCGCGGGAGACATCAGGCTGTAACCCATGCGGTCCGCCTCGCTCTCCATGGCGCGCGAGAAATTCAGCTGGTTTTGCATCACCGCCGCCGGACCGCCCATCATGATGGCCATGGCCGCATCGGGGCTGCGCGTGGCCGCCAGGGCACCCAGCAGCATGGAAGCCAGCATCAGCGGCGTCTGCTTGCCTTGCTGCGCCATCATGCGGGCAATGTGGCGCTGGGTGATGTGGCTGGTTTCATGGGCAATGACCGATGCCAGCTCATCGCCGCTGCTGACCACGCCGATCAGGCCCAGATAGACGCCCATATAGCCGCCGGGCAGTGCAAACGCGTTGACCTGGCGGTCCTTGCCCAGGAGCAGTGTCCAGGCAAAGCGCTCCTCCAGTTCGGGCGACAGCTCGCCATTCTTGCGCGCCGCATCCTGCAGATGCAGCCAGATGCCTTCCACATATTCCTGCAGCACCGGGTCATCCAGATAGTCCGGATCGCGGTACAGCTCGCGGGCGATGGAATCGCCCAGACGCCGCTCCTCGCCCGTGGTCAGCGACGATGCGCCGTCGCCCAGGGTCGGCAAACCCGCCGCCTGCGCAGAGGAAGCCAAGGGGGATACGGCCTGAATAGCTATCAAAACAGAAGCTGTCAGCGCTTTTAGAATATGAACTGTACGCAGTTTTGGCATCAAAAATGGCATGGCAATCACAGCATTGCCAGCATATGGATCTTCCATATGCCGACCGTTCAACACCCCACTATGATGCCTTGATTGATGAAGACGGCGACATGCCCGCCTGGGATGCCCAGGTAAAGCCGCCAGTCCATCCCCGCTCAACCTTGATGGGCGCCAGAACCGAAATCATCTGCCGCCGGAAAGAACCGCCATGTCCTCTCTTACCCACTTCGACGCCCAGGGCCAGGCCCATATGGTGGACGTCGGTGCCAAACCCAGCACCCATCGCATCGCCGTCGCCGAAGGCCGCATCACCATGAAGCCCGAGACCCTGGCCATTGTGCAGGCCGGTACAGCGAAAAAAGGCGACGTGCTGGGCGTGGCCCGCATCGCAGCCATCATGGCGGCCAAAAAGACCAGCGACCTCATCCCCCTCTGCCACCCCCTGGCCCTGACCCGTGTCGCCGTGGAGTTCGAGCTGCAACCGGAAACCAGCTCCATTCTCTGCACCGCCACTGTTGAGCTAAAAGGCCAGACCGGCGTGGAAATGGAAGCCCTGACCGCCGTGCAGATCGGCTTGCTGACTATCTACGATATGTGCAAGGCGGTGGACAAGGGGATGGTGATGGAAAAGATATTAGTACTCGAGAAACATGGCGGCAAAAGCAACGCCTAGATTTTTTAATCTAATTTCTTTTTTACCTCATAAAAATTCTTAAAAGCGCTAGCTTCTTCTTTATTTAACAAAGCTAATGCTTTTTCATAGTACAGCAAAAACTTTTCATATTCATCATTTTTCAAGAGATAATCACATAAAAAATGCAAGTTTCTATATGTCGGATAGCTTCTGACTAGATTTTCCATTTCAAAATAATCCTCTTTGGTGATTTCATTCTTCACTAGAAAATTAAATTGCGAAGTCGGAAGATCAAGAAATCTAGGAAATATAATTTCTTGTTCTTTACCATTACTAAAATTATTTATATAAAATCTCTGCTCTGTCAAGGAGCTTTCCAGAATCAAATATTCTCTTGTCATCAAGATTCCGATGGGCAAGCAATAAATTATGAAAATTTGATTTAAATATATTTGACTCGAGAAAGATTTTCCCTTCCAGCAAGATCCCATTATGAAACTAATTGGGATTAAAAAATATGCATAATGCAATGGGAATTCAAGCATTGAGTGCACCAGCAATGGAATTGCTGTATATGCAATTAATTTATCTTGAGTTTTTTTCTGAAGAAAAATATGTTGCCAGCACAAGTATGCAAAGAAAATAGTCAGGAATATCCCTGCAGGAATTCCAAACCACACAAAAAAATCAAGCACAATATTGTGAGAATGTGCGGTAAATCTATTCCAATTAACAGGAAATTCGTTGACTAATTCAAAATTTGCAATTGCCGTATCGTTAAATCCATAGCCAATCCATGGTTTATATAAAACAGATTCAATCAGCATACCCCACATTGAAAATCTTCCCGTAGATATGTCCACCCCCGCATAATCTCTCACATCATCTTTTATAAAAATACTGAAAAATAAGAAAGACAACCCACACAAGACAGCATATCCAGAGTATCTTCTCTCTTTTGCAAAAAGGAGTAGCAGTATTGCAGCAATCAATGAAATAATAGATGTCTTTGAACCAGCCAACGACAAGGATAATCCAAATATAATCGCCAATACAATTTGAGTATATCTAGATATCTTCTCTTTCGAATTCAAATATAGTCCACACAGAAACGACATCAGCACTAAAGATGCCAATTGATTAGGCTGCCCGAGATTTCCGAAGTAACGACCGCCATCTGGATTATCGCCTACCCACGGAAAAAAATAATCCTCCAAATTCATTAATTGAACCAATTGGCATCCTAATGAAATTATTGATGCCAATATTAAAGAAACGGAAAACCACTCAAAATACGAATCGTTATATTTATTTTCAACCGCCACATGAAAGGCTATTAATGCAGAAAATAAATAAACGGTCCCAACGTAAAAATAAGTACCAAATGCACTTACCTTAAAAAAATAACCCGCACCAGCCGCCACTAAAATCGCAATTAAAAACAAATCATAGGAATAAAATTTGGTCTTTTTCCTGAAATTCATTAACCCAATAGAAATCGCAAAAAAAACAGCTAAAAATTCTGATTGAAATGAATTCCATGGCGGACTGTTATTTGGAACAATAAATGCCAGAATTAAAGATAAAAATACTATTTTCATAAAAAAAGGGGCCGAAGCCCCTGTTTATCGTAGCGTACTTTTACTCGGTAATCGTTGCTCGGCAGCTAGCTGGCAAGTATTTTGTATCAATAGGAGTCGTCGAAGATACGCCACATGTCCAAATCACAACACCAGATGTATCAGGCTTACCTTGCAGCACAATCTTTTTACTGTCGATTTTCGAATCACCTTGTGCAGTCACAGAAACATTTGCTTTTGTAGAATCACCAGAGTAGGTGATACTTTTTACATACTTGGAAGACTGTGTCGAAAGTCCAGCACCACTCATATCTGAGGGGAATGTACCTGTAGACGCATAGGCTTCTGCCAAGCTAGTGCGCGTGCCGGACGCTGCCAAAACCACTTCTGAGACCTTCGCACGTGTTGTGTAATCCTGATAAGCAGGCAGAGCCACAGCAGCCAGAATACCGATGATCGCCACAACGATCATCAGTTCGATCAGGGTGAAACCCTTTTGAATGGAACGCTTCATTTCAAACTCCCTAGTTGGATGAGACCCAAGCTATAAAGCAAGTGCCATGCCAACAATCTGACAGAAGCGCGCCGATTAGCCATTCGACACGTTTGGCAACATTCACGCGAGCTTGAGTAACAATTTTGGCGATCCAACCGCAACACTGACAAATTTGTCAGATGCTTGACACCCATCAAGCCGGCCTGTCACTCCACGACGAAGCGCATGGTGCTGCCCGCCAGGTCCACCGTATCGCCATTGAGCAGCGGCACAGACAAAGGGCCCACCACCTGGCCATTGAGCTTGAGGTCTTCGCTTGCGCCCTCCAGTTGAGTGAGCACAAAGCCATGGGGCTTCTGGGTGATGGAGGCGATGGCTACACCGGGCTTGCCCAGGGTGGTGACGACCTTGAAAAGAGGTATTTCCCTGCCAGCCAGGCTGCCGGTGAGCATGCGAATCACCGCGTGGCGCTCCGGCAGCGCGGCGAGCGAACCCTGGATGGTGGAGCTGAAGCTGGAGATTTCACCAAACCCGGAGGGACTGGCGACTTTGGCATAGCCGCTGTCTGCTTCTTCGGAAATATGCGCCAGCGCCTTTTTGCTGCTCTGGGCAGACGACGGGGCATTCGAGTCGGCAATCACGGTATCGAGAAAGCGGATTTTGTAGCGGCCAATGTCCAGCAGGTCGCCGTTGAGCAGGTCCTGCTTCTGGATGGCACGACCGTTGACATAGGTGCCGTTGGTGCTGCGCAGGTCTTCAATGCTGACCTTGCCACCAGAGATGGTGAGCACGGCATGCTCGCCGCTGACCGCCAGATTCTCGATCACGATGTCGTTGTAAGGACGACGACCCAAGGTCGTGCGCTCCTTGGTGAGCTGTACTTCCTTGATGACTGCGCCGTCGATTGAGATGACCAAAGTCGGCATGCTCGAAGCTCCTGAGGAAACGCCAAGTCCTGCTTGGCTGCACTGGCTAGGACCACTCCCACTTGAGTGTGTGATTCAGCGCTGAATCATCAATCGTAACTGGATGAAACGCGCTTGCATGCTGCATCTTATTGCACTAACTCGATGAAGCCAGCTATTCGATTGAAATTTTCAACCTTGCTGTCATTCGTCTGCAGCATCTTGGGAATCGCACCCGCAATCTATCAAGTCGCCATATAAGAAAAGCCCGCACTCGTTGAAAGCGCGGGCTTTTTTGCAAATCTTTGCAAAGTGGCGACAGCCACCTATCCGTGATTTAGAACGGCAGAGGTCACCTTTTATGTAAACATCTCTCTGATAACTAGTCAGAAGGCCACTTTTTCGAAATTTTACACCAACCACTGTAAACAAGTAAGCCATTTTTAGCAGGTTGTTTACATTGTGTGAGTAGGTGCCCCGGGCAGGGTGTTCCAACGCTAGTCAAGTGACGAAATCGCACCATGCGCAGCAGGGCAGACAACAACTGAACAGCATCAGCAAGCTAGTCCAGTACTTCTACCAGTCAGCCTTGAACTTGAAGAACGCTCACGCATACTTCCTCGCTGAAGCTAGGGCGTGTCCGAATTTTTGTGTAAACGGTTCGGACTTCAATTGACGGAGATGCGGTCTCCGAACTGAATGGTAAAGCGGGTCAGCGCAGCCTTCCAATCCCGGATGGGCATGGTCCACCTGAAGCTAGGGCGTGTCCGAATTTTTGTGTAAACGGTTCGGACTTCAATTGACGGAGATGCGGTCTCCGAACTGAATGGTAAAGCGGGTCAGCGCAGCCTTCCAATCCCGGATGGGCATGGTCCACTTCTGACT
>NZ_VOQT01000028.1:0-44022 GCF_008121555.1 Comamonas sp. Z1
CCATTTCCAGCTGCACCTTCTTGCCGCTTTTGACGCAGGCTTCGGCAATGCCGCGGCCCACGCCCACCGAGCCCGTGAAACTGATGGCCGCCACATCGGCATGGTTCACCAGGGCTTCGCCGATCACACGGCCCGGGCCCATGACCAGGTTGAACACACCGGCGGGGATGCCCGAGCGGTGGATGATGTCGGCCAGGGCCCAGGCACTGCCGGGCACCAGATCGGCGGGCTTCAAGACCACGCAGTTGCCGAAAGCCAGGGCCGGGGCGATCTTCCAGGCCGGGATGGCGATGGGGAAGTTCCAGGGCGTGATCAGGCCGACCACGCCGATCGGCTCGCGCGTGATCTCCACGCCGATGCCGGGGCGCACCGACGGCAGGGTCTCGCCGCTCAGGCGCAGGCATTCACCGGCAAAGAACTTGAAGATCTGGCCCGCGCGGCCGACTTCGCCAATGGCTTCGGGCAGGGTCTTGCCTTCTTCGCGCGCCAGCAGCTCGCCCAGCTCCGCCTTGCGCGCCAGGATCTCCGTGCCTATCTTGTCCAGGGCGTCGGAGCGCGCCTGTATGCCCGAGGTGGACCAGGCCGGAAACGCTGCAGCGGCAGCAGACACGGCGGCCTGCACATCGGATGCTCCGCCCTGGGCGTACGCGCCGATCAGATCGGACAGATCGCTGGGATTGGTGTTGGGGGAATAACTGTCAGCAGCCGTCCACTGGCCGTTGATCAGGTTGAGATGTGGGGTCATGGATATGCTCTTGATAGAGGAGCTTGCTGCGCCTGCTATTCATAGATCTCAGCATGAAAAGCATCTGAATTCCTGAATCAAAAAGCGTAACCAGCTCCTGTATTCATAGTCGATTCAACGGGCCCAGCGCAGCACCAGCGGATCCAGCCGGCGTGCGATGTGGATGAGCTGGCGGCGCACCTCGGGGTGCATGGGCGGCCAGGGCGAGCGCGGCGCATCGCAGGCGATCACGCCGCCTTCCTTCATCAGCGCCTTGGCGGCCAGAAAACCGGCCTGGCGGTTCTCATGGTTGATCAGCGGCAGCCAGCGCTGGTACTCGGCAAAGGCCTTGTCCTTGTCGCCAGCGCGGTGCGCCTCGATGATGGGGCGGATGCCATCGGCGAACCCGCCGCCGGTCATAGCGCCTGTCGCGCCGGCCTCCAGGTCGGCCAGCAACGTGATGGCTTCCTCGCCGTCCCACGGGCCTTCGATGGCTTCGCCGCCCAGTGCGATCAGCTCGCGCAGCTTGCCCGCCGCACCGGCGGTTTCCATCTTGAAGTAGCTGACCTGCGCTATCTCGCGCGCCATGCGGGCCAGAAAGGCGGGCGACAGCGGCGTGCCCGCGGCCGGCGCATCCTGGACCATGATGGGGATGGCTATGGCATCGGACACGCCCTGGTAGAAGGCCTGCACCTGGGCTTCGCCAAAGCGGAAGGTAGCGCCGTGGTAGGGCGGCATCACCATCACCATGGCCGCGCCCATGTCCTGTGCGCGGCGGCTGCGTTCGGCGCAGACCTTGGTACTGGTGTGCGTGGTGGTCACGATCACGGGCACGCGGCCGGCGACATGCTCCAGTGCCGTGCGCGTGAGGGTTTCGCGCTCCTCGTCCGAGACCAGGAACTGCTCGGAGAAGTTGGCCAGGATGCACAGGCCGTCGACGCCCGAGTCGATCATGAAGTCCAGGCAGCGCTTCTGGCTGGCGAGGTCCAGCGTGCCGTCCTCGTGGAAGGTGGTGGGCACGACGGGGAAGATGCCCCGGTAACGGGGATTGGAGAGTCCGGGCATGCTGCGTCTCCTCAATCGATGATGTGGAACTGGTCGAGGTACTCGGTCTTGAGCGTGAGGCCCAGGCCCGGCACGTCGTCGCGCAGCTGCAAAAAGCCGTTGTCGGCAATCGGCTCGCCGTCGAAGATGTACCAGAACAGCTCGTTGCCGACTTCCACATCGAAGATGGGGAAGTACTCGGCCATGGGCGAGGCCAGCGTGCTCATGGTCAGGTGGTAGTTGTGCATCTGGCCCGCATGCGGGATCACAGGCACGGAATACGCCTCACACAGGGCGTTGATCTTGTGCGCCGCCGTGATGCCGCCCACACGGTTGGTGTCGTACTGCACGACGGAGACAGCCTTCCTGTCCAGCAGCTGCTTGAAGCCGTAGAGCGAAAACTCGTGCTCGCCGCCCGAGATGGGGATGATGTTCATGGCGTTGAGCTCGGCGTAGCCGTCGATGTCGTCGGCGATCACGGGCTCTTCCAGCCAGCGCGGCTCGAACCTGGCCAACTTGGGCAGCATTCGCTTGGCGTACTCCAGGTTCCAGCCCATATAGCACTCCAGCATCAGGTCGGTGTCGTAGCCGATCACTTCGCGGATGGCCTCGACGGACTTGAGGTTCTCCTTCACACCCTCCTGCAGATGGGCGGGCCCGTAGCCGAAGCGCATCTTGAAGGCCTTGAAGCCCTGATCCAGGAATTTCTGGGCTTCCGCCTGCATCTCTTTCAGGTCGGTGCGGTAGAGCTTGCTGTAATAGCAGGGAATCTTTTCCTTGGTTCGCCCGCCCAGCAGCTTGAACACGGGCTTGTTCACGCTCTTGCCCAGGATGTCCCAGATGGCCAGGTCCACGGCCGAGATGGCGGCCATGGTCACGCCCTTGCGGCCCCAGGCATGGGTGGCACGGTACATGCGCTGCCACAGGTACTCGTAGTCCCAAGGGTCCTGACCGATGACCAGGGGCGCCAGGTACTCGTCGATGATGGCCTTGGCTATTCTTGGCGCCAGGGCCACATTGCCCAGACCGATGATGCCGTCGTCGGTTTCGATCTCGACCACGGTCCACGAATGAAAGCGGAAGGTACTCATGGACTCGGTGTTGGAGTACACCAGATCCATGGCGTTGGAGCAGAAGTTGCCCTGGGGCGGAACGGTCTTGCCCTTCCATTCATAGACACGGGCGCGGACGGACTTGATCTTCATACAGACCTCGAAAGAAAAGAGTCGGAAGGACAGGCGGCCCAAGCCGCCGGGAAAACGGGCTCAGACGGCTGGGGCAGCCTGGCGATCGCGGTGGGCGGCCCCCATGCGTGCGGCGATCTGCAGCGCCTGCCAGGTGGCTTCCACATTGGCCTTGCCCTGGCCTGCGATGTCGTAGGCCGTGCCATGGGCCGGCGTGGTGATGGGAATCGGCAGACCGCCCTGCACCGTCACCCCGCGCGAGAAGCCCAGCAGCTTGATCGCTATCTGGCCCTGGTCGTGGTACATGGTCACGATGGCCTGGTACTCGCCGGCCTGGGCCTTGAGGAAGATGGTGTCGGCCGGAAACGGGCCGTGGAACGGCGCATCGCTGGGCCAGTCGCGCGCCTGCAGGGCCTGGACTGCGGGCCCGATGATGTCGATTTCCTCGCGGCCGCAGGTGCCGCCGTCGCCGTTGTGCGGGTTGAATCCGGCAATCGCCACCTTGGGAGCAGCCAGGCCGCTGGCGCGCAAGGCCTTGTAGATCAGCTCGGCCGCCTGGCTGATGCGCTCCTGGCTCAGATAGCCGGCCACATCCTTGAGGGGTACATGCGAGGAAATACGCGAGGTCCAGAGATCACCCAGCGTGTTGAACTCGCAGAAGTAGCCGGTCACGCCCAGGTACTCGGCAAAGTGGTGCAGCTCGTCCTCGTGGCGCAGACCGCCCAGCTTCATGGCCTGCTTGTTCAAGGGCGCAAAGCAGATGGCATCGATATCACCGGCCAGGGCCGCATCCATGCATTGGTCAAGCACCTGCAGCACCGAGCGGCCGCCCGCCGCCCCCACCTGCCCCGGCACCACATCGACCTGGGCGACCGTGTCCACGGCCACAAAGGCCGGCAGCCGCGTATCGGCACGCTCGCGCGCAGCGGACAGGCCGGCCAGCGGAACCGTTGCAACCTGCAGTCCGGCGATGCGCTGGCCCTGCTCCCAGAGCCAGGGATCGCCTATCAGCACCAGGTTCGCCTGCTGCGTGGCCTGCGGCCTGGCCAGCAAACGCGCAATCAGTTCGGCGCCGATGCCGGAAGGATCGCCCAGGGTCAGGGCGACAACGGGAAGAGAAGCCTTGCTCATGCTCAGTCCAGCTTGATGTTGTTCTTGCGAATGATGTCGCCGAAGCGCTTGTACTCGGCGAGGTGAAAACTGCCGAAGTCGGCCTGGGGCATGGGCCGCAGCTCGGCACCCACGGCTTCGAGGCGGGTCTTGGTCTCGGGCATGGAGATGACCTTGTTGACCTCGTCATGCACTTTCTGCTGAACCGCCTTGGCCGTGGAAGAGGGCATGTAGATGCCGTACCAGGCGCTGATTTCCACGTCGCGCAGACCCGCTTCGGCCATGGTCGGCACCTGGGGCAGCTGAGGGTTGCGCTGGGGCGAAGTGACCGCCAGAGCACGCAGCTTGCCGGCCTTGATCTGGCCTATGACCGAGGGCATGGTGTCGAAGCTCATCTGCACCTGGCCGCTGACCAGATCGACCAGGGCCGCGGCGCTGCCCTTGTAGGGTACATGGGTGATCTGAATGCCTGCGGCATCCTTGAACACCTCGGCAGCGATATGCTGGGTGCTGCCCGTTCCACTGCTGGCGAAATTAATCTGATTGGGATTCTTCCTGGCCATGGCCACCAGCTCCGCCACCGTGTTGGCGGCAACGGAGTTGCCCACCACCAGCACATTGGGCACGGAGCCGACAAAGGCCACGGGAACCAGGTCCCGGTTGTTGTCATAGCCGAGTTTGAGCAGATGCGGTGCGATGGCATGGGCTGTGACCACGCCCATGACCATGGTGTGGCCGTCCGTGGACTTGGCCGTCATGTCCACGGCCAGCGTGTTGGAGACGCCGGGCCGGTTCTCCACGATCACCGGCTGCTTGAGCAGCGGCCCCAGCCTGTCGGCCACGGCGCGGGCCATGGCATCGGTGCCGCCTCCGGGCGCGGACCCCACCAGCATGCGCACGGGCTTGACGGGCCAGTTCGCAGAGTCCTGGGCCTGGGCCTGCCAGGGCAGCACGGCGGCGCCGCACACAGCGGCTATGGAAAGTAGATGACGTCTTTGCACATTTGTCTCCTTGGCTTTTTTATTTCATCGCAGCCCGATGCTAGGGAAGGCGCTGATATGCGTAAATTGAAAGTTATTGATTAATCGATAACCTGAAGCAATAAGAAGCCATGCCATGGGATCGATAGACAAGCGCGACAACACGCCACAGTTGCTGAACCGGCTGCGCATGCGCCAGGTGGCCTTGATACTGGCCATCGACGAGCGCCAGACCTTGCGCGCGGCAGCGGCTGAGCTCGGCCTGACCCAGCCTGCCGCCACCAAGATGCTGCAGGAGCTCGAAGACGCCCTGGGTCAGCCCCTGTTCGAGCGCGTGGGCCGGCGGCTGCAGCACAATGCGGCCGGAGAGCGGGTGCTGGAATATTTCCGTTCGCTGCGCGGCAATATCGAGGCCCTGAATCGTGAACTGGGCGAGCTGCGCCAGGGAAGCTCGGGACGGCTGGCCGTGGGCAGCATCATGGCCGCATCGCCCGGGCGGCTCACCCAGGCCTTGCTGGAGCTGAAAAAGCAGCTGCCCCTGCTGGAGCTGGAAGTGGCCGTGGATACCAGTGATCGCTTGCTGGCCCAGTTGCGTGAAGGGGTGCTGGAGGTGGTCGTCGGGCGCATGACCAATGAAGCCGGCAGCGATTGCAGCTTTCGCGCCATCGATGACGAGCAACTGGCCTTCATCGTGTGCGAGGGACATCCGCTGCTGTCGCTGCAGCGCCCCGCCCTGCAGGCTTTACAAGGGTATGGCTGGGTGATGCAGCCGCCTGGCAGCCCCATGCGCAGTTTGATAGAGCAGGAATTCCGCGAGCACAGTTTGCCGCTGCCACGCGGCCTGATCGAAACCGGCTCCATACTCACCACCATCAACCTGGTGCGAAGCTCGAACATGGTGGGCGTGATTCCGCGTACGGTGGCGGACCTTCATGCCGCCCACGGCATGCTGCATATCCTGCCGTATCAGACAAGGCGCAGCCTGGAGGCCTACGGCAGCCTGATACGCAAGGATAGACCTATCAGCCGATCGGCACAGATGTTCCTGGATCTGCTGCACCGTCACGACGCAGCGGCCTGAACAAAGGCCTGGCCTCCAGAAAAGTCGATTCTGCGCAAGGGCCGGTCCGATCCGGCGCCCCGTGTCCTGGCCCTCAAGCGCAATGCCCAGCCCCTCGCCTCGGGGCTGCGCATTCAGGCCCGAAGAGCACTAGCCGCCCTGGCCCAGCTCCCGACGCAATGCCGCAGCCCGGCGCGCATGCTCCGACTCGCCGGGCCGGCCCAGACTGCGGTGCAAGGCGGCAAGATTATCCAGCAGCGGCAGCAGGCGTGCATCGCTGCCACCCAGCGCCTGCTCCATCAGACCCAAGGCCTCGATGAACATGGGCTGCGCTTCCTGAAAACGACGCTTGCGGTATGCCAGGCCGGCAAGGCCGTTGAGCACGCCTGCCTCGCCCACCCGAGCCTCGGGATTTTCCTGCTGTCGGTACAGCGCCAGCGATTGGGCATATAGCGTCTGCGCCTGCTCCTCGTGGCGAAGGGCTTCGGCCATGCGCGCACGGCTGGCCAGAAGATGCGCCTGCCACAGCACATCGGGTGCATGCCGGTCGGCAATGGCCTGCGCCTGCTCGAACAATGCATGGGCTTGCGCATAGTCCTTGTTCTGCGCCCGCCACAGACCCAGCTCGTTAAGCACCTGGGCCAGAACCAGGGCTTGCGGATCCTGCTGCATCAGCACCTCCCTGGCGCGCTCGTACTGCGCGGCAGCCTGCGCATCGTCACCCTCTCGGTGGTGCAGCCTGGCCCGGGCCAGCAAAACCGGCACCAGACTCCTGCTGCCGTCACCTGCCCGCTGCAGCAGCGCCATTGCCTGGTCCAGGGCCTGCTGCGCTGGCTGCAAGCGGCCTTGCTGCTCCTGGCTGTGCGCCAGGGCCAACAGGGCTTGCACGCGGGTCGCCACATCGGCCTGGGCCGCAGCATCGACCGGCAGGGCCGACAGTTGCTGCAGATAGGCTTGCGCCTGGTCATGTTCGTCCAGACTCGCGAGCAGATCACCCAGGGCCTGCAGCGCTTTTTCGCGCAGCGCCAGCGAGACGGCATCTGCCGGCAGGGCCTGTGCCACTTCGAGAGCCCGCCGATAGCTCTGCACTGCCTTGCGCGGTTGCTGCATGGCCTTTTGCACATTGCCCAGATTCCAGGCCACGGATGCGGTATTGGCATGCGTGCCCAGGCTGATCTGATTCAGCTCCAGCGCCTTGAGCAGAGACTGCTCGGCTTCGGCCTTGTGGCCGCGGGCCTGCTGGATCAGTCCGAGCAGATTCAGACTGCTGGCCATATAGGGCCGCTGCCCCTGGCGTTGCTGCTCTGCCAGCTCCAGTGCCTGACGCGCGGTTTGCTCGGCGGGTTCATACGCCTGCTCGTTCTGCTGGCGCAAGGCCTTGTCGTACAGGCCCTGCCACTGCGCAGTCTGAGCAAGCAATGGCGGGCTTGCCGCCACGCTGATCAGCAGCGCCAGCGGCACCAGAGACACCAGCACGGTCCAGGACGGCAGCCGGGTCGGCCTAGACATGAATCTCGCAATGCGTTTGCACATAGCCATGCACCGTTACAAACGCAGCTCGCGCGGCTGCTGCCGCACGCCCCCTGGCCGCAGGGTCCAGCGGCACGGCATCGAGCTGGGCGCTGAAGGCCTTCCAGCTCGGGGCTCGTCCCTGGGCATGCGGTGCCAGATGACGCGCGCCGAATTCGGCATTCAGCTCCAGCGCTGCAGCCGCCTTGAGCAGAAAGGCGGCCCCCAGGTTGGAGCCTTCCTCCACATACAGCCAGCCCAGGGCCATGGCAAGGTCCACGGCAGCACCCGGCGCGAACACCGGTGCGTCCAGATTCTGCGGCAGGGCCTGACCCAGATCGCTCAGGTCCTGGATGACCGCATTCAGACGCTGGCGCCCGACCAAACCCGGCAGCAGGCGATTGAGCTCCGCGTGGTCAAACAGTGCCGCCACATCGCGGTGAAAGCGATATTGCACCTGCAGAAATTGCGCATAGCGCTCACGGCTGGAAAAAGGCTTGGCAGCCATGATGCGCCTATCCAGCGTGCCGTGACTGGCGTGTGAGGCAGACCGCAGCAGAGCACTCAGCCCCTCGGTTTCTATCGTCGATGTATCCATGGGACATTTCGCTTTCCGTCATAAAGGCGGGCACCGCCTGCTCCAGATCCGGTGCCCGCCTGCGCTTTCATCAATAGGGGTAAATGAAGGGTTTGTGGCTGAAGGTCCAGCCGCTCTTCTCGGCAATGCGGAAGGACCATTGCATGCCTTCGCTGGCCTTGTTCAGATCGGCCGCAACAGGCACGGGAGACGGCACCTGCATCACCAGGCTGAACTCCACCGTCTGGCCCTTGCGAATCACCTGAGCGTTGCTCAAACCCTGGAAGCTCAGTGCATAGCCGCTCTGCACCGAAGTCGCAGCCAGATCGGCGATGGTGTAGTCGCCGCCGAAGGCCGTCAGGCGATAGCGCTGCACCGCCATCGGCACACCGCCTTTCAGCTCATGCTGCCAGATGGGGAATGAGGCGTTCTGTACGGACGCATAGGGGAACAATTGCTGTGGCAGACGGTTGGGATGCGATTGCTCGCCCAGCGTGCCCGAATTTGTGGGCGAACCCAGGTATTCAAGCAGCAGGCTGGGATAGTTCTGACGCTCCGCGGCGTGCAGCGTCATGGCAAAAGGACCGGCAAAGGCCATGCCGTCACTGATCGCCAGCTGCAGCTCATAGGCACCAGCCACTGTGGGTGCAATGCCGATACGGTCAGGGCAGGTCCATTGACGCAGGGCCAGTCCCTTCTCGATCCAGCTGGCAAACGTGGAGACCGTCGCGCCAGGCCACTGGTTGCTGCCAGTGTTTCCGCACACATAGATGCCTTCAGGCGCCCGCAGCTTGCTGCCGGCAGGTTCACGCGACAGAGTCCACAGATAGGTCAGTGTGTCGCCATCCGGGTCGTAGCCGTTGCCGTTGAACAGGAAGCTGTTCCAGATATCGGCAGCGTCTGGCGAATCGCCAAAGCGCAGCTGCCTGCCGGTCTGCCCGATGACCAGAGGCTGCTCCTGGGTGTAGAGAGCATCTGCCGCCAGACGCGCGATGGGCGCATTGTTCCTAGTCTTGACGATCACGCTGAGCTGCGTGTCCAGGGTGGAGACGCCATCAGAGCTGGGCGTCCCATGCTCATCGGTCACGACCAGCGAGAAGGAGTACGGACCCGGTTTGTCGGCCACAAAACTGGGGTTCATGGCTGCTGCATTGCTGAGCTTGGCGGTGCTGCCATCGGGCTTGTCCAGCATGGTCCAGGCATAGCTCATGCGGTTGTTGTCGGGGTCGATGCTGGCCTCGCCCGTCAACGTGACCGTGGTGCCCACGCCAATGGCACTCGCGCCCCCCATGACTGCGGCCTTGGCCACTGGCGGACGATTAGCACCATTGAGCACGGTAAATACCTGCGTCACCGGCTCGCTCCACTCCTTGCCGTCGTTCACGCGCAGCTGCACCACGTAGTTGCCGTAATGCGTGCCGGTGAAATTGCCCCAGGTGGGGTTGAATTTGGTGGCAGCATCAAAGCCCGCAGGCGCGGACAGCAGCGTCCACTCGCGCGTCAGCGTGTCCTCGTCCTTGTCCTGCGAATAGACGCCGGTGGGGGCGACGGAGGTGCCCAGCTCAGTTTCGAAAGACTTGGCGAAGGGACGGGAAATGACGGCCACGGGCTTGGTGTTGGGCGCGCCGTCCGGCTTCTTGACCTTGACCTGAACCCCGCTGAAAGCCGTGGTCGTGCCGTCATACACCACCAACGTCAAGCGGTAGGTGCCGGCGAAATCAGGCGTCAGCGTCGGCCTGGCCGTATTGCTGCCCTCGATCACGGCCTGCGAGCCCCAGGGCCGGCCCGCAGGAGCGAAGAACCAGCGGTATTGCAGGCTGCTGCCCTCCGCATGGGTGCTGGCCGAGCCGTCGAGCTGCACGCGCTGACCGCGCACCGCATTGTCGATATTGGAGCCGGCCTTGGCCACCGGAGCCGTGTGCATCTGGTTGGCGTTGATCCTGACCGTCACCGGCTGGCTGCTCTTGCTGCCATGCGTGACCACCAGCGTGGCGCGATAAAGGCCCACCACATCGGGCAAAAAGCGAGGCTGGGACAGATGAGGATTGTCCAGCACGGCCTTGCTGCCATCCGGCTTTTCCACCAGCGTCCAGTTGAAGCGAAGGTCAGCGGCGCTACCTCCTGCGGGCGGCTGGCTGGCCGTGCCGTCAAGCTGCACCGTGGTGTTGACCAGTTGCGCCAGCTCGGGCAGCACCACGGCCACCGGGTTGGGGTTGCGCACTTCCAGCTTGACGCTGACCTCGTTGCTCGAGGTCACCGCATCGCTCACACCGAGACTGATGCTGTAGTTGCCGGGCAGATCGGGCGTGAAGCTGGTGCCAGCGGCGGTCGGTGTCGCCAGCGCGGCCGTGCTGCCAGCAGGGCGCTCCGTAACTTTCCATTGATAGGTCAGTGTGCTGCCATTGGCTGGCGTGCTCGCAGAGCCGTCGAAAGTGACTGTGTCGCCTGCGCTTGCCGTGGCAGCGGAGGCCGTGATACGGGCCGTGGGGCGGTTGAGGCTGCCCGTGCCGCCACCATCATCACCTCCACCTCCACCTCCTCCGCCGCCACAGGCGGCCAGGAACATGGAAAGGCCAAGACCCCAAAGGACATGGCGAGACAAGAATTTCATGGCTGAAATTTCCTTTGCAATAAAGCAGGCTGATGCTGCGAAAGAATCGAAGGCAGGCACGCAGACAGGCGTGCCATGCGCGCTCAGAACTGCAGGGTCACGCTCAGGCGTGCCGTGCGCCCGGGCGCCGGAACCATGCCCAGGCTCAGGGCATCCAGGTAATAGCGATCCGTCACGTTGTCCACGTTGAAGTCCACATTCACGCGGTCGCTGAGCTTGTAGCTGGCAAAGACATCCCAGAGCACATACGAGTGCCACGGCACGACCTGGTTGAAGCCCTGGGCGGTTTCGTTGTTGAACTCCGGTGTCGGATTGCGCTTGCCCATGAAGGTGCCGCGCACTCCGACGGTGAGCTTGCGCTCGAGCAGACGCGCACCCAGCAGGGCACTGGCGTGCCATTTGGGCGGAATCATGTTGTTGACATAGCTGTTGGCGATGCCGTAGTCGGTGCAGGTGTAGCGCCGGAAACTGCCAAAGTGGCAGGTCTCGATGAAGGTATAGCGCGTGCCGCTGGCCTCCATGAAGATCGCCCCCATGTCGTAGGAGCCCGAGACCTCGAAACCGTCGAAGCTCACGCTTTCGATATTGCGCAGGGTGAAGAACTGGCGGCCGGAGCCTTCTTCCCAGGTGTTGGGGAAGGTGCGGGTGAGATAGTCCTTGGTGGTGTTGCTGAAGTAGGCCAGCTTGGCGCGCAGCTTGTCGCTGCTGCGCCAGACCCCATCCTTGAGGAAGTTGATGCCGATCTCGCGATTGAGCGTGCGCTCCGGCTTGAGGTGGATGTCCTGCGAGGGAGAGACGGAGTAGCCCGCCGTGGTCTCGAACAGGCTGGGCATGCGCATGGCACGTGCATGGCGTGCATACAGCTGCACGCTGGGCGTGACATCCCATAGGGCGCTGAACATGGGCGATGTACCGTTATTGCGGCTGTTCATCATCAGCGGATCACAGCTTCCTGTGCCCTTGCTGTCCACGCAGTAAGCGCTGTCGGGGCTGACCAGCATGGGCTTGTCATCGCGCGACTCGAAGCGGGTATGGCGCAGCCCTGCTCCCAGGGTCACGCTGGGCAGCGGCTTCCACTGAAGATCGGTGAACAGGCTCCACTCCGTGCGCCGTCCCATGCGCCCGCCTGAGCTGAGCATGTTGCCGGTGGCAACGCCGTTGACCTTTTCCAGCTGCGCGGCAAGTCCGTAGTCCAGCTTGATGCCGCCAGAGTTGCCAAAGCGCATGCTGTTGCTGACGTCGAAGCCCCAGCGCTTGTAGTTTTCGGAGCCGGCGCCGAACATCTCGTTGACGGTCTCTTCCGAGTAGTTCTGATTCAGGCTGTCCGTGTTGGTGTGCCAGAGATTGCTGCTCAGGTTCAGCCAGTCATTGTTCTCGGGGTTCCAGCGGTGACGCAGGGTATAGGTGTCTGCGGTCACCTTGCTGTTGGAAGTCTGGGCCACCTGACCCAGCCACAGCAGCTGGGACGGCATCAGCTCGCCATAGGTGCTGGTGTAGCGCATATAGCCGACTTCCAGCTCCTGATCGTTGGGCAGGTACAAGCGCGTCTTGAGCAGCACCGACTCGTTCTCGTGATTGGTGTTGACAATGCGCTCGCCACCACGAAAACGCGTGGCCCCCACCACCTTGGGCACCACCTCGGTATAGAAGCCGCGGTTATAGGTTTCCGAAAGATCCAGCGAGGGCACCGGCCCCTTGGTACCCGCGTAATAGTTGCCCTGGCTGCGGCGTGCGTAGGCCGCGACGATATCGGCTTTCTCGAAGCGCTTGGCAAGCGCGATGCTGCCAGCCCAGCTCTTGGCCTGCATCAGGCCGGGCCGGTTCATGCTCTCGGTGGGTGGCACCACATTGGCAATGTTGAAGGGGCCGTCACACAGGCTGGCAATCACGCAGTTGGTCCGATAGACGCCTCCCGTGCCGTTGCTGGAACTGCCCCCGGTATTGAACCCCGCCTTGGTACCCGGTGCAGGTGCCGAGCCACTGTTGTTTCCGATCAGGCTGCCGCGCAGACGGATACCAAAGGTCTGGCCGGGGCGCACGATGTCATCGGCATTCAGGGTACGAGCGCTGACCAGCCCTCCCACTGCACCTGTGCCCTGCGCGCCCATGACAGGCCCTTTTTCAATCTGTATTCCGCCGATCAGATCAGGGTCGATATAGGAGCGCGAAGCGACGCCCGCATAGCCACGGTAGACCGTCGTTTCCTGACGTGCACCATCGACGAGCACAGGCACACGTCCCTGCCCCTGCATGCCGCGGATGTTCACATCCAGGCCGCCGCTGTTGCGGTTCTCGCCAATCAGCACACCGGGAGTGCCCTGGAAGATATCACCCACAGAGGTTCCGCGAAAGCGTTCGATGTCTTCGCGCTTGAGCACATTGCTGGATCCTGCCGTGCGGTACTGCCGGTCCTTCTCATCCCGTTCGGCATCGGCCAGAACCAGCACAGTTGGCATGACGCGGCCTGGTGGTTCCACCTCCTCTGCATCCAGTGCAGCAGCTGCGTCTGCCTTGGTGCCAGACACAGGCTTCAGCCTTACCACCCCATTGCCCGCAAACACCGGCGCAAAACCGCTGTCGCGCAATAGTCTGGTCAGTGCCTGGCCCGGCGTCATCACACCCCGTACGGCCGGAGCGGACAGACCTTGCAACTTTTGCGGATCGAAGACCAGACGCAGTCCGGCCGCAGCCCCGAGAGCCACCAGCGCCTGGCCAAGGTCTCCTCTGGGAAGATCGAAATCCACGCGCGCCTGAGCGGCATTGTCCTGTGCTGACGCGGCAGGCAGGGCCGGATTTTCGTCAGCCCAGGCCTGCCCCATCAAGGCCATGCTTATGGCTATGGCTATGGACGTACGGCGTCCCTTGGCGCATTCATTGAATTGGCGACTGTATGTCTTCGGCAGAGCACTTTCGGCCCCTGTTGCCCATCGGTTCATGGCGTCCTCTGAAGTTCTGTGGCCGCATGGCAGACGCAGCACCCAATTTCTGGATGCAGCCTGCGATGCCTCTCTTCAGAGAAGACGGTTGACGCGCAATATTCAGTAAATACGAATCAAAATTATTTTCAATAAATCAAAAGAGCACTACCACTCCTGGCAGTTGCAACAGCTGTGCCCCCAGTTCCTGAGCGATGGCCTGCACGGCCCCTGGCGCATCGGATTGCAGAAAGACGCCGCTGACGCGCCGCTGCGCCAGCACCTGGTCACGCACCACAATGCGGCTCGAGTGATAGCGATTGAGACGATCCACCACATCGGCCAGCCTCATGCGCTCGAAGACCAGCAGCCCACGCTCCCAGGACTGGCCGGCATCCTCGCTCAAATCCTGCACAGGCGTCATGCCCCGCCTGTCATAACTGACGCGTTGGCCTGGCGATAGCACCACGGCATCCTGTGGCGCATGGTCCAGCGACACCGCCACCTGGTGGAACACACCGGTCACTTGAGTTCTTTCGTCCAGTCGCTCGACGATGAAGCGGGTACCCAGAGCACGGGTACGCCCGTCGGCCGCGGCAACCACAAAAGGCCGCTTCTCCGCATCGCGCCCACCGGACACCTCCACGGGCTTCGCATCGAACAAGGCTTCGCCGCGAAGCAAGGCCACATGTCGCTGTCGCGTGTCGTATCGCACGGCCACGGCGCTGTCGCCGCCCAGATGCACGCGGCTGCCATCGGGCAGCGCCACCTCGCGCCGCTCTCCCACCCCGGTGCGGTAGTCAGCCTCAAAAGCCAGCATGATCTGGCTGCCGGCCCCCACCCACAAGGCGCCTGCAGCAAATACTGCTGCCCCGGCACCTTTCCACAGCATGCGTCGCTGCACGGTTCCTTGCAGCAAAGGTTTTGTCTCCGAAACCATTTCTGCGCCCTGCTCTGGCAGCAGCCCCGACTGTCCCAGCGCCCCCAGTTCGGCCCAGATGCGCTGGGCATGGGCATAAGCCTGGCGATTTGAAGCATCCGCATTCAGCCAAAGCTGCAAGGCCTGTTCATCCTCAGGCAGCCAGCCCTCGTCCGCACGACGTACCAGCCAGGCGGCAGCCTGCAGGCGGATGTCTTCAGCTGCATCGTGCAGGGATGTGGATTGAGATGAAGGATTCACAAAAAACTGCTGTCTGAATGCAAACGATTGGAGTGCATGATGGGAAGACGTTCAAGCATTGGCAAACCAGTAATTCTCATCCAAGACAAGCATCTGGAGCTCTGACACACTGCAAAGCTTCAGTGAAGCGGCAAGCGCGCCATGGCGTGGGCCAAGGCCCGCGCCAGATGCTTCTGCACCGAGCTGGTGGAGATCTTCAGCGCATCCGCCACCTGCTGATAACTTTGCTCCTGCACCCGCACGCGCATGAAGATGTCCTGAGTAAGCGGCGACAGCTCCTGCAGAGCCTCAGCCAGTTGTAGCAGACGCTGGCGGCCAGCCACCGACTGATCCGGGCCAGGCGCGGTGTCCGCTATGTGCACCAGCTCCTCTGGCGCAACCGCTGCGGTCTTGCGCGCCTCCTGCTGGCGAGCCATGTCGACGAGCATATTGCGCGCCATCTGGAACAGATACGCCCGGGCATCCTGCACAGGCGCAACCGCCGTGACCTCGATGAAGCGCAGGAAAATCTCCTGCAGCATGTCCTGAGCCACATGCATATCGTGCACGCGGTAGGTGAGCCAGGCCAGCAATTCCCGGCGGTGGGCAATGAAGATACTTTGAGGATCGCTGGACATGATGAAGACGTGGATTGTATCCATGATTGAGAATGAATCTCATTCATGAAGCAATGAAGCCTACACCTTGCCGAGCAGCACAGACTGCTCCCCGAAGCTGATGTTCTAGATGGCGACAGTCCCTCGGAATTTTTTCTCTCGCGCCTCCAAAGAGACAGCACCTCGGTAGACCTGCTTCTACTCGGGACTTCGACGCACTTGAAACCGAGCCGCTTTTGTAGATCGCTTGTCATCTATCGACTGTCGAATCTGTCTTTGCTGCGCTCAATGTCTGATGTCAACATCGGCTGCCATTCGCTTTGACGCTTCAACCTGCCTGAAGCGGTCAGCTGTGAATATCTGCGGGATGACTGGTTCTGAATGAAGGTACGACAACTATAGGGATACCTGAAGCAGACAGTTGCTTCGCACGAAGACTCGAGAGCGGCTTGAAAAGATATGAAGTCCCACGAAAACCAGACCCTCCCGGTTGAACATCTAGTCCAGCCAAGGCGCCACATCCTTGCCCATGCGCACAGCCAGCTTCTTCAGTCGGGGAAGATAGCGGGCAAGCAACTCTTCCCTGGCGACAGCAGACTTCGGAAAGACCAGATTCAGACCTCCGATCAAACGACGTCCACACTTCAATGGCACCGCGACCGCTCCAAACGGCGCTTGCTGATGCCAATCACCATCGCTGATGCCATATCCTCGCTGGCGCGTCTCTTCAATCAAACGCTCTACCGATGCTCTATCCCTTGCCATGGCACCAGTCGCATCGTCACGCTGAGCGAGCAACGAAAGCAAGCCTTCCTTCTCATCTTTGGTGCAAGACGCCAGATAGGCTCGTCCCATAGCCGTGAAGAACAGCGGCAATTTTTCTCCGATCATGCCGCGATGCTGAGACAACCGGCTGAAACGGTGCGTGCTTTCACGCACAACCATAAAGCCGCCTTCCACGGTCCCCAGATCGCAAGGCCAAAGCAGCTCGGGCACGGCAGCACGCATCAGCGGTAGTGCGACCTGCTCAACCCAGGCATCATCGACAAGCCCTTCGCTAAGGCTGCGCACTGCAAAAGTCAGGTAGTACTGCCCGTCTTTCTCACCCCTGCGCACGAAACCCTCCGCCCGCAAGGTCTCCATCAATCGCTTGACGGTGGTGCGATGAATATCGCATGCCTGTGCCAGTGCCGTGGTTGAAGCGATGCCGCCAGGGGCTCTATTCATTGCCTGCAGCAGAGCCAGGCCTCGCGACAAGCTGCGTACATCCTTGTAGTCATTCATGGGACTGTGCTCAAAAGTGAAGATTTCTTGGGAGTTCCCAAGTATGAATACCGCAAACCATACGGCGCAATCGCCGGGTGCTCTGCTGCTGCGCTCAATGAATATTCCCGACTCGATGCTCAACCGCGCGCAGCTTTGCCATTCATCACCCCGACGCCCACCTTGCGAGTCTCACTTCAACTGATTGGTAGCCGGCGCAAGCGGTGACAGCAAGGGTATGCACCTAGCAATATGTGCACCAGGTGCACACTGTTTTCAGACTCCTCGAGTGTTTTGACAATTATCAAAACAGCACTCGATGCGCTCACCCAATACGGAGACTGAAAATGAACGCCCCCCAAGAAAACCAAGCGAGTCAAGACGATGCCGATGTCCTGATCATTGGCGCTGGCCCGGTAGGGCTGACACTGGCAAACACTCTGGGGATGGCTGGCGTACGCGTCATCGTGGCAGAGAAGCTGCCGCAGATTATTGACTACCCCCGAGCCATCGGCATTGACGACGAATCGCTGCGCACGCTGCAGGCGGCGGGTCTGTCCGATCAGGTACAGGCACACATCACCCCTCATCACTGGATGCGCTTCTACACCGCCAGCGGCCAGTGCTTTGCCTCGATCGAACCTCGCACCGACGAGTACGGATGGTCCCGCCGCAATGCCTTCATCCAGCCTCAGGTGGACGACATCCTGTACCGGGGTCTGCAGCGCTTTGAACAGGTCCAGGTACTGCTGGGTCAGGAGCTGCACAGCTTTACCCAGGACGATGCTGGCGTCACCGCCACTCTCAGGAGTTCCGAGGGCGTAGAGCGCACACTGCGCGCCAAGTACCTGGTCGCCAGCGATGGAGGCAACAGTCTGGTGCGTCGCACGCTGAACGTGCCCTTTGAGGGCCGCACCAAACCCAATCAATGGATTGTTGTTGATGTACGCAATGACCCCCTGGGAACCCCTCATATCGACATGCATTGCGACCCGGAGCGCCCCTACGTCTCTGCAGCCCTGCCGCATGGCATCCGCCGCTTTGAATTCATGGTCATGCCCGGGGAGACCGAAGAGCAGCTCTCAAAACCGGAGAATCTTGCCCAGCTGATGCGCAAGGTCGTCGCTGATCCAGACAAGGTCGACTACATCCGCAAGCGCGTGTATACGCACAACGCACGGCTGGCGGCGCAGTTTCGGGTCGGGCGAATCTTGCTGGCAGGCGATGCCGCGCACATCATGCCGGTCTGGCAGGGCCAGGGCTACAACAGCGGCATGCGGGATGCAAGCAATCTCGCCTGGAAGCTGGCCATGGTCATCAAGGGAGAGGCCAGCAGCAGCCTGCTGGATAGCTACGAACAGGAACGCCGCGACCATGCCCGCAGCATGATCCATTTGTCTGAAGTGGCAGGTGACATCTTTGCCCCTGAAAGCCATACCGCCGCCAAAGTACGCGACACGGTGATGCTTGCCCTGAACGCTGTGCCGCCAGTCAAGCAGTACTTCGCCGAGATGCGCTTCAAACCCATGCCGCGCTACGAGCAGGGCGTGGTGCTGCACCACACGGGCACCGGCAATCAAGGAGCCAGGACACCGTTCGCAGGCCTGCTGGACCGCTCGGGCAACACGCCCTTGAGCCGCCTTCTGGGCCTGATGGCGGAAAAGAAGGAGTCTCTGGTGGGGCGTCTGGTGCATGGTCTGGAGACGGCAGCGTCCAGTCCCGTAGGCCGGATGTTCATTCAGCCTCGTGTTGCCACTGCAAATGGCCACTCTGGCCTGCTGGATGACTTTGTTGGACTGAATTTCTGCATTCTGGCCTGGGGTACGGACCCCAGCTATGGCATGGACGAAGAGGCTCTGAATTTCTGGCAGCGCCTTGGCGCCTGCTTCATTCGTGCCATGCCCTCTGGCCAGCTGCTTCATCCAACGCCAACCCGCGATGGCGTGCTGACCGTCGGCGACGAACAAGGCCGCCTCAAGGACTGGTTCAGCGCCCAGGGCAAGTCGGTGGTGTTCGTGCGCCCGGACCGCTTTGTCGCGGCGCTGGCATCTCCGCAGGAGGTCAGCACTGTCACCCGTCAGATGGCCCGGGTACTGCATTCTCCACTGGAGGCATGAAGATGAGTGGTAGCGCCATCGCCACTGCGCGCCGGGCATTTCTTGGCATGTCGCACTCGCCTTTGCTCGGTCTCAATCCTGTCGCTGCAGACGATCAGATCGCTATCGACAAGGCGATTGCTGCGGCGCGCGCGGCCGTTCATGAGTTCGCGCCAGAACTCATCGTGCTGCTGGGGCCGGATCACTACAACGGCTTCTTCAATGAGCTGATGCCGCCGTTCTGCATCGGCAGCCAGGCAACGGCCGTGGGCGACTATCTGTCCCCAGCCGGCCCCCTCAATGTGGCAGGAGAACTGGCCATAGCGCTGGCCGACCACCTGATGGACAAACATTTCGATATCGCGGTGTCGCGGCGCATGTGGGTCGATCACGGCTTTTCGCAGGCCCTGCAGTTTCTGTGGGGGGACGAGATGGACACACCGCCTGTCATTCCCATCTTCATGAATGCAGTGGCCCAACCCGGTATTGCACGCATGGCCCGATGCAAGGCACTGGGAGAAGGCATTGGCAGCTTTCTCGACCGGTTGCCGCTGCGCGCACTGCTGATTGGTTCGGGCGGGCTGTCGCACGAGCCTCCCGTCCCGACACTGGCCCATCCTGACCCTGCCGTACGCGAGCGCATTACTGTCCGCTCCACCCCCACAGAGCAGGAGCGCGAGCTCAAGACCGAGCGCGTCAAGGCCGCCGGTCTGGCTCTGGCCAATGGCGACAGCTGGATGAAGCCGCTCAACCCCGAGTGGGATCTGCAATGGATGGACGCCATGGCCAGCGGCCAGCTGGACGGCCTATGTGAGATGAGCGAAGCCTCGATCGGCGCCACGGCCGGCAACTCTGCCCATGAGTCCAAGACCTGGCTGGTGGCGCGGTCCGCCCTGCCTGCCAACACCCGTCTGCCTTGTCCGGTACGGACCTACCGCGCCATTCCATCGCTCATTGCGGGCTATGGCGTGATGTTCATGCACCACTGATCCTCATTCTTTCATGACTGCCATGCCGACCACTACGCAAATACAGGCCTGGGCCGAACGCCTGCGCCACGCGGAAGCCACCGCCACCCCCATTGCTCCCCTGCGCGAGGAAATCACCGACAACGACAGCGCCTATGCCGTGCAACTGGCCAATGTGCAATATGCACTGAGTCAGGGCCGCCGGATCGTGGGTCGCAAGATCGGGCTGACATCCCTTGCCGTGCAAAAGCAGCTGGGCGTAGACCAACCCGACTTCGGCACGCTGTTCGCCGACATGCTCTATGGCGACGATGAGGTCGTGCCCCTGTCGCGGACGCTTCAGCCCAAGGTCGAGGCCGAGGTGGCGCTGGTACTGGCCAAGGATCTGGAGCGGCCCGACACCACGCTGGTGGATGTCATCAGCGCCACCGCCTATGTGCTTCCGGCCATCGAGATCGTGGGCAGCCGCATTGCCGACTGGAACATCCGCTTCATTGACACCGTGGCCGACAACGCGTCCAGCGGTCTGGTCGTGCTGGGCGCCGTACCGACTGCGCTCAACGCACTGGATCTCAAGCTGTGCGAGATGCAGATGACGCGCAATGGCGATGTCGTCTCCACCGGATCCGGTGGAGCCTGCCTGGGCCATCCCCTGAATGCCGCCGTTTGGCTGGCCCGCCGACTCGCCAGTCTCGGCCAGGCGCTGCGAGCCGGTGACCTCGTGCTGACCGGCGCCCTGGGTCCCATGGTCGCCGTGAATGCCGGCGATCGTTTCGAAGCCCGCATCAGCGGCATCGGCTCGGTGTGCGCGCAGTTCGAAGGCTAGATCTTCTCGAAAGCATTCCCCGCCCCCGTTTTCCATTGCTCATAACGATTATTCAGGAGACAAATCATGTGGAACCGACGTCAATTGTTCGCAGCCGGTGCTGCCTCGCTCGCTGCCTGCGTGGGTACACCCGCCATCGCGCAGAATTTCCCCAACCGTGCCGTGACCATGGTCGTCCCCTTCCCGGCCGGAGGCATCACCGATGCGGTGGCTCGTGCGCTGGCCAGCAAGATGGGGGAGCAGCTTGGCAAGCCTGTCATCGTTGACAACCGGCCCGGCGGTGGCGGCCAGATTGCTGCCGCCTATGTGCGCCAGCAAGCGGCCGACGGCCATACCCTGTATGTCGGTGCCACCGAGATGTTTGCCATCAACCCCTCGTTGTTTCGCAATTTCTCCTATGACCCGCTGAAGGATTTCACCCCCGTCACGTCGCTGATTGCTTCGCCCTTGGTGCTTGTCGTTCCTGCCAATAGTTCACTGACCAGCGTCAAGGAACTCATAGCCCAGGCCAAGAGCCGCAAGGACGGACTGAACTTCGCCTCGCAGGGCATGGGCTCCATCGGACATCTTCTCGGAGAGACCTTTCGGGGCAAGGTGGGTGGAAAGTTCAATCATGTGGCCTACAAAGGCTCGGCACCCGCGCTGCAGGATGTGATGGGGGGACAGGTGGACTTCATGTTCGACCCGGTTATCACCACCGCCCCTCTGGTGGCCGGCAAGAAGCTCAAGCCCCTGGCGATTGCGGCCGACAAGCGCTCGCCACAAATGCCTGAGGTGCCGACCCTGGCCGAGCTCGGCGTATCCGGCGTGAATGCCGGTGTGTGGTTCGGGGCTGTGGTCAAGACAGGCACGACCGCAGTTGTGGTTGAACGTCTGAACGATGCCATCCACCAGGCCATGAAGGACCCCGAAGTGGTCAAGCGTTTTGCCGATCAAGGCATGCAGGCTTTCCCCTCAACCCCGGCCCAGTTTGGCAGCTTCATGCAGTCGGAACTGACCAAATGGGGTCCTCTGGTCAAGGCCAGCGGCGCTTCGATCGAGTGAGCAGGGAGCCAATCTTGCATCGTAGAACTCTTTTGCAGTCGGCCCTGGGCTTGGGCAGCCTGACGATCGGCGGCCTCAGCGCGGCACAGGCCTTTCCCAGCAAGCCCGTCACACTCGTGCTGCCGTTTTCCGCCGGCGGCATCAGCGATGTCATGGCCCGAGCCCTCGGTCAGCACATGGCCCATCAGCTGGGCAAGCCCGTGATTGTTGACAACAAGCCTGGTGCAGGAGGGCAGATTGCGGCCAGCGCCGTACTTCAACAGGCAGCCGATGGTCACACCGTGTATGTGGCTGGCACCGCCATGTTTGCCATCAACCAGACGCTGTTTCGCAAATTTGCCTACGACCCCGTCAAGGATTTCGAGCCGGTAACGTCTCTGGTCACCTCTCCTCTGGTGCTCGTGGTTGCGGCCGACAGTCCCGTCAGGACGCTGAGCGAGCTGGTGGCGCTTTCCCGCAGCAGCAAGCAAGGCCTGACATTTGCATCACAAGGCCTGGGCTCCATCGGCCACCTGCTGGGAGAGCTGTTTCGCAGCAAAACCGGTGGAAGCATGTCTCATGTGGCCTACAAAGGCTCGGTGCCGGCACTGCAGGACGTGATGACAAACCGGGTCGACTTCATGTTCGATCCCACGAGTTCAACCGAAGCGCTGATCCGGGGCAGAAAGCTGCGCGCGCTGGCGATTGCCTCTGCAAGACGCAGTCCCCAACTGCCCGATGTTCCCACCATGGCGGAGCTGGGAGTGTCCGGAATCGATGCAGGCGTGTGGTTCGGTGCAACCGTGCGAAGTGGAACTCCTGCCACAGTGGTCCAGACATTGAACCGTGCCCTGGTCGCAGCCTTGCAGGACCCGGGCATACAGAAACGCTTCGAAAGCCAGGGCATGCAGGCCTATCCGCAAACCCCGGAGCAATTCAAGCAATTCATCCACAGCGAGATCGCACGCTGGGCACCGCTGATCCAGTCCAGCGGAGCTGGTATCGACTGATTTTTCTCTGAAGGTAAACGCTATGACGCGCAAACTCAAGGCCGCCATCATCGGCAGCGGCAATATCGGCACGGATCTGATGATCAAGATCCTGCGCCATGGCAAGAACATCGAGATGGGCGCCATGGTCGGCATTGACCCTAACTCCGACGGTCTGGCCCGCGCCGCCCGCATGGGCGTGGCCACCACCCACGAAGGCGTGGAAGGCCTCACGCGCATGCCCGGGTTTGCAGAGATCGACTTTGTGTTCGATGCCACCAGCGCCGGCGCACATGTGAAGAACGATGCCTTCCTGCGCAGCCTCAAGCCCGGCATCCGCGTGATCGACCTGACGCCGGCGGCCATCGGCCCGTACTGCATTCCCGTGGTCAACGGCGACATGCATCTGGACGCGCCGAATGTGAACATGGTCACCTGCGGCGGTCAGGCCACCATCCCCATGGTGGCCGCAGTCTCTCGTGTGGCCAAGGTGCACTACGGCGAAATCATTGCCTCGATTGCCAGCAAGAGTGCCGGCCCCGGCACCCGTGCCAACATCGACGAGTTCACCGAGACCACCTCCAAAGCGATCGAGGTCGTAGGCGGCGCCACCAAGGGCAAGGCCATCATCATCATGAACCCGGCCGAGCCGCCTCTGATCATGCGCGACACGGTCTACACCCTGAGCGAGTTGGCCGACGAGGCAGCGATTGCCGAGTCGGTGGAGCGCATGGCTGCCGCTGTTCAGTCCTACGTCCCGGGCTACCGTTTGAAGCAGAAGGTGCAGTTCGACCGTATCGATGCACCGATCCGCATCCCCGGCGTGGGCAATGCCCTCACGGGCCTGAAGACCTCGATCTTTCTAGAGGTTGAGGGGGCGGCCCACTACCTTCCCGCCTATGCAGGCAACCTGGACATCATGACCAGCGCCGGTCTGCGCACTGCGGAACACATGGCCGAACGCATGCTGGCGAATCACGCCGTTGCTGCCTGAGGAGACGACACACCATGAATCCGAACAAAAAAATCTACATCTCCGACGTGACCCTGCGCGACGGCAGCCACGCCATTCGTCACCAGTACAGCGTGCAGCAGGCCAGGCAGATTGCCCGGGCCCTGGATGAGGCCCGGGTCGACTCGATCGAGGTCGCTCACGGCGATGGCCTGCAAGGCTCCAGCTTCAACTACGGCTTTGGCGCACATACCGATCTGGAATGGATTGAGGCCGTGGCCAGCGTGGTCAAGCACGCCAAGATCACCACCTTGCTGCTGCCGGGCATTGGCACCGTCCACGACCTCAAGGCCGCCTACGACGCCGGTGTGCGCGTGGTGCGGGTGGCGACCCACTGCACCGAGGCCGACGTGTCCCGCCAGCATATCGAGTACGCGCGCCAGCTGGGCATGGAAGCCGTGGGCTTCTTGATGATGAGCCATATGCAGACCCCTCAAGGTTTGGCTCAACAGGCCAAGCTGATGGAGAGCTACGGCGCTACCTGCTGCTATGTCGTGGACTCCGGCGGCGCTCTGGGCATGAACGATGTGCGCGATCGCTTCAAGGCCTTCAAGGACATCCTCAAGCCGGAAACCCAGACCGGCATGCATGCCCACCACAACCTGAGCCTGGGCGTGGCCAACTCCATCGTGGCGGTGGAAGAAGGCTGCGACCGCGTGGATGCCAGCCTGGCCGGCATGGGCGCGGGTGCCGGCAATGCTCCGCTGGAGGTGTTCATCGCAGCCGCAGAGCGTCTGGGCTGGAACCACGGCACCGATCTCTACAAGCTCATGGATGCCGCCGACGACATCGTGCGCCCGCTGCAGGACCGTCCGGTGCGCGTGGACCGCGAAACACTGGCACTGGGTTACGCAGGCGTTTACAGCTCGTTCCTGCGTCACTCCGAAGCTGCGGCGGCCAAGTATGGACTCAAGGCCGTGGACATTCTGGTGGAGCTGGGCAAGCGCCGCATGGTCGGGGGTCAGGAAGACATGATTGTCGACGTAGCGCTGGACCTGCTGAGGCAACGCGAAGCCGCCTCCCTCTGATCTTTTCACCATCCTCGCGGTCAGCCAGCCGTGGCTGCCGCCTTCACGGAGTCATTTATGAACGCACCCCACACGGAAGCCTCCAGCAGTCGCTTTGTCACGATCACCGAAGCGGGACAGCCCCTGAGGCTGCACTACAACGATGTCGGCTCCGGCAGCGAAGTCGTGGTCATGCTGCACGGCTCCGGCCCAGGCGCCAGCGGCTGGGCCAACTTCCACCGCAATATCGAACCGCTGGTGGATGCGGGATACCGTGTCATTTTGCTGGACTGCCCCGGTTGGAGCAAAAGTGACACCATTGTCAGCACAGGCTCGCGTTCGGATCTGAACGCACGCTGCCTCAAAGGCGTGCTGGACGCGCTGAACATCGCCAAGGTTCACATCATCGGCAACTCCATGGGCGGTCATAGCGCCGTGGGCTTTGCGCTGGCCAATCCCGAGATGGTGGGCAAGCTCATCCTCATGGGCGGCGGCACCGGCGGACCCAGCGCCCTCGTGCCCATGCCCGCCGAAGGCATCAAGCTCATCGGTGCGCTGTACCGTGACCCCACCGTGGAAAACCTCAAGCGCATGATGAATGTGTTTGTGTACGACAGCAGCAGCCTGACCGAAGAGCTGTATCAGCAGCGTCTGGCCAATATCCTGGCCCGCCGCGATCACCTCGAAAACTTCGTCAAGAGCGCCCAGATCAACCCGAAGCAGTTCAGCGACTACGGCGCACGCCTGCATGAAATCAAGGCCAGGACCTTGATCATCTGGGGCCGTGACGACCGCTTTGTGCCATTGGACATCGGCCTGCGCCTGCTATGGGGCATTCCCAACTCGGAATTCCACGTGTTCAGTCAGTGCGGCCATTGGGCACAGTGGGAGCACGCCGAGGTCTTCAACAATATGGTTCAAGACTTTCTCGCTCGCTGACCGGCCAGTGAGCCAGCAAGAAGTGGAAGCAAGCCATTGAGATGAATGCCATGCATGGACAACATGCTCAATGGCTTTTTTGGGATGCAGAGCAGGCAGCGGCCCAACCATCCCTGCCTCCAGCAGACTCCGCCGCCGATTGAGCGCAGCTGGATGCGACAGCCTGGTTGTCAAACGGATATTGGCATCAATCAAGCGAAATTCCGCGTCTCGTCGCGAGGACCACTTCGAAGCATTTCACTCACTGTGATCCTTCTGCGACTCAAACATATCCGCCCGGGTCATGCTCCGCTAGTGGGAAAATGCAGCCCTTACCGAGAGCGGATTGAATTGTCATTTTTTGCCACCGCATCCTCAGGATTCAGCAAAGCCGGAATCTCGGCCACCAGCGCGTCAATGGCCACCCGCAATTTGCAACGCAATTGCCGTGCCTGTGGCCAGAGTGCATGGATCTCATAGGAGCGTGCCCGATAGTCGGGCAGGATATGCACCAGCTCTCCACGCTTGGCATAGCTGCTCAGCAGCCAGCAGGGGACCCAGGCAATGCCATAGCCCGCCACAGCAGCAGCGGCAATGGCCTGGATATCGTCCATGCTGATCTGGGTGCGCACCTGCAGGCGGTAGTCTGAGCTGCCGTCTCGCCCAGCAACTGGCGAAACATTCCACGGAGCGACAACACCCGAGTGCGAGTAACTGATGACCGCATGACCATCGAGCTCTTCCAGTTTGCTGGGCGTGCCGTGGCGTGCCAGATAGGCCGGGGAAGCTCCGATGCTGATGTGCTGTGTGCCCAGCAGGCGCGCAGACAAAGTGCCGCTGTCTTGCAGCGGGCCTATGCGTATGGCCAGGTCAAACCCCTCCTCGATCAGATCGACTGTACGGTCGCCAAACGACAGATCGATGCTCAGCTGCGGATACAGACGCGTCAGATTCAGCAGTATTGGCGCAACGCACAGCTGCCCAAAGCCTTCTGGCACGCTGACCCGCAGGCGCCCGATGGGCTCCATGCGGCCACTGTCCAGATCCGCCTCGGCTGCATCCAGCTCCTTGAGTGCACGGGTGCAGCGCTCGTAGTAGATCTGTCCTTCCGCAGTCAGGGTCTGGGTACGCGTATTGCGCTGCAGTAGCCGCGAGCCCAGACGTGCCTCCAGCCTGGCAACGGCCTTGCCCACGGCAGAGCGCGTCACGCCAAGCCGCTTGGCAGCAGCAGTGAAGCCGCCCGCGTCCACCACCAGCACAAAGGTGGAGACTCCTTCCAGAGGGTCTTGCACAGTCATGTCAATTGGATCCTTCAGATCCCCAATTATGGGAAATAAGTGCGTAAATTTAAGAATTTTATTCCCATAGACTCGCGTTGAACGTTCTGCGCCAGAACGCTGTTTCCCTTTTCTGGAGTGCGCAACCATGTCCTCGAATGATGTTGATCTCTTGAACACCAGCAGCCTGGAGCCGGCACCGACCCGGCGCAATCGCATTGCGCTGCTATCGGTCTGTCTGGCCGCACTGATGTTCAGCCTTGAAATATCCAGCGTGCCTGTCATCTTGCCCACGCTGGAGTCCGTTCTGCACAGTGACTTCAAAGACATTCAGTGGATCATGAATGCCTACACCATCGCCTGCGTCTCGGTGCTCATGGCCACCGGGACACTGGCGGACCGGTTTGGCCGCAAGCGGATCTTTCTGATCTCCATAGCCCTCTTTGCGTTTTCATCGCTGCTGTGCGGCCTGGCATGGAACACACCGATGCTGATTGCCAGCCGCGTGTTCCAGGGGGCCAGCGGCGGCGCCATGCTGATCTGCCTGGTAGCCGTCCTCTCGCATCAATTTCCGCAAGGCGCCGAGCGCAGCCGCGCCTTCAGCACCTGGGGAGTCATGCTCGGCATAGGCTTGGGCTTTGGCCCGCTGATTGGCGGCATGATCGTCGCCCTATCGGACTGGCGCTGGGTATTCTGGGTACACGTGCTGATTGCCACGCTGACCTTCTTTCTGGCCGCCATCGCCGTGCAGGAATCGCATGACCCAAAGGCCGGCGCGCTGGATCTTGCGGGCATCGTCACGCTGTCCCTCGCGGTGTTCGGCCTGGCCTTCTTTGTGACGCAGGGCTCCGATACCGGTTTTGGCAGCATGTCTGCGCTGGCCGCCATGGCTGTGGGTCTGCTGAGTTTTGCAACCTTTGTGTGGGTGGAACTGCGTGCCCAGCATCCCATGTTCGACTTCTCCGTCTTTCGGGTGCGCAATTTCTCCGGTGCACTGATGGGCTCCATGGGCATGAACTTCAGCTTCTGGGCGTTCATCATCTACCTGCCCATCTATTTTCAAAGTGCGTTAGGTCAGGATGTCACGGCCGCCGGCGTCTCGCTGCTAGCCTACACCCTTCCCACGCTGGTGTTCCCGGTGGTTGGAGAACGCATCGCCATGCGCTATGGCCCGCGTATCGCCATTCCGCTGGGGTTATTCGCCATCGGCCTTGGATTCATGCTGATGCTCGCTGGCAGCCAGCTCGCCCACAGCCACTGGCTTTACGTGCTGCCGGGCTGCATGATTGCCGGTGCAGGGCTGGGTATCACCAACACCCCGGTGACAAATACCACCACGGCAGCGTTCTCCAGCACACGCGCCGGCATGGCGTCCGGCATCGACATGAGTGCCCGCATGATTACGCTGTCGATCAATATCGCGCTGATGGGTTTCCTGCTGGTGCATGGCGTACAGCAGCACCTGCAAACCGCATTGCGCGACCCTGTCGATGCTGCAGCGCTGCGCGAGATGGCCAACGGCATTGCCTCTGGCAACCTGCAAGCCCTGTACGCCCAACAGGCAGGCGCTGGCGCCGTCACTTCGCCACAGGCACTGACAGACATTGCCCGCGAGGCATTGGTGCACAGCTTTGGCGGCGTAATGCTCTATGCGGCCATCGCCGTGTGGCTGCTGGCACTGGGCAGCTTTGTGATCTTTTCGGGTCGCAGGGCAGCACGGTGACTTGTATGGCGGTCCAAGCCGATGGGCAAGAATCTGCTCGCTGATCTGCAACTTGGTTGCCTGCATTGTCATGGACATCGATTTCCTGCCTGGGCAGCAAGCGGCAGGCCTCGACAACCTCACAGACATTGGCAACCGTGCCACCTGCTGTGTGCACCAGGCCAGAATCAGCATCCATGCCGAAGTACCACCGGCTGCCTCTCCAGCTCTGGTGCATCTCTCTACCATGCACCTTGTTTCTAATTTTGGTGAATGTCAGTGCAGCACTCCAGGTAGCGTCCACGCTGGTGCCAGTGAGCGGAATAGCGGCCCAATGCGTTGCCGTGGCAAATTCATAGCACGCTCCAAGTCGATCAAAGACTGCCGTACTTTTGCACCGCCTGCGATTTGCTGAATCGTGTCGACGGTTCCTCACGGATAGAAGAGGCACATCGCAATATATTTAAAAATCAGGATATTTATCCCAATAAATTTGTTTAACAAATTTATCGAAACCATCCAGACTTCCTCCAAGACTCATAGAACTTGGAGACATCTGTTGGAGCAAAAAATTTTCAGTGCGCCTGGGCACTTTTTCCGCCCCTCGCGTTCACATGCTGTTGTGATTGGCGGCGGGACTATGGGAGCCGATGTCGCGGTCGTCCTTTGCCGAGGAGCTTGCAAAACGACTGTTGTCGAGTCCAATCCCGACCGGGCTGCCAAAGTCCCTGGGCTGGTCCATCACGGCTTGACCCAACTGGATGCGGCGCAGCAGCTTGCCCACCTGTCCGTCGTCTCGTCATTGGACGACCTCGACTGGAGCTCTGTGGATCTTGTGATCGAATGCATCCCGGAGCGCCTGGACATCAAGCAAGCGCTTTTCAAGCAACTAGAGCAGCGCGCCCGCAAGAATGCATTGCTGGCCAGCAATAGCTCTAGCTTCCCCATTACAGCCATTGCACAAGGCCTGGCAACGCAGGAACGCATGCTGGGTCTGCATTTCTTCATGCCTGCGCACCTGACGCCTCTTGTCGAAGTGGTGTGCGGCGAGGCATCCCGCATGGAATGCGCAGAGAACCTTCATGCCTTCATGCGCCAGTGCGGCATGGTGCCGGTGCTGGTCAAGAAAGATTTGCCAGGATTTTTGGCGAACCGCCTTCAGCACGCGCTGGCTCGCGAGGCTTTTGCACTGATTGAAGCGGGCATTGCATCGGCCGAGGATGTGGATGCAGCCGTGCGCTTTGGCTTCGGCTTTCGCTTTCTTGCAGCGGGCCCCGTGCTTCAGCGCGACCATGCAGGTCTGGAAGTCCACTGCGCCGCTGGAGCGACTATGTATCCATCGCTGGCGGACAACAAGGAGCCAAGCCCATGCCTTTCGCGAAGAGTGGCTGAAGGCAAGTTCGGCATGAAGTCCGGTGAAGGATTTTTCAAGTGGACCCCGGAGAGCATCGCGCAAGAGAAACAGCGCTACCAGAAGACGCTGCTGGCAGGTCTCGAAATTCTCAAGAGCGAATTGCCTTCCGTGGGAGACGCTGCCGAGCAATAAGAGGAACGCATGATGAATACACCTCTGATCATCACCGTTGCCCCCAACGGAGCCTACAAGACCAGGGAGCAACACCCCGAGGTTCCTCTGACTGCCGCCGATCTGGCACAGACCGCCAAGGAATGCCTGGACTCCGGGGCGTCCATGATTCATATGCATGTACGCAAGCCTGACGGCAAGCATTTACTCGATGCCCGCGCCTACATTGAAGCCACTGCTGCAGTGCGCAAAGCAGTGGGCCGGGAACTGGTGGTTCAGGTCACCACTGAAGCGGCACAGGTCTACCAGCCATACGAGCAGATGCGGGTCGCCCGCGAAACGGCTCCGGAAGCGATCTCTGTCGGCTTGCGCGAAATACTCAAACCTGAAGTTCCCGAAGCGGATATCCGGTCCTTCTTCACATGGCTCAAGCAGAGCAATGTGATGACCCAGGTCATCCTGTATGACGTGGAGGACGTGCAGGCCTGGCAGCGCCTGCTTGCAAGCGGCGTCATCCCGGCAAACAAATGGTTTCTGCTTTTTGTACTGGGCCGCTACTCCGCCGGTCAGACCTCTTCGCCCATCGATCTGCTGCCGTTCCTGAATGCCCACGACGATGCCCATCCATGGGCGATGTGTGCCTTCGGCCCTCAGGAAAATGCATGCGCGATGGCTGCTGCAAGTCTCGGAGGCCATGCGCGCGTCGGCTTCGAGAACAACCTGTTCCTGAAGAGCGGCGAGCCGGCAGCAAGCAATGCAGCCTTGGTCGCCCAGGTTTGCGAGGGGGCCGCAGCGCTGGGCCGTCCTCTGGCCACGGCTCACGATATTCGAGGCATGTTCCTGAACTGATCAGCACTTCAAGGCAGTAGCGCCTCTTGTGTCTTCAAGTAGTGATCTCTTGGAGGCACAAGATGCACTGCCGTCAGGCGGATCAGGCGCTCCCTCGACCCCTCCCCCTGCGCCAGCACCGCCAGCAGCTCGTGATGCTCCTTTTGGGATTGCAGCTGACGCTCTCTGGACATCAGCGTTCCAAATCGAATCGCATGCGTTTGACGCGCGAAGTCTTCGATGGACTGCGACAGAAAAACATTACCGCATTGAGCAAACAAAAGCCGATGAAACTCCTGGTTGGTTCGAAAAATGCCGCGCGGGTCCTGTTGCTGGATAGCTGCGTCGTGCCCGGCCTGAATGCGCCTGAGCTGCTCCAGGGCATCATGGTCCAGAGGCAGCGCAATTCTGCGCATCGCCTCCAGCTCAAGCAGCTCTCTCATTTCATAGAGATGAATGACTTCCTCCCTGCTGAAAGCCTTCACCATGGAGCCAATGTTGCGCCTGCGCTCAAGCAGGCCAGCACTTTCCAGCTGAGCCAATGCGTCTCGCACCACATGGCGTTTGGCTGCGAACCTTTCCATCAGATCATCTTCGACAAGACGCACTCTGGGAGCCAAGAGGCCCAGAACAATGTCTTCCTCCAATGTCGCGGCAATCACGGATGCACCGTCCTCGGATGGACGGCGCTCCTTGGCAAAAGCGCCCGTCGGCATATGAACTTAACTCCTTGGAATCGAACCCTTGCGCTGCGTCGCGGTCAAGAAATCAAAGTCTGCGCCACGATCGGCCTGCAAAACAGTTTTCTTGAACAGATGCGCGTAACCACGCTCTGCCACAGGAACTTGAACAGGCTTGGCATTCTGACGCATAGTCAGCTCTTCATCGCTGACCAGCCATTCAATACAGCGCTCGCGCACCGACAGGCGAATTCTGTCCCCGGTTTGCACCCAGGCCAATGGTCCGCCAATCGCCGCCTCTGGCGTCACATGCAGGACGATGGTGCCGAAAGCGGTACCGCTCATACGGCCATCGGAAACACGCACCATGTCTTTCACGCCTTGGGCGGCGAGTTTCTTGGGAATGGGCAGGTAACCCGCTTCCGGCATCGCCGCTGCTTTGGGACCGATATTCTTGAGCACCAGCACATCCTCGGCCTGAACATCAAGCTCGGGCGAGTCGATACGAGCGGCCAGATCCTCTGCATTCTCGAAAACAACGGCACGGCCCTCATGCTCCATCAGCTCGGGGTTCGCTGCGGACTGCTTGATGATGGCGCCTGCCGGGGCAAGATTGCCGTGCAGCACAGCAATGCCTCCCTGTGGATACAAGGGGGCATCCAAAGTCTTGACCACATGCTGCTTGAAGCCTGGGCCGGCCGCCTCCAGCTCCTCGCCCAGGGTGCGCCCCGTCACGGTCAGAGCATCCAGGTGCAGCAGGGGCTTGAGCTCTCGAAGCAGGGTATGCATGCCGCCGGCTGCATGAAAGTCCTCCATGTAGTGGTCGCCGGAAGGCTTGAGATCGAGCAACACGGGAGTATTGCGGCTCATGGCGTCCAAAGCCTTGAGATCCAGCTCGTAGCCCAGGCGACCCGCAATCGCGGCCAGATGCACGATGGCATTGGTCGAGCCGCCCATGGCCAACAACACCCGCATGGCATTTTCGAAGGCAGCAGGCGTGAGAATCTTGTCAATGCTCAGTCCAGCACGCGCCATGTACACGGCCACCTCACCGGATCGCTCCGCAATTCGAATGCGGTCGGCAGTAACCGCTGGAGGAGTTGCACTGCCAGGAATGCCAATCCCCAGAGCCTCTGCAATGCAGGCCATCGTGCTGGCAGTGCCCGCCACCGAGCAGGTACCCACGCTGGCGACGAGCTGATTGTTGACGTCGGAAATTTCCTCAGCATCAATTTCTTCGGCACGAAATTTTCCCCAGTAGCGCCGGCAATCGGTGCACGCACCCACTCTTTCGCTTCGATGCGATCCCGTGAGCATGGAGCCAGTAACCAGTTGCACTGCCGGCAGTCCGACCGAAGCAGCTCCCATCAGCTGAGCCGGCACCGTCTTGTCACACCCCCCGATCAACACGACCGCATCCATGGGTTGCGCTCGCAGCATCTCCTCCGTGTCCATGGACATGAGGTTGCGCAGATACATGCTGGTCGGCTGGGAAAAGCTCTCGTGCAGCGAGATGGTCGGGAAGTCCATGGGCAGACCACCGGCCATCAGGATGCCGCGCTTCACTGCCTCAATCAATTGCGGCATGTTTCCGTGGCAAGGGTTGTAGGAGCTGCCTGTGTTCGAGATACCGATCACAGGCCTGTCCAGCGCCATGTCGGTATAGCCCGCTCCCTTGATAAAGGCCTTGCGCAAAAAGAGAGAGAAACCGCGATCACCGTAGTTGGTGAGTCCTTTGGAAATGCCGCTCGAAGCGGCTTCCGGATGAATCGTGGCTTGCTGGCCTGGCTTGTTCGTCATGGGAGGGTTAACCATTGTTGATGCACTGATTATTAATAATATTATTGATTAAAAGAAAAATCGAGCGCTCAAACAAGAAAGCGCATACCTGAAAACCCTAAAGGAGACTTCATGAAACCCACAGAACTCGTTAATCCGGGCATGCGCCGCCGCAAGCTCATTAACCTGGTTGCAACCGCCCTCGTCGCATCTGGTGCATCGGGAGCAGCCTGTGCGCAAACTGACTACCCCACCAAACCCGTGAGGCTGGTAGTTCCCTATGCGCCGGGTGGAGCGACCGATGTCATTGGCCGCGTTCTTGCCAAGCAGCTTTCAGACGCACTCGGGCAGCAGTTCGTCGTCGACAATCGCGCCGGAGCTGGCGGTAGCCTTGGTGCAGGTCAAGTCGCCAAATCACCTGCCGATGGCTACACCTTGCTGATGGGTGCATTCACAAGCCACACCATCAATGCAGCGCTGACGCCTGCTGCGGCTCCTTTTGACATCCATAAGAGCTTCTCTCACATCTCGGTCGTAGGTACCGTTCCACTGGTATTTGTGGTCAACCCCAATGTTCAGGCGAAGTCCGTCAAGGAACTGGTAGCGCTTGCCAAGGCCAGCCCCGGCAGCGTCACGTTTGCATCCGCAGGCAATGGCTCGCCTCAGCATCTCTCGATCGAGATGTTCAAGCGTCAGACACAGGTTGAAGTCGTTCATGTGCCCTACAAAGGCAGCGGACCCGCTCTTTCCGATCTGCTCGGCGGTCAGGTCAATGCCATGATTGACACCGTTCCTGCCGCACAAAGCCAGATCAAGGCAGGCAAGCTCCGGGCCCTGGCCACCACGACCAAAGAACGCGTTGCCTCGATTCCAGACATCGCTACTGTCGTGGAAGCTGGATTTCCAGACATGCAGGTCAGCTCCATGTTTGCACTTTCGGCTCCTGCAGGAACTCCAGGTGCAGTCATTCAGAAGATCAATTCAGCGCTGAAAGTGATTCTGTCCAAGCAGGATGTCAAGGACTCCATGCTCGCCCAGGGCACTATTGCTACCTACAGCACGCCGGACGAGTCGGCCAAGATCATCAACGCTGAATACGCCAAGTGGGCCCGATTGATCAAAGACAGCGACATCAAGGCTGAATAAGCGAAGATAACGGAGCTCCAGGACGCTGCAGCTCCGCTACCTATACTCTGGTGGTGGAAGCCAACCTATCAACCAAAGACCTGAGAGCGGTAGTAGCCCTGAGCCAGACCAAGAGCTTTGGTCAAGCCGCCCTCCTGGTTCACCTCTCCCAATCTGCGCTGTCGGCCCTGATTGCGCGTGTAGAAGCCCAGATCGGAGCAAGACTGTTTGAGCGCACCACTCGCGCTGTCGAGCTGACCGATGCGGGGCATGTTTTTATTGCCCATGCCCAGGAGATCTTGCGAGATACGCAGCGAGCTCTACAGGCCGTGACGGACACCGTCCAGCTCAGAACGGGATCGGTGACGGTTGCCGCACTCCCCTCTTTGGCCGCCTCGCTGCTGCCAAAGGTCTTTGCCGAATTCACGCGGATTCATCCCGGGGTACGCTTGTCCTTGCTTGATACCTTATCTGGCCCTGCGTTTGATCTCGTTCGTGATGGCAAGGTCGACTTTGCACTCACTGCAGCAGATCCCAAGCAAGAAGACCTCGCCTATGAGCAATTGATGGAGGACCAGTTCTTTCTCATCTGTCCCGATGACCACCCTCTATCCAAGCAGGCAGGTCCCGTCGCGATCGAGAACACCTTGGACTACCCGCATGTCTCCATGCCCAGTTCTGCCAGCGTCCGGCAGTACATTGATGCGGATCTGCACTCAAAAGGGCTTTATTTCGCTCCTGTCTTTGAAGTTGACCATATTGCAACCATCGGAGCCCTGGTCAGTGCTGGTCTGGGCATCAGCGCACTGCCTGAAACAGCCGTATCGCTGTTGCAAGCTGGCCGCCTTGTGCAGATTCCTTTGTCGCCCCCTGGAATTCAACGCCCCTTGGGCATGGTGATGCGCCGCCACGCACCTCGAAGCTCGGCGGCCAAGGCATTGGAGGCGTTAATCAGAGCGAGCCTGCACAACCTGGCCTTTCATTCAAGCTAGAGCACTGCTGCAGATTCCGCAAAAGAGAGAGGTCGAAGGGAATGTAAAAAATTCTCCACGAATCGACACGAGCCGCCTGAACCGTCAAAAACCAACAAAAGCTGTGGGAACTTTGTCTTTAGCACTCTCTCTAACGGAGTGCTAATATGAAGATCATGGAAGAAAGGAAACCTGCAATGAAAACTGCCTCCGGCTCCATTGCTACTGCCTTGGCGCCCGCGAACCCCTGGGCGCTGGTACCTCCGCTGGGCAACCTGGATGCCTATATCTCGGCGGTCAATCGTATGCCAATGCTCACCCTTGAGGAAGAGCAGGACTACGCTCGCAAGCTCAAAGAACACAATGATCTGGACGCCGCCGGGCGTCTGGTGATGTCCCACCTGCGTCTGGTCGTCTCCATCTCGCGCCAGTACCTGGGCTATGGTCTGCCTCACGGCGACCTGATTCAGGAAGGCAATGTGGGCCTGATGAAGGCTGTCAAACGATTCGACCCCGATCAGGGCGTGCGTCTGGTCAGCTACGCCATGCACTGGATCAAGGCGGAAATCCACGAGTACATTCTGAAGAACTGGCGCATGGTCAAGGTCGCCACGACCAAGGCCCAACGCAAGCTGTTCTTCAATCTGCGCTCGATGAAGCATGACCTGAAGTCCGATGCCGCCATGGCGGACGAAGAGCTGGCCCTGCGCGAGACGCTGACCTCGAACGAAATTGACGCGGTTGCTGCCAAGCTCAACGTCAAGCGCGAGGAAGTCATCGAGATGGAAACCCGTCTGGCCGGTGGCGATGTGCTGCTGGATCCTTCTCCCAGCGACGACGGAGAGCAGGCCTTCGGCCCCATCGCCTACCTGGCTGATGCCAGCCACGAGCCTACCGCCATGCTTGAATCACGTCAGCGCGATCATCTGGCGACCGATGGTCTGGTCATGGCCCTGGAGGGACTGGATGACCGCAGCCGCCGCATCGTTGAAGAGCGCTGGCTCAAGGTCAATGACGACGGCTCTGGCGGCATGACGCTGCATGAGCTGGCTGCCGAATACGGTGTGAGCGCCGAGCGCATTCGCCAAATTGAGGTAGCTGCCATGAAAAAGATGAAAAAAGCGCTGGCCGAGTTTGCGTAAACGCCAACTTGCGCTCCAAGCCTTTAAAAGGCTGAAATGCTGAACCTCAAACCCGGATAATTTCCGGGTTTTTTATTTTTCGGCATTGATGCATGTTCTCATGCACACCGATCGCCTATCAAGAATTCAAAAGAGACCTGCCATGCCTATTCGCACTTCGCACATCTTGAAGAACCTGTCCCGCCGCAGCCTGGTTGCGGCAGGAGTCGCCATGGTGGCGACAGCAATGGCTCCGGCCGTCCTGGCAGCCGACAACTGGCCCGACAAGCCCCTTCATCTGATCGTGGGCTTCCCCGCAGGCTCCTCGCCCGACCTGACAGCCCGTGCATTGGCCGAGCCATTGGAGAAGAAGCTGGGTCAGACCATCATCGTGGAAAACCGCGTGGGAGCCGGCGGCAATATCGCCGGCGAATATGTCGCCAAGGCTGATGGCTACACCTTCAGCGTGATGATCAACGGCAATATGACCATTGCCAAGATGCTCAACCCTGCCGTGCGCTATGACCCCATCAAGGACCTGCAGCCCGTGAGCCTGATCGGCGTGGCTCCGCTGGTACTGGTGGCCCCTGCGTCGGCCCCACAAGGCAAGGCCTTTATGGAAGCGGCCGCCAAGGCTGGCGACAAATGGAGCTATGGCTCGCCCGGTGTCGGTACCGTGGGCCATCTGGGCATGGAACTGCTCAAGAGCCGCTCGGCCATCAAGGCCGTGCACGTGCCCTATACCGGCTATCCTCAAGTGTTCAACGGCATTCAGGGCGGCGATTTGAAGCTGTCCATGCTCCCTCCGGCACTGGCCATGGCACAGATTCAGGCCGGCAAGCTGCACGGCATTGGCGTAACCTCTGCAGCACGCAGCCCGCTGGCTCCCGGCCTTCCCAGCCTCAAAGAGCTCGGCGTCAACAACTTTGATCTGGAAATCTGGAACGCCGTGGCTGCGCCCAGGTCCATGCCCAAGGCCCATGTGGACAAACTGGCGGCTGCCGTCAGCGAGATCGTGCGTACGCCCGAGATGCGCCAGAAGCTGTCCATGCAAGGCTGGCAAGCCGTGGGCAGCTCGCCCGAAGGCCTGAGCAACCGCATCCAGCAGGATGTGAAGGCGCTGGGCACCATCATTCGCGAGCAGGGCATCACGGCGCAGTAAACACGCCCCCTGAGCCGCTTTGCGGCTTCCCCCGAGGGGGGACGACAGCCTCGCTGCGCGGCGGCGCTTGCTCGCTGTCACGCAGATGACGTGCGCCAGTTTTCCTCCATCCCACACGCTGAAGCCACTCCGGGTATCAACGAGAGCTACTGCGGCGTCCTTTATCATGCGCCCGACAGGCATGGGTTTACGCTATGCCGTCGGGCGCATTGTTGTATCTGGGGCAGCGCCACCGCTTTTGGAGCCTTCATGGACGCTGGTACCTGGTTCACGCAGCTCAATGCCTGGCAAGTCATGGCATTGGGCCTGGTTTTTTTCGGGCTTATTTATCTTCTGGGCGGCCTGCTCATGGGCGCTCTGACGGCATCTCTTGCCCGTGCCGGTATTGGTAGGCCACTGGATATACGTCCGCTCAAGCCCGACCAGTTGCAACGTGAATGGCGCCAGTCCTTTCATTCCATACTGATCTTCGGCATAGGCATGATCGTCCCCTGGGGCTTTCTGCAACTGGGCTGGGCCCAGCTCTCGCCCACAGCCAGTGCTGGACGCATCGTTGTGGAGATCTTTGCGCTGCTGATCTGGAACGATGTGCACTTCTGGATCAACCACCGCCTGCTGCACACGCGCCGCCTAGTGCGCTATCACGGCGACCATCATCGCTCCGTGGTGACCACGCCCTGGTCCACCTACAGCTTTCACCCCATCGAGGCGCTGATGCTGGGCAACATCATCTTGCTGCCCATGCTGGTGCATGACTTCTACTTCTGGTCGCTGGCCTCGGTGCCGGTGCTGAGTCTGATCCTGAATCTGATCGGCCACTCCAACTACGATTTTTTCCCCTCAGTCTCAGATACCCATCCACTGGCCGCCAGCCGCCGTCACCATCTGCACCACGCGCGCCCGGCAGGCAACTATGGCTTTGCGCTGGCCTTCATGGACCAGATCATGCGCACGCGGGTCGCAGACAACACCCCCAAAAGCTCCAGTCACTGAATGAGCAGGCACCCAGGCCAGCGCCGGTATCCAGTCCTGCGCCACTGGCGGGACTGGCAATCCGTCTTCTACATGATTCTGCTGCCGCTGCTCGTGTGGTGGCAGTGGAGGCATGGCTTCAGCTTCATTCTCTACAGCATCGAGCTGTTTCTGACATTGGGAGTAGGCGTGATTCATCACAACCACACCCATGTGCGCATGTGGTGGGGGCGCTGGACCAACCGCTTCACCGATTACTGGCTGACCCTGCTTCAAGGCCACCCCACCTTTGTGTTCTGGCCCGCCCATGTGGCCAATCACCATCGATTTCGCCATGGACCGCGCGATCTGGCACGCACCTACCGGCCAGAATGGGGCGGCGATACCAATCATCTGTGGGGCTATCTGATGCACCCGGTGCAGGCGGCTTTCGTGCTGTATCCGCTGTTCTTTCGCTGGCTGAACAATCTGCACCGTCACTGGCCTGGCGCCTTTCGCTACTGCATGGGGCAATACACGCTGTGGCTGGGAAGCTGGAGCTTCTTTCTCTGGCTGGACTGGCAAAAGGCGTTGATCTTCATCATTCTTCCCCAGTTGCACGGCCTGCACTGGCTGCTGGCTACCAACTATCTGCAGCATGCCCACGCCGATGGAAGGCCGATGACCAGAGCGCAGCGCAATACTCCAGGTATCGAGCTGAACTACGCGCGCAACTTTGAAGGCCTGGTCAACCCCCTGCTTTTTAATATTGGCCTGCACACCGCGCACCATGAATGCCCGCATGCCCACTGGTCCGAACTGAGCGGGCTGCATGAGCACATTTACCGCCAACGGGTCACACCTGCATTGAACGAAGGTGGCCTGCTGCCTTATATGGGACGCGTGTTTGTATTGGGTCTGGTCTGGCCCGCGGCAAGAACCCAGCCGCAGATGCCGCCCGACGCTGTGAAGTAAAAACCTGTTGAGGATCTATGCCTGTTGCCTATTCCAAGGTCTATCTGCAATCTGCCGGCATGTTTCTGCCTGGTGCCCCGGTGGACAACGCTGGCATGGATGCGTTTGTAGCACCGCTGAACCGCATCTCCGAGCGCATCAAGCGCCGCATCCTGGCCGAAAACGGCATCCAGACCCGCCACTACGCCATTGATGGCGAAGGCCAGACGGTGTTCAGCAACGCCCGCATGGCTGCCGGCGCCATCGAGGAGACCCTGGCCCTGGCCGGCAAAAAGCTCGGCGATGTCGGCTTTCTGTCCAGTGGCTCCTCGGGGGGCGATGCGCTGATGCCCGGCTTTGCCAGCATGATTCAGGGCGAAATGGCCGCCCCGCCCATGGAAACGCTTTCTGTGCATGGGGTCTGCGCCGCCAGTGTGGGGGCCATGCAAGCCGCAGCCATGGCTGTGGAGAGCGGCGCCCATGCACTGGCCCTGTCGGTGGCCAGCGAAATGCCCTCGCGCCTTTTCAAGCGCTCGCGCTTTGCAGCCCAGGGCTATGACACCGATTTCGACGCCCACTTTCTGCGCTGGATGCTGTCCGACGGCGCGGGCGCCGTGTTGCTGGGCGGCCCCAAGGCCCTGCCCCAGGCCAACGGACTGCGCCTCAAGCTCAAGTGGACGCACCAGCGCAGCTTTGCCGGCGACTACCCCGTGTGCATGCAGCTTGGCATGACGGCCGATCGCGGCAAAAGCCATCTGGACTTCCCTGCCTGGAGCGATGCCGAGGCCGCAGGCGCTCTGGCACTGCGCCAGGACATTCGCCTGCTGCCACATCTGTTCGATGTCTGCATTCACGAATATGCAGCCCTGGCCCACCAGGGCTGGGTGCCCGAGCGCGGCATAGACCACTTTCTCTGCCACTATTCGTCGGAGCGCTTCATTCCCGTGGTCGACGAGCTGCTGGGCAAGGCCCAGCTCAGCATTCCACGCGAGCGCTGGTGGAGCAATCTGGCCTGGCGCGGCAACACGGGTGCAGCCTCCATCTTCATCATGCTGTCGGAGTTTCTGCAAAAGCAGGGCCAGAGTCTGAAAGCAGGCGACACCGTACTCTGCTTCATCCCCGAGTCGGGCCGCTTCACCGCAGGCTACATGCTATGGGAAGTAGAGCTGGATGCGATTACCGAGCAAGCTCCAGAGGCCAGTTTCCCGTGGAAATCTGCACAGTCAGCGGCGCTGCCGGATGATGCTCTTCCCGATGTATCCACCATCGCCGCCCCCCATGACCCGGCCGCTGCGCCATCGCAGCTGGCGCCACTGCTAACCGAGCTCGCCAGCATCTGGCAGGACTACCGCAGCAATGTCTGGCGCACGCCCCTGCTCCATCGCATGCGCACACGCCAGTTGCAGATCACCGACTATCTGCGCTGGATGAGCCACTGGATTCCCCAGGTGCGCGAAGGCAGTCTGTGGATGCGCGAAGGCGCGGCCTCGCTGACCGGTGACTACGCCACGCTGGCCTCGCTGATCGACCTGCATGCAGGTGAGGAGCAGAACGACTTCAAGATTCTGCACAGCGACTATCTGAAGGCCGGCGGCACCGAGACCGACATCAACCGCCTGCGCCGCAACCCCGGCGGCGAAGCGCTCAATGCCTATCTGCACAGCCTGGCTGCCACGCCCAACCCGATCGGCCTGCTGGGCGCCATCTACATCATCGAAGGCACGGGCCAGCGCATCGTTCCCAGCCTGCTGCCCCTGCTACGCCAGAGCCTGCCGCTGCCGCCCGATGCCTTCCGCTTTCTCGAATACCACGGTGCCAACGACGAGAACCACCTGGAGCGCTGGCTGCTGGCCGTGCAGATGGCGCTGGAGCTGGACAGTGAAGGCACGGCCCAGCAGGCCATACTGCAGACCGCACGCAACACGGCCGCCATGTACCTGATGCAGTTCCAACATGTGCTGGCCGAGCGATAACTAGAAGCAGCAAAAAGCACCGGGAGGATTCATGAAGAACGAGTTCAACGACCATGTCTGGGACGAGCGCGACCCCAGCCCCTGGCTGGCGCTCTACCTCGACCAGAGCACACCTTTGCCCGATGACGTCAAAGCTGCCTGGCTGCGCGACTGCAGCAGCAGCTCGCGCCAGTTCTTTCTGCCGGCCATGCGGCCGCTGGCGCGGCTGTCCATGATCGTCATTCAGGCGCTGAAGATCTTTCTGCCCAAGCGCTGGTCGCACTCCATGCTGCTGCACCGCCTGCTGGCCTTCGGCATGAAGAAGTTTCTCTCGCCAGAGGCCAACTGGCTCATCATGCGCCACTTTCATCTGGGCTCCCAGGTACTGGCCTTCGTCGCCGCCAATGCCCCGACCAAGGTCAGCACCGCGCCCTTGATGCCCATGGAAATCGACGATGTGAAGGACGAGCTGTTTCTCAAGCACGACCTCAACCTCTTCAACTTCGTGATTCGCCTGAACAAGGCACTGCGTGAGAACGGGCAGGAACTGGTACCCGTGGCCGAGCCCGATTTTTCCATGATCCGCGAGCCCGATCTCAGGCTCGAAGACATGCCGCGCGGGCGCTTCAACGTCATCGACCTGCAAAGCGCCATCGAGCTGTACACGCCCATCTACCAGCTGCTGCTGACCGACAACGACTTCTGGCGCGCCAGCAACTCGCTGCAGCTCGACGAAACCGTTGCCATTTACTGCGCCAAGATCCTGGCCTCGCCAGAGCATCTGGTGCTGCTCAACAACAAGCATCCCATGGTGCCGCTGTCCACCCTGTATGCGGCCTACCGCCTGGTGCTGCACGGCCTGTCCACCGAGATGCTGCACTCGCTGCTGACACGCATGGCCAACGGCGAGCACCCCATTCCCGCGCGCGAGCTAGCCAAGATGCACCGGGCCGCCGAGACGGTGATGGATCAGACCGCCGCACAAAGCTGAACCATGGACCCACAGAGCAACCGCATCACAGGCGTTCGCATCGACGAGCAGACCATCTGGCTGGCACTAGCAGATGGACGTGAACTGGCCGAGCCCATCAAACGACATATCCGCCTCGAAAAAGCCACACCCGAGCAACGCCTGGCATGGGTGCTGAGCGACGAGGATCACGGTCTGAACTGGCCGGCGCTGTGGCAGCCATCTCCCGAAGGCATGGTCAGCGTCTGGGACCTGGATCAGGACAGTCTCTACAACCAGGCTATGGGCGCGCTGCTCGCCGCCCAATGGGACATCACCCGGATATCTCCGGTCCAGCGTGAACTGGTGGCTCTGTGGCGCATGGAAGCCGATATCAACAACGGCGGCTTTCTTCAGTTTCTGGGCAACTGGGGAGTGGAGAACCATCAGCTCCCCCTGCAGGCTCTGCAGGCCATAGGCGCTCCCCTCACGCATCAATGTCTGCAAGACATGTTTGCGGTACTCAAGCGCTTCGAGGAGACGTCAGAAAATGTGGACTTCTCCGATCTGCCTGCACTGCTGACGGACGCCGAGCATGAGCAGTTGCAGGAACTGGAAGAAGCCTTCTGGGACTACCCGGAGCCTTTGAACAAGCTGGTGGTCATGCACTACGGACCCGTCCAATGAAGTCTGAAAACAAATCCAGCAAGACCTATTCGCTGGCATTTCGCAAAGCCCTGGTGGACGAAGCGCTGAATCGCACACCAGGCGGCGGGTTTCCGGAGCTGGAAAAGCGCCACCACCTCAAGCCCGGCACCCTGTTCGACTGGGTCGATGAGCTGGGCCCGACACCGCCGCCTGCGCCTTTTTCTGCACTGCATTTCTGGATAGGCAATACGCCGCTGGGCGAGCCGGAATTTGCCCGCTACTTTGAACATGCAGACAGTTACTGGGATCTGGAAGTCGAAGACATCGAGGGCAGCAGCGAAGATGTCACGGGTTGCGCTTTCTACCAGGACCTGGGCAGAAAATTTCTGTTCGACGAAGACCTGCTGCTGGTGATCTGGCTGCCCGAGCCGGTCCCTGTCGCCACCATAGTGGGGCAAAGCACACTGGACTCCGACGCATCACTCGCGCTCATCGTGCAGGCCTGCGAGACCCAAGACATTCACACGGCCAACGCCATGTTTGTCTATGCCGACCCCTGCGAGACGATCACCGATCCAGACAAGCTCTACAACGGACTGAGCTACATGGGTCTTTTTGACGACTGACGCAGCTCAGGCGCTTTTTCATCTTGTTAATTTCCACGCATAACTGACCCGCCGGGGGTGCGGACAAAAACTTGGACTACCAGGAGGTAGTTCATGTACTCATACGCAGACAGGATTCGTGCAGTTGAGCTTTACATCAAGCTTGGCTTGCGTGTCAGAGCCACGATTCGCCAGTTGGGG
>NZ_VOQT01000029.1:0-39399 GCF_008121555.1 Comamonas sp. Z1
AGTTGGCCAGCAGGCCAGACAGCAGTTCTTCGGGTACGTCGTGTTTCTTGGTGCTCATTGTGCTTACGGACAGGCCGGCTTGCGCCGGCGGTTGATTGTCCGTTTACACAAAATTCTGCACACCCTCGTTCGTGGACCGCCTTCATGACTGTGCCGACGAAGTCGACTTGGTTGTCCATTGCTCCGCCGGGGTATCCCGGTCCGCCGCTGTTGCGGCGTGGGCGGCTGACGCGCTCATCAATGTCCAAGCTATCCGCTGCAGGGACGACTTCAGCAATGTTGAAGTCGCCAGGGTTCACATCGCCGGAGCCATTGAGCATGTCTTCGGCTAGACCACGTTTGTACGTCAGTAGCCGGTCCAGTTTCACATCGAAAGTCGTGAAGTCTTCAGCCCAGACGACCGGGTAGTAGACATAAACGTCCTTCTTCTGCCCGTTGCGATATGCCCGGTCGGTGGCCTGGCCCTCTTTGGCCGGGTTCCAGGTTCGGGTGTAGTGGACCACGTGATTAGCTGCCTGGATGTTCACGCCAAAACCGACCGCAACCGGGGAAAGGACGAGAACACCGAAGCCGGGCGCTTCTTGGAAGGCCTTGATGCGCTTTTGTCGACTGGAGGTGTGGCTGGCTGACGCGCTCGTGTCCCCATTTATGCCGCTGCAACTGGCCAGGAATATCAACGAGGTGCTGAGCATGGATTTCGCCTTGGACAGCCTATCCAGTGGACGGCGCATCAAGTGTCTGACGGTGGTGGATGACTTCAGCAAGGAGTCCGTGGACATCACGGTGGACTACGGCATCTCGGGCCAATACGTCACGCGCGTGCTCGACCAAGTGGCACGGTTCCGTGGCTACCCGGCAGCAGTGCGAACGGACAATGGCCCAGAGTTCACCAGTCGGGCGTTCCTGGCCTGGACACACAAGAACGGGATTCGACACATCCTGATTGAGCCGGGCAAGCCCATGCAGAACGGCTACATCGAGAGCTTCAACGGCAAGTTCAGAGATGAATGCCTCAACGAGCAGTGGTTTGAAGCGTTGTCACAGGCCCGGGAGTGCGTTGCACATTGGCGGCGGGATTACAACGAGGTCAGGCCGCACAGCAGTCTGGGGCGCATCCCGCCGGCACGATTCGCCCAGCGGCACCTCCAGCGCGCTGGCGGTGCCGCTGGCAGTGAGCAGAAACAAAACTTCGATTAACCTTTAACCCCGGACTTCTCCAATCCATTGGTACGGTCAATGGGGGCAGGTCATCCTCAGAGTCGAGTGGCCACGTCGCTCCATGGGCGGACATCGGCATACTTCGCCTGAAGGTCGAAGAGTGCTGCGTTGTGAGGACCGATTGCCCTGTCCCCAACACAGTCTTCGAGCACCACTGGGCGAAAGCCCCAGCTCATTGCATCCACCACGCTGGCGCGCACACAGCCACTGGTGGTAGCGCCTGCGATAAACAGCGTAGAAATGCGACGCGCAGTCAGCCAAGCGGAGAGCGCTGTTCCGAAGAACGCGGACGGAGCCGTCTTGCGCACCACCAACTCACCCGCGCGAGGCGCAAGGGAGGGAACGATGGCGCTTGCTTGCGCGTCCTCGTGCAGCGTCCGCATCCCTGGAATCTTCTCCACGAACACGTTGCTTTCACTGCCGTCGGCGGGGTAGACGATGCGGCTGTGGGCGATTGGCCAGCCGCTCGCGCGAGCGTGCGCGAGCACAGGAACGGTAGCCTCGACCGCGGGTGCAATGTTGCCGCCGCCGAGCTGCGCAGGGTCGGCGAAGCCATTCACAAAGTCGACGATGAGCAACCCGAAGGGAGCCTGCAGGCCCAGGCTCGCGCCCAGCCCCTGGCGGGCATACACGGCGACGTCATCCGCGTCGTGAGGCTGCACGTTGGACGCGGAACTCATGCTGCAACCTTTCTCGATGCTGAGTGCAGTTCTTCAACCACTTTGCCTTCCCGAACGACATGAACATCGTCGAGCGCCACGCTGCAGTTACGCATGGGGATGTCGATGTGGCACGGCGTGGAGCGAGTTCCTCCCACCTCGTTGTTGGGCCCCATCGAGAACAGGAAGTTGCCGTTGAACGCGCGAGCATCCATGGCGATGGTTGCCTCGCGGTCATAAAGCGACAGCGTGCTCCAGAACGCTCGCTTCTGTAGTCCATAGCCGATGTGCGAGATAGCGTATGCCTCGGGGTCGTTGAAAGATGCCATGTACTCACTGAGCAGTTCGGCATCCAAACCACCTTCGATGCTCGTGGCAAAGCCCTTCTTGATGGTGATGGTGATAGGCGACTGAACGTAGCTCTTCATGGGCAGCAGGATGTCACCCTTGTCGAGAACGATGGTTCCTTCAACCTCGCCTTCGTTCGGCCAGGTGAGAATGAAGCCACTTGGCCAGTGGTCCCAACGCCCCGGCTGGTCAACGAGACCGTACTCCTGCACCACCGGGTACTGTCCCAAGGGCATGCGGACATTCGTGCCTGCCTTCGAGGTGACGTACATCGCCTTTTTGCCCTCAAAGATGCGAGCGGCAGTGGCCACGCGCTCTCGGTCTTCCGGCGTGGGAACAAGACGAACGAGCACCTCAGGCGGCTCAACCGCAAGAAGAATCCGCGTACCCGACTCAAGGAGCTCCTGCTGTTCAGGGGAGAACAACAGGGTCATGAGGTCGAGAACGTAGTCACTGGCCTTCAGTGCCGCCATTGCGGCGCGGTTACCAGTCAAGGGTGTCGTCCCGAGGTACGCCAGCGAATCTCGGCTCAGTGCCTTCTCCCCGTTGATAGGTGGCAGGTCGAGCCGATTGACCACCGCACCGCAAGACGCCGCAGAGATGGTGGCGCAACGCAGCGTCTGAGGGTGAGTGTTGTCGCTGGTGAGGATGGTCACCATGTCGCCTGAGCGCACGCCGGAGAGGCTGAGCACCTGGTCCCAGGCGCGGATGAGTTCTACGTCGCTGACTGGCATGTCATGCTCCTTCAGGGTGGAATGAGAGATTCAGGTACTGGCCGAGCAAGCGGAAGAAGCCCGCCTCATCGTCCCAGGGAATCATGTGACCCGCGTCCGTGGCCACGACCTGTTTCAGCCCGGGTGCAAGGCGGGCGATTTCAGCGGCGTCCTCGTCGAGAATGACGCCGCCGCGCCCGGCAATCATCAGGAGACCAGGAACCGTGAGCGAGGCAAAGTTGGCGTGAACATCGTCGTTGTGAAAGCCGTTCCAGGCTTCCTCGATGGCCTTCTCGTCGCACGTGTGCAGCCACTGTGCACGCAGTCGCAGTTGCGCTTCGGTCCAAGTGGGGGAGAAACGCTTGAGTTCTTCCCACGGCTGCCCCGCAGCCATTAGGCGGATGGAGTCGATGTACCACGCCAGCGGCGCGGGGTAGGGGCGACGACCCGGCCCGCCTACTGGCGGGTCAATGAGGAGGAGCCGGCCAAACCGAGATGGCATATGGGCGGCCGCGCGAACAGCAATTCGGGCGCCCATGGAATGACCCAACACGGTCGCTTCTTGCCAGTCGAGCGCGCTGAGAACAGCGGTGACATCGGTTGCCAGGGCATCCAAGCAGTAGTCGAGCTCAGGACCCGACGAACTCAAGCCGCGGCCACGCACATCGAGAACATGAACGTCAAAGTGTTGTGCGAGAGTCTCCGCCACGAAGCCCCACGTCACAGCCGGGCTGGTGATGCCAGGCACGACGAGGAGCTTCGGACCCTTTCCGCCATAGCGCAAGAGGTGGTGGCGAATTCCGTTGGCGGGAACGTGGAAGCCGTAGAGAAAGGTACTGCTCATCCCAGCGCCTTCTTGGAGTAGCGACCAGACAACAGCGCGCCAGCGCCAGGCACAACTTGCTCGAGGCCGAGTGCGCCAAGCATCGCGTAGGTGGTGGCGACCGCAGCGGTCACGACGGGTTTGCCGGTCAGGGCCTCCACTTGAGCGATAGCGGGAAGCGAAGGCATCTGGACGCACGCTGACAGCACGATGGCATCCACGTCGTCCGTCTTCATGTCTGCCACGATGCCGGGCAGTTTCGACGGGTCATGTCGGCCGACTTCGAGGTTGTCCGGAATCTCAAGCGCCCTCCAGTCAGAAACTTCGAAGCCTTCGTTCTGGATGTAGTCGATGACCAATTCGGTCAGCGGCACCATGTAGGGCGCCACCAATGCGATGCGTTTGACGCCCATGACTTTCAGCGCGTCCACCAAGGCGCCAGCACTGGTAACAACTGGTGCGGCACCCTGGTTGCTAACAGTTGCTTCGCCAAGGCGCGCTTGAGACTGGCGGTGATAGCCGCGACCCATGGCCATGATGGCGACCAGGCAGGCGTAACCCAGAACGTCCACGCGTGCGTCACTCAGCTCCAACGCGCAGCGGTCGGATTCGGCGTCCATCGCCGCGAGCTCTTCCTTCTTCACATGCTTCATGCGCATGCGCGCTGAGTGGAAGGTGAAACGCTCCGGCAGCACCTGCTCGCGCAACCGCAGCATCGCCGGAATCTCCGTTTCCATGGTGGTGTTTGAACTGGGCACAATCTGGCCAATTCGGTAAGGCTTCATGTCTGGAGTCTCTCGTTGGTTAAGGGTTAGAGGGTCAGGGGTTCGCGGTCAGTGCGCCGCGGCGCCCAGATAGGCTTTGCGGACGGCGGGGTCGTGCAAAAGCGCTTGCGCTTTGCCTTCACCAACCACGCGGCCGGTCTCGACCACGTAGCCGCGGTCTGCGATGGCCAGGCTCTGGCGGGCGTTCTGCTCTACAAGCAGCACACCGATGCCGAGTTCTCGAATTCGGCGGAGGGCACTGAACAGCTCGCGACACACGAGTGGTGACAGCCCGAGCGATGGTTCATCCAAAAGAAGGATGTCCGGGTGGGACATCAACGCGCGACCGATGGCAACCATCTGCTGCTCACCGCCGCTCATCGTCCGGACCGTCTGGCTCATTCGAAGGTTGAGCTTTGGGAACAGCGAAACGATTCGCTCCAGCATCTCTGCCTCGCCCGCGCGAGCACGCTTTGGAAGCGCTCCCAGTCGTAGGTTGTCCTTCACAGAGAGTTGACCGAAAACACCGCGGCCTTCCGGAACCAGTGCCAGTCCAGCATTGACGATGTCGTGCTGTGGCAGCTTCATCAGGTCCACGCCGTTGAGCGTCGCGCGAGCGCCCGGCTGCGCAGGGACCATGCCGCCAAGCGCCTTCAGCAAGGACGTCTTGCCCGCCCCATTCGCGCCCAGCATCACGACAATCTCACCAGGTGCGACTTGAAGGCTCACTCGGTCAAGCGCGCTGTGTTGACCATAACGAACGGAGATGTCCTTGACTTCAAGCATGGGCCACCTCCTCTTCGGCGTCAGACTCGTCCTCGCCCAGGTACGCAGCGATGACAGCCGGGTTGCTGAGCACCTCGCGCGTTGGCCCGTCCGCAATTTTTTGGCCGCTGCTGAGAACAATGCATCGGGTGCAGAGCGCATTCACCGCGTCCATGACGTGCTCAACCATCACGATGGTGATGCCGTCAGCGCGCATGGAGCGGATGAGCTCGATGCCTTCCTGGAGCTCGGTGGGATTGAGACCTGCAAGCCATTCGTCAAGCAGCAGAAGGCGAGGATGCAGGGCCAACGCGCGCGCCAGTTCAAGTCGCTTCTGGTCGATGTAAGTGAGCTTGCTTGCAGGAGTGTCAGCCTGACTCTGCAACCCCACTTTGGTCAGCAGTGCTATCGCCTGCTTCCGAGCGGCTTTACCGTGCACGCCGTTGGGGTGGAAGGCCAATCCGACCTCCACGTTCTCTGCGCAAGTCAAGCTGCCAAGCACACGAACCAACTGGAATGTGCGCGCGACGCCCATGCGAGCAATGCGATGGCTGGCCAGCCCACTGATGGTTTGGTCGAGGAACTGAATGGTCCCTGACGTAGGAGACAGTGCGCCTGAAACGAGGTTCAGCGCCGTCGTTTTGCCCGAGCCATTGGGTCCCACCAGGCCAATCACCTCGCCCGCGAAGATTTCCATGTCCACGCGGTCCACGGCTACCAGACCGCCAAAACGACGCGTCACCTGCTGCAGTTTGAGAATTGGTGAAGTCATGCTCGTCTCCTGAGCTGCGCAACGGCGCCCACCAAGCCGTTGGGCAACAGGTAGACGATGAGAATGAAGATGAGCCCCAGCAGGATGGGGTAGTGGTTCGGGAAGTTGCCGGAGAGGTACTCAAACAGAAGCACGAGGGGAACGGCACCGAGGATTGGGCCGAACAGGGCACTCGCTCCGCCCAGCAGCGCCATGATTAGCGTCTGGAAGGACACCGTCGCCGAGAAAGCGATGCTCGGGTCGAGGTAGGTCCAACGGGGCGCCATGATGGCTCCGGCCAGGGTCATGAAAGACGCCGACAACATGAACAGCAGTACCTTCGCCGTCGTGGTGTTGATGCCTACGTGACGGGCAACTGTCTCGTCTTCGCCGATGACGCGCAGGGCTAGGCCGAGTCGAGACCTGGAAATCAACACGCGGATGAGGAGGATGAAGGCCAGCAGCGCCAGGAGTTGCCAGTAGATGTCCTGAGTCGTTACGTCAGCGGTCACGTAGCGGCCCAACACCTTGCTGAACTTGACTTCGTACCAGCTCACAAGCTGCTTCACCAGCTCGGCCAGGCCGAAGCTAAAGATGACGAAGTACACCCCAGAGAGTCGAAGCGTCGCAAGACCCACCAACAGCGACATGACAATGCCGATGCCAGTTGCGGCGAGGAGCACCACGGGCCAGGAAACGACCTCGCCGAGGACCGCGGCCGCGTAGGCACCCATGCCAAAGAATGCGACGCTGGCCAGCGAGACGTATCGGGTCGGTCCAGAGAACAAGGCCCAAGCCGTTGCCAGGACTGAGTACATCAACATGTTGAGGTACAACCCGAGGGAGTAGTCACTCTCGATGCCGAACGGAAGCATGGCCAGGGCCACGACGGCGGCGATGGCTGCCGCCCATGCAAATTTTTCTTTCGTGCTCATCGCCCGACGCTCCCAAACAGGCCCGTGGGGCGCACAAGCAGAACCAGCAAAAAGAGTCCGTAGTTGACGGCGAGGATGAGCGCAGGCTCGATGCTGGCGACGATGGTCTCGGCAAAGCCGAGGAGCAGTCCGGCGACCAGCGCACCCATCAGGTTGCCCACGCCGCCCATGATGACGACGATGAGCGCCTTCATGGTGAACATGATGCCCATGGTGGCCGAGAAGGGCAGGAACATGCTCACGAGCACCCCGCAGACTGCCACCAGTGCGCCGCCCAGCCCGTATGCCTGAGCAGCTCGCTGGCGAACGTTAATGCCCACCAGGGGAGCGAACTGAGGAGACACAGCAACCGCCCGGACAGAGGTCCCTACGCGCGTACGATTGAGCAACAGAAACAGGCCAGCAGCTGCGGCTGCCGCGACGCACAGGACGAGCAAGCGGTTTGCAGCGACGGTTCCACCGAGAATCTGCACGGGTTCAGCCAGATAGCTGTAGCTGTGGTAGTTGCCAGTGAACTGCAAAAGCATCAGCCCTTGCACAATGAAAAGCAAACCAAATGTGGCAAGGATTGAGTCCACCTCCAACTGAGGCCCAGCTCCGGTGCGCTTGACCAGCGGCACCATCAGAACGCGGTAAACCAACCATTGAACGCCGAATCCCAGAGGCACTGCGAGCAGCAGTCCCCAAAGAGGCGATAGGCCAAGCTTTGACACAATCCAGGCGATAAAGGCTGCCCCGATGAGGAATTCACCGTACGACAGGTTCATGATGCGAGCGACCCCATATTGCAGAGTCAGCCCCATCGCCACGAGCGCATATAGACCTCCAAGGGTCGCACCCGTCAGCAGCACGTCAACAAAGTTCATCGAAGTCTTTCTGCCTACCCAAGCCTGCGAACAAGCGGCTTGGACAGGCGACGAAGTGAGGGACGCTTAGGACTTCTTCCATGCGGGCTTGGGCATCACGATGGGCTTGGCGCCCTTCTTCGAGATGGGCGCGACACCGTAGTACTCGCCGTTCTGCCACTGGCCGACGTAGAACAGGTCACGAAGAATCTGGTTCTGCAGCTTCACCGTGCCGAAGATGGTCTCGAAGCTGCCATTGCGCAGCTCTTGCGTGACGGCAGCACGGTCGACCTTGCCAACCCGCTCGATGGACTGCTGAAGCATCTGCAGCGAGACCCACACCAGGGGTGCGGTGAAGCGGTCCGGTTCGTAGCCAGTCAGGTCCTTGTGACGTTTGAAGTAGCTCTGAATGACGGGGCTGCCGTAGTCCACACCCCCGAGCCCCATCACACCTTCCAGGTCGGCGCCAAACTTCTGGCCATACGCAGGCAGCGCGGTGCCGATGCCAAGGTACATCGCCTTCGGGTTCAGTCCCTGAACCTTGGCCTGTTCCGTGAGTAGGAAGGTGTCGGGCGGATAGGAGAATGCGATGAATGAGTCAGCGTTCTTGCTCTTGATTTCGTTGATGATGGGCGTCACGTCTTGAACGCCAATGGGATAGGTGTTGTCGTACACCAGCTTGAAGCCATGGCTCTTGATGGCGGCGCGCGCGGCTTTGGCGGCTTCCACACCGAAGCTGTCGGCGATATTGACCATGGCGACCGTGTCACCAATCAGGCCTTCCTTGCGCTTGGCGGCCAGAACGTCCAGCAGCGCCTCGGCATAAGGGATGGCATCGCCTTCGTAGAAGAAGGCGTGCTTCCAGCGCTTCACCAGTGCGGTCGCATCGGCCGGCAGCGCTGCCACGGCCAGCAGGGGATAACCGTGCTTCTCGTAGGTCGGCGCGGCGGCGAGGTTGTTGCCCGTGCCCCATGGAGCCAGCACGAAGTCCACTTTGTCTTGCGACATAAGGCGCTCGGTGTAGCGCACAGCCTCTTCGGTGCTCGAGCGGTCGTCGTACTCAACCACCTCGATTGGAACGCGCTTGTTGAACGCCTTGAGCATGATTCCGCCCGCGTCATTCACCTCTTTGACCCACAGCCGGTAATTGCCCGAGATGGAGGCAGAGACGCCGCCGGCATTGGCGCCCGTCTTCGAGATGGCCCAACCAATTCGCACGGAGTTGGGGGCACCCTGTGCGAAAGCGAGTGGTGCTCCGGCAGAAAGCATCGCGGCTGCGGCCGCGGCCTTGAGCACAGCCCTTCGATGTGTGCCTGCGGCGCTCGCGCCTGGCATCACCGTCTGGGTAGTGGGCTCTTGAATCTTAGAAGACATGACGAGGTCCTTTTTTTGCGGTTGATGAAGCCGGCAACCTGGGTTGACGACCGTTGGGCAGCGCACCTTTTCGGTGCGTTCAATGCTTTGAAGGCCTATCTCCGCCTCATCAGCACCAAAACGATTCACGCCAAATGGTATGCCAAAATGGACGCACCAAATAGGGTTGAAACCGGGCCTGCCTGCCAACGCTACGCAATATGCGTGCCTGTCGTGCTTGGCCTCAGCAATGCATCGTGCAAGGATAAAGGATAAAAGCCATTAAAAACAATAAGTTATCCGCAATCTAATTTTTTTTGGTCAACTTTCAAACGCACGGGAAGGTTGCAAGGGAAACTACCTCCTAAGACTTTCCCTAGTGCACAAATCGTTAGTTGGCATACCATTTGCATGGAGACAGCGTCGCAATATGCGATACAACCACCGGCCACTTTCGCCGACTCAGGTGTCGGCGAAAGTGGTCACACTTTTGCTCATGCAACGGTATTTACAGGACACAAATGGCAGTGCAGAACAACACCACCCCCAGCGCCAAGCGCCGATTCCAAAGCCCATTTGACGTGGCGCCCCCCCCCGGCGCCGAGGGCTGGCAGGAGCTCTACCCCTACTACGCTCACATCAGCGAAGAGCGCCGCGCCGTGGAAGAGCAGAAGCTTTGGTACTTCGATGGCATGCACAACCCGGAGCCGCTGTACCCCTTCGACACCATCATGACGGAGAACTGGTGGGTGGCAGCCAGCCAAATGACCACGAAGGTGTGGCCCATTCCGGTGGCAATGGGCATCGACCAACGCATCATCAATGGCTACCTCTACGTCAGCCCGAACTCCATCGACGACCCCGCCGAAGTGGCGCGCCGCGCAGAGCTCTTCAACGAGCGTGCTGGCCACTACTACGAGAACTGGGACACCATCTATGCTGAATGGAAGAAGAAGGCCAACGGCTGCATCGAACGCCTGAAGCAGATTCAGTTCAAGCCGCTGCCGGAGTTCGAGCCTGAGGAGAACGTCTACGGTCACCGCGGCATTTACTCTTCGCACGACCTGCTGAGCTCGTACAACCGGCTCATCGAGAACCTCTTCGAGATGGGCTCGTACCACTTCGAAATGCTGAACCTCGGCTATGGTGCTTACCTGACGTTCCGCGAGTTCTGTCAGCAAGCGTTCCCGGGCATCAGTGACCAGACCATCACCGACATGGTCTCTGGCATCGACATCCTGCTCTTCCGCCCCGACGACGAGCTGCGCAAGCTGGCGTCACGCGCAATCGAGCTGTCGGTGGACGGGGCGCTGCTGGCCAATTCGGACCCTGCTGCAGCGCTGAAGGCTGTTGGCTCGCTTCCGGGTGGCGCCGCTTGGCTAGCTGCGTATGAAGAATCGCGCGACCCCTGGTTCTGGTTCTCGACGGGTGTGGGCTACACGCACTCTGACGCAGTCTGGATGACGGACCCCCGCTTGCCCTTCACCGCCTTGCGCGGCTACATCGAGGCACTGCGCCGTGGCGAAGACATCCGTCGCCCTCTCGACAAAATCATCGAGACGCGCACCCGCGTGACCCAGGAATACCGTGAGCTTCTTCCCACGGAAGATGACCGCGAGGCATTCGACGGCCTGGTCAAGCTCGCACGCACGGTCTATCCTTACGTCGAAGACCACAACTTCTTCGTCGAACACTGGCACCACTCCCTGTTCTGGGAGAAAGTCCGTGAGCTCGGCGAAGTGTTCGTCGCGCACAAGTTCTTTGACGACAAGGAGGACATCTTCTATCTGCACCGCCACGAGGTGTACGACGCGCTGTACGACATGATTATTGGTTGGGCGGTCGGCACTCCTCCTCGTGGCGAGGTGTACTGGCGCCCCATCATTCAGAAGCGCCGAAAGATTCGGGATGCTCTGGCCAAATGGTCGCCTCCGCCGGCCTTGGGTGTGCCTCCGGAGTCCATCACGGAGCCACTCACCATCATGCTCTGGGGCATCACCCAAGAGACCATTCAACAATGGCTCGGCGGCGACACGGCAGAAGACGGCGTGCTGCGAGGCATCGCAGCATCTGCGGGTAAGGTGACAGGGCGCGCACGTCTTATCACCGAGTCCGAGCAGCTATACGATGTGCAAGACGGAGAAATCCTCGTGTGCCGCATCACGGCGCCTAGTTGGGCCCCGGTCTTCCAACGCATCTCGGCCGCCGTCTCAGACGTTGGCGGAATGATGGCTCACACGGCAATCATCTCTCGTGAGTACGGGCTGCCGGCAGTCGTGGGGACCGGCTTCGCCACGGTGAACGTTTCTACCGGCGACCTCATCGAGGTTGACGGAACCGAAGGCACGGTTCGCGTGCTGGAAAAGGCGGTGCAAGTATGAGTGCAGCAGCTCCCTTCGTGCTCTGGTTAGATGACCCCATTGCAAACGGGCATCCGGCTCTGGGTGGCAAGTTCTCGAGCCTTGGTGAGATGACCGCCAGCGGCTTCTCCGTCCCACCAGGCTTTGGCATCACAACCACCGCTTATCGCAGCTTCATGGATGCAGCCGGGCTGAGCGAAGAAGCGCGGCGCGTCAGTGCCGCAGCGGACAAGATGGCCCTGGAAGACATCAAGTCCGAAACCAAAACCTTGATTGCCGGGGTGCTGAACGCTCCCCTGCCTGCTCAACTGGAAGCAGACATCCGCGAGGCGTACGCTGAGCTTGAACGTCGTACGGGTGTGAAGGACGTTCCGGTCGCAGTGCGCTCGAGCGGAGAGTCAGAGGACTTGGCGGGTGCGAGCTTCGCCGGACAGTACGACACGTTCCTGTGGGTGCGTGGCATCGAGTCCGTCTTGCACCACGTCCGTCAGTGCTGGGTGGGAATGTTCGGCGAGGCAGTGCTGTCGTACCGCGTGGATGGACAGGCTGTCATCTCCCGTGGCGACTTCGGCATGTGCGTCGGCATTCAACAAATGGTCCAAGCCCGTGCTGCTGGGGTGATGTTCACCCTCAACCCGCTCAACGGCGACCGTTCCAAGGTCGCCATGGAGGCCGTGTGGGGTCTTGGTGAAGGCGTGGTGAAAGGCGACATTACGCCGTCGCGCTTCATGGTGGACAAAGTCACGCTCGAAATCGTGGAGCGCAAGCGCAGCGACCAGCGCGAGGAGTACCGATTCGACCCCAGTCAGGGTGTCGCCGTTCTGCCTATCGAAGAGACCAGGATTGGCGTGTCGTGCTTGGAGGAATCTCACGTGCTTGCGCTGGCAGAACTGGCCAAGCACATCGAGCGCCGTCGCGGTGCGCCTCAAGACATCGAGTGGGCCGTCGACGTGAACGGCAATGTCCGGGTGCTTCAAGTTCGGCCGGAAACCGTTTGGAGCCGCAAGGCGGCCCAGAGCATCGTCGGAAAGTCGCGCTCGCCGATTGGTCACGTCCTTGCACGTATGGCAGGTAATCAAATTGCAAAGCCAGCTGCAACTGGAGCCAAGGGAGCAGCGTGAAATCCGCGCCGATTAAATACCACCGCGCGACTTCAGTCGAAGAAGCGGTTCAGCTACTTTCGGAGTACGAGCCAGGCGAGGCTCGGGTCCTTGCGGGTGGTCAGAACCTTGTGGCCATGTTGAACATGCGCCTATGGCGACTCACCGCTTTGATTGATGTCAACGCGATTCCCGGACTGTCAGTCATTGAGCCTCGCGGCAACGACATTGTGTTTGGTGCACTTACGCGCCATGCAATGGTCGAGCACTCGGAGCTGGTGGCCCAGCGCCTACCTCTGTTGTCCACGATGATTCGGCACGTTGCAGACCGTCAGGTGCGTAATCGTGGGACCTTGGGCGGTAGTCTGGTGCATGGAGACCCCAGCGCCGAGATGCCCTTGGGATGCCTTGTGCTGAACGCGCGTCTACACGTTCATGGTCCCAATGGTTCTCGAGAGATTGCCATGGAGGACTTTTATGACGGTCCCTACGCTGCAGCCATTGAACCAGACGAGATGCTCACGCAGATAGAGTTTCCGCCCGCACCGCGTCACCATGCGTTCATGGAGGTCGTACGCCGTCACGGCGATTTCTGCGTTCTTTCAGTCGCGGTGGTCGGTGACCAAAAGGACGACGGCACATGGCAGAACGTGCGCATCGGTCTCGGTGGACTCTCCGAGACGCCGGTGCTTGCCCACGCGTTGATGGAAATCGCAGAGGGAACCACCCTGAGCGACGAGGTGATTGCGCGCACCGCTGCTGCTGTCGGCAGCGTCATTGACCCTGCGAGCGACTTCCGGGCTAGCGCGGAGTACAGGGCTCACTTGGCGCCTGTCTATGTTGAACGTGCCCTCAAGGCGCTGCGCAAAAGCGCGCCTGTAGTGCATTAGGGAGATTCAGTTTTGAAGTACGAACAATCCTTCCAGGTGGCGCAGAACATCGCGACTGTCTGGAACTTCTTTTCTCAATTCGACCGTGTCGCGTGGTGCATGCCTGGCCTGCAGAAGGCGGACGTCATTGATGCAGATAGCCTTGATGTGGTGCTCGCCCAACGCGTGGGTCCGATGACGGCCACGTTCCAAGCGCGGGTTCAAATCACTGAGCGTGTGGAGCAGCAGTCGATGGGATTTACTTCCATCGGCAAGGCTGTACGCGGGGCTATCGGCAATTTCCGGAGCACCAACCGTGTGACGCTGGCTTCGGTCGACGATGGACGGGCGACTGCCGTCACAGTAACGGGTGAAGTTGCGCTAGGCGGAGCACTTGGCAGCCTTGGTCAGAAAGTGGTCGCGAAGCAGGCTGAGAAGATGACCGCAGAGTTTGCCAAGCAGCTTGAACGCGTGCTGAGCGAAGGCGACGAGAAGAAGGTTACTGCTGCCGTAGATGCTGCGCCTTCGAATAGCGGCGTGGACTCGACGCCATCGGCTTCCTCATCGCAATCCGGCAGCCAATCTGCTTTTCCAGCACAAATCGTATCCCCTCATCGTGTGGCGCCGAGTCAATCTCCTTCTATGGAGGGAGCGCTGCTTTTCTGGTCACGTCTTACCGCATTTGGGAGTTTGGGCACCTTCGCAGTCGGCTTGGTGCTGCTGTGGCGATTGACTTGATTTCAACATCTGAGTACTCCAGGCGACCCTGACCAACTATTACCCTGCCATGAACGAAGAGATACCCATCAATTTGACTGTCAACGGAGCATACGTGACGGCAACAGCGCCCGCGCGAATGCACGCTGCAGACTTTTTGCGACATCGTCTCGGGAACACTGGAACCCATGTTGGGTGTGAGCAAGGCAAATGCGGAATGTGCACCGTCCAAGTGGACGGCGTGGCGCTGAAGTCGTGTTTGATGCTTGCACCTCAACTTGAGGGAGCATGCGTGAGAACTGTAGAGTCGCTCGCGGTTGACAACAAGCTGAATGGCTTGCAGGCCAGTTTCCACCGGCACCACGCTCTGCAATGCGGTTTTTGTACACCAGGATTTCTGATGTTGGCAACCAGCATCGTGGAGCGCGGAGAGATGCTGTCGCGTGATGAAATCAGAGAAGAAATCAGCGGCGTCCTCTGCCGGTGCACGGGCTACGAGAACATCATCAGTGCAATACACGAGTACTTGCATGAAACCGTGGCGGCCAACCCCCAGTTGGTTGCGAAGGAACAGGTATGAATGCACGTATGCACCCTGAGCTTCGCGACGAGCTTGGGGCTCAAGGACAGAACCACGGTTCTCCCGCTGCTCGCGCCTTCGGCAAGAGCATGCCTCGTAAGGAAGACGAGCGATTGCTCCGAGGAGACGGAAAGTTCGTCGATGATGTTCAGTACGCGCATCAGTTTGAGATGGCGGTGCTTCGTTGCCCATTCCCGCACGCGAGAATCCGTTCTGTGGATACGGAGGCGGCTCTCGCGCTGCCAGGCGTGCGCCACATCCTGACCGCCAAGTCGGTACGAGACCTCAGCGACCCACTCACCGTTCTGCGCCCGGTGCCCAATGCACCTAGTCTTCCCTACTACGCTCTTGCACAAGACGTAGCCTTGTATGAGGGACAACCCGTTGTTAGCGTCGTCGCGACAAGCAGAGCAGTGGCGGAAGACGCGCTGGAGCTAATCGACGTCGACTACGAACCTTTGCCTCACGTGAGTGACGCACTTGCCTCGTTGGAGGAGGGCGCACCGGTACTTCACCCAGGTTCTATGAAGTCGAATCTGATGGCGCGCCAAACTGATGCTGCTGGCGATGCAACCGCCCGCATGCAAGAGGCCGTTCACATCATCGAAGACACGATGCGCGTCAACCGCGTGACCCCCCTTCCAATGGAAACGCGCGGCATCGTGGCCTCCTGGCGCCCGGGTGCTCATGAGCTTCTGGTGTACTTGTCCACTCAAACGCCGCATCTGGTGCGCAAGCAGCTTGCTGAGTCCTTGCGGCTATCGGAGTCTTGCATTCAGGTAGTTGCCCGGGATGTAGGCGGTGGATTCGGTCAGAAGCTCGGCGCATTTCCTGAGGACGTGCTCGCCTGCTTGCATGCAATGATTCTGCGTCGACCCGTCAAGTGGATTGAAGACCGCATGGAGCACTTCCGTGCCAGTACGCATGGCCGCGAGTCAGTGCATCGGTTCCGCTTGGCCGCCGACGAGGAGGGAAACTTCACCGGAATCATCAATGACTACGTGACAGACATCGGTGGCTGGAACTCGCCGTTCGGTTCGGCTCAGCTTGCCAGTGTGGTGTTTACAGGTCCCTACAAAGTGCCCGATGCGTCAGTCACACGAGAGGTGGTTCTGACCAACAAAACCCCTGTCGGTGCTTACCGCGGCTACGGCCAGCCAGAGGTCAACTTCGCTCTTGAGGTGCTGGTTGACCGGATGGCACGCAAGATGGGCAGAGACCCGTTCGACCTGCGGATGCAGAATCTGCTGCAGCCTCAGGACCTTCCTTGGACTACCCCCAGTGGTGCTGTCTACGACAGTGGGGACTATCCTCGGTCCCTGCGCATGGCGGCTGAAGCTGTGTCATACGAAGCACATCGAATGACTTCGCGGTTGCCCCGAGCAGATGGCCGCATCGTAGGTATTGGATTCTCGTCATTCGTCGAACGAACTGGCTACGCCAGTGCCCGCTTTCTTGCTAAACGTGGGTCGCAGTTCGGCGCGCATGAAAGCGTGACCTTGCGCGCCAACCGTTCTGGCGGCGTTGACGTGTACACCGGCGTGTCTTCCATAGGTCAGAGTGGTGAGACAGCAATCGCACAGCTTTGCTCTGAGGCCCTTGGCATCGACTACGAGCATATCTGCGTGCACTCCGGTGACACTGCTACCTCTCCCCTGAACACCGGTGCATTCGCATCGCGCACTCTGATTGCGGTGGCGGGAGCTGTGCGAGAGGCGGCGCAAGCTTTCCAAGCCAAAATACTGCGACTGGCGGCCTGGACTTTGGAGACCTCGCCCGACAAACTGAGCGTTGATGGCGACGTTGTGCGCTTCAAATCAGGGCCCACCCAAAGTGTGCCTCTATCGCAGGTTTTCACGCGTGCCATCGTTGGTCAGGGAATCCCTGCTGATGAATCGCCGGGCCTCGAGGCTACGTCACACTACGAGCCGCCAGACGCAGCTTTCGCCTTCGGCGCGGCCGCGGCGGTGGTAGCCGTCGACCCCATCACTGGTGAGTTCCAGATTGAACGGTTTCTCATCGTTCATGACTGCGGCGTGGTCGTGAACCCCAAGGTCGTCGACGGGCAAGTGCGAGGCGCGCTGGTTCAAGGACTGGGGGCGGCATTGGGCGAAGAGCTTCGGTATGACGAGGAGACTGGCCAATTGGTCAGCGGCTCGATGCTGGACTACTTTGTTCCCATCGCGGCGGACGTACCACCCATCGACATGCTTCACACTGAGGTCCCTTCGCCGGTCACACCGTACGGAGTTCGGGGTGTGGGTGAGGTGGGCACCATTCCGCCAGGCGCTGCTATCGTCAATGCCATTTGCGATGCGCTCAGCGCCCAGGGTGTGGAAATCTCTTCGTTGCCTATTACTCCGGAAGCGGTGTGGCGCGCGATGGAACGGGCCAAAGCCCAACAGTCAGGAGTGAATGCATGAATCCAACTGTGCGCGGACGTTACGCGGACCCCAGCTTCACGCAGCTCGAGTTGGAGGCCACCAAATGGCTTGACGGTTTTTATCAACTCGAGCACTTGTTCAATACACGCTACTGGGTGATTGAGCTCACCAATGGAGCTGCCTCGGAAGCGCTGAAGTTGGCGGCCATTACTCACGATGCTGAGCGATTCTTCCCAGGCGGGCCCTCAGGTACGCCGGATGCGGGATTTGACGACCCTGACTATCTATTCGCTCACTCCATCCGCTCTGCGGACTTCATTGAGAAGTGGTTGAGAGAGCAGGGGCCCGAGGGCGGTGAGCCTTTCATTCGTCAGGTCCGGCGATTGGTGCTGCGCCACGAAATCGGCGGTGGCGACGAGGCTGACATCCTTTCAGCGGCGGATGGGCTCTCGTTCCTGGACATTTTCGACTGGCTGACAGTCGACTGGGTCCGCAAAGGCATCTTCTCGCCCGACGGTGCGAGGGAGAAGTTGCGTTGGAGCATTGAGCGAATTCGCCCGCAGCGCGCTGTTCAGCTCGCGCTGCCCCTGTACGAACGTGCAATTGCCACTCTTGCGTCATGGGAAACAGTGGATGTCGACCTCGAGTGGCGTCGCAAAGTGGCCAGTGACCGCAGCTATCAACTAGGTTCCAATTGAACGCGGGGCTTTCGGGCCCTCGTTTTTGGAATGTTGACTTCGGAGGCCAGCGGGCCTGCGTCCGAGAGATGCATCGACGCCAGCGAGCGCGATTTGTCTACGTGCTGAGTCATGAGCCACTTCGCTAGAGCGTAATCGCCCTTGTTGATGGCAGAGTAAATGGACTCGTGTTGAGTCTGCGCCTCTTGCAGTTGCTCCGGGGTGTAGGCGTACCGAGAGCGGTGCGTGATGGTAACGGCCAGCACTTGGCGAGTAATCGTGTTGAGCAGGTGACTGCCGGCCGCATCCAAGATGGACTCGTGAAACTCCAAGTCAGCCTGCGTCTGCTCGATGGGCGTGGACTGTTCATTCAACTTCAAATAGCGCCGCAACGAATGTTCCACCTTGGGCACGTTTGAGCGGTCCGGATTGCTGGCCGCACATTCTGCAGAGAACCCCTCCAGCAGCCCGCGGAGAGAGTACACCCGGCGCAAGTCGTCCTGAGAAAAGTGCGCCACCAAAGCAGTACGGTTGTGTCGCAGACGGACTAGGCCTTCGCCTTGCAGAACGAACAACGCCTCGCGGACTGGGGTCCTGCTGACATTGAGTTCCTGAGCCAAGACGCGCTCCGGGATGCTACTGCCAGGCTTGAGCACGCCCGACAAAATTGCCTTACGAATCACATAGGCAACGGGGTCGCTGAGGCGACGGGTTGGAAGGTCCCGCTGAGAGCCCTTGACGGATTCGAATTCTGAGTAGAGCTGTTGGAAGTACTGGAAAGGCATTGAGCAACTCGAGCAAAAGTCAGCCACTGTGTACCCCTAGCAGCGCGGCAATGCCGTGCCAGTCTAGGCTGCGAAATGCATGGCGAGTACCAAAATAATGATTTTACGTAGACACCCCTCACATTGGGGCCGAATCGTGAAAACCCTTAGCGTTCCGTACCTGCGCGGCTGTAGTTTTTTATCGTGGAGCGTCACAGGGGCGTTGGTCAGCGCTTTGGAGTACAGTTTGCTTGGTCGGCTACGGGCTGACTCAGCTAACACCGCCTATAACCCACCACGGGTCTACCACCGAATTCGACAAGATACTCGTGATGTCTTGTAGTACGCGGCGGGAAGAAGGGCTGACAGGGGTTCGAGTCCCACACCCGTGGTCTGCCACCCTTTCGACATCAACAGAAGGTTGCTTATGGCGACTGTGTCTGTGCTGACGCCGGCGTCAATCGTCAGGGCATTCTCGGCCGGATTCGTTTCAGCTGCGCTGATAACTTCCGGTCGACATAGTCACTCGTGACAAGAGGATTTTCATGATAATGTCTCTCGCTGCAGCCTCTCAAGTGGCCTGCGTTCCAAACTAAGCCTCTAGTTTCTGCTGCAATTCCAGGTAAACCTGTGGGGCGGACAAACCGTATGTGGGGTCACTGGCGACAAAGTTTGCGGCTGTGTGCGGTGGCCAGTCGGCAGCGTCATCATCGATAGCAACCCACGCGGAGGGTTGCCGTCTGCCAACATCACCAAGAACCTGATGAACCCTTGGTGAGGAGGTAAACCAATCTCTCTGCATGCCAGTGTGAAACGTTGCTCCGATGGCCCGGTCCTGGAGCGACCGAGGCAAGTAACTAGCTGCTGCGGTGAAACCCAGGACGCGGACCCAGCTCGTTGAAAGAACGATGAGAACATCGGGATAGGGCTCCATCAAATCAACGAGCACGTTGGCGTTCTCGAACAGATGGTGATTTTCAAGTCCTAGTGCCAGATAAATGCCTTTGCGTGGGGCTCGCCAAACAGCCTCAGGGTGCAGCACTCCGTCGTAGTCAAGGTACAGGACTTTGCGACCGTATCCCTTGTGCTGTTGCGGGTGTTGCCAGTGGTGTTGGCTACCGCTTCGTTGCGTTCGTGGCCCAGATGCTCGGTCAGTTCGGCGTCTAGGGCTCGCTCCACCAGCAGCTTGGTCAACTGCTTGAGCAGGCCGTTCTCGCCGATGAGGTCTTCGGGCTTCTTGTAGTTGGCCAGCAGGCCAGACAGCAGTTCTTCGGGTACGTCGTGTTTCTTGGTGCTCATTGTGCTTACGGACAGGCCGGCTTGCGCCGGCGGTTGATTGTCCGTTTACACAAAATTCTGCACACCCTCCGTGCTGGACCGTCAGTTCCAGGCAGATGGTCCGAACCAGAAATGGGTGGCCGACTTCACCTATATCTGGACGGCAGAAGGCTGGCTTTACGTAGCTGCGGTACTGGACCTGTACTCCCGTCGAATCGTGGGCTGGTCGATGCAGGAGAGCATGACCTCGCAGCTCGTGGTGGACGCGCTGATGATGGCTGTGTGGCGCCGGGGCAGGCCAGTGGCACTGCTGCACCACTCGGACCAGGGTAGCCAATACACAAGCGAGCACTTCCAGAGGCTGCTGGGCGAACAGGGCATCACTTGCAGTATGAGTCGGGCTGGTGAGGTCTGGGACAACTCGGCCATGGAGAGCTTCTTCAGTTCTCTGAAGACCGAGCGCACGGCCCGTAAGGTGTACAGGACACGAGGGCAGGCCCGCTCAGATGTGTTCGATTACATCGAGTGCTTCTACAACCCGACGCGTCGGCATTCGACGCTCGGATATCTCAGTCCCGTACAGTTCGAGCAAGCTCAAGAAGCTTAGGTCGGTGTCAACGAGACCGGCAGCAGCCCATGACGAGTCAGTGAGTGACTAAAGCTCATCAAGCCTAAAGCCTTCCATTAAGGCGTACTTTCATGTCTCTGCTCTAGCGACCGAATGCCCCAAAGAACTCCACGAGTTGCAGTGCAGCCTCGCTGCTCTGCAGCTTGGGCTGAAGCATACCAATAGGGTTCATGAGCATTTTTTCCCTCACTTTGAGCTCGACCAAGCTACCCGATTCAAGTTGCGGGCGGACAAGGTTCAAAGGAAGAATTACCAAGACGTCGAACTCACCAACCAGCCTCATGTTGACAGGCAATGACTGAGTCACGATGGGAAACGTAGTTGGCGCGACCTTGAAATGCCGCTCGGTCAGTGCGTCAAACTTGGTACGCACTCCGAGCCCTGCCGGCAGAGCCAGCCACAAAGCGCGCTCCAAATCCGTCCAGCGCACTTGGCGTTGGTGTGCTAAAGGATGCGTCGACCTGCAAACTATCGCGAAGCGGTCCTCAATGAGAGGATGAAACTCGCACTCTTCGGGAATCACCGCCGGTTCGCGGCATATCAGCAAGCGATACACCTGCATCACCGCAGATATCCGCTGCTTTGGCCGCTCCGCGGCCCGGTTGACAGAATTCCAGTGGCCGCAGTTACTGCAGGATGTTCAGCGGCTTCTGGAGCAAGAGAAGATTGAGCGTGTAGCCATCGTCGGTCAGTCATTGGGCGGCATGATTGGCCTGCGCATGGCTCTGGCGCATCCAGCCTTGGTGGCTGGGTTTATTGCGTCAGACACGTCGCTGTCGATTGACCATCCAGAAATGCTGCAAAGGATTCGTGACCGACAAATCACCCAAAAGGCTGTCACCGTAGAGCAGCGCTCACTCGGTCGCTGGTTTCTCGAGAACGAGCCGGAAAAGGCCGCTCTCTACGCCCAAATCAATCACTTCAATCCGAGTGCGCACAGCCTTCCTCCCGAGCAATGGGGCCAAGCGCTGGCCGACATGATGAGGCCCGACGCTCTACTACCGATGGACGTGCTAGGTGACGTGAAATGCCCAACGCTCTTCGTTGTCGGCAGCGAGGACCCCATTGTCCCCGTGTCAGCAATGCAAGAGGCTGCAGAGCTCGTCGCCGACAGTTCGGTGGCCGTCGTCCAGGACGCCGGACATTCCGCATATTCTGAGAAGCCTGCCGAATACAACAAGCTGGCGCTCAGTTTCCTTGAGCGCTGTGTCTATCCTCGATAGCCAACACTCCAAATCAGCTTAGCTATGCAAAGCGTCCCGACCAGCGGGGCGTAGCGGATGGCCGTCATTGAGGACGCTGGGCATTTCGCTAAAACACATTCAACGGAATACGAAGGTAGCGGATGCCATTTTTCTCAGCTGCTGGAAGCATGCCAGCCCGAATATTGACTTGGATTGCAGGGAGCATAAGTGTTGGCATTGCGAGCGATGCATCACGCGTCTGTCGCAGCCTCACAAATTCATCTTCAGCCACCTCGTCACGTATGTGGATGTTGTGAAGCAATTGCTCCCGCACGGTGGTCTCGCAGAGGGGCTCACGTTCCGGGGGGGGATAGTCGTGGCACATCATGAGCCGCGTCTCCGGTGGCAGTTGCAACAATCGGCGCACAGAAGCGAATAGGGTTTTTGCGCAGCCGCCAGGGAAGTCACAGCGCGCACTACCAACGTCCGGCATGAACAACGTATCGCCCACGAAAGCGACGCCAGGAGTACCGTCGATGGGCTCAATCACGTATGCCAAGTCGGCAGGTGTGTGACCAGGAACGTGCATTGCACGCACGTTTAGTTCGCCAACTTTGAGCCGCTCGTCTGGCTCAAACAAGCGACCAAAGGGTTGAAACGTCTCCCTAGAATCCTCGGGCAACATGAAAGCTAACGAAAAAGCTTCGTGCACCGTGCGGATGCCTGCTCCAATTCCAATCAGCCCGCCTAGTTGGGACTGAAGATAGGGTGCTGCAGAAACGTGGTCCGCGTGGACGTGCGTCTCCAGTAGCCAGTCCACGGAGAGGTTATTAGCCTGCACGAAACGTATGACCTCATCTGCTCCTTCAGTCGACGTCCTCCCTGACTTGCTGTCAAAGTTCAGGACTGAATCGATGACGGCGCATCTTCCACCCTGCCGGTCGAATAGGACATAGGAGAAGGTAGACGACCCAGCGTCGAAAAAGGGTTGAATGTTCGGGTGTGTTGAGATTGTCACATCGACCTCCTCAGCCAAACCATGCGCGGTACAAAAGCAGCATTGCCACCGACATTGCAAGTACGGAAAATGCCGTCTGGACGGTCTTCGCGGAAAGCAAGGGCGCAACACACCGCCCCGCGAACATCCCGCATACGGATGCAGTGACGAAGAAGACTCCGGTCTGCCCCACATGAGCTCCGGTGGCCAATGAGGTAATCGCGGACCCCATCGCCACCATGGCCACGACAAACAGTGACGTGGCGACGATTCCATGAAGTTGGACGTTAGTCCACTGCTTGAAAGCCGGCACGATGACAAAGCCACCGCCGACACCCAACATGCCGGTCATGAGTCCGCAAGCTGACCCGATACCTGCAAGCGTTGCGGCACAGCGATTGGTCCAGCTGAATCGGCCGTTGGAAGGATTGAGCATGCAGTTCTTGACCGTAGTTGCAGCCAGTGCCTCATCCAAAGACGGGAGTGAGGTCGGTGTTCCTCGGGGCAACAGAAGCCGACCTGCGACGTAAAGCATCACAATAGCGAACATCGTCAGAAGAACGTGTGCAGGCAGCTCTTTGGCCATCCGGGAACCGATTGGTGTAGCCACAAGGCCTGCCACGCCCATGACTAAACCAGCCCTCCATCTGACAATTTTTCTGCGAAGGCCGTCAACGGCTCCTATTGATGCCGATATTCCGACTGCCAAAAGCGCTACTGGCACGGCAGCACGAGGGTCGAAACCCAGGCCAAGAACCAATGCTGGTATCGCCAGGATGCCGCCTCCGGCACCCGTCAGACCCAACAGGGCACCGACTCCAAAACCATAAATGAGACCAAGGGACATTGCTTGCTCGAAAGTGTTGCGGGAAATGCTTAAACGGTCGCAAGCAGAGGTAACACAGTGGCACCTTTGCAAGAGCCAACCCAGCGGTCGAAGGCCTGAGCCACAGCCAGGTCGTACAGTGCATCCACATCGGTTGTCGCATTCACTGTGACCAAAAGGTCCTTCAATACGCCGTTGTGGAGGCCATATACCCAGCCATGGACACAGAGCTCTTGACCCGAAGCCCATGCATCCACGATGACAGTACTTTGCGCAACATGGACGACCTGGCTCAGCACATTGAGCTCGCACAGGAAGTCCGCTCTTACGGAAGGTTCGACTGCATCCAAGAGACCTCGATGTTTGTCACGAATGACAGCGATATGCCGCAACCAGTTATCGACAAGTCCCACTCGCGAGCCAGACATGGCCGAGCCCACTCCACCGCATCCATAATGGCCAACCACCATGACATGGTGCACTCGCAACCGCTCGACGGCGTACTGCAAAGTCGAGAGCGAGTTCAGGTCGGATGGGACCATCAAGTTCGCGACATTGCGATGTACAAAAACTTCGCCCGGGTCCAAGCCCATGACCTGGTTGGCGGGCACCCGACTGTCGGAGCAGCCAATCCACATGTATTTTGGCGCCTGCTGAGCCAGCAAGCGCGTGAAGTAATCCGGCCGCTCTTGGCACATCTGTGCCGCCCATTTGCGATTGCGGGCCAGGATGTCTTCGCAGTTCTGGCCTGAGCCTTCTGTCTCGCCTGCGATGGCCGAGTTAAGCCGGACCGAGTCCATTAGTACTGCTTGTATGGCAGGAACTTGCCGCTCATGACGATGCGTACGCGGTCGCCATTCGGGTCGTTCTCACGCTGCAGGTCCATCTTGAAATCGATGGCGCTCATGATGCCGTCGCCGAACTCTTCGTGGATAAGTGCCTTGAAGGTCGTGCCATACACATTGACCATCTCGTAAAAGCGATAGATGAGCGGGTCGGTCGGCACGGTAGTTGGCAGCGAGCCCTTGTACGGCGTAACGGTCAGCCACTTGGCGTCTTCGGTGGAAAGGTCGAAGATTTCAGCCAGGATTTTTGCCTGCTCTTGGTTCAACGTCATTTGACCCAGACAGGCCGAGGTGACCCATTCCTTGCTCAGGCCGACTTGTTTCGCGACTTCAGACCATTTCAGGCCTTTGGATACTTTTGCTGCGATGATTTTCTCGGTAACTTCAATACGGCTCATGATTTCTCCAGTAGAGCGTTTAGGGGGATGTGTCATGCCAAGCGAAGGGCCGGCGTGTGCGAATTGCTTTCAGCGGTTTCAACAACGGAAGAAGACGTAGCCAACCCGGGGGATACGTAGGGTGGTTTGATAGGTGCGCGGCCGTTCGACAAATCCTTGGACCGAGCTACCAGGAAGTCGACCAGGTGGTTGCGGATGCTGTAGTACTGCGGGTCATGGTGCAGGGTGGCGCGCTGCCGGTCTGCAGGCATCGTGTTGAGCACCACTTCGGCTACGCGGGCACGCGGGCCATTGCTCATCAGAAGAATCTTGTCAGCCAGAAGAATTGATTCATCCACGTCGTGGGTAATCATGAAAACGGTCTGGCGTGTCTCCCGACAGATGCGGAGCAGCTCATCTTGAATCGTGCCCCGCGTAAGTGCGTCTAATGCCCCGAAGGGCTCGTCCAACAGGAGCATCTTGGGCTGGATAGCGAAGGCACGCGCGATGCCAACCCGCTGTTTCATACCTCCTGAGAGTGCAGAAGGTTTTTTGTCGATGGCATGGTTTAAACCCACGAGCTCGACGTACTTCTCAACGTGCTCGTTGACTTGCGCTTTGGACCACTCTGGCCACTTGCTTCGGACAGCGAACGCGATGTTGTTACGAACGGTCAGCCAGGGCATGAGCGCATGGCCTTGGAAGACAACCCCACGGTCCAGACTTGGTCCCGAGATTTCGCGGCCGCTCATGATGACGGTGCCATCGGTTGCACTCTCTAGGCCTGCCAGCACGTTGAGGATTGTCGTCTTGCCGCAGCCCGAATGGCCAATCACACAGGCGAACTCGCCTTGGTTGAGCTCGAAGTGGACGCCATCCAAGACCGGGTCACCTCCGGGAACATAGGACTTCGTGAGACCTTCGACCTTCAGAAAGGGCTTTGCGCCCGAGATATCAACGTCATTAGTCAGCATAGGTCACCGCTTTTTGTGCTTTGGCGAACAGCATGTCCAAGGCCATGCCGACCAGCCCAATTACCAAGATGGCAAAAATTACGTTTGCCAGGGAGAGGTTGTTCCACTCATTCCAGACGAAGTAGCCGATGCCGGTTCCACCGACAAGCATCTCTGCGGCCACGATAACCAGCCATGCGATGCCCATGCTGATTCGCATTCCAGTGAGGATGGTCGGGGCCGCCGCCGGAAGAATGACTTCAATAGCTTTTCGCATTGGTCGTACCTGCAAGGTGTTCGCAACGTTGAGCCATTCCCTTCGGACGCCGGCCACGCCGAAGGCGGTGTTCGTCAGCATCGGCCAGATGGAGCAAATGAAGATGACGAAGATGCCCGAGATGGACGAATCCTTGATGGTGTAGAGCGCGATGGGCATCCAGGCCAACGGCGAGATGGGCTTGAGTACCTGGATGAATGGGTCCAGCGCCCGATAGGCCAGCGGACTCATGCCGATGAGGAAGCCCAACGGAATGGCAAACGCCACTGCGAAGCCAAAACCCAGCGCGACTCGACCAAGAGAGTAGGCCACCTGAATTCCGACACCTTTGTCGTTCGGGCCGTTGTCGTAAAAGGGGTCGGCCAACTGCTTGGCAATAGTTTTGCCCATGTCAGCAACTGTGGGAAACGACGACTTTGCAGGCGTAATGGCTGCTGCCTGGGGGTCTTTGCCCATCAACTGCGCATACTCGATTTGGTCTGCCGTAAGCGTGACTTTAGGCTCCTTCGACGGCAAGGTTGACACGTGCCATATGGCCAGGATGACGATAAGAAAAACGGCAGATAGAGCGGCAGCTTTGAGCCTCAATGATTTCGCGTTGTTCATATCAGGCCTTCTTGATAGTGAAGCTGTTGGCATACGCATCGGCCTTCGAGGGGTCGAAGGTCTTGCCCATGATTTGGTAGCTCGGATAGGCTGTCGTGTCAGGAACGCCCTGTCCCAGTTGCTTCATGGTCTGCTTGGCGTCAGTCAGGAGGAAGACTTTCTCGGCCAACTGCTTGTAATTGACGTCACCCTTGATATATCCCCAGCGCTTCATCTGCGTGAGCATCCAAACAGCCATGCTTTGCCAGGGGATGGGGTCAAAGTCGACACGAGCCGGGTTGTTGATGACGTTGCCTAGTCCATCGGCATACCTGCCGGTGAGTACTTGGGTCACAACAGCCTCTGGTTGGTTGAGATAGGCTTGGGTCGAAATCACTTTGGCGATGAGCTCGCGGTTCTTGGCGTCGCGTGCCATGGCGGCGGAGGTGAGCACAGAGCGGTAAAGTGCTGCGAAGGTGTTCGGGTTCTTCTGGATGAACTCAGTGGATGTACCGAACGCACAGCAAGGGTGGCCGTTCCAGATATCGCGGGTAAGGATGTGAATGAACCCGACCTCTTCGACAACTGCGCGCTGGTTGAACGGGTCTGGCCCGAGGAAGCCGTCGATATTGCCGGCTCGCAGATTGGCCACCATTTCCGCCGGCGGGACAACACGCAGCTGGACGTCACGGTCAGGGTCGAGGCCAGCTTCTGCCAGGTAGTAGCGCAGCAGGAAGTTGTGCATCGAGTACTCGAACGGAATGGCGAACTTGAAGCCCTTCCAGTTCTTCGGGTCTCGGTTGCCTTTGTGTTTGAGGGCCAAGGTGATGGCCTGGCCGTTAACGTTCTGAATGGTCGCCACATTCATCGGCTGGGCGTTAGAGCCAAGACCCATTGAAATGGCCAGCGGCATTGGCGACAGGAAGTGCGACGCGTCGTACTCCTTGTTCATGACCTTGTCGCGCACGAGTGCCCAGCCGGCGGTCTTCACAATCTGCACGTCGAGACCCTGCTTACTGTAGAAGCCCAGCGGCTCAGCCATGATGAGCGGCGTGGCACAAGTGATGGGAATGAAGCCAACCTTGAGGCTCTTCTTCTCGATAGCTCCCTTGTCCTGGGCCATGGCTTGAAGGCTGGTCAAGGGCAGCACGCTCGAGATTGCGGCCATGGCCGTGGACTTGCCGACGGCACGCAGGAAGTGCCGGCGAACCACATCCTGAGGAAAGATAGCCTTGACGAGGCTCGCCTCAATGAACTCATTGGAGTACTGTTCGAAGGAGTTCGTCTGACTCCGACGGATGAGTTCTTGCGCGGCGTCGTGAGCTGAGGCAGCCTTGTGCTCGCTCTCAGAACCGTGCCTGCCGCAAGAGCAGGACATCATCAGCGGCTTTTCTGCATCGAAGGGGGCGAAATAGCTCATAAGGACTCTTTCAAGGTTGGAATGGGGCGGAAGCGCGTGGAAGCCACTTAGACAGTGAAGGCCCGCGAGGTCGTTTTCACCCGAATAACGGGCCTGACGTGGTCGTATACAAGATGTGGCTGGCCGCAAATGCGGGACGCAATGACACGTGCTTGCCGAGCTATCGGTTCGATGTAGCGCAGGGGCTGCCCATTGATGCTGATGCAGTCACCGAGAGCGTGGATGTTTTCAACACTGGTCGCCAGCGTCTTTGGGTCGAGGGCGATGCCGTTGTTCCAGTGGAGCCCAGCAGATGCAGCAAGTCGGCTCGGCGTCTCGAGCCCTGTGGCGGAAAGGACATGACTGACGTTCAGGGCGAAGCCCGATTCCGTCTGCACGGTAATGGCAGAGCCATCCCTGGTCACGCTTCTGATGCGCGTGTCACCGATAAAGCTCAACGGCAGCGAAGACCATGCCGTGAGCAGTGCCTGTGATTCCTCCGGCGTGATGACATTGGCTAGCGGTCGCGTTGCGACATCCAGCAAAAACACAGAGTGTCCAGCGATTGCCAAGTCGTTGGCGATTTCACAACCCACTAGCCCAGCGCCAACGATTGCGACCTGTTGGGCTGAGTCCGACCTTCCGAGAGCCTCCCGGAATTTCGTGTAGCAACGCAGGTCGTTGATACCCCAGCACAACGACGCCGGCATGTTCTTGTTCTTGCGCGGCGCGGCGCCATGCGCAAGGATGAGTTGGTCGTAGCGTACTGCGCCCTTAGTGGTGCGAAGCATGTCGCTTTCCGGCGCGATGCTGATGGCCAAGGTATCGGCCATGAGACGAATGCCCAGGCGCTGCGCTGCGGCGACTCCTGTTTCCTTGACCATCGAACGAACGCCGATGGACTTGGCCATGGCGACCGACAGCTGAGGCTTGTCGTAGAGGTCGCCACTGCAGCCCGTCACCATCGTGATGGGGACTCCGGAATCGCCCTCCCGAATCGCCTTGGCCATAGCCCAGCCGGCGGCGCCTGCGCCGACGATGACCACGCCAGCTTCATGACGGCGATTCAGGTCAACGGTGACGGATGGGTTGGCAGTGGTATCGAGTGCTATCTCGACATAAAGCTCGAAGTCGCTTTTGGTGACACCGCACAGAGGGCATTCCCAGTCTTCGGGAATGTCGGCGAATCTAGTGCCAGGCGCGAGTCCGCTGTCTGGGTCACCCTTTTCTTCGTCATAGACCAAGCCGCATGCACGGCAGATGTACTGACGGTACTCCATCACGACTTGGTCAGCGATGGAATCACATTCTGGAAGGAGGATGGCAATGGCGCTCATGCGGGCATCTCCTGCGCACTTTGCTTTGCCATTTCGCGACGCAGGTGCTTCAGTGCCGGCGTAACGATGGCAACGAAATGAGACTCGCGAACCCGACGTTGGACAGATGACGAGAGAAGGTAGCCTCGCGCGCCCTGATGGAGAAGTGCCGATTGCGCAGCACGCAGGGCCAGCTCCGATGCATGGGCCCGCACGTCCAGAACGTCCAGGAGTGTTGGCTTTTGTCCCTCGCTTGCGAGTCGAGCCAATGCGTAGGTTCGCTCGCTGAGGGCGTCGAGTTCTAACTGCAGTTCGACGGGACGGTCGTGCAAGAACTTGTTGACATGTCCGAGATGCTGTTCGACTGCCCACATGGTGTCGATAGCGCCTTGCGCGACACCCAGCCCCATGCCGACCTGCAGCAGAATGAAAGCGGGTCGAACTTTGTCCAAAAACTCAGGAACGTTCTCTGCGATGAGGTTCTTGGCCGTGACCTTGAAATTGGTGAAGCGAACACCCCATGTACCAGTGCCTTCCATGCCAGCAAAAGACGGGCACTCTTTCAACTCAATTCCGGAACCCTGGCAAGGAACCATGAACATGATGTCGCGCGTCGGTTGACCTTCTTCGTAGACAGTGGCCGCGCCGCCGAAATAGTGGTCTTCGCCAAGGTTGCTTACCCACGGAAGAGTGCCGTTCACGACATAGCCGTTCTCAGTCGGCTCAGCCTTGAGAAGCATGGGTTCAATGCCGGTCATCGCCTTCATTGGGTTACTAAGCGCTGTACCGCCTAGCCTGTCACCGTTGATGTGCGCCTCGAACTCCGAACCAAGGAGAGCAGGATTACCGCTGCGCTCCATGTAAAGCGCACAAGCAGCTTGGCACCACACCATGAATCCAGTAGCTCCACAAACCTTAGATACTTCGGCTACCCCTTGAATGGCGGAAGTTAGGTCGGGAGTGCCCGCCAAGCCGGTTTGTGCGCGGTAGAGCCCAGCCTTCCCGAGGTCCTTCAATACCTTGGCAGGGTATGTGCCTTGCCTGTCGATTTGGTCCGCAATGGCCGCCAAGGGCCCCTGGGCGATGGCTTGCACTTTGGCAAGCATGGCTGCTGCCGCCTGAGAAGATGTGGACAGGTGGATGTTGCTTGACGCTACCGCTGACATGGTGTGGTCCTAACTACCGGCTCAAGCCAGGCTGATGTCGAATGGGATGGGGTTGCGCATGGTGTTGGCTACCGGCGAGAAGTAGTTGGCGTGACGAACGATGTCGTCGAGTTCCTCACGAGTTGCGTCGCCTTCAACAAGCACCTTCACGCGGATTTGCTGGAAGCCCATCTGGCTGGGTTCACGCTCGGCTCCATTGGCGCCCCAGGCAGCGGAATTTCCGATGTCGCCTTCCAGGAAAACTTCGAGCTTGGTCAGCTTGACGTTGCGATACGTTGCTACGGCCGTAATACCAACGCTCAGGCAACCACCCAGGCCGGACAGAACGATTTCGCCAGGAGCCGGTGCGGTGTCTTGGCCGAACAGGTGCGGCGGCTCGTCAACCACCACCGGGGTGTGGTTACCGACATAGCTGAGCGTGCGGAACTTTCCGTCTACGACGGTATGGACCTTGTTCGTGCCTCGGGTGTTGGGGTTGTTGCGGCCCTTTTCGCCAAATGCCAAGAGGCCATCACGGTCAATGGGGCGCAGGTAGGTTTTGATAGTCGATTTCGCGACTTCTGCTGCACGTTCTGGGGTTGCGAGGGTCATTAGATAGCTCCTAGGTGTGTTGCTGACGATACTTATTCAGCAACAACCGTGCCAACGTAATGCACAGCCTTAGGCGTTAACTATCTATTTGATTTATAAGGAGTAAATTCCAAGCACCCTGTCGTACGAGCCGAACACAGGGGTAATGTATTCCGACATTTTGTCGGACAAAATGTCGACAATATGTCATGCTTTAGACGAACTTCAACAGCATGCAGAGGTAAATTCGTCAATGTCAAAACTAGAACCTACCTGGCGCGAGCAGGAGCAACTGCTGCTCGGTGAAGTGATGCGCCTGGTCGGCAAAAGTCTTTCAGCCGACATCGTGTTTAGAGAAATGCTCCACCTGATGTCCGAGCTTCTTGGACTGAATAGGGGACGCGTTGTCCTTGTCGACGTCTTTGGACATGACAGATACGACCGGCTGACTGGAGAGGAACACGCTTCCATCCGCTATGCGTACGGAATGACCAAGACGGAGATTGCCCGAGGTCGTTACCGCATGGGAGAAGGCATCACAGGCGCGGTCCTGATGACCGGGCAGCCCAGCATCGTGCAGAACATCGACGACGACCCTCGCTTCCTGCTACGCGCGGTCGAACGTACACACCTTCCATCGGAGACGGTGGCATTCATTGCCGTACCGATTGAGGTAAATCGTGTGACCGTAGGGGTGCTCGCCGCTCACCGCATCCGCATTCGAAATCGGCAGCTGAGTGACGACGTTGCCATCCTTCGCCTTCTTGCAACTCTTTGCGGGCAACTGCTGCAACTCAGAGAGCTGGTAGAGGAAAAGACACGCGTGCTCGAAAAGAAGAATGAGCTCCTGAGCCGTGCGCTCGAATCCGCCGCAGCGCGCTACGGCATTGTTGGGAGTTCGCCTGCCTTACTACGTGCACTCGAAGAACTGGAGCGGGTGGCTCGTTCCTCTGCAAGCGTGCTCCTCCTGGGCGAGTCTGGTACTGGTAAAGAGCTGTTTGCCCGCGCCCTGCACATGTCGAGCAACCGGCGAGATGGACCTTTCATCAAGGTGAATTGCGCGGCCATCCCAGAGTCTTTGTTTGAGTCGGAACTTTTCGGACATGAGAAAGGCGCCTTCACCGGTGCCAACGCAGTCCGAGCTGGATGGTTTGAACAGGCGAATAACGGAACCATCTTCCTGGATGAGATTGGCGAGATGCCCCTGGCCATGCAGGCCAAACTACTCCGGACCCTGCAGGAGGGGACTATCAGCCGGCTGGGCGGAAAGCGGGAATTTCCCGTTGATGTTCGCGTCGTCGCAGCGACCAACAGGGACCTGAGCATTGAAGTTGATGAGGGCCGGTTCCGCCAAGACTTGTTCTACCGCCTGAATGTCATTCCGATTCGGTTGCCGTCACTGGCGGATAGGAAAGAGGATGTTCGATTGCTCGCGCAGCACTTCCTGAGTAAGACAAACCAGCAGAATCAGAAAAACGTTTACTTCTCAGCCGAGGCCCTTGACGCCCTGGAACTGCATCCCTGGCCAGGTAATATTCGAGAGCTCGCCAATGTCATCGAACGCACGGTGCTCCTTACGGATAAGTCCACAGTAAGTCGCAAGGAGATTGAAATCTGGCTGCCTAGTACCTCGAGAGTGCGTAGAGAGCAGGCTCCGCGCCGGCCCAGCCCGCAACAAGCCTCACTATACGCATCGTCCTCACCACCACTGGTCAGGGACTATCAGTCTGCCAACTCACACGCCGCCCAGGACCTACATCGCGCGATGGAGCTGCACGGAGGCAATCAGTCGCGCGCAGCCCAGGCGCTGGGTATGACTGTGAGGCAGTTCAGCTACCGATGGAAGAAACTGATGACAACCAGCCAGTAGGATATCGGTATCCCTACAGCTTCGCCTCTTGCCACATCGGTTCGATAAGGTGCTAGAGCTGACCAGCAATCACCACGAAGAAACGGGCGGTCCAGCACTACCTTGGCGCACAATTGACTCATGAGCATTTCAGAGCGCAAGGAAGCAATATTGGTTGCGGTGAAGGCTGCCCGCTGCCCTGTCCGGCCAAGCACATTGATGGACTCCATCGCGAGTTCTCGGGCTTCTCTCAATCGCGATTTGAAATACTTGGCGGAGGCTGGGCTACTGGAAATTCAGGGCAAGGGGCGTTCGACGCGTTACCTCCCAGGGGTCGACCCCAACGAGCCTCCAAAGGCTCGCCGGCAATGGTCGTCAGCAGCAACGGCGTTCCTTGAGTCATTAAGCGCACCGCTAGCTACGCGCCCACAAGTTCGGTACGACGCAAGCTTCTTGGCTGCCTACACCCCGAATCTGTGCAGCCTTCTGCCTCCTCAGCTAGCCCTGCATCTGTTCCATGCAGGCTATAGCGGACCAGCGCGCCCCGCCCAAGCCAAGGCAGCAGAGCAACCTCTTGAGGAACTCGTATGGTCGTCCAGTTGTCTTGATGGCATCTCCATGAGACTCGATGACGCCAAGCAGGTCCTAAACGGGCAACCCTACGCAGACGGTCGCGGCAGAGATGCTTTGGTACTTCTCAATCACAAGGATGCCATCGACTACATCAACGTCAATGCGTCGGAGAAAGACATATCAGTTGAGGGCATTGTCGATGTGCAAGCCCTGCTGATGCGGGACCTGGTGAATGCAAAGCTCATTGGCGGCATCCGCACTCTGCCTATCTATGGCTGCGGCTACGCTACGTGCCAGGACCCTGCAACCTTGCACTCGCTGCTGAAGTCCATTGCCGATAAGGCACGACAAGTGCACAACCCTATCGAGGCCGCGTTCTTCACATGGGTGAATTTGTCGTACCTGCAAGCATTCAATTTCGGAAATGGCTCCACGGCTCGCCTGGCTGCCAACATCCCGTTGCTGCACAAGAACTGTGCCCCGCTGTCGTTTCAAGGCGTGCCCAGAGATGACTATGAGTTGGCGCTCAGCGGTATCTATCAAAAGCAGGACGTGACAGCCGCGGCAGAACTCTTTGAGTTCGTATATCGCCAGTCCGCGCAAAGCTTTCACCAGTGAGCGCATCAAGGTTCTCGCTGGAGGTCTGTGAATGCTCAGAAGGAGCTAGTCAGCTCGACCACCCATAGCAAGGCTACTCACCAAGCTCGTTGTCGTCGACCGGCTTATCAGGGTGTTCATGGCGGTCTAACCGCTCACGGAGTTCGTCCAAACTTTCCTCATGCGGTGGCTGGGAGTAGTACGCCTGGTGAATGTCATCGGGGGATAGCTCTTGCGCTACGTGCGAGTTAGCCATGCCCGAAGCCAGTCGAATACGGGCATCTCGTGACAACTCAACCACTCGTTGACTCTCACTGCTAAACCTTTCGATGTATCCCAGCCTGTAACGCTTCGATGATTGCAGAACACTCATGCGCGGTCGCCTCAAACGCATCGGGCGCATAGCCTGCAGGAGGCTTAGAAACTTCATCGCCGTGCGTGGAGGAGCGAGCAATTGCTGCAAGAACGCATTTGTGGGTTGTAGGTCGTTCAGGTGGGTCAACACCTCCTCGAGAGTCTCGAAGCGACCACTTTGGGGATTGAAATACCTCCACGGATGCCCCTCATTCGAGTCGCATTCCAAGCAGTCGCGTGCAAAACTCTCGAAATCAGCGACAGGCGATACCCCCACTGGCTGAGGTTCCGTCAAGTTCTTCGCACGGCTGTCTTTGACCAGCAAAGAAAAATTCGCATAGCCTTGTTCTAAGGCCAACTGATTCTGAGCTGCGTTGAGGGGGATAGATTGCTCGCGAGCCAAGCGTTTAGCTGAACGCTTGAGCTGCTCCAAACGAGCGGGGGTAAGGCGCTTGGTCATGATTTATTCCCACGGTCACCTTGACACAATGCGCCCACACATTGAGCCTGGATGACCAGTTGGTCAAACCACAACCCGGAACTACTACGCCGTCGCGAACAACTTGGCCACCGTGGGCGGGCGAGCCGGCGAGTCGGCTCTGCGTAAAAGTATAGGAGCCGCCTGAGCAGACTTCAAGCAAATTGCAGGGTCCTCAGCAACCGCTCAAAGGTTCACCCTACGAAGAAATCAACCAGGACTTCAACACTTGCGTGGTTCCCCTCGCCTGAGTGAATGTGCGGTCCATCCAGAATGTTTACGAAAAACTCCACTGCATCGCCAGCCAACTGGGCTAACGGGACCGAGCTGAAGACATGGTGCCAGTGTTCCTACCATGGCAGTCTGCATATTCCGGTTGAGCTGGCCGGCTGTGGCTGACCCGGCTACTGCTCTTAACCGACTGAGTTCGGCCAGAAGCAGATACTCTGGGATGACCGCAACCTGTAAGCTACTCACAACATCTTCTATATAAACGATGAGGCCCAAATGTCCCGATACGCTCAGCTCACTTCCGTACTGCTTTCCAACCCAGCAGCGCAAGTCATTCTGACGTTCGACGAGCTGGACAGAATCGTGCCGGGCGGACTGCCAGCCTCGGCCAAGCAATATCCGGCATGGTGGGCAAACAACGCGTCAAGCCAGCCGCACGCAAAGTACTGGCTTGATGCTGGACGACGAGCCACGCCCAACTTCAAAGCAGGTCGGGCAGTCTTCACCCTGGATGAGTCCATTGAAACTGGTGAGCTGGCCGCGGCGGTAGTCGATGAGTCGACGCCGCAAGTCCTGACGGAATATGTCGAAAGCAGCTTGAGCCTCGAGCGCGACCTCGAAGACCAGATAGTTAGTCACCTTGACGTTCTGGAGCCTGGCCTGACGCTCGTTTCGCGCCAAGAGACCAGTGATGTTGGAAGGCTCGACCTACTCGCGAGGGACGCCGACGGCCGCATGGTCATAATCGAACTGAAGGCAGGCGAGGCAAAGGACTCATCCATCGGACAAATTGCGCGCTATATCGGCTGGTACGCGCAGAAAGAAGGCCAACCACCACGGGCAATTTTGGTCGCATCGGGATTTTCGGAGCCAGTAAGGTGGGCGGCCAAGGCAATTCCGGGACTGAAACTGGTGACGTATCGAGTGCAGTTTGTGTTCGAAGCAGCGACAGTATAAAAAGGGAGATGCTTTACTTCAGCCAGTCGCTGAGGAACGCCTCCCATGACTGGTTAGGGTCGCATGCAGCCGCTGGTCAGCTCAAGCATACCGGTCAGCTCCGAGCGGAATGAAGGTCAACGATGGTCAGCACCCGCAGGCAGTCACCACTGCTTAATTTGCTCTTTCAATTTGTCTGATAGCTCTTTAAGAGCCTGAGGTTCAGATAGTCCTGACGTTCGTTCTGTCAGCACGAGATGCGGGGATGCCGCGGCGCCCCAGCCTTCGTCCTCGTCGTCCAGGGCGACCCAGCTGGTTGCTGCGCGGCGTGTCGCGTCGGCCAACACTTGGGCACCGCGGGTCATCGCATCGAACTCGAACTTGTTCATCGCGCTGTGAAACGTAGCCCCAATCACTCGAGAGCGCAGCGCTTCAGGGAGAAAAGCCTTGGCCTGGGAATAGCTCAACACGCGGACCCAGGAGGTAGACAAGACGATGACGACTTCGGGGTATGGCGCCAGGGCTTCGACAAGGAGCTCCGCGTTCTCGAACAAGCGATGGCCAGCATGGTCGACACTGAAGTACATTCCACCCCTCGGGTGGCGGTAGACCGGCTCCGGGTGCAGGACTCCGTCGTAGTCCAGGTACAGAATGGTCTTTGACATGCTTGCCTGGCTTTCTGGCACGTCAGCAGGTACAGCTGTACGCCAGCTAAAGTGCCGCTGATTTCAAGGTTTAGAAATTAAGCCTCGCAGCACAAAGGCACGCCTAAGGCTTTGAAGCTCGTCCTTCTGAAAGCCAACACCTTCCTGGCAGAGAACCACAAATTGACGCCGTTCTCGCGACCAGTTCTCGAATCCAGTGCCGGAGAGTCCGTCATCCAGTACAGCCCACGAGCGAGCACCTTCTGGATGCTGCTCCAGCCAACTGTTGATTTCCACAGCCCGATGCGCCCGTCGTGAGACTTGAGGCGTTGTCCAGTCCTGATGCAGCCTTTGTGCGACAAAGCCAAGACCGCCCAGCTCCAGCGTCCTCTCCAATAGGTCTCGGTCAAAAAACCAGCGCCAACTTGTGGAGAGCACATACCGCGGAGAGAACTCCTCATGCACCAGCCTGAGATGCGACACAGCTTGAGCGTCGAACAGCTTGCTCCAGAGCTCATCCAAAGCACTAAGTGGTTTACCAACCCGGGCCGCTTCAGCCAAAGCAGTTAACGCGTCATAGCCACCAAATGGGTTGTTGAGGCAAATGACATCATCGAAATCCAGGAACAGGATGGGCCTCATACAGGCTCAGCTCGCTGCGGCTCCTGGCCGAGGAGTCGGAGTTCTCCTTCAGTTGCAGTACTCATGCTAGCTGTGTGTAGGTTCATCCAGTCACGAAGCTTTTGCTGGACGCTGATGTCCGATATCCCCGTCTCACTCTCACAAAGTATCAATGTAGGCCAGGAACCTGCCGGCCCAGGAAAGAACTTAGGTTTGTCGTCTAGCACGACGTAGTCAGTGATGGCGTTGAGTTCCAACCAGGCTCGTATCGCCACGTCGCGTCCTATTTGGGGATTCCCAACGGAACCGCCGTACCAACGGGCAATGGGGGCAAGGAGTTCTCCCAGCTGGGCGTCATTCAAGAAGATGCGCCAGGAGCTGCTGACAACCACAGCGATATTCGAATGCTCCCGCAGCAAGTCCTTGAGGATGCCTAGGTGTTGGAACGTGGCAGGCCATCCCGCTCGAATTTCGTGCGGCTCAAGTGGTGGCCGTGCACCTGCAATAGCTCGGGGTGGATGCAGGACTCCGTCAAAGTCCAAAAAAATGATGCGACTGCATTGCTCCGCAAGAGACGGCACAAGCTTGTTCGGCCCGTACTTCGATGAAGTCATCAGTTCAACCACTCAAAAGAACAATCACTTGGATGTGACTCGTCGTCGGCAAGCAACTCGATACCAATGGACTCGAAATAGACTAATTTCGTGAGCTCCGCTTTGCAGGACTGCTAGAGATTTCGAACAGCGGTACCCAGCCATCCGACTCAGCCCTAACGACAGGACTCATAGAGTGGCCGTCGAGATATTTGTCTGGAACACCAGACATCTTTAGGACTAACTTTTCGCTGTGACGCTCTGGGCTGACCCAAACCTCTTCTATGGGCTGTATGGCCAAGTTAGTCTGCTGTTTGGAGTAGGTAACGCAATGAAGCGCAACGACGCGACAAGGCTCCTGTGTATTTCGAAGCTTGCGGAGCGCTTCTACGTCGGCAAACATAGCCGTCACTCTCTCTGAAGCCGGCTCACCTTCGGGCTGGACAGTTGCAATGAACATCGGCGCCGCACAGTCTTTGACGACGCAGCCCCAGTACCCACCACCGTTAGGGAAAAAGACCTTCTGATGCGGGTAGGGAATCTGGTTTTCGGGTAAGCAAAGAAACATTAGATGCTCGAAGAGATACGGGTCAATTGTGACACACAACTCTACTTACAAGTAGTCGATTTCCTGGTAGTCGATTCATCGGTAGTCGACACACCAGTAGTCGACACAGTAGCTATGTTTCAACATCATTCGGTAATGCATGCCCCGAAGCTTCAGAAAAAGAAAACAGCCGTCTCAGCAAAGGAACTACTCGCAAAAAATGTTCTCCGCCTGCGCGAGGAACGGGAGCTCTCACAGGAAGAACTGTGTCATCGTGCAGGTGTACACAGAGCCATCATTGGCCACATTGAACGCCAAAAACGCAACGTCACTCTTGAAACGCTAGAGGCGCTCGCAGTAGGCCTTGATGTCGGTATCAGTGAACTGTTTACTGAATCCAAATAGCACCTTGGGTCGCCAATTGCGGGCGCTGGTCTCAAGTGGTCATCATCCCGAGGCGAGATGACGGGCCTGCCTGTATGCCCCTTTGCGAACCTTGCGGCGGCCTAGCGGAGCTTACGCAAATTAGATACGCGCTTCCCAACTAGCACTCTCTTGATGGCGTCTAAGTCGCCTATATGGTGCATATTCCGCCCTTGAAGCAGCGTCGAGAGACGAGATGCAAGAGGAATTGCGACCGCACGCAATATCGCAGATAGGACGTTAGGACATAGGGTGTCGTGTGCTCGAACAGCCCCACCCGTCTTCATACCAATTAGATAGCAGGACCCCACAGACCCCGCAGAGGAATCTGTAGGGTTCTGAAACTATCCAATCACAGCCGGACACCGCCTCGGTCACCATACCCTTCAGGTACGGAAGTGGGCGTGTCCGAATTTTTGTGTAAACGGTTCGGACTTCAATTGACGGAGATGCGGTCTCCGAACTGAATGGTAAAGCGGGTCAGCGCAGCCTTCCAATCCCGGATGGGCATGGTCCACTTCTGACTG
>NZ_VOQT01000003.1:0-466479 GCF_008121555.1 Comamonas sp. Z1
CTGTACAACCACCACTTGCCACAAAAGGCACTGGGGCATGAAGCCCCAGTCCAAGCACTCAAAAAATGGAAGATGAAAGCTCCTGATTTATTCGTCAAGAACGTGCGTAATCATCCGGGACCCGACATCTAGCAATGGCAATGATAGCGAACGAACATGCAAAAGCTGCACTGTTTATCCAAACAACGATCATGGCGATGAATTCAACTCGCAACCCCGCCCATATTGCCGCTGACACCACGTTGCGTTAGCCTGCGGGCTCCACTATTGCTCAGGAGCCTGCCATGTCCCGTCGTTTGGTTCTTTCTGCCAGCACCGCCCTTGCGGCTGCCGCACTGATTGTTGGTTGCGGCGCCATGGGGTCGTCGGGCGGCAACCCCATGAGCTTCTTCATCACCAGCACCAACCCCGGCAAGGGCGGCGACCTGGGCGGGCTGGCCGGGGCCGACCGCTACTGCCAGTCGCTGGCCGCAAGCGTGGGCGCAGGCAACAAGACCTGGCGCGCCTACCTGAGCAATGCAGCGCTGAACGGACAACCGGCCGTCAATGCGCGCGACCGCATCGGCAACGGCCCGTGGCGCAACGCCAAGGGCGTGGTCATTGCCACCAGCGTGGCCGACCTCCACAGTGCCAATGCCAAGGTTGGCAAGGAAACCTCGCTGACCGAGAAGGGCGAAGTCGTCTCGGGCTTTGGCGATGAGGTCAACCGCCACGACATCCTGACCGGCTCGCGCCCTGACGGCACCCTGGCCGTGCCCGAGCCCGGCAAAGACACCACCTGCGGCAACTGGACCAAGAGCGACGGCGGCTCTGCCATCGTGGGCCACCACGACCACAAGGGCACCAACCCCGACCCTGTGGCCAATGCCTCGTGGAACTCATCGCACGGCACGCGCGGCTGCAGCGTCGAGCAGTTGCAGCAGAGCGGCAGTGCCGGGCTGATGTACTGCTTCGCGACCAACTGAGCGGGATGAAAGCGCGGGCCTCGGCCCGCCCAAGTGCAAGCAGGGCTCGCTTGCCCTGCTTGAACAAGACCATGAAGATCACCACGCTCCCGGCACACCGACATCGCTGCCCAACTTGATCGCAAGCAAGCGCCGTCCCTGAGCGCCCCTGACGATTCAGTGCTCACCGCCACCCTACTCTGCTTGGTCATTGAATCGGCGCTCAGCTAGGCCAAGGTCTGCAATCGACAAGCCGGCATCTGATGAGGTGGTGCTCGGTCCACTATTCATGAAGTGATGTTGCCCATATAATTAGCCACCATATTATATTTTGGCTAACTAATGAAGCTTGAACAGAAGTACCAGGCGCTAATTGAAGAGGCACAACGACGCAAACTTCCCGATGTGGATGGCATCCAGCTGTGCTTTCAAGTGCTGTCGATGGCTGCAAACATCGACCGCGACTGCGCTGCCTTGCTGGCCCCTCATGGTTTGTCTGAGGGGCGCTTTGTGCTGTTGTTCCTTCTCGATGTGGCGCCTGACGGACTCGCACCCAACGCGCTGGCCGAACAGGCTGGCGTGACACGCGCCACGGTGACCGGCCTCTTAGACGGACTGGAGCGCGAAGGTCTGATTGAACGTCACGCCAACGCCGAAGACCGCCGTGCTCTTTGCATTCGGCTGACCTCAAAAGGAAAACAACTAGCCGGTACCGTTATCGACCAGCATGGTCGGTGGATTGCAGGCTTGTTTGGCAACCTGTCTGTAGATGAGCGAAAGCAGTTGGCAGCGTTGCTGGAGAAAGTACGAGGCCCTGAATCGGACGTTGAATCATGAGTGATCAAGTCCGCAAGGGTGCGACGCGCACCGCTGACATTCCTCGGGACGTTCTTCATGCGCTATCGCGCGGGGAGTTGCAATGTGCGACGCTGGCTGAGTGCCTGGCAGTCGACCAGGCCGTACTGGCACGAACACTCTTTCCGGCACTTACGGCTCAAGCACTGAGCACGATCGATGAAGCCTGCCAACTGGGTGTGCTCAAACGCATGGCCCGTATCGGCGCAGTCTTGCTGGAGGTCTTGGGTACTGAGGGCATCGCACAATGCCAAACGCACCGCGCCGATATGGCACGAGGCTGGGCGTGTTTCATGATCGGTGCTCAGCCTAACCTGGATCTCGGTGCACGGCTGGCCGCAATGCACCCGCTGGCAGACGATGCCCATTTTGGTGTGCGCGAATGGGCTTGGATGGCGATGCGGCTGCACCTGGTGCAAGACCTGGCTGCGGCTATCGCTCAGCTGATGCCATGGACACAAGATCCTTCCGAGCGTGTCCGACGATTCGCGTGCGAGGTCTTGCGTCCCCGCGGTGTGTGGAGCACGCATATCTCGCAGCTCAAACGCTCGCCCGAGCAGGCACTGCCTTTGCTCTCAGCTCTGAAGAGCGACCCTTCGGTCTATGTGCAGGACTCGGTCGCCAATTGGCTCAATGATGCCGCCAAGGACCAGCCAAACTGGGTGCGTGACATCTGTGCCCAATGGCTTCAAAGCACCCAAGCCGCCGCCACACAACGTATATGTCAACGCGCACTGCGCAATCTCAAGTGAAAGTGGAACCATGTCTCATTACCTTGTAGAGCTCTACACCCCCAATTCGGCTTGGCTCGCGCTGCCTGCCGAACAAAGGCAACACTTTCTTGGCGGCATCGGACTCGCATTGAATCAACTCTCCAGCCTCGGTGTCGAAGTTCTCTCTCTGGCAGAAACGGACTCCAACATTGACCAAGGAACCGCGCATACATTCCTTGGTATTTGGCGCTTTCCTGATCAAAACGCTCGTGACGCTCTGCTGGCGGGCATCAAAGCCAGCGGCTGGTACGATTATTTTGACCATGTGAATGCAGCCAGCACTGCAGGGGCTGCGGATATTCACTTGGCTGCTCTAGCCGCTGCGTAGCACAGTAATTCCGGTAATGCCGTTATGCATCTGCAATGCATGCGGCTAGTCATTTTCCAGCCCGCTAATGCCCGCTAATGGCCGCCCGCCACAGTCACCACTGCGGGCCGGCCAGCTTTCGGCACAGCATATGCAACTCAACATGGCCCCCCGGCTCCGCACAGAACCGGGTGCAAGATCGAGTGGAAAGCATGCGACATCAACGTGGATTCATGACACCGGAGTCGCATCAACCGCTACACTGTACATATGCACAGTCATCGTCTTATGAGCGGTATGCCCGTCCAACTGATCGCGTCCCCGGTTACTTTGCCGCTGGCTGATCGCAGCGCACGTGCAGGCTCGCCCGCCAATGACTTCGCTGGCAAGCGACTGGATATTACTGACCTGCTGGTCACGCACCCCAAGGCCACGTTCCTGCTGCGCGTGGCCGGCCCGTCCATGCAGGAACACGGCATCGATGACGGCGATATCGTCGTGGTGGACAGGGAGTTGCGCGCTCGTGATGGGAGCATCGTCGTGGCAGTTGTCGAGCGCGAGCTCGTCATCAGAGCGCTGGACAGCGATGGCGACACTTGCAAGCTCAGGGCAGGCGCCCCCACCTACCCCGACATCGTGCCGCCAGAAGGACAGACGCTGGAAATCTGGGGTGTCGTCACCAGCTGCATCAAGCGCTTTGCAAGGTGAATACATGCGCGCGCCAGCACAACACAGGCTGCCGCTGAAATCTGATTAGCGCCCCAAAAAAAGCACCTGCTAACGAAGAAAGGCAATGTAGTTCTCTACATTGCCTTTTTCTTTGATTTATTACAGTGACCCAACATCGCACTGCGGGCCGGGGTTAATGCGCCAGTAACTAATTTTTACAGATAATGCTCCGCATGCATTTTCTGCCTGCCTTGACTGCCGCAGCATTTTTGCTGCCAGCCACCGCTATGAATCAAGCCATAGCGCAGCCTATTTATCGCTGCGGCAATTCCTATTCTCAAGAAGCATGCAAAGGCGGCAAAGTGGTGGAAGACAAAACCACCACCCTGCACAGCGGCCACTCGGGCAGCACCGTTTATCTGTGCAAAGGCCATGGCGGCGGGCTTTTCTGGAGCAGCGCGCAATGCGGCCAGCACAACGCTTTTCTCGAACGCACGGAAACCGTGCCCTCCGGCCTGCCCTGGGATCAAAAAGTAGCCCAAGCCGAAGCCCAATGGCGCAAAACCCAGCGCAATACCGCAGCCCCTGCGGTTGTCTATCAGACCCGCCCTGCCCAGCCTGCCGAACCCGGCAAAAAACAGGTCTGTGATGCACTGGAAGAACGCGTCAAAGCGCTGGATAGCATGGGGCGGACAGGTAGTCAGTATTACGACTTGGACTGGGTGCGTAGAGAGCGCAAGGTCGCGAGAGATGAGCAGTATCGGTTGCGATGCTAAAACGTGATACTACAAAATATTCAGCATTATTTATTTAAATAATATTTAATCACCACCATTCATATAGAGCATCAAATGCTATTTAAAATAATCTCTTCTTCACAATTACCAAAAAAAGCATTTTCTTTCTCCTACTTGGTTCGAAACCCATGGGATGACTGGTTTGAATTTGATACAAGATATGAGCTCTATATTTTTGATGAAAATGGCAAGTGCCACATCCCTGGGGAATTAAAAATAGGCCAAAAGGATCTTATTGGTGCCGACAAACCGGGTAAGGATCCAGCGAAAAGGTCGCCCGACTTACCTGAAGAATTCGCGACTCTCGACGACAATTTTTTTTCCGTAGGTCAAGGGGATGACTATTACGCAACTCTAAATTTGCTTCCCGTAAAAACAAAAAAAACAGTACTAATGGCATTACAGGATTGCGCATTCAATCTGAAAATTTTTGAAAAATACAAAAAAGAGCCGGTAATGGAGACCTCACTATTGAGGTACGTAACAGAAGAGAATATCAAAAATAGATTTAACAGACTTGCAAATGGCAATGCCATATTAACAAAGTATCAATTTAATTTCCATTTACCCGGACAGAGCGAAGAATCCCAACCAGTCATAAAATTCAAGGTAGTACCAGAGTCCATCCCTCCATCGAATGTTCACGTCCTAATAGGAAGAAATGGGGTTGGAAAATCTCGCTGCATTCAAAGCTTAACCGCAACAGTTCTGGACCTACCAGACTCAGAAGATATAAGGAAGGGAAGGTTAGAAAAGCTTGGGCACAACTCAAATGAATGGTCTTTTTCAGGATTGGTTCACGTATCATTTAGTGCATTCGATGCTTTCTCCTTTCCTGCTACAAAGAATAGTAATCAGATAAGAGGCACATTCGTTGGGTTAGCAGACCTTCCATTGTTAAGTATTGAGAACGCAAAATCACTCAAAGAGATTCTAGCGAACAGCTTTGTCAAAAGCTTTGAGGCATGCAAAACCGAATTGCGAGCACAACGCTGGCGTTCTGCGGTTAACATGCTTTACTCTGACCCTATGTTTGAAGAGGCGAACATACTTGAGTTAGCGGATCAAAGTGAAGATTGGAAAGAGCATGCCATCTGGCTTTTTAAAAAACTAAGCTCTGGCCATGCAATAGTGCTTTTATCAATTACCCGACTGGTTGAGCTAGTAGATGAGAAAACACTTGTAATTCTTGACGAGCCTGAGGGCCATCTTCATCCACCTTTGCTGTCAGCATTCATCAGAGCAGTCAGTAATCTACTAATAGAGAGAAACGGTGTTGCCATTGTTGCGACTCACTCGCCAGTTGTACTGCAAGAAGTCCCTACTTCATGTGTTTCCATCTTAAATAGATCTGGATCTTTTAGTGAGATTTCTCAGCCAAGTCTCGAAACCTTCGGTGAATCAGTTGGAGTTCTTACTAGGGAAATATTTGGTTTAGAAGTGACTAATGCAGGATTTCATTCACTTATTAAAAAGAATATTAAATCTGATACATCATTTGAGACTCTACTACAACGCTTCGAAAATCAGTTAGGCAGCGAAGCCCAACTAATTGCCAGAAGCTTGATTGCTATTCGCGACAAGAAAAAAAAGGATACCGAATGATTTCATTACCTATCCCGAATAGAACTGTCACAGAAGCTGTTCGCCTATGCACGGGAAACATAGAAAATCAAGATCTTGTTCATCGATTAATAGCTACAGAACAGCATTTATCTACTTCAGAGAAGAACTACAAAGCACTTGCGGGGAATTCACTCCTCTTCACTCTCGCAGCTACCGACTCGGTAGTCAATACTGTTACCCGAGACGAAATGAAGTGGATCTATAAGAATAAATTTTCGAAGCTTGGTCATCCATGCAGAAAAATTTACAATGAAATCAAATCAAAGACTAGTACTTGCCCCTTATGCAATTCAAGAGTAACAAGTACCTTAGATCACTATCTTCCACAATCTGTTTTTGCAGAATTCATTGTAACCCCAAGCAACTTAATACCTTCATGCTCTGACTGCAACAAAATAAAACTATCTAGAATTTCTGAAAGAAAAACAGATCAAACATTACATCCATACTTTGACACCATACCAACAGATGAACCTTGGATAACAGCCGAAATTATTGAGGATTCTCCAACAGGGGTGATTTTCGAAGCGAAACCTCCAGATCATTGGGATCCCGACTTAAAGAAACGTTTAGAATCACATTTCACAACTTTTAATTTACAAGAACTATATTCTACCAAGGCTGCATCAGAGCTAGCTCAAATAATTAGGTATACCAGGGAAGAGTTCCTAATTTTTGGATCTGAAGGTCTTCGGTCATATTTAGTTCGGCAAGCAATTTCCAGGTACCAAGCCGATCCACATTCATGGCAACCCGCCTTGTACTTAGGATTATCTGAATCTGACTGGTTTGTTAATGGAAATGCTTTTTCGTAAAATCCCAAGATAATGCATAAATAAAGATTGCGATTTTTCTACAAGCAATCAGTAAAGCGGCTAGAATTCAAGCTATCACGCCCGTTAAGCGTGATCTGGGCTTGGTCGCCCGGTAACCAAGGCGCAGCAGCCGCGCCATCAACATGGTCTGCGGCTTATTTGCTTTTATGAGCATGCCTGCGCGCGCATGGCTCCGCTTTACGGTGGGCCGTGTGGGGACACCCGCGAGGGTGTGCCGGCTCCTTGGTCCGGTCGACCAACCCTGCACGGTCCATCACCTTCTCTTGGTCGGGAAGGCGATGAGTTCCACACTCGTCACCAAGGAGCCTCATCATGGCTGGCATCAACATTGGTTCGCCCGTAACCTCCCTCCCCGCTCGTCCCGAGCTTTCCGTCGAACACGGAACCGTCACCACCACCAGTCTTCAGATCGCAGAGCACTTTGGCAAACGCCACGCTGATGTGATTCGCGCCATCAAAAGACTCGACGCCCCTGCCGAATTCACTGAACGCAATTTTGCGTTGAGCGATTTCACTGACTCAACAGGACGCACGCTTCCGGCTTACCGAATCACTCGCGACGGCTTCACGCTGCTGGCCATGGGCTTTACCGGCAAAGAGGCACAACGCTGGAAGGTTGCCTATATCGACGCATTCAACCGCATGGAGGCCGAGCTGCACCAGCCTGCCAACACGCCGCGTATGGAGCTGGCCTTCTCTCTGGCCGCAGAGGCCGCGGCGCAGGTGCACCGCACGGTGTTCAATGCCGTGATGCAGGGCGACACCGATGAATGGCAGCACAGCCGCTATTTGCTGAACCTGAACTACGACAGCCAGGGCCGCCCTACCCTGCCCCATGCCCAGCCGATTGCGACCGACCAGATGGTGGTGTCCTTCAACAGCCTGCCGCAGCGCATTGCCGACGGCGAGATCATGGCCGCGACCGATGCGCAGCTGGCCACACTGGCAACGGCCTGCACGCAGCGGCTGACCCAGCGCGCCCAGCACCGCGAAAAGCAGGTGACGCTGCCGATCTACCCCGGTAATTCCCCCGGCCAGCGCCCCGCGTCTGCACAGGCCCTGTCAGCCAAGCAGCTCCCTGCACCCGATGAAGGCCTGCTGCGTATGACGTTCCGATAGTCTGCTCTGCAGCCCGAAGCGCTTTGCCATACAAAAAGCCCCTGGGCAGGGGCTTTTGTTCAGGCCTCTGGCTTGGAGGGCCAGAACATCTCTCGCACTTCGGGAGAGTAGTACGGCAATGCAAGCACAGCGCCAAACAGAGCAAAGCCCAAGCCCGATGTCGCGTTCCCCAGGCCGGACAGCACAATCGGCGGGCTGAAACATGCGACGACTGCAGTCGCAACAGAAGACCACAGGGTAAACCGAGGCGCCCATGCTCTGAACCACAGCAGCCCGTAAAAGGAAATGAGGCCGAGCACCACGAGCACCGAAAGCGCCAGCAAGAAGATCCAGTCCGTGGGGCCGACCTCTGACTGCATCAAAAGGCTCTGGGAAAGATCGGTTAGCTCATGAGGCACCAGATCGAAGCCATATTCCACCAGCATTCCGAATAATGGGATGCCCAGCGAAGCAATCACCAATGCGCGATACGTCGATTTGCCCATACCCTCTCCAAGTTGCTATTGGCGAATCGTACTACTGCCCTAGCCACTGACGGCGATCTGCACAGTGGATGCGAGAGCACCTCCCACAATGCCTGCGTGGCTAGACGGGCCGATGCCCTTCCGCCAACCGGCGCAGCAGCTGGAGCTGTTCGCTCTGGATGGTGATGAGCTCGCTCCACTGCGTTTTCTGCAGCTCGTCGATTTTTTGGTGCAGCAGCATGATTTCCAGCTCGGCCTTGAGGTTGACTTCGTAGTCGTGCTCGCCGCGAATGCGGTCCTTGTCTGCCTGGCGGTTCTGCGACATGAGAATGATGGGCGCCTGTATGGCCGCCAGCATGGACAGGAACAGGTTCAGCAGAATGTAGGGATACGGGTCGAACGTGGAGCCGCGCGCCCAAAGCAGAAAGGCGTTGAGGCCCACCCAGACCAGCATGGTTGCGCAAAACAGCGCCACAAAGGCCCAGGAGCCGCCAAAGGTGGCGACGGCATCGGCTGCGCGCTGGCCGAAGGTGGGCGGTGTCTGATCTAGCTCCTGGTCCACATTGCGTGAAATGTGCTTGCGCCGGGCAATGTGCTGGGCGACCTTGAGCGCTCTGGCATCCAAGGTATCTGCGGAGGCACCAAACAGCCTCTTCGCAACGGTATCCGTATTGAGCATGGGACTTCCTTGTCATCCGAAAGATGAGGACATTGCCAGCATGCTACCCAAGCCTGGCGCTTGCCTTGCGCCCTGTCGCGCCGCCGCCACCGTCATGCGGCAACAAGCACAAGCGGGGGAATGCTTGAATATTGACGCCAGGTGTTGCAACGGCTGCCTTCGAGTGTGAGTATGGGTAGGCAATCGTTCGGATTGCGTAGCTACCGCTGATGCCCAAGGAGGCTGAAAATGTTCAAGCACATTCTGATTCCGACAGACGGCTCGAAACTCTCCGAAGCCGCGCTGCGCGCGGGCCTGCAGCTGGCCAAGGAGCAAGGCTCCGAGGTGACGGTGCTTTATGTGATGCCGGACTATTCGGCCTTGATGTATAGCGGCGAGGGGATGGTGGCCTACAACCCCAGCGAGATGCGCCGGGACGCCGAACTAACGGCCGACACAGTGCTAAAGGCGGTGCAGGACATTGCCAAGGCCGAGGGAGTGGATTGCAAGTTGGAGCGGACGATGAACTTTTCGGTGCACCAGGCCATCATCCAACAGGCCAAGGACAGCCACTGCGACCTGATCTGCATGGCGTCCCACGGTCGCAAGGGCCTTGCCGGCATTTTGCTGGGCAGCGAGACCCAGCGCGTGCTGGTGAACAGCGGCATTCCGGTGCTGGTGCATAGGCCTGTGGTCAAAGAGGTCCGAGCCGATTCCCACTGAATTTCAGGCCTTTTCTTGCCCATCAAAAAAACCGCTTGAATACCTACTTCTGGGTGTTGCATCAGCTGCCCCGGAGTGTGAGTATGGGTTTGGCAATCGTTCGGATTGCGTGGCAACCCCACAGGCGCTGGCGCGCAAGGAGGCTGAAAATGTTCATGCACATTCTGATTCCTACGGACGGCTCGAAACTCTCCGAAGCCGCGCTGCGCGCGGGCATGCAGCTGGCCAAGGAGCAAGACTCCCAGGTGACGGTGCTGTATGTGATGCCGGACTATGCCGCCTTGATGTACAGCGGCGAGGCGATGATGACCTACAACACCAGCGACCTGAACAAGGACGCCGAGAGAACGGCCGACAGGGTGCTGCAGGAGGTGCAGGACATTGCCAGGGCCGAGGGGGTGTATTGCAAGACTGCGCGAGTCATGAACGCCTCGGTGCACCAGGCCATCATCCAACAGGCCAAGGACAGCCACTGCGACCTGATCTGCATGGCGTCCCACGGTCGCAAGGGCCTTGCCGGCATTTTGCTGGGCAGCGAGACCCAGCGCGTGCTGGTGAACAGCGGCATTCCGGTGCTGGTGCATAGGCCTGTGGTCAAAGAGTAAAGCTACTCACAACCCGCGAATGGAGGCGATCAAGCCGCCCAAGCCTGCGGCAGTGATGCCCGATCCGGCCAGCACATAGGCCACGGCAATGCGGCGGACATGGCGGTCTGCGGCGGCGGCGGCGGCATTCAATGGTGTGGTGACGGTCACTTTGGAAAGCATCATCAGCGCTCCGATCCTTGGGCTTTCAAGGGTTGGGAACGAAAGCCTCAGTCGGTCTGAACGCCTGGGGCTTTCACCTTTTCTGCGGGCTTGGTCAGTGGGTCGCCAGCAGTTGCCTGTCCACCTACACCTGCCCTATCAAGGCATTGACCTGGGCATCTCGGCGTTCGACCAGGCTGACCAGCACTCCAACCACGCCCGCGCTTGAAGCAGCAAGGGCTGGCACCACTCCCAAGCCATGTTGCAGTACGAGTTGGGCACTTGTGCGGGCATTCAAACGGAGCGCCATCGTGCAGACGCCGGGCAGGAAGGCGCACGAAAAGGTCTTGGTAAAAAAATGCCAAATGCCAAATGCCAAATGCCAAATGGGGGGGCGAATAACGTTCTGTTGGTTGGTGGTGGCCTTGATGGGAATCTCGTCTCAGGCGAAGGCGCGGTGTGATGTGACTGGGGGCTCCCAAACGTTGACCTTCGATGGCCCGGGGGAAATCATGGTGCCTCGTGATATCTCGGATGAGACTTTGGTCTTTACTGACATTAAGCCACTCTCTAGGGACATCCGCTTCACCTGCTACACCGGAACTTCGTTTGGGATTCACGCCGCTCCTGCGCGAGGACCTAATCCAGTAGATTCGTTTTACTTTCCTACCGGCACACCTGGACTGTCGTTTCGAATAAAGGGGCGAAACGATGACATCATACCTCCTCCGATAATAGAGCAATCAGCTGGCCAATGGATGCTGGTCGGCAACATGACACTGGAACTTCTCAAGACTTCGGCATTTGAGCCTAGCGGCCAGATTAAAGCAGGCGATATAGGAACCCTAAAGATTGGACCCGATATCCTCGTCACGTATAGACTGGCTCGACCCATAAACTTTATCGCGGGCTCCTGCGAGAGTCCGGACGTGAACGTTGCCATGGGGGATGACTATATTTCATCTGATTTTGGTGGACCAGGCACCCGTACCATACCGGTCTCCTTCAGCCTGAATCTAAACCGATGTCCGCCTGGAATTGGCAAAGTCAACTACACGTTTGTTGCGTTGACAAAGGTCATTGACGCCAGTCAGGGAATCGTCGGGCTTAATAATGGATCAGATGCCATTGGAGTCGGGCTTCAAATCAGAGACGGCAATGACGTACCTCTTGCATTGGATACTCCCCATAAATTTACAGGCTACGACTCCCGCCAAGGTGGTAGTTTTCAGATACCGCTGAAGGCGAACTATTACCGATTAACAAACGAGCCTAGATACAAGCCTGGAACAGCAAATTCAGAGCTGATATTCATCATGAGCTACTTGTAGGCTACCGGCTCCAAGATTTGAAGTCCTTCAGGGCTTGAGCCGGCGGCCGAGCTCCACCTGGGCGAAAAACGCGCTGACCAGCTTCAATATCTCGCTGGGCCGGCGCAGTTCCTTGACCCGCGCTCCGGTTCCTTCCTGCGCCGAAGTTCGCCGGTCGTGGTGCCTTCGTGTACGCCGGCATCGACCTCGGCACGCTTGACCCATTCGTTCAAGGTCTGCGACACGCAGTCAATACTGGAAGCGACGGATTCGATGCTTGCCCACAGTGATGGGCCCTCCCCCATGTGGCTCCTGCACCAGCCTCACCGCGCCCTCGACCTCTTCATGGCTTCATCTTCCCAGGTGCTGAGGCCTCCTTGCTAACTCGAACGCAGCAGCGTTGCCAGCCGTTGCTCGATCCACAAGGCCGTAGCGCCCAGCTCTGCACCCTGCAAATTGAGCATACGCACGGCTAACGGCGGAAGCTGCAGTTCCGCGCAGTCCAGTGCCACGATGCGGGGCTCAATATCGGGTGCTTGGGCGATATTGCGCGGCAGAATTCCCCAGCCTATGCCGTCGGCCAGCATGTCGGCAAGCACGTAGAAGCTCTCCGAGCGCCAGATGCTCGGACTGATCACGAGGTCTTCAACACCCTCGATGTGCATCACCAACTGCCGGTGAGAGGCCAGGTCCTCGCGCTTGATTCCATTGCACTTGGCCAGCTCGTGGTCGCGCGATACGAACACCATCTGAGGTACGCCAGCCACATAAGTTTGAGCAAACTGAGCGCCTGCCGGGCCCCGGTCAAACTGAAAGGCAAGCTCAGCTCGACCTGATTGCACCTGGCGTGCGACTTCGGCCGCCGTGCCATTGAGCAGGGTCAACTCCAAAGCCGGGAACTGGTGCGCCAGCTCCTGCAGCAGTCTGGCAATCGGCGGATAGGGCAAAGCTTCGTCGATAGCCACGCAAAGCTTGGCTGTCTGGCCATGTGACAGCTTGCGCGCGCGCAGGTCTAGCGCCTGGGCCTGATTGAGCAGGGCCCGTGCCTCCAGCAAGATGACTTCGCCAGCCTGCGTGAGTCGCACCGACCGGCCTACACGATGAAACAACTCCAGCCCGAGATCCGCCTCCAGCAGTCCCATGGCCATGCTCACTGAAGATTGAGTTCGGCCCTGGCGCCGAGCGGCCTGGGTCATCGAGCCACAGTCCGCCACGGCGACGAATTGGCTCAAACGTTCTAGTGTCCATTCCATAAATCAATTTTACTGATTGATCTGAACTTTTCTCAAACAAAAAATTGATTGATCATTGGCAACATGGTCGCTTCAAGCGGCCTCTCCAATCATTGAACGAAAGAATCCATGACGACATCCATTCAGCTAAGACCATTGGAGCGCGACGATTTGCGCTTTGTGCACCACCTGGATAACAACGCCAGCATCATGCGGTACTGGTTTGAAGAGCCTTATGCGACCTTTGATGAACTGACCAGCCTCTACGACTCACACGTTCACGACCAAACTGAACGTCGCTTTGTAGTCGAGCATGAAGGAGCCCGTGGGGGGTTGGTTGAGTTGGTGGAAATCGACCTGGTACACCGCCGAGCGGAGTTCCAGATCATTGTTGCCCCTGATCAGCAGGGTAAGGGGATTGCCACTCGTGCTACTCGTCTGGCGCTTGACTATGGCTTCAAGGTTCTCAATCTGCACAAGATCTTTTTGCATGTGGACAAGGAGAATGCCAAGGCTATCCATGTCTATACGAAGCTTGGCTTTCAGCCGGAAGGTGAACTGGTCGATGAATTCTTTGCCAACGGCCAATATCGAAGCGTGTTGCGCATGTATTTGCTGCAGAAAAGTTACCTCAACAAGGAATGAATCATTGAAAGAGCCTCTGGGCTCAGTAGTTCATTGCGCCAGAAGTTCATTGCGCCAGTAGTACTGGCGTCTTGCGGCACATGCCAACGTCGCTGGCAATGGCTTGACCATGGCTTTGCCGCGCCGGGCCACCTGGGCTTGAGTATCTCCTGCCGATGCATCCGATAGACACCGTGCTGCATGAGCTGCAGCACCTCGACCGCCAGCGCAGCCGCCTGCCACGCGCTATGAAAAGCAAAGCAGCCACCGCCAGCCCAGCAAAGCTATCGGCAGCAAACTGCTTTCAAATGCAGTTAGAGAAAGCGCAATGTGCTCACAAATTCATATATAGAAAGCACAAAATTATTCATAGATGAATCAAAAATATATATTTAAATATATCTATGTATCAAACAAGCACGCAGACAACAATGAAGTCGCCTGCTGTCGCATGCAAGCAATGCTTTAGAGACAAAAATAATTCATAGATTTACATGTTTTAGCCAAAACACTAATATCTATGCATGCCACGCCAGAACACATCGCCCGCAGACTACCCGCAAGCCGTACTCCAGCAGATCGAGCAGCTTGCGCAGAACATCGTCATCGCCCGTAAACGGCGCGGCGAGTCGCAGGCGCAGTGGGCCAAGAAGCTGGGCATATCGCAGCCCACCATGGCGCGCATAGAGCGCGGCGACCCGTCCGTCGCCATGGCCTCGTATGTGATGTGCATGTGGCTGATCAATCAGGCCGGCGGCCTGGCCGACCTGATTGCGCCGCAGAACGACCATGCGGCGCTGGAGAAGGAGGTCGCGAAGATTGGCAGCAGGCGCAAGAGCAGCGCTCCCAAAAAGAACAAGCCGTCCACGGCGGCAACGAAAGCTGCATCGCCTCAGCCATCGACTTCAGAAACGAAAGGCTTGGCTGGACTGGTTGAGCAGATGGCCAAGTACGCTTTAGAGCAAGAGATGCAAGCTCAGGGCGACAAAAAGACAGCTGCAGCAGCAGGACTAGCCGCTCTCATGAACAAATCAACGCCTCAAAAGCTATGAGCCTGCCCATCAACGCCGTCTCGCCACGCACCTACGCGCCGCAAGACCAGCTTTATGTGTGGGCCATGGTCAACCCTGCGGCGCCCACACTGGTGGGCGAGCTCAGCCTCTCGCAGCTGGTGGCAGACTGCGCCACTTTTACCTACACACAGGACTGGTGGAACTTTGCGCTCAGCGAGGACATGCCCATCGTCCAAGGGCAGATCTTCAGCACGGGCGAGAGGAACACGGCCCCCGGCGCAATCGACGACGCCCGCCCCGACCGCTGGGGCGAGCGCATCATTCGTCACATCGACCGGCCTGCCCGCCTGTCCATTCTGGAAATGCTGCTCTTCGCGGGTGACGACCGCTTTGGCGCGCTGGGCGTGTCGACCTCGGCAGAGCAGTACATTCCCCGCTACCTCGGGCCGTATCCGCAGTTGAAGGATCTGGCCCAGCTCGCCGCCGCGGTAGAAGACGTGCAGACCCAGGCCCCGATCACCGCAGAGATACAGCGCCTCATCCAGCCCGGCGTCACCCTCGGCGGCGCGCGGCCCAAGGCATTGCTGCAGACGGATAACGGCCCCTGCGTCATCAAGTTCAGCGAGCTCGACGACCCCGTGGACACCCCGCTCATCGAGCATGCCACCATGACGCTGGCCGCACAGGCCGGCATGTATGTGGCCGACACCGCCGTGCTGCCACTGCCACCACGCTACGGCAAGGCTCGGCACGCTCTCACCATCGAGCGCTTCGACCGGCTGGGCCCCTACCGCGTGCACTGCCAGTCCGCCCACACCGCCCTGCGCGCTGCGGGGCTGGAGCAAAGCTACAGCAATCTGGCCACCATCGTGCTGCGCCTGGGCCACCCGGACCGGCAGACCGCCATGCGCGAGGAGCTGTTCAAACGCATGGTCTTCAACATCCTCATGGACAACACCGACGACCACGAGCGCAATCACAGCATCAGCCTCAATTTGGCAGACGGCTACTACGACCTCACGCCCGCCTATGACGTGGTGCCCAGCCTGCAAAACCTTGGCTATCAGGCACTCGTCGTGGGTACCGCAGGCTCCGAATCCAGCCTGGAAAACGCACTCACCCAGATCAACGAGTACGGCATCAAAATGCCCCGCGCCGTCGAACTGATACGGCAGGTGGCCGCCGCCGTCGATCGCTGGGCCGCGCACTTTACTGCGCTGGGGGTCAGCAAGTCCGACATGGAGTTGCTCGCCGCCAGCATCGACCGCGACGCGCTCAGATCGCAGAGACAGGCCTTTCTGTAAAAGCTAAGCACCTCTCACCCCAACAAAAGCCCGCAAGGTTCCAGACTTGGCGGGCTTTCTTGATTCCCAAGGAATCTTGATGACCGACAGCTCAGACCGCGAACAATTGCTTCGCAGCTAAGCAGAGGCATCAGAGATAAGAAAAATCCTCAAAAAGACAAAGAAAGTAATTTTTTCTTCAGTGAAGTCGGAAAAATTTTGTTTAGCATTTGCCAAATAACTTTTTTCCTCGAGGAGCAGATGGCACATCACCGTAAAGTTGGTTATGCACATCTACGTGAGCGCCTGAGCACAGGGGCATTCGAGCCGTCACAACCTGCCAAAGTCTACCCTGTCCAGAAATTTGTGCGACTGTCTGACTGCGTGCAAGTACCTGAGCACGCCGCTCCTGCCTCCGATGCCAGTGCATTGGAGCATCTGCTCTTCGCCCTCAAGCATGAAGAGCTGGATCTGCAAGCCGCGATACTAGCCCTCAAAAAAATCGACCCAGTACCGCTGGTGGAGCAGTTTTCACAGGCCACCAGCAGCAGCTATCTCCAGCAAGCCTGCTTCCTCTGGGAAATAGCCAACCAGCAAACTTTGAATGCACCACCAGCCAAAGGTGCGACCAAGCCGCTATTTGACCCCAATCTATTTCTCACCGGCCCATCGAGCAAATACACCCGATGGCGCGTGGACTTCAACGGCATAGGTTCCCTACAGTACAGCCCCACCGTCAGACTCACCCCTGAAATCAAGGCTCTGCTGGCCGAAGATACCCTTGGTCAGGCCCGCGAGTTCATCCAATCCATGGACCCCGACATGGTCGAGCGCGCGGTGCGCTGGGCGTATCTCAGCGAGACCGAAGGTTCATACGCGATTGAGCGCGAAGCGCCTACAGGCAACCGCACAGAAGCATTTGCCAAGCTTCTTGCTCGCGCTCATGAAGAGATCCTTCTCACTGAAGAGTATCTGGTCGAGCTTCAAAATCTCACCGTGCAATCGGCCATGGATCAGGCAGTGGAGTACCGCAACCAGCAAAACTGGCTGCGACGCGACAGCAGCATCACCTACGTACCGCCAGCACCTGAGCACCTCCTCCCCGTAATGGAAGGCCTGCTCACACTGGCCAACCAAAAAGACAACGGCATCCATCCACTGGTTCTGGGATCGCTGGTCAGCTTTGGATTTGTATTCGCCCACCCCTTCATGGACGGAAACGGTCGCCTATCGCGTTTCTTGTTCCACAAAATTGCCTGCCGCAATGCCAATTTACCCAACGGTCTGGTACTCCCCATCTCTACAGCGATGGCACGCCATGAAGGCCACTACCTGAGGGCCCTCAAGTCCTTCTCTGCCCCCGCGCGCGACCTATGGACAGTGGCCAAAGTCTCAGACCTGGAGTACGACTGCGCCTTTGAGGGCTCACCCGAGATCTACCATTTCTGGGACGCCACACAGTGCGTGCAGTTTGGCCTGGAGATGGCCAAAGAGGCACTCCAGCGTGACCTGCATGAAGAAGTTCATTTCCTCGGCCGATTTGATCGTGTGTATTCACGGCTCAATAAAGCCATTGACATGAACAACAACCTCATGAACCTGATCGCAAGACTACTCGTGCAAAACGATGGCGCTTTGTCAATCAGCAAGCGAAAAATGTTCATAGCCAAAGGCTGCACAGAGGAGCTACTGAACGAAGCCGAACAGATTGCTCAAGAAGCGTTAAACGAAGAAAGCCCAGATTAAGGATGCAATCAATGGAACAGCCCGCACACGCGGGCTTTTTTAATCACCAAGAAGTCTTGCCTCAGACCGCGGCGAACTGGTGCGACTGGCGGGCGAGCAGACCATCAACAACTATGTGTCGGCCCCCAGGTCCGCTATGGACCTGGCCGTGCTCGACAAGCTGCTGAGCGAGAACCGCCCGACCCGTTCGACTGTGAGGAAGTGGAGAAGATCATTGACCACGCGCACACCAACTTTGCGCCCACGGTCGCCAACTTGATCGCGTTTCGATTCTTCTCAGGTCTGCGCATCCTGTTGGTATTGACTGCACAAGCAGCTTGCCCATGGTGGGGAAGGATGGCTAAGCGCTTCTTGACACGAGGTTCTGACGGCACGGTCATTCACTATGGCGATGCCGGCCGATGGAGGCCGAGCAATGGCCAGTGCCCCAACGGTTCCGTGTGGTTCGGTCGGACTCCAGGAAGCGGACTGCCCAGAGCTAATGAGCATTCGCTTGGCCTGCCCAAAACGTTAACTCTTGATGCAAAACGTCAAAGTAGGCAGAAATCTGCTCAAGAACTCTAACGGAGGCCGATTTTGTTAGCGATCTAAAGTGTAAATATTCTGTCTCTTTTTTCATCAAAAGCATGGAATATTATCACTCACAGCCTTGCTGGGACGTGATACAGCAACACCTCATGTTGGGATCCAGCCTTCAAAGTGCTATTATTTTGGCTGTTTTTTGTTAAAAGAGATGAAATATTAGCTATGGCCAAGAAGACAGCCCCACTCTTGCCGGCGACAAACAAGCTTCTCATCGAATTCGGCGAGCGGCTCAGGCTTGCGCGTCTGCGCCGAAAGTTGACAGCCAAACAAGTCGCCGAACGCGCGGGGATGTCTCCCATGACTCTGCGTTCGCTGGAGAGTGGCGGATCCGGCGTCACGATTGGTGCATACCTGTCTGTCATGCAAGTTCTTGGATTGGCCGGCGACCTAGCGAAACTTGCAGTTGCGGATGACCTTGGCCGACAGCTCCAGGACGCTCGCTTGATAAGGAATGACGTTGTACGTAACCGCCAAGGGGCTGCCTCGAAGACCGTTCGCGGTCCGGAGCCGATAGCCCGTGCGCCGCGCAGTTCCTCTCCAACTCAGGCGAAGAGAGTGGAAACGAATGGCGACAAGCCGGTGGCTGAAGGCACTTGGAAGAAAGTCGAAGGAGAAACGGTGGCGTTCATCGACGCCGCGAGCACGCACAGTTTGGCCTCTTTGCTTCGGAAGCCGAAGCGTAAAGGGAACGCACCGTCATGAGCATGATCGCTGTATATGCGGACTGGGATGGACTGCCTAGCCCCCGACGACTTGGCTTCTTGCACAGCCGTAGGACCAGAGCGACTGAGCGATTCGAGTTCGAATACGACGATGCCGCGCTCGCCGATCCTCTCCTGGCCGGGCTGCAGTTGGACCCGAGCATTCAGCCCTTTGGCGGTCCGCAGTACCCCGCCCCACCCAGGGAAAAATTCGGGGTTTTCGATGACTCCAGCCCTGACCGTTGGGGGCGCCTCCTGATGGGGCGAAGATTCGAGCGTGACAAGCGGGCAGGCTTGGTGCCTGCGGGAGCTCGTCTCTACGAATCGGATTTCCTGCTCGGGGTGCATGACCTCTATCGAGTGGGCGCGCTGCGGTACCGCCTCGAGGATGCTGGAGACTTTCTCGATGACCGAGTCAACGTCGCAGCCCCGCCTTTTACTGAAATTCGCGCCCTGGAGCAGGCCAGTCGCGCGCTTGAGCTGGACCCCGACAACGTCGCTGCCCAGGGCCAGGACTGGTTGCGCATGCTCATCGCGCCAGGGGGCTCGCTCGGCGGTGCCAGGCCCAAGGCGAGCGTTGCGGACGATGCGGGGCATCTTTACATCGCCAAGTTCCCAAGCACGCGGGATACCTACGATGTCGGTGGATGGGAGATGGTGGTCAATGCCTTGGCCAACGGCTGCGGCCTCAACGTCGCTCCGGCGCAAGCTCGGAAGTTTGCCAGCGACTACCACTGTTTCATGGTGCGCCGCTTTGATCGTACCGATGCGGGGCGCCGGCTACATTTTGCCTCGGCAATGACCATGACTGGACACAGCGATGGCGACGATGCCTCGACAGGGGTGAGCTACCTGGAGCTCGCGGAGGTACTGATGAATCAGGGCTCGCAGCCCAATGAGGATCTGCGCGAACTATGGTCGCGAATCGTCTTCAACATCCTGGTCTCCAACACTGACGACCACCTTCGCAACCATGGCTTCATCCTGGTGCCGGGCGCTGGTTGGAAGCTTTCACAAGCCTACGACATGAACCCCGTCTCTCATGCAGACGGCCTCAAGCTCAACATTACCGAAGCGGATAACGCTCTCGATCTTGAATTGGCTCGGGAGGTTGCCGGTTACTTCCGGCTGAACCTTCATGAGGCAAACGAGATCATTGAGGATTTTCGAGACATCGTCGGTCAATGGCGAGCCCTGGCTCAGGGCCTAGGCCTATCAGCGTGGGAGCAGGACCGAATGGCAGATGCCTTCCGGCTTGCCGGGTGACGTTCCATTTATGGAGGCATCACGCACCGCCCAATCGGCAGGGCCGGCCAACGCATGGCTGACTCAAGATGCACTGTGGCTTGTAAGCAAGACTGTGGCCGACAAACTGCGCGCGCATCTGCTGTCACAGGGTGTCGATGGCATGAACCGCTGGCCCTGGTCCAGGCTGAACTGGTCGGGGGTGGCTTGGCGCAGCTCACCGGTGCGCACGCCGGTCAGCATCAGCAACCGCAGTCCCAATGCGTTTGCAGCCGGCGACGGTACCTGCGCACGCGCTGCAGGTACTTCGGCAGTTTGGCCATGCGCAGGAACGGGTTGCGGTTGACTGGCGGCAGCGGCACAGCCACCACATCCAGATCGGAGGCGGGGTTGTGTCCAAGGCCGGCACGACCACCAGGGCATAGCGGAACATCTGGTTGAACCAGATCCGGACTTTCTCGGCGACCGAAAGCGCCTTGCGTCGCTCGATGTTGCCGATGACCTCAAGCAGGTCCACACGCCTGATTTCGTAGATGGACCGCTTTCCCTGGAGGGGTAGCACGTCGTTGGCGAAGATGCGCGGGATCAGGGACTGGCTGGTCTGGCGCCCCTCGTCGCAGGACAGGCCCCAGTGGACGAGCCATTTTAGGAAGACCGCCTTGAAGTTGGTCAGTCAGGCAGTGGCACGCTTGTGCTTGCGATGAGCGTGAGGGTTGGTGCTCTTGGCCAACAGGGCGCGGGCTTCATCCCGAAGGATCCGGGCGTCTCGCAGAGAGACCTCTGGGTAGCACCCCAGCGACATCCGCCTTTGCCTGCCGAACCACTGATAGCGGAAATGCCAGGATTTGCCCCCGCCAGGGGCTACAGCCAGTGAGAGTCCATCCAAATCGGAAAGGGTGTATGCCTTGCCGGTGGCTTTGGCTTTGCGGACGGCGAGATCGGACAGTGCCATGTTCCAGTTCCTGAACCTGGGTCAGGAACCAGATGCTGATCACGATCAATCCGCTCTCCCTGCAACAATCCGAAAGTCGCGCCGTCCTAAAGATGGACTAAATAATGGACTAAAAAGTCTTGGCTTGGCTTGGATTTCGGTGGAGTCACTGGATTGAGTCAGAAGAAAAACAGTTTGTTTTCAATGACTTGCAGTGCTCCACGGACGTTAGTGGAAATCCCTGGAAGGCTGGAGTGGAGCGGGTGATGGGAATCGAACCCACGTTATTTGCTTGGGAAGCAAGAGTCCTACCATTGAACGACACCCGCGTCTGCGACGAAGCCACGACTGCAGCTGTCTTCGACACACTCACAGTTCCAGGCTGCGAGCTTGGGCTATCGTACATCAAGGCTGTGTAGCCTCCGTTCAAAATCGGAGCATTTTGGCAATTTTTTGCCTCGGAGTTTCCCCGAAAGCAGGGTTTTGAGGACCAGCCTTTCTTCCTCGTTGTTAGGGACACTCCGGTCACGACTGCCTAGCCTCAAATCACATGGGTAAAATTGTGCGGGATCAAAGAGCCTGCATTCAACTGCTGCTCCAAGCGTCGAGCAAAGTCCTGGTCCTGGAGCACGCAAGTCTCGCTACGGGCAAGCAGGTTGCTCTCGTTTTGCGCTTGACCAAGATCTTCAATAATTTCTGTAAATACTGGCCAAGTACTGACCGCCCCTGCCGAATCATGCCGCTTTGCTTCTGCGATTTTTTCCTGCCCGCTGACCACCGTGCCTTGTCTGAAGCACAGGCGGCTGGACGATGGAAGCCGGCCCGCGGAGCTGCGGCATGACGGAGCAGCAGCTTTATGACCTGGCTCCTGCGCTGGAGCTGATGGCTTTCGGTCTGGTGCTGGCCCTGGGGCCTTTGTGCTGGGTCTGGTGGCGCAGTCGCGGCACCGGCCCCGGCAAACGTCTGCAGGCCCTTTGCGTGCTGACGCTGTTCCTGACCTTCGATCTGGTCTTGTTCGGCGCCTTCACACGGCTGACGGACTCGGGCCTGGGCTGCCCTGATTGGCCTGGCTGCTATGGCACGGCCAGCCCTATCGCAGCACATGCCCAGATCTCCGAGGCGCAAGCCGCCATGCCGACCGGCCCTGTCACCCATGGCAAGGCCTGGGTGGAAATGATTCACCGCTATCTGGCGACCACGGTCGGCGTGCTCATCATTGCCATGACGGTCATGAGCTGGAAGCAGGCGCGGGCCGCCAGACGCAAGGGTCAGCACGCGTCTTTCAGCGACGCGGCCAACCCCTGGTGGCCGACTCTGGCTCTGGTATGGGTCTGCATACAGGGCGCTTTCGGCGCCTTGACGGTCACCATGAAGCTGTTTCCGGCCATCGTCACCCTGCATCTGCTGGGCGGTACCGGCTTGCTGGCCTTGCTGGCCATTCCTGCATCGGGACTGAGCCAGCAGCAGGCCGGTCGCTCTGCGGCCCCGATTGCCGGACGCTTGCGCATCGCGCTATGGCTGTGTCTGGCGCTGCTCATCGTCCAGGTCAGCCTGGGCGGCTGGGTCAGCACCAATTACGCCGTGCTGGCCTGCACGAGCTTCCCCGGCTGTCAGGGCAGTTGGTGGCCGGCCATGAATTTCGCCGAAGCGCTGCAGATCTGGCGCCCGCTGGGCATGCTCAAGGACGGCAGCCACATCAGCTTCGAAGCGCTGACCGCGATCCACTACACCCACAGGCTGGCAGCCTATGTGGTGGTTCTGGCACTGGCCAGCCTGTGGTGGGCATTGCGTCATGCCCCTGCACTGGCCAGGCAGCGCCGGCTGCTGGGATTTTTTGCGGTGCTGCAAGTTCTGACGGGTCTGTCCAATGTGGTGTTGGACTGGCCCCTGGTGGCGGCCGTGCTCCACACCGGTGGAGCTGCGGCCCTGGTAACGATTGTGGTCTGGAGCCTAGCCGTGACGCGTAGCCATGCCGTCACCGCCCCCGACCCTGAAATGGCGCACCGCCCTGCCTGAGGCATAGCGCAAAAGAGTGATTGCATGAGTCAAAGTGAAGCCTTGTTGAACAACACCTCGCGAATCAGCCAGTTCTACGCGCTGACCAAGCCGCGCGTGGTGCAGCTCATCGTGTTCTGCGCCCTGATCGGCATGGTGCTGGCCGTACCCGGCTGGCCCACAGCCAATCAGTGGATCCATATGGGCGTCGCCTGCGTCGGCATCTGGCTGGTGGCGGCTGCCGCTGCGGCCTTCAACTGCCTGGTGGAGCGTCATATCGATGCCAAGATGAAGCGCACATCATGGCGTCCCACGGCGCGCGGCGAACTCTCCAGTCAGCAGGCACTGGCCTTCTCGGCCATTCTCTGCATGATTGGCGCCACGATCTTGCTGGTCTGGACCAATGCGCTGACGATGTGGCTGACGCTGGCCACCTTTGTCGGCTATGCGGTGATCTACACCGTGGTTCTCAAGCCCGCCACGCCACAGAACATCGTGATCGGCGGAGCTTCAGGCGCCATGCCACCCGTGCTGGGCTGGGCCGCCATGACGGGCAATGTCGGCCCCGAGGCGCTGATTCTGTTCCTCATCATCTTCCTCTGGACTCCGCCCCACTTCTGGGCACTGGCCCTGTACCGCGTGGAGGACTACCGCCAATCCGGCCTGCCCATGCTGCCCGTGACCCATGGCAGCGAATACACGCGCCTGCAGATTCTGCTCTACACCGTTGTGCTGTTTGCGGCCGGTCTGCTGCCCTTCATGTACGGCATGAGCAGCTGGCTGTATCTGTTCGCGGCTGTCGTTCTGGGTGCAGGCTTCATCGCCTATGCCGTGGCCCTGTACCGCAATTACTCGGACGAGCTGTCGCGCCGCACCTTCCGTTTTTCACTGCTTCACCTGAGCCTGCTGTTTCTCGCCCTGCTCGTGGATCACTACCTGTTCATGGCCTGATCTTTCAAGCCCTGCCATTGCAAAAGCCCGGCTCGCCGGGCTTTTCTACGCCTGTCGGAAAGTGATCTTCCCGTGCTTTCCGAGTCTAGGTTTGAGTGCGGATTGAATGGATCTTGTGCAGCCCAGCCAAACCCCGGGCTCCGTGACCAGGACGCAACGTACCGCCGACGGCTCAACGGCGGCTTGGCCGGACACCCACTCTGATCACCCCGATCACCAAAAAAGGCCGGCCCCGGCTACAGGGCTGGCCTTGAGCCTGCATCCGGCAGACCTAATCAAGCGTCCATTTACAGACCCTTGAGCAGCTTGCCGTTCACTTCCTTGCCGTACATGGAGTACTTTCCATGGTGCTTTTCGGCCGTGGCCTGCAGATTGCCGTTGAAGCGCGGATCCTGGCCACGCTCCTGGCTGTTGATGAAGGTCGCCACATCCCAGGCTTCCTGATCGCTCAGCGTTGCATTGCCGTAGGGCATGTTGTTCTTGATGAAGTTGGCCGCCTTGTCGATGTCATGCATGCCGGCACCCCAGTTATAGGAGTCCTTGCCCCACAGCGGCGGGAACACGGCCACATCGCCGACAAACTGGCCCTTGCCGTCTGCAGCGTGGCATAGCGCGCACTTGGCTTCATAAACCTTGGCACCGGCTTCATAGGTGGGAGTCTCTTCGGGCTTGCCCGCCTTCTTGAAACCTGCACCGGGCAGCTTCTCGCCCGTGGGAGCCTTCTGTGCCATCCAGTAGGCATAGGACTCCAGTGCCACCAGAACGTCATGACCGTCGTCCGGTGCCTTGCCGTTCATGGAGTACATGAAGCAGCCGCGCACGCGCTCGGCAAAGGTGTCCACATGGTCGGTCTTCTTGCGATAGGCCGGGTACATGGGGTAGGCCCCCCACATGGGGGCTGCGCCCTTCAAACGACCTGCGTCGAGGTGGCAATTGGTGCAGCTCAGCGGGTTGCCCGAGAAGCCTACGGCATTGACCGGCGTGCGTGTGAAGATCGCTTCGCCACGGCGCACCCACTCGCCCATGGGGCCTTCCGGATAGTCGCTGACGCCGGGAGGTGTGAATTCACCGGGCTTGGCTGCCACTGTCACGGCCTTGGCGTCTGCAGCAGGCGCGGCCACCTTGGCTGGTTCTTCAGCCTTCTTGGGGCTGCTGATGCTCATGCCATACCAGAGCGCGCCGCCCAGACCGGCGAACAGGCAGGCCACCACCGCGTATTCAGCGAGATTGGAGCTTTTGGAAGCAGTTTGTTGTTTGTCCGACATTGTCAACTCCCGAACTCTTAAGGCTTGGCGGTTGCTGCGGCAGCAGCGGGGTTGTGCAGGCGCTGGTAGTACGCAGCAACGGCCTTGACGTCATCGGCCGTGAGCTTCTTGGCTACAGCCCCCATCAGACCCAGTGGGCCGGCCTCACGCTGCCCCTTGTTCCAGGCATCGATCTGACTTTGCATATAGTCGGCAGATAGATGGCCGATGGCCGGAAAGTCCTTGCCCACGCCCACGCCACCGGGGCCATGGCACTGCGCACAGGCAGGAATGCCGTCGGCCCAGCGACCACGCTCGACCAACCAGGCACCGCTATCGTCGCTCTTGCCGGGCAAGGCACCACGCACGCTCTTGATAGGCAGTTGCAGGCTGGCGTAATAGACGGCCACATCGGCGCGTTCCTGCTCGCTCAAGGCCTTGGCCATGGGAGCCATGACAGCGGACTGACGGGCACCGGCCGCCAGCTGGTTCAACTGACGCTCCAGGTAACCGGCGTGCTGACCCGCCAGTGCGGGGAAGCCAGGCTGGCCCTCGCCCTTGGCACCATGGCAGGTGACGCAGGCGGCCGCGCCGCCGGCCGAGCCGGACTGAGCGATCTTTGCACCGGCAGCGACATTGCCGTTCAATGCAGCCTTGGCGGCAGCAGGTTCTTGCGCCCAGGCGCTGGTCGCCATCAGCATGGAAATGCCGACAGCCACCCACGACCGGGGCAGAGTCTTTGTGTTCAAGCGATTCATCTTGGGAATGGAGATTTAAGCGGCTCAGATCTGCCGCACATCAGGCGTGTGCTGAACGCCGACGTCTGACCTGGAATGTCACGAGCCAAAGCAGCCCAATGACAGCAAGCACATTGCCCGAAGATACTTATAGAAGATTAAGAGCCAATTAATGCTGCAAACAATTGGCCCCCAATCTGACTAATCAGGCGGCGCAGCACAGGACTTCACCGGCAGGCATAAACGCACCACCAGCCCTGTCACCGCTTCTGGCGCTAGGCCGCTGTGCACCTGCTCGAATGCATAGCCCTTATGCTGCTGCCACTGGGCCAAGGGCAGCAGCTCTAGCTCACCGTCGCTGCACTGTGCAATGCGCTGCACTATCGCCAGCCCCAGACCGCTGCCATGGGCCTGATGCTGCTTGCGCCAGAAGCGCTGGGTCGCCACGGCACAGTCCTCGCTACTCAGCCCGGGCCCATGGTCAATCACTGTGAACTCCACATAACCGGCAGGATTGACAGGCATCGTCTGTGGCTTGTCGCCGCCGACCTGCGCCAGCTGCGGAATGTGGCGCAGGCCGAGCAGCACCGCAGAGTCGTCCGGCTCGCCACTTGCCTGCTGCCCATAGCGCAAGGCGTTTTCCATCAGATTGCGCAATGCCGACACCAGCAGGGGCTGAGGCACGGCCACACGCAAGTCCTGCAGCCTGGCGTCATTCAGGGCTTGCTGAGGCAACCAGCGCAAGCGCAGCGAGCCTGAAGGAATGGCCGTGGCGGCCAATCCCCAGGCTTTTTCCAGAGCCTCCCACGCACAGGCGGGCTCGCTACCGCAGGCCATGGCACGAGAGCCTCCTGCACCTTCGCCCACCGGCTGACAATCCAGCCGGGCCAAGAGCAGCAATTGCTCCAGCGTGTGCTGCAAATGCTCCACGCCCTCCCCCGCCTGCTCCAGCGCCTGCCGGGTCATCTGCCACTGTGCGGTCTCCGAAATCGGCCTGGGCGCAGCATCCTCTTTGCCAGCGCCGGGCTGATCCCTCAAAGCGACCATCTGAGACCCCGCATTGGCCACCGCCATCTGCGCCACCTGTACATGGGTTTTGACGGCAGTCAGCGGAGTGCGCAGCTCATGGGCGGCATCGTCGCTCCAGCGACGTTCGCGCTCAATGGCTTTGTGCACGCGCTGCAGCAGGTGATTGATGGTCTGCACCAGTGGCGCCAGCTCCTTGACCTGCCTGCCTTGCGCCACGGGCGAATCGTCTCCGGGCGGACGCTCGCTCAACTCCTGGCGCAGCGACTCAAGGGGGCGCAGGCCGCGTGTCACCCCCCACCACATCAACACCATGCTGGCCAGCAGCGCCAGCACAAAGGGCAGGATGATGGTGTAGGCGAAACCATGTATCAGCCCCTCGCGCACATCGATGCGGTCGGCCGTGGCAATGCGCACGCCATGCTCCTCAAGCACATAGGTACGCCAGGGCTTGCCGCCTTTGGTGATGCTCGAGAAGCCTAGCGGCAGCGGCCCCTGGAAGCTGGGCGCACCCGCAGTGCGAGCCAGCACCTGAGAATCGGTAGGCTCGGCCGCCTGCTCGGAGGCCGTATCTGCGGAGTCCTCGGCGCGGCCGGTCTTTGCAGTTTTGGCGCGCGGTGCATCCAGCGGAGATGCCGGAATCAGGGCTGGGCGAGCCGCCTTGCCGCTCGCCTCGTCCGACACAGCATCTGCATCCATAGCATCATGTGTAGGTGCGGTATGCACTTCGCTGCGAATCATGCTGACCTCGCAAGCCACACCATCACGTGCCACCACATTGAGCATGGGACCCCAGTCCTCGGGACTGGTGTTGTGCGGCTTGAACTGGTGAACAATGCCCGCCACCATGCGGGCCGATGCAATCAGCCGGTCGTCGAGCACGGAACGCAGCTCATGCCTCATGTCGGCAAACATCCATGCCGCCACACCGCCCCATAGAGTGCACAGCGCCAGACACAGCCAGACCAGCAAACGGACCCGCAGGCTGCGCATCAGCAACTGCCTCCATGCACGCGCCCTAATCTGAAGCCCACACCACGCACGGTCTCCACCATGTCCGAGCCCAGCTTGCGACGCAGATGGTGCACATGCACATTGACCGCGTTGCTTTCCACATCAAGGCTGTAGCCATAGAGGCTGTCGCGCAGTTGCTCCAAGCTCAGCACTCGCCCGGGCGACTGCAGCAGCGCGCGCAGCAACGCCCATTCACGACGCGACAGGTCCACGATGCTGCCCTCCCGTATGGCCTGGCCGGCGGCCAGATCCACTTTGACATCGCCCAGCACAATCCAGTCCACGGTACGCCCCGCCGCCCGTCGCAGCAGCGCATGCAGCCGCGCCGCCAGCTCGTGCAGATCGAAGGGCTTGACCAGATAGTCGTCAGCTCCGGTCTGCAAGCCTTCGATGCGCTGGTCCACTGCATCACGTGCGGTCAGCACCAGCACCGGCAGCTCCAGCCCCTGACGGCGCCACCGCGCCAGCAGATGCAGACCGTCCTCATCGGGCAGACCCAGATCCAGCACACATACATCGAAGTGGGAGGATTTGAGTGCCGCATCAGCCTGGCTGGCGCAACCCACCACGTCCACGCCAAAGCCCTGTAGCTGCAGGCCCGCCTTCACCCCGCTGGCGACCAAAGCGTTATCTTCCACTAACAGCACATGCATTTTTTCACTGCGCAACCGCCACCCTCACCATCACATCCGGAGATGTGAGTACCCGTTACGCACCTTGTTTATCCGAAGCGATCGAGCATCGCAGATTTGTCTTTTCGCAGCGTTAACCCCTGCTTAATCCCTTGCGCCCAAGATGCGGGGCTGCCTCATCCAAGACACTCAGCCACCACCCTTCATGTCTCTTCGCTCTGCCGCAGCCCTAGCTCTGCTTTCAGTCCTGCTGACGGGAATGACTGCCTGGGCACAGCCGCTGACCCTGCCCGGCCTGAGTGCCGACAAGCCCGCTGCGCAACCCGAAGTTCTGACTGCCGAACAGGCTTTCGAGCTGGTCCACACCGAGCAAAGCGCCATCCAAACAGAGGCTGATGGCCGCCGCCTGCTGGAGCTGCGCTGGAATATTGCTCCTGGTCACTATCTCTACCGCGACCAGTTGCGCCTGCTCGATGCTCAGGGTCAGCCAATACCACTGCAGATCCCTGAAGGTCGGACCCTGAGCGATGCCTTCTTTGGCCGTGTGCAGGTCTTTCACCGGGAGTTGCGCATTCAGGCCGCGCTGCCTGAACGGCCGGCGCAATGGCCGCTGGAGCTGCAATGGCAGGGCTGTGCCGAGATAGGCATCTGCTACCCGGTACAGCAGCAGAGCATCAGCGCCGCTCAAGCAGGCATGGACGGGAATGCGGATGCCCCGACTCCAGCCCTTGGCGAAGGCAATACCGAAGCAGCTCAACCCGGCTTGTTGCAGGCACTGGCCTTGCCCGCCAGTGTGCGGATAGGCCCTCTCGCTCTGCCTACCATGGCTCTTGCCGCATTTCTGGCATTGTTTGCCAGCCAGTGGTGGGCGCGGCTCAGGCAGCGGCAAAGCAATCAGCCTGTAGAGACTGTGCTGCTTCACGCCACGCTTGCCGGACTGGTAGCGGCGCGCACGGCCTACGTCGTGCAATGGTGGCCCGAGTACTGGGGGCCCGTGAGCGCATCTCCCGCCAGCGTGCTGCAGATTCTGGATATTCGCGACGGTGGCTGGAACCTTTGGGCCGGACTGCTGGTGGCGGTTCTCTGGGCAGCCTGGAGCTGCCGCAGCCATGCACTCCTGAAACGTGGCGTGCTGCAGTCCCTGGGTGTGGGTGCATTCATCCTGATGGCAGCTTACACATTGCGAAATTGGGTTGAGCCTTCAGAGTCTTCACTCCCCTCTCTGACGCTGGTCAGCGCTGCCGCTCAGCCCACGGATCTGCGCAGCTACGGCGGTCAACCGCTGGTCATCAACCTCTGGGCCAGTTGGTGCCCGCCCTGCAAGCGCGAGATGCCGGTACTGGCCCAAGCGCAAAAAGACCATCCAGGTGTGCGTTTCATCTGGATCAACCAGGGTGAAGACGCCGCTGCAGTGCTGCGCTATTTGCAGTCCATGCCTCTCCCCCCAGCCCAGGTGCTCCTGGACCCAGAGCAGCTCGCCGGTCAGCACTGGCAGCAGCGCGCCCTGCCATCCACCTATTTCTATGACGCGAACGGACGCCTGCGGTCCACGCGTACGGGGGAGCTCTCCCGCGCAAGCCTGAGCGAGCAGTTGCGCATCATTGCGCCTCCAACACAGGCCCCATGACTCAAGATGGACAAAGGTTTATCGTGCCACGTTTACAGCCCCTGTCACGCCAATGGATGGCGCTGATTCTCCCCATCTTCGCTGCAGCCGCAGCCACCGTAGTCGCCGTGGCCTATACCCGCGACGTGATTGCCGCCAGCGGCGCTGCAGCAAGCGGTGCGGCAAGCAGCGACCTGCCCTCAGCGCAGTTTCTCGCCGAGCAAGGCCTGCAGATCGTGGGCCCCATGCAAAGCGCCGGCGGCCTCAAGGCCTGGGCCGCCTACCGCGACCAGCAGCCCATCCCCATCTACCGCATGCCTGACGGCAAGCACTGGGTGATTGGCACCGTCATCGATGCCCAGGGCAAGGATGTCAACGCCAAAGCTTTGCACAACGCCGTGCAAAAGCCCATGGGCCAGGAGTTCTGGATCGATCTGGAGCGTACACACTGGATTGGCGACGGCAAGCCCGATGCCGCCCGCATCGCCTATGTGTTCACCGATCCCAACTGCCCCTATTGCAACCAGCTCTGGCGCGATGCCAGACCACTGGTGCAAGCTGGCCAGCTGCAGTTGCGCCATATTCTGGTGGGCATGCTGCGCCCCAGCAGCGAAGGCAAGGCCGCCGCCATTCTGGCCTCCAAGGCACCCGAGCAGGCCCTTGCCAGCCATGCCATGGCCTATGCCGACGCTCATGGCAAGAATCCCGATGTCCTGGGTATTGCACCGCTGCAGCGCATCCCCCTGTCGGCCCGCGATGCACTAGCCAACAACGCCGCGCTGATGAGCAATGCAGGCCTGCGTGCCACACCCGCGACGATCTGGAAGAATGCCCAGGGGCTGGTGCAGATCCGCACCGGCATGCCGCCCGGGCTGCTGGACGAGTTGATGGACAAAGCTCCCGCCAAGTCGCCAGCACATTAGGATTCAAGTCACCGCATAGCCCCTGCACAGAATTTGCAAGCGGCTATCATCGCGCTAGCAAATCTGCCCCAACACCATGAGCCGACCTGACTGGAACACCCTGCTGCCCGCCCTGCGCCCCAGCACCCGCATCGTGCTGCACGCACCCAGCACACAAGCACTGGTCCGCGCACGCGGCAACTTCAAGAACCTGAAAGCCGCCAACCCCGAGTTGGAAGTCTGGATTGTCGTCAATGCCCAGGCCGTGCAAGCCGTGCTGGACCAGCCGGACGACATGGGTCCTGCTCTGGCACATGTGCTGCTGTGCCCCAACACGCTCAGGAACGCCGGCATCAGCGCACCGGACAATATTCAGGTGCTGCCCATGGGCGCCGTCGAAGCCATCGCCCGCATGCAGCAAGGTGGCTGGACCTATATCCGCAGCTGAGCAGGCTGCGTCCTCGGCACTCCAGAGCCGTGCGCACTCCGGGCTAAAGACCCCAGTCCTTGAGCGCAGGCAACGCCAGCTGGGTTGCGGCATAGCCTTCATCGATGGACTCGCGCCCCCGGTAGAAGTCCATCAGCCCGACATGCGAGAGGCGCGGAGCAATCAGCACCTCGGCCGGGTCACCCGCCATGCGGCTGCGGGTGATGCGCATCTGCATGATGTTGACACTGGCCATGACCACATTGACCAGCGAGGGTACAGGCACAGAAGCACCGTCCTCGGCATCTCCCTCCCCCTTGCGCCCCCTGCGCATGACGGATGAGGACAATGTCTTCACGCTCGTCATACTGCGCATCCATGCGCCCGCCCAACCGAGCGGTGAGCCATTCGCCGCCAGCGCTTCAGGAATCTGGCCCAGCGGCACCGGAGGCTCTTCCTCATCCAGATGCAGCTGCGAGACCCTGAGCTCGCGGGAATGCAGGTTGATCTCGCTCTCGCTCATATCAACGGGCTTCATATGCCTGCGCATGATGTCGGCATTCAAATCGACGGCGATGACGATGTCCGCACCCATGGCGCGCGCCAGCGACACCGGCACCGGGTTGACCAGACCGCCATCGACCAGCAGCCGCCCTTCCCGCATCACCGGAGTGAACAGGCCGGGCAAGGCGATGGACGCGCGCACGGCTTCGGCAATCGAGCCCTTGCGCAGCCAGACCTCGGCACCTGTCTGCAGATCGGTGGCCACGCAGCCGAACGGCGTGCCCAGTTGCTCCACGGTTTCCTGGACGAAATTCTCGCGCCAGAACTCGATGATCTTCTCGCCCTTGAGCAATCCACCGCCCAGATTGAAGTCCATGAAGCCGAAGACCTTTCGCTTGCCCAGGCCCAGCACCCAGCTCTCGAAGGCATCCATTTCGCCGGCGGCATAGGTTGCACCGACCAATGAGCCAATGGAGGTGCCGCAGATGATGTCGGGGCTGACACCGGCCTCGCGCAGCGCGCGCAGCACGCCAAAATGCGCCCAGCCTCTTGCAGAGCCGCTGCCCAGGGCCAGGCCCACCACGGGTTTGCGTCGCAATTTGTTCATGTAGCCTCCTTGCTGCTTCTACAGCCGACTCAACCGGGCTGCTCGCCCCTTAGCAGAGCCAGCATGCCAGCTTCGTCCAGCACGGGCACGCCCAACTCCTCGGCCTTGGCCAGCTTGCTGCCCGCCTCCGCACCTGCGACCACATAGCTGGTCTTTTTGCTGACCGAACCCGAAACCTTGGCACCCGCCGCCTCCAGCATATCCTTGGCGGCGTCGCGGCCCAGCGTGGGCAAGGTGCCGGTCAGCACCACGGTCAGGCCGGCCAGAATCTGAGGAGCCTTCTCGGCCGGCTCACCTTCCTCCCAATGCACACCGCAGGCGCGCAACTGCTCCACCACCTCGCGGTTATGGGGCTGGGCAAAAAAGGTGTGAATGCTGTCGGCCACCACCGGCCCGACATCCTTGACTTGCAGCAACTCCTCCACGCTGGCGTCCATGATGGCGTCGAGCTTGCCGAAATGCTTGGCCAGATCCCTGGCCGTGGATTCGCCCACATTTCGAATGCCCAAGCCAAACAGAAAGCGCTGCAGCGTGGTGCTCTTGGATTTTTCAAGGGCTGCCAGCACGTTCTGGGCCGATTTCTCGGCCATGCGATCCAGCGCTGCCAGCGAGCTCAGGCCCAGCCTGTAAAGGTCAGGCAGCACGCGCACCACCTGGGCATCCACGAGCTGATCGACCAGCTTGTCGCCCAGACCTTCGATGTCCATGGCTCGGCGATGCGCAAAGTGCAAGATGGCCTCCTTGCGCTGTGCGCCACAGAACAGGCCGCCCGTGCAGCGGTGGTTGGCCTCGCCTTTTTCACGCACCACCTCGCTGCCGCAGATGGGACAGGTCTTGGGCATGCGGAAGTTGGGCACATAAGCAGGCCGCTCGCCCGGCACCCGTCCCACCACCTCGGGGATCACATCGCCCGCACGGCGCACTATGACCTGATCGCCCACGCGCACACCCTTCTTGCGGATGTCGAACAGATTGGACAGCGTGGCATTGGTCACCACCACACCGCCCACCTGCACAGGAGCCAGGCGGGCCACGGGCGTCAGCTTGCCCGTGCGCCCCACCTGCACATCGATGGCCTCCATGAGCGTAGGCATCTCCTGCGCCGGGTATTTGTGCGCCACGGCCCAGCGCGGCTCTCGCGACTTGAAGCCCAGCTGACGCTGCAGAGCCAGGCTGTTGACCTTGTAGACCACGCCGTCGATTTCATAGGGCAGATTGGTGCGCTCGGCACCGATGCGTTCGTGAAACGCTACCAGTTCAGAAGCGCCCAGCGCAATACTGACTTGCGGTGCAACCGGAAAGCCCCAGGATTTCAAAGTCTGCAGCATGGCGTAGTGCGTGCCGAAGTCCGGCCCGCCCTGCTGCGGCGGCGTGATCTCGCCCAGACCATAGGCGAAGAACGACAGCGGACGCTGGGCCGCGATATTCGAGTCGAGCTGACGGACCGATCCGGCCGCCGCATTGCGCGGATTGGCAAAGGTCTTGGCACCTGCGGCCTGCTGGCGCGCGTTGAGCTTGTCCAGATCGGCCTTGGCCATATGCACCTCGCCTCGCACCTCCACCACGGGGGGTACATCGCGGCCTGCGGACAGGGTCAGGGGAATCTGGCGAATGGTACGGATATTGTGCGTGACGTCTTCCCCCACCTCGCCATCGCCGCGCGTGGTGGCCTGCACCAGGCGACCGTTTTCATAACGCAGATTCATGGCCAGGCCATCGAACTTGGGCTCGGCCACATATTCGATGGCTGCAGCGGACTCATCCAGCCCCAGCTCCTTGCGCACACGCTGGTCGAAGGCAATGGCACCCGTGGCCTCGTTATCGGTCTCTGTCTGGATGCTCAGCATGGGCACGGCATGGCGAACCGGAGTCAAACCGTCCAGCACCGCACCGATCACGCGCTGCGTGGGAGAGTCCGGCGTAACGAGTGCGGGGTAAGCCCCCTCCAGCGCTTCGAGTTGCTGATAGACGCGGTCATATTCCCCGTCGGGAACCGTGGGCGTATCGAGTACATAGTACTCATGTGCCCATTGATGGAGTTGGGCGCGCAATGCCGCCACCTTGCTCGTCACGCTTTCGGGCACGCCTGCATTGATAGCTGTCGATGGCTTCTGGCCCTGGGGTTCAGCGGAAAAAAGATCTAAATTCTCGGTCATGCTCTGCCCGCTGGAAATTCAAAGTCCGGGATAAAAAAGGCCAACATTGTTGGCCTGTTTGTTTTAGCTGAAAAGCCTTCTGGCAAGAAGTGAGCCGGCCGACAGCTCTGCGCTGTCGAGCTTGTCGTAGAGCAGCTCCAGGTCATGCTGAATCGGGTCCAGCGCCGAGACCGGCAGCAGATAGCCGTTCTGGTCGCAGAGCACGCCGTCCATGGTCTGGCACAGTTGCTCCGCCACCTGACGCAGGCGCGCAAACGGCTGCTGCCCGCGCGGCACCTGGGCCACGTCCAGGCTGAGCAGGAATTCGCGCACGACGGACTGATCCAGATCATCGCCCATGGCGGCCTGGGGGTCGTAGTTCAGCACCAGCACCGGAGGCAGGCCCTGGATGGGCGAGGCAAGCACCATGCGGCCCGGCATGGGCGTGATGACAAAGCCCAGGCGCTGGGCATTTTGCTGGACATAACCAGCACTCCAGGACGCCTGACGCGCACGCAGCATAAAGCTCAGCTGCGCATCGTGCTCGCTGGCGAACTGATCGAGCTCGCGTGCACGCGAGACCTCGTTGAGCATATTGGGCACGTCGGCCATGGCGCCCAGCGCATCGGCGAAGCGCTGCACCTTGGTGACGAACTCCGAAAACTCGATCTCGTTGAGTGCACCGGTACGGTTGGCCAGCTGGACACCGGCCTGAAAGCCCAGATAGCGCTGGCCGGTCTGCAACGGCTCCCACTGCTTGCTGTCCTGGTTCATGCCTTCAATGGCAAAGGGCTTGTTGCCGGCACGGCGGGTACTGGGTTGGGCCTGCAAGGCCACTTCACCAGGAACAATCTGGGCCACAGTGATCGGAGCAATCGCATCGATCAGCGCATCCAGATGGCCGCGTCGCTCCACTGACGGGGCGGGAGGAATCGAGGCGGCCAGAGGAGCGTCCGTCAACACGGGCTCCACAGCCTGCGCGGCCTGCTCGGTCACTGCAGCAATGGCTGCATCCGTTCCCTGAGCGTTCACCTCTTGCACAGCATGCGCAGCCTCGGTCGTCTCGGCTTTGTGCTGGGCGGCCGCCAGAGCTTCCTGACGCTGCGCTTCCTCATGGGCTTCGCGCGCCACCAGGCGGGCCAGCTCGGCATCGGCTTCGGCAAAGCGACCTGCGGATTCGGGCATCTGCAGGGGCTCGGTACCGGGAATGGCCTTGCCGAAATCCCCCAGCACGGGCTCATGCTGGTATTTGGTCAGGTCCGCACCATGACCGACGGTGTTCATTCCGGGCTCGAGGCGCTGAGGATCTGTGCTTTCTTCCTCAGGCTCGGCCCGCTTGGGCGCATTGCGACGCGCAGTCCAGGAGTTGTAGGCAACGATCAGCGCCAACAGCACCACACCCAGGACGGCCAGACTGATTTGCAAGTTACTCATGTGAGAAAACGGTTCTTCAATAGGGGATGGCCGGGCTCAGGATAGCTCAGCCATGGAGAGGGCGGACTCCATGTCCACCGCAACAATTCGTGAAACGCCCTGTTCCTGCATGGTCACACCAATCAGCTGCTCAGCCATCTCCATGGCGATCTTGTTGTGACTGATGAACAGGAACTGGGTTCCCTTGCTCATGCTGTAAACCAGCTTGGCATAACGTTCGGTATTGGCGTCGTCCAGCGGCGCATCCACCTCGTCCAGCAGACAGAATGGCGCTGGGTTGAGCTGGAAGATGGCAAACACCAGCGCAATCGCGGTCAGCGCCTTCTCGCCGCCCGAGAGCAGGTGAATGGTCTGGTTCTTCTTGCCGGGCGGCTGGGCAATCACCTGCACCCCGGCGTCGAGAATCTCGTCGCCAGTGATCACCAGCTTGGCCTGACCGCCACCGAACAGCTCGGGAAACATGCGGCCAAAATGGCGATTGACGATGTCGAAGGTGCCGGTCAGCAAATCCCGCGTCTCGGCATCGATCTTGCGAATGGCTTCTTCCAAGGTGTTCATGGCCTTGGTCAGATCATCCATCTGCGCATCGAGGAAGGTCTTGCGCTCACGCGCCAGGGTCAACTCATCCAGCGCGGCCAGATTCACGGCCCCCAGGGCCTGGATTTCGCGGTGCAGGCGGTCGATTTCACCTTGCAGGCCGTGCATGCGCACATTTCCTTCGGCAATCGACTGAGCCACAGCAGCCAGATCGGCCTCGGCTTCGGTCAGCAGATTGCTGTACTGCTCCAGACCCAGGCGCGCGGCCTGTTCCTTGAGCTGGAATTCGGTGATGCGCTGACGCAGCGGGTCCAGTGCCTTTTCCAGGCTCTGGCGGCGCTCGTCGCTGGCACGCAGCTTATTGGTCAGATCCTCATATTCGCTGCGGCGCTCGGCGACGTCTTTTTCGCGCTGCATCTTCAGATCCAGCGCATCCTGCAGGCCGCCCTGCGCTGCGGCATCAGACAGTCTTGCCAGTTCGTCCTGAGCGCGTTGCTGCTCCTCGGCCAGGGACTTGGCCTGCTGGCTGGCGGTTTCGATGGTGCGAGACAGCTCGGCGCGACGCGCGTGCAGCGTGCGCTGCGAGAAGGTCGCCTCCTGGGCCTGACGCTCCAGACTGCGCAACTGCTCGCGCGATTCGTTCAGGCGGCGCTCGGCCTCCAGCACGCGATCCCCCAGCTGGGCATGGCGCTCCTGGCTGTCGGCCAACTGCATGTCCAGCTCTTCAAAGCGGGCCTCGGCGGCGACCTTGCGCTCTTCGATATCGGAGAGCTGGGTTTCGACTTCGGACAGATCCGCCGAAATTTGCGCATTGCGTGCGCGCGCCTGCTCGGCCAGTTGAGACAGGCGCAAGGTCTCGACCTGCAGCTCGTGGGCACGGCTTTGCGACTCGCTCGCTTCGCGGCGTGCGGACACCAGACGCTGCGAGGCATCGGCGTAAGCGCTTTCGGCGCGCACCAAGGCCGAACGCGATTCATCGGCGATCAGCGCCTGGGCGCGGACTTCCTTTTCCAGGTGCTCGATTTCCTGCGCCCGCGCCAGCAGCCCCGATTGTTCGGAGTCCTGCGCATAAAAGGTCACGCTGTGCGCGGTCACCGCATGGCCGGTGGGCACATAAATGGTCTCGCCAGCCTGCAGATCGGCACGCTTGGCCAGGGCCTCGTCGAGCGTGGGCGCGGTATAGCAGCCCGTCAGCCAGTCCACCAGCACGGCGCGCAGGCCGGCATCATTGATCTTGAGCAGATCGCTGAGACGCGCAAAGCGCGCAGCCACAGGTGCGCCCGCTGCCTGAGCCTGGCTGAAAAAGGCCAGCCGGGCCGGCGGAGCGTCCAGCCCCCCGGAGCCCAGAAAACCGCGCACCATGTCGAGGCGACCGACTTCCAGCGCACCCAGACGTTCGCGCAGTGCGGCTTCCAGCGCATTTTCCCAACCCGACTCGATGGCTATGCGGCTCCACAGGCCTTGCATGCCGTCCAACCCATGCTTGGCCAGCCAGGGCTGAAGCTTGCCATCGGTCTTGACCTTTTCCTGCAAGGCCTTGAGCGCATCCAGCCGCGCCGACAGATCGGCGTGACGACTGTTTTCGGCATTCACGGCCTGCTGGCGTGCGCGCCTATCCTCATCGAGTTGCGGCACGCTGTCCTGCAACTCATTGAGGACGGCATCGGCCATCTCGGCCAGCTCCTGCGCCTCGGCCAGTTGCGCCTGCAAATTGTTCAGGCGCGCTTCGTCCGGCGTTTCCAGTGCATTGCGGTCGGCCCGTAAACGTTCATAACGGGTTTCAAACTGACGGCGCTGCTCATCGAGACTGCGCTGCTCGGCGGCCAGCACCTGAATCTGCTGCTGCACCTGCACCACCGAGTTGCGCTGGTCTGCATCGGCTTTCTGCGCCTTATGCAGAGAATCTTCCAGATCGGGCAGGCGGGTGCTTTGCTCCTCGAGCTGGGCAGCCAGCATCTCGGCCTGCTCTTCGGCATCCATGCCCGCACCCTCGATGTTCTCGATCTCGCCCTGGGCCTCTTCGCTGCGGCTGCTCCACAGCAGCAGTTGCTCGGCCAGTTGCTGCAGACGCAGTTGCACGCGCTGGCGGCCTTCGACCACATAGCGGATTTCGGCCTCCAGCTTGCCGACCTCGGCCGTGGCTTCGTAGAGCTTGCTCTGCGCCTGATTGACCTGATCGCTGGCGTCGTAGTGCGATTGGCGCAGGGTCTCGAGTCCGCTCTCGTTGTTGCGGATATCGGCCATGCGCTCTTCGAGCTCGTTGACGACCTTGAGGCCTTCGACACGCACGCGGTCCTGCTCGGCCTCGGCATCGGCCCGCTTCATGAACCACAGTTGGTGCTGCTTGAGCGTGACCTGGGCGTTCAGGCCGTTGTACTTGGCCGCAACTTCGGCCTGCTTTTCCAGCTTGTCCAGATTGGCATTGAGCTCGCGCAGAATGTCTTCCACACGGGTGAGGTTCTCGGTCGTGGCCGAGAGGCGGTTTTCCGTCTCACGACGACGCTCCTTGTACTTGGAAACCCCGGCCGCTTCTTCAAGGAACAGGCGCAGCTCTTCGGGGCGCGACTCGATGATGCGGCTGATCGTGCCCTGACCGATGATGGCGTAGGCACGCGGTCCCAGACCCGTGCCCAGAAACACGTCCTGCACGTCGCGACGACGCACGGGCTGGTTGTTGATGAAGTAGCTGCTGTTGCCCTCGCGCGTGAGCACGCGCTTGACGGCGATTTCGCCGAACTGCCCCCACTGACCGCCTGCGCGGTGGTCGCTGTTGTCGAAGGTCAGCTCCACACTGGCACGGCTGGACGGCTTGCGATGCGTGGTGCCGTTGAAGATCACGTCCTGCATGGACTCGCCACGCAGCTCGCTGGCCTTGCTCTCCCCCAGCACCCAGCGCACCGCATCCATGATGTTGGACTTGCCGCAACCGTTGGGCCCCACCACGCCGACCATCTGCCCCGGCAGAATGAAATTGGTGGGCTCGGCAAAGGATTTGAAGCCGGAGAGCTTGATGGAATTCAGGCGCACGGTGTCGGTGTCGGTCTAGAGGCTGGCCAGCAAAGGCTTGTGATTGGGAAAGAAAAACGGCAAAAGCGGTTGCACAAACGCAAAACTTGAAAAAGCCCTGTTCTTGCTCGCAACCGTCAACAGACGGGAATCATAACGCGGCCTGCCCCCTCGTCAGCCAAGATTGCTGCATACACGCAAACCATAGCGGCCTGCGCAGGATCGGCAAGGGATTGGGGCAGATTTAGATCGAATAAGAGAGCAGCGGATGCCTCAGGTGCGCGGCTGAAAAGCAATCAAACCCGCCCCCAGCAGACAGATGGCCACCCCTGCCATATCCCAAACGCTGGGTTTGATGCCATCCACCAGCCACAGCCACAGAAGCGCCACGCTGATGTAGATGCCGCCGTAGGCCGCGTAGACACGACCCGAGGCCGAGGGATGCAAAGTCAGCAGCCAGACAAACAAGGCCAGGCTGACCGCGGCGGGCAGCAGCAGCCAGGCGCTGCCGCCCTGCTTGAGCCAGAGCCAGGGCAGATAGCAGCCCACAATCTCCGCCACGGCGGTCAGGACAAATAACAGCAGGGTCTTGATTTCAGGCAATTCAATCTCTCACACAGCGAAATGCGGGCATTGTAGAGAGCATGAACCGCCTCAGCGCATGGACACCGGACTGAGAGCTGGCGTCGGAGATCCCGGCACATTGCCATTGGTGACCAGGCTCTCGAACTCGCTGACCGGCACGGGCGGGCTCATCAGATACCCCTGCCACGCATAGCAGCGTATGCCTTCGAGAAAACGGCACTGGGCCTGGGTTTCCACGCCTTCGGCGATCACATGCAGACTCAGGCTCTTGGCCAGAGCCACAATGGTGCGGGCAATGGCCGCGTCATTGGGATCGGTCAGTACGTCACGCACAAAGCTGCGGTCGATCTTGAGCTGATCGAGCGGCAGCCGTTTCAGATAGGACAGCGAGGAGTAGCCGGTACCAAAGTCGTCCAGCGAAAATCCGATGCCGTAGGACTTCAGACGCATCATCTTGGCGATGGTGTCGTCCACGTCGGAGACCAGCATGCCTTCGGTCAGCTCCAGCTTGAGCCGACGCGCATCGGCCCCATGCTCGGCCAGCGCCTTGAGCACCTGTTCGACAAATCCGCTCTGATGGAACTGCTTGGGACTGACGTTGACCGAGAGCACCAGTTGCGCATAACGGGGGTGCTTGGCCCATTTCGCCAGTTGCTGGCAGGCGGCTTGCAGCACCCAGTCGCCCAGGGGGAGGATGACGCCTGTTTCCTCGGCCAGCGGAATGAAATGCGCAGGGGGGACAAAGCCTTTTTCAGGATGCTTCCAGCGCAGCAGACCTTCGGCGCCAATCACCTTGCCCATCTCCACCTGGGGTTGATAGAACAGCTCGAATTCACCGGCCTGCAGACCGGCACGCATGTCTTGCTCAAGCGTGCGGCGTTCCTGCAGCGCCGATTGCAGCTGGGGGTCAAAGAAGCAACTGACATTGCGCCCCTGGCTCTTGGCCTGGTACATGGCCATTTCAGCGCGGCGCTGCACTTCTTCACCCGTCAGCTCTGGCTCGCCAAACAGGCTCAGGCCCATGCTGACGGTGATGGAGCGCGGAATGCCGCCGATCTCTATGGGCTCACGCAAGCGGCTCAGCCACTGGTCGGCCTGCTGCTCCAGCCTGGCGGCTGCCGCCACGGAATCGCTGCCAAGGTCCTCGATCAGCAGCACAAAATCATCGCCGCCCTGACGAGCAATCGTGGCCCCTGAAGGAAGCAGACCACGGATGCGCTGACTCATCGACTGCAGCAGCAAATCGCCCTGATCCAGGCCATAGGTCTCGTTGAAGGCTTTGAAGTTGTCGATATCCAGCAGCACCACACCACCAAAATGGGCCTTGCGTTGCGCCACGGCCAGAGCCTGTTGCAGCCGATCAGCCAGCAGGCGCCGGTTGGGCAGGCCAGTCAAGGCGTCGTAGAAGGCCAGACGGCGGACCTCCTGCTCGGCCGCCATGCGCTGGCTCTGATCCTGCAGCACCATCAAGCACCCTTCGGCTTGCAACACGGCACTGACCGCGACCGGGCGGCGCAGGCCGTCTACCCCACTGAGCATCAATGTCTGCGCAGACACCGTGCAAGCCGACGCCTCGGTGGCGAGCTCGTCCCACTGAGCCTGCACATCGTCGACACGCTCGGATTGGCGCAGCTGCAACGTCCGGCGGGCCTGAGCCTTGGCGGCTTCCCATCGCTGGATGACGCGCTCGCGCTCAGCGGCATCGGGGAACATGCGCTCCCACCACTGCTGGGTTGATACGCCGGGCTTGCCCCCATGGCCGGCCAGACGCAGAAACTCTTCGTTCCAGTAGACCAGGCGCCCATCCAGATCCTCCATGACCAGACCCACCGGAAGTCTCTGCATGAGATTGCGCAACTGCTGATGACCCAGCCGCTCCATCTGCTCGAGGCGCTTGCGCCCGCTGATGTCCTGCACCAGCACCTGCAGGCGCCGTGATTCATGACGTCCGGTCAGAAACGCATTGAGTTCGACCCAGACTGGCGCGCCCTCCTTGGAACGCAGACAGAATTCGCCCGCGTTGTGCTGGAACTGCTGCAGGTCCAGTCCTTCAAGCAATTGCGCACAGTGCGCCTGGTCTTCGGGCATGACCAACTCCAGCACGCTGCGTCTGTGAATTTCCTGGGCCTCATAGCCCAGCAACTGACAGAAATGCTGGTTGGCCTTGAGTACGCTGCGCGTGGCGATATCAAGCTCGAGCACGCCCATGGCCGCCTGCTCGCACATAGCATGAAAGCGCGCATCACTCTCCTGCCTTGCCTGCGCACTGAACTTGAGGCGCCGGCTCCAGCTCCAGCGGCTCTGCCACCAGCCCGAGACCCAGGCAGCCAGCACCAGCCCCGCCAGCAGACCCAGGCCCAATACCAGCCAGGGCAGATACCTCTCAAACCGTCTCTGAGTGCTGAGCGCAGGCTTGAACTGCAGCGACCAGATGCGGTCATACACCTGTATCTGCCGCTCCAGCGGCTTGATCAAGGCAAATTCAGGATGGGTTTCCGCCTCCGCCCACAGTGAGCCAGTGAACAAGATCTCCGCACCGCCAGCAAGCATCGACAGCGGTGTGGTCAGTCTCATGTGGTCCCCACCAGCCTTTGGCGATGGGTCGGCTGGGCTGAGATCCACCAGCTTGAAGGCGACCTGAGGGTAGAGGTTGGCCGGAACCAGCCCCCTCGCAAATTCGCCCAGACGGATCCTGGCATTGAGCGTCCCGAGCGGCTTTCCGGAAGATTTCCCGATCGCGGCGCCGCCGCCCCCCTCTTCTGCAGCCCACAGCGGAGCCCGCAACACCACGCCCTTGGGGCTATCGGGCAGTTGCAGAAAGCGAAATGGAGCCGACATCGACATCTGGCGAGAGTTCCACGCCTGCATCAAGGAATGAAATGCCGCCGCCGGCTGACGCGCGTTGCTTCCCGCCAGCGCCTCGTTGCCTATCAACGGCCAGACGTAGGAAACCTCGAAGGCCTGTGAATCACGCGCAAGATCGGTGTGCTGCTCCGCAGTCACTGCACGGGTCAGACTCAGGGCCTGCAGCCCCACCAGACTATCCTGACTGAGCAGAGCATGGGCATGCTGGGCAAACACCTGCTGGCCCGCATCCGCATTGCCGGCCATTTGCTCGGCGAGCTTGACGAGCAGACGGTCATAGCTGCCCAGGCGTTGCTCCATAGCTCGCGTCGCCATATCGGCACTGAGCTGCAAGCGCTGTTGCATGCGCGACTCCTGGCGTTGATGGAGCATCCAGCCCCCCAAACTGCCACAGGAAATTCCAAAACCCAATGCCAGCAGCGCCAACCAGGGTTTACGCATTTTCATCACTGGCTGAGTTGCGAATTGCGACATGCAAAAAACACAAGATTCCTGAGTTGCGAGGTGGCTCCAGTCGGCAGTGGCGCCTTGCAGCAAAGGCTGCAGCACCATGAGCCAAGATGAGGAGCGACATAGTTTGTAGGAGCAAACCTACATCCAAAGAACAGTCACACCAAGTGATTACCCTGAAAGCCTTGGCATGATTGCGTCTGGATTTAGATCAAATCATAGGCATAAGCTTGTATATCCAATACAAAGCGCTGCAAAATCAAGAGCAACCCCAGGTCGCAAAATTGACAAATGTCAATATTTGTCGGAGCTTAGTCCCATTCAGGCCGCATCACAAACCACGGCAACCCGTATCTTTTTAGCAACAATCAAGCAGAACCACAGCGCTCTACCCGGTTATTCCCGCCTGCAAGCGCCTGCGGTTTGTCCACCGGCAATAAAGCAACCATGTCACAACGCACGACCCTGCTGATCGTCTACCACTCACTGACTGGCGGCACACTCCAGATGGTTGAAGCGGCCAGCACCGGCGCCCGGCAGGAGGAATCCGTCGAGGTCCGCGTGCTGCATGCCTCCCAGGCCGGCCCGCAAGACCTGCTGCAAGCTCAGGGCTATCTGTTTGCCACACCGGAGAATCTGGCCGCCATCAGCGGTCTGATGAAGGACTTCTTCGATCGAAGCTATTACGGCGTGCTCGACCGGATACAGGGCCGACCCTATGCCAGTTTGGTCTGCGCCGGCAGCGACGGTCATAACGCAGCCAGGCAGATGGAACGCATTGCCACCGGCTGGCGCCTGAAGGCCGTGGCAGAGCCGCTCATCATCTGCACCCATGCCCAGACGCCGGAGGCCATACTCGCCCCCAAACAGATACCGTCCGCCGATTTGCAGCGCTGCGAAGAATTGGGGCAATCACTGGCCACGGGACTGGCCTTGGGCATTTTTTAGAAAAACAAGGGTTTGCCCGCATCATTCCGGGCAGGACAGGCTCCATACAAAGGCAAAAATGGAGCCTTCGAATCGGCTTGTATAAATGTGCCATCATTGCTTGCGCACGCTTTTCCCCGATGCGCGCTCCCATGCAGGCATAGTCTGCGACTTCACCAGCTCTTGCGTCCATGATTGAACCAGACACCGCACGCCCCAAGCGCACGCCACGCGGCCCCAGTCCACAAAAGACCCAGGCCACACGCCGCTCCATCGTGGCGGCTGCGTTTGCAGAATTTCTGGAACACGGCTATGCGCGTGGCACCACGGCTTCGGTTGCACAGCGCGCAGGACTGTCCAAGGTCACGCTGTTTCGCTATTTCGACAGCAAGGAAGCCTTGTTCGAGGCAGTGATCCAGACACATATCGCCTCTGCCGCCGTGGCCTTGCAGTCCAGCCCCATGCACGAGCATGAATCCGTGGGCGAGTATCTGCTGCGCACGGTGGGGGCTGCGGCAGAGGTCATCGACAGCAGCGGCCGCTCTGCCACGGCCAGGCTGGTCGTCGCCGAAGGCCTGGAGTTTCCGCTGCTGGCGCAGATGTATCGCCGCTACGTGCACGATGCCCTGCTCGAGCATTTCACCCGGCTCGCGCAGCTGGCCGCCAAACGTGGCGAACTCAAGGCGCCCGAGCTGGTGCAGCACCCGGAATTGCTGCTCGCACCGCTGTGGCTGGCGATGATGAACAACACCGTCATCCATCCCGAAGTGCCCATGAATGCTGGAACCCTGTTCCGACTCCAGGTGGCTCTGCTATTCAAGATGCCATGACCTTGGATGTTGACGCGCCGAAATTTCAATGAAATCCGGCTCAATCGCTTTCTGGTAAAGCGCTAGTAGCTATCAAAAAACAAAGCCGCAGTCTTTCAGGCTGCAGCTTTTTTTATCGAGCGAGTCCGCCCATCAACCCTGCTGTGCGGCCTCGTCCCCGCCCAGCGCCTTCCACAGAGTCACACGGTTGAGCTGCTCAGACAGGCGCAGGCCTATCAGGGTCTGCTGCGCGGTATAGAGGCTGCGCTGCGCATCCAGCACCGTCAGATAGTTGTCCACGCCGGCCTTGAAGCGAGCATTCGACAAATCGAAGGCTTTTTGGGTATTGGCCACCATGCTTGTCTGGGCGGCCAGCCGCTCATCCCACTGGGCTCGGTCGGCCAGCACATCCGCCACCTCCTTGAAGGCCGTCTGCACGGACTTCTCGTACTGACTCAGCGCAATGCGCTGATTGCTTTCGGCCACCTGTACATTGGCGCGGTTGCGACCGCCATCAAAAATCGGCAGCTTGACCAGAGGGATGAAACTCCAGGTGCTGTTGTTGTTGCCGAACAAACGGTCCAGCTCGTTGCTGCCGGTACCGACACTGCCAGTGAGCGTGATGCTGGGAAACAGCGCCGCTCTGGCTGCGCCGATATTGGCATTCATGGCCTGCAGATTGCGCTCGGCGGCCTGCACATCGGGACGCTTGAGCAGTACCGATGATGGCAGGGGTACGGGCACGACCTTGAGAGCCGCAGTGTCTGCCGCACCCGTCAGGGTCTGCGCAGTAGGTAGCAGTTGCACGGGCACCGCCCCCCCCACCAGCAGTTGCAGGGCATTGCGATCTCTGTCGACCTGGGAGGTATAGCTGGCCACATCGCCGCGCGCCGTATCGACCGTGGTCTGGTTCTGGGCCAGCACCAAACCGGAGGTCGAGCCCAGTTCATGCATGCGCCGTGTCAGCTCAAAAGCCTTGATGCGGCTGTCCAGCGTGTCCTTGGCCAGCTGCAGGCGCGCCTGATCGGCCGCCAGCGTCAGCCAGGCATTGGCGACATCGGCCACCAGGCCGATCTGCACATTGCGCCGGTTGTCCTGGCTTTGCAGAAACTGCTGCAGCGAGGCTTCGCTCAGATTGCGGATGCGCCCCCACAGGTCCAGCTCATAGCTGGCGAAACCCAGCTGAGCCGTGTATTGCTCGGTGATGCTGGAACGCCCGGCCGTCGTCAGATCCCCTGCGGTGCGCGTGCGATTGCTCTGCGCCTGGGCCGTGATGCCAGGCAGCAGATCGGCTCTTGTGATGCCGTACTGGGCGCGCGCCTTCTCGATGTTTTCCAGCGCGACACGCAGATCGCGATTGTTGCTCAGCGCCAGCGCCACCACCTCGCGCAGCTGCGGCGACTGCAACCATTGCAGCGCCTGGGCCTGTTGCAGCGCCGCCTCGCTCGCCTGGGCCGGCAAGACGTTGCCGGAGACAGTCTCGGGCACGGGCAGATCAGGCGTTTTATAGGCCGGAGCCAGATTGCAGCCCGCCAGCAAGGCCGTCACTGCGGCGGCCGCCATGGTAGAAAATTTCATGCTCGGGCGCCTCATGCTGCGCTCTCCTTGTTGACGTCAGGCGCCTCATCGCTGCGCGAGCGGCTCTTGAACCAGCTGCGAACCAGCAGGAAGAACACCGGCACCAGGAAGATACCCAGCACCGTCGATGCCACCATGCCGCCCAGCACGGCCGTGCCGATGGCATTGCGACCACCGGCGCCAGCGCCGGTGCCGATGGCCAGCGGGATCACGCCGAAACCAAAGGCCAGAGAAGTCATCAGGATGGGTCGCAGACGCAGACGCACGGCTTCCACCGTCGCATCGAACAGCTTCTTGCCCTGCTCCTGCAGCTGCACCGCAAACTCCACGATCAGGATCGCGTTCTTTGCCGCAAGACCCACGGTCGTGAGCAGACCGACCTGGAAATACACATCGTTGGTCAAGCCACGGGTATAGGTCGCCAGCAGTGCGCCGACCACACCCAGCGGCACGGCCAGCATCACCGACAGCGGCACCGTCCAGCTTTCATAGAGTGCAGCCAGGCACAGGAAGACGAACAGAATCGAGATGGCATACAGCATGGGCGCCTGCGCACCGGACTGGCGCTCCTGCAAAGAAGCGCCAGTCCATTCGTAGGCAATACCGTTGGGCAGCTTCTTCAAGATATCTTCCACCGTCTCCATGGCGGTACCCGAGCTGATGCCGGCTGCGGCACGGCCTTCGAACTCATAGGCCGGGCTGCCGTTGTAGCGCAGCAGCTGGGGCGAGCCGTAGGCCCAGTAGCTTTTGGAGAAGGCTCCGAAAGGCACCATCTCGCCCTTGTTGTTGCGCACCGTCCATTTGGCGATATCGGTGGGCAGCATGCGGTACTGGGCATCGCCCATGACGTAGACACGCTTGACACGACCATTGTTCAAGAAGTCGTTCACATAGGTGCCACCCATGGCGCTGGAGAGCACGCTGTTGATGTCGCTGTACGCCAGTCCCAGCGCGGCGGCCTTGCGGTCATCCACATCCACGCGCAGCTCGCTGGCGTCTTCCAGATTGGTCGTGCGCACGGCAGTCAGCAGATTGTTGGCGCGCATTTCGCCAAGCACCTGATCACGCGCGGCGAGCAGTGCCTCGTGGCCCACACCATTGATGTCCTTGATCATGAAGTTGTAGCCCGAACTCGAACCCAGGCCGCGCACTGCAGGCGGCAGCACCACTTGCACGCGCGCATCACGGATGCTGGCCAGCTCCCTGGTCGCCTTATTCGCAATGGCCGCGGCCGATTGAGAAGGCAGCGGACGCATGCTCCAGGGCTTCAGACGGATGAAGCCGCGCGCCGAACTCTGGTCGCCGTTGAGACCGGACACCTGGTTGAAGCTGATCACATCTGGCTGCTTGGCCAGGTACTCGCGCACCTGGTCAAGCACTTCCTGAAGACGGGCATTCGAAGCACCGGAAGGCAGGTTCACGTTGACGTAGACAAAGCCCTGGTCCTCATCGGGCAGAAAGGAAGTCGGCAGCTTGGCCATCAGCAGCCAGACCGCGGCCAGCACGGCCAGGAAGATCAGCATCATGCGCTTGGCCCGGCCCAGGCTGAAGGCCACGGTGCTTTGGTAGCGATTGGCGGCGGCATCGAAATTGCGGTTGAACCAGCGGAAGAACCGGTCGTTGATGCCCAGCACCCCGGAGCGTATGGGACGCTCATGGCCGTCGCCATGGCTGCGATCCGGTGCCTTGAGAAGCGTGGCGCACAGCGCCGGTGTCAGCGTCAGGGCCACGAACACGGACAGCGCCATGGCCGCCACGATGGTGATGGAGAACTGGCGATAGATCACACCCGTGGAGCCGCCAAAGAAGGCCATGGGCACAAACACCGCCGACAGCGTGACCCCGATGCCGACCAGCGCAGGCGTGATTTCCTTCATGGACTGGCGCGTCGCCTCCTTGGGAGACTTGCCCGTCTCGTGCATCACCCGCTCCACGTTCTCGACCACCACGATGGCATCGTCCACCAGCAGGCCGATGGCCAGCACCATGGCAAACATGGTCAGGGTATTGATGGAGAAGCCCGCGACGGACAGCACGCCGAAGGTCCCAAGCAGCACCACCGGCACGGCAATGGCGGGGATCAGCGTGGCGCGGAAGTTCTGCAGGAACACGAACATCACGATCACCACCAGCACCATGGCCTCGCCCAGCGCATGCACCACTTCGCTGATCGAGGCCCGCACAAAGGGCGTGGAGTCCGAACTCACGAAATAGTCGATCTGATTGGGAAAGAAGGGCTTGAGCTCGGCCAGCTTGGCCGCCACTGCATCCGACACCGCCATGGCGTTGGCACCATCGGCCAGGATGATGCCCATGCCTGCGCCCGGCATACCATTGAGCTTGGCCTGGATGGACAGATTGTCGGCCCCCAGTTCCACCCGGGCCACGTCCTTGATGGTGACGACCGAGCCGTCATTCGACGACTTGAGCACGATGTCCTCGAACTGCTCCACGGTCTTGAGCTTGGTACGCGCCGTAATGGTCGCGTTCAGCTGCTGGTTCTGCACCGCGGGCAAGGCCCCCAGCTGACCCGCCGAGACCTGGGCATTTTGCGCGTTGAGCGCGCTGCTCAGATCGGAGGGGATCAGCCCGTACTTCTCCATCTTGGCGGGGTCCATCCAGATGCGCATGGCATAGGGCGTGCCGAAGACGTTGATGTCACCGACGCCTTCGATGCGACCGATGATGTCCACCAGATTGCTGTTGATGTAGTCGCCGATGTCCACTGCGGTCACATCTTCATCGGGCGAATAGAAGCTGTAGGTGACCAGAAAATCCTGGCCGCCCTTGTTGATGAAGACGCCACGCGTCTTCACGGAGTCCGGCAGGCGGTTGACCGCGCCCTGGATCTTGTTTTGCACCTGCACCTGCGCCACGTCGACATTGGTGCCCGGAGCAAAGGTCAGCGTGATGCGAGCCTGACCGGAGGCATTGCTGGTCGAGCTCATATAGAGCATGTTGTCGATGCCTTTGATCTGCTGCTCGATGATCTGCGTCACCGAGTTTTCGACCGTCTCGGCCGAAGCACCCGTGTACTGGGCGCCTATGGTCACGCGGGGTGGAGCGATCTCGGGATACTGCTCCAGCGGCAGCAGCTTGATCGACAAAGCCCCGGCCAGCATGATGATGATGGCGATGACCCACGCAAAGATGGGCCGATTGATGAAGAACTGAGCCATGTGTGTCGCCTGCCTTGCTTACTTCTTGGCAGGTGCATCGGCAGCGGCCTGCACGGGCGGCTCGCCCCGCTGGCTCTTGCGCTCGGCCTTGGCCTTCAGATCCACCTCCACGGTCTGAACCTTGTCGCCGGGCTTGATGCGCTGAAAGCCATCCACCATCACACGCTCGCCTGCTTTCAGGCCCGTCTTGAGCAACCAGAAAGCGCCTACGGCGCGGTCCAGTTCCACATCCCGCTTTTCAACCACATCGCCGTCCTTGACGACCATGACATTGGCACGGCCGGTCAGATCGCGGGTCACCGACTGCTGCGGCACCAGCAAGGCATCGGGTGCCAGGGCCGTTGGCAGCAAGGCCTTCACATACATGCCGGGCATGAGCATGCCGTCGGGATTGGGCACCTCGGCGCGCAGGGTCAGCGTGCCGGTCGTGTCGTTGACGATCACGCCCGCAAAGGCCAGCTTGCCCTGATGCGGGTAGTCGCTGCCGTCGTCGAGCTGGATGCGCACGGGAATCTTGTTGCCTTCCACCTTCTGGTAGCGGCCGGAATCCAGATCGCGCTTGAGCTGCATCAGATCGGTGCTGGACTGGGTGAAGTCCACATACATGGGGTCCAACCGCACGATGGTGGTGAGCGCCGTGGCCTGATTGGCCGTGACCAGCGCACCGGGCGTGACGGCAGACAGCGCGATGCGACCGCCGATAGGGGCTTCGATCCGGCTGTACTTGAGATTGATGCGTGCGGTTTCCAGATTCGCCTTGGCCACGGCCACATCCGATGCGGACTGGGCCGCTGCCGCCTGGCTTTCGTCAAACGCCTGCTTGCTGATCGCGTCGATCTTGACCAGCTCGGCATTGCGCCGTGCCGTTGCAGCCAGCGTGCGCTGGCTGGCTTCGGCCTTGGCCACGGCGGCCGCAGCACTGGCCTCGGCCGCCTTCAACGACGCGGCGTCGATCTGATAGAGCTGCTGGCCCTGTTTGACCAGAGCACCTTCGGTGAACAAGCGCTGCTGAATGATGCCCGAGACCTGGGGACGCACTTCGGCCGTCATGAAGGCACGGGTGCGCCCCGGCAGGCTGGCATCCAGCTGCTGGCTTTGCGACTGCAAGGTGACCACGCCGACCTTCGGCTCGGACTTGGGCGGGCCTTTTTGCTCCGCCTCGGACTTGGAGCAGCCCGCCAGCGCAGCGGCAATCAGCATGGCTCCCACAGCCAGTGTCCAGCGCTGCTGGCGATGACCTTGCTGGCTTGCACTGGGAAGGCAAGAAAAATGCGCCTCTCGGCGCGGGCTCAGCGAAGCGGGCTGGTCAATCTTCATACGTGGAGCGGTCTGAACTAAAGAACTTGTCAACATTGTGCGCCGACAATATTAATAAAATGTAAAGTAGCCAAAGGCGCAATGACATGCCGGCAATCACCCGCTTGCCATTCTCCTGTCATGCGGGCATGCGGCGTCGCAGCGGTCTCTGGCTTGAGACACCACTGTAGAAAACCTTGGCAGCAAGGCTCCTCGTCATAACGGACTAGAGCCGGAACCCGCAAAACCCCGGAATCGGCAACTGGCTGCGCTCTCTATATCAGGACAAAAGCAGCTTTTGCTGCCAAATCAATGCTGCTGCTTGCCCGGACGTACGCGCAAGATGCTGAAAACTCCGGCCAGCGCCGCAAAACCGCCGGCCACAGCCAGCGCCAGCAGTTCAGCATTGCCGCCATGCCCGCCCGAGATGGCAAAGATGGTGGCCAGCACCACGGCACCCAGTGTCTGACCTGTCATGCGGGCAGAACTGAGCATGCCGCCCGCGGCACCGCTGCGCGACATGGGGGCCGAAGTGACGATAGTGTGATTGTTGGGCGACTGGTAGAGCGCGAAGCCGCTGCCCGCCAGCAGCATGCGCCAGACCATGTCCCAGTGCGCCACATCGACCGGCATGGCCGCCAGCAGCCACAGTCCACAGGCAAACATGGCCATGCCGATGCCGCCCAGCAACCCGTCGGGATACTTGCCGATCAGGCGTCCGGCCACCGGCGCCGTCAGCACGGTGGCCAGCGGCCAGGCCGTGATCAGCATGCCTGCCTCCATGGGTGACAGACCGCGCGCCTCCAGCAGCAGGAACGGCAAGGCCAGATAGGACAGCATCTGCGCGCAGAAGGCCGAGACCGAGCCGCACATCGACAGCCGGAACACGGGAATGCGCATCAGATCGACGGGGAACAGCGGAGCTGTCTTGTGCCACTGACGGCGCAGATAGACATAGCCGACCACCAGCCCGGCGCCCAGCAGCCACCAGCCCGAAGGCATCAGCGGGCTGCCCGCAGCCCCCTGATCCTGCCCCATGCGCACGCCCAGTTGCTCACCGCCCAGGAAAAGCAGGGTGAACATCAGAATATTGAGCAATACGTCAAGCGCCGCTATCGGCTCGCCATTCTTGCGCACCACGGGGTTGGCCGGCAGCGCCTTGCGCCCCATCCACAAGGTCATCAAGCCCAGCGGCACGTTGATGGCAAACAGCCAGGGCCAGCTGGCAACCGACAGGATGGCAGCGGCCACCGAAGGCCCGGCCATGGACGAGGTCGCCACCACCAGCGAGTTGATGGCCATGCCGCGCCCCAGCATGGCACGCGGATAGGTCAAGCGCACCAGCGCCGCATTGACGCTCATGATGCCCGCTGCACCCATGCCTTGAAACACGCGCGCTGCAATCAGCGTGCTCAGCGAGCTGGCCAGCGTGGCCGCCACCGAGGCAATGACAAACACCGTCATGCCCAGCAGATAGATGCGCCGATAACCCAGGCGCTCGCCCAGGGCTGCCAGCGGCAGCAGCAGCACCAGGCCGGCCAGCTGATAGGCGTTGACCACCCAGAGCGTCAGGGCCGAGCTGGCCTGCAGCTCGCGCGCAATGGCGGGCAAGGCCAGATTGACAATGCTGCTGTCCAGCACCGACAGCGTCAGTCCCAGAATGATGACCAGCATGGCGCGGCCACGCGCACCTTCAGGCAGGCCGTCGTAGGCAGGGGAAGCTTGAGCAGTGCTCTCAGTCATGGGCGACTCGGTGCACACGGCCCAGCGTGATCCAGGTCAGCGCCACGCCCACCAGGGCGCCGGTCGCCATGCCCACCACCATGGGCAGGGGCTTGCCATTGGAAAAGTGCCCCACGATCTGCATGGCCGCAGCGCCGCTCAGCATCTGCAGCGTTCCCAGCAAGGCGGAGGCCGTGCCCGCAATCTCGCCATGCTCTTCCAGGGCCAGCACCGAGGTCGTGGGAATCACCAGGCCCATGAAGGCGCTGGCAATGAAGTACAGCACGATCAGCACCGCCAGCTTCTCGCCGCCCAGCAGGTAATAGAGCAGCAATGCTGCCATGGTCAGGCCCGAAGCAGAAGCCGCAGCCTTGACCACATTGACCAGGCCAAAGCGCTGGCCCAGCCGCCCCGTCAGCTGCGCCGCGCCGATAAAGGCGATGGAGTTCAGCGCAAACGCCATGCTGTACTGGGTGGACGAGAGGCCGTAGTAGTTGATGAGCACAAAGGGCGAGCCCGCCAGATAGACGAAAAAGCCCGCCATGGCGCAGCCGCCGATGAACACCAGGCCCAGGTAATGCCAGTCACGCAGCAGGACCAGATAGGCCTTGAGCGCACCGCCAAGGCTGCTGTCCAGCCGCGCCTCGGCCGTGCGGGTCTCTTCCACGCCACGCCACGTGGCGATCAGGCCCAGCACGGCTGCTGCCGCCACCACCCAGAACACGGCACGCCAGCCGGCCAGGGAAATCACGCCGCTGCCGGCCAGGGGCGCCAGAATCGGCGAGACGCTGAACACCAGCATCAGCAGCGACATCATGCGCGCGGCCGCGTGGCCGGTATGCAGATCGCGCACCACGGCACGCGGCACGGCCATGCAGGCCGCAGCGCCCAGACCCTGCACAAAGCGAAACGCCACCAGGGTCTCGATATTCGGAGCCAGCGCGCATCCCACGCTGGCGACGGCAAAAACCGTCAGACCAAAGTACAGCGGCGGCTTGCGGCCCAGCATGTCGGAGACCGGCCCATAGAGCAGCTGGCCCACACCAATGGAGAGAAAGAACGCGGTCAGGCTGGCTTGCACGGCCCCGACCTGGGCATCCAGGCTGGCGCCGATCTGGGGCAAGGCCGGCAGATACATATCGATGGCGAAAGGCCCGATGGCCGACAACAGGCCCAGGATCAGAACCAGACGCAGGGAGACAGAAGCTTGCATAGGGGTGTGATTGTCGTGGTAACTTGATTTATGTGCTGAGCAATTGCCGGTTTCCTGTATGACCTTGCAGGCTCACGCCAGTCCGCCGGGCAGCGCCTGTGCCTAAGCCTTCAATTACGAGGCTTTAGACCCGGTCATCCAGGCGATGACTGCATGGACAACCAGCACAATGGGCTCAACCACCCTTCCCTGCTCTCGCCGTGACTGCTGCAAGCTCCTTCCCACGTCTGCCCTTTTCGCTGCCCACCGCGCTCGCTGCACTATGCTTGGCGGCTGGACCAACTGGTGCACAGCCCGCGCCTGCTGCCCCTGCCTTTCAGCTCTCGCCCGATGCCAGCATGGTGATAGACACGCGCGCCAGGCTGGCCTGGCCGCGCTGCGCCGAGGGCATGAGCTGGAATGGCAAGGCCTGCAGCGGCCAGGCCGAGGTCTTCAGCTACAAGCAGGCCATGAGCCATGCCGCAGAACGCAGCAAGGCCGAAAACCTGCGCTGGCGCCTGCCGCGCGTCAATGAACTCAAACGCCTGCTGGACCGCAGCAGCAAGCCCCAGGGCCTGAACCCGGAACTCTTTCCCAATGCGCCACGCGACTGGCACTGGACGGGTACGGCCGCCGTGAATGCCCAGCGCCTGAACACCTACAACTACGCCCAGGTGGACAAATCCAGCAGCCTCTCCGGCCTCTCGGCCCAGCAGGCCTGGGCGGTCAACACCGAGACACTGCAGGCCGTGCCCGATATGGGCAAGGGCAATGCCTTGCTGCTGCGCCTGGTGCGCCCTGCCACCGAGGCCGAACTCGGCACCCAGGCTCCGGCCGCACCATGAAAAAAGCCTTGCCGCTTTGGCAAGGCTTTTTCAACTCCCGCCGGCTCAGCCAGCGCGCAGCGCTGCCTTGAGGCTCTCGCCCAGTTCGGGCTTGTGCGCAAACGGATCCGTCGGGTTGCGGCCCTGAACCACATCTTCCAGGCGCACCTGCACCGAACCCAGGGCCTGCGGGTGGCTGTAGATATAGAACTGGCCCGAGGCCATGGCATCGAACACCTTCTGCGCCACCTCGGTCGCCGTGACCTTGCCCGAGCCCACGGCCTTGTCGGTCATGGCCTGGCCTATCTTCTGGCTGGCCGTCAAAGGCTGCGCCTCCAGGCCCTGGGGACGGTTGCGCTCGCTATGACCTATGCCCGTGGGCACGAAGAAGGGGCAGAGCAGACTGGCACTGACCTGGTCCGAGACCAGGGCCAGGTCCTGGTACAGCGTCTCGGTCAGTGACACCACAGCGTGCTTGCTGACGTTGTAGATGCCCATGTTCGGCGGCGCCAGCAGACCTGCCATGCTGGCGGTGTTGACGATATGGCCTTCGAAGGCGGGATCGGCCTTGGCGGCCTCCAGCATCATGGGCGTGAACAGGCGTACGCCATGGATTACGCCCCAGACATTGACGCCCAGCACCCATTGCCAGTCGGCAACAGTGTTTTCCCAGACCAGGCCGCCCGCGCCGACGCCCGCGTTGTTGAAGACAAAGTGCGGCGCACCAAAGGTTTCCTTGACTTCGGCTGCCAGTCGCTCCATCTGCGCCGCATCCGAGACATCGACCCTGCGCGCCAGCACCTTGGCACCAGCAGCCTTGAGCTCGGTCTCGGCCTTGTCCAGCGCCTCCTGCTGCACATCGACCAGCACCAGATTCATGCCTCTGGCGGCTCCGATGCGCGCGCACTCCAGCCCGAAGCCCGAGCCCGCACCAGTCAGAACCGCCGTCTTTCCCGCGAAATTCGTGATCATTCTTGTCTCCGTATTTATTTGGACGCAGCTCAAATGCGCTTCCACACTCGAAACCGGTGCGGCACAACCAAGGGACAGCAAGCAAGGGCCTATGCCGGCCGCGCCGCCCCGCAGCGAGGCTGTCGCCCCCCTTCCATAGCGCGCAGCGCGTAGAGAAAGGGGGCGCCCGGCTAGGGGAAGGCGCAAAGCGCCTCAGGGGGTTAGAGCAGCTTCACCAGCTGCTTGCCGAAGTTCTTGCCCTTGAGCAGGCCCAGGAACGCGCCGGGCGCCGAGGCCAGACCTTGGGAGATCGTTTCGCGCGGCTTGAGCTTGCCAGCTGCCACCAGACCGCCCAGCTCGGTCAGGGCCTCGCCCCAGACTTCCATGTGCTCGCTGACGATAAAGCCTTCGAGCTTGATGCGGTTGACCAGCAGCAGCGCCGGGTTGGCCAGCGGCAGGGGCTGGCCGTCATAGCCGGCAATCATTCCGCACAAGGCCACACGCGCAAAGGCATTGGTGCGCAGCAGCACGGCGTCGAAAATATAGCCGCCCACGTTCTCGAAATAGCCGTCGATGCCGTTGGGGCAGGCATCCTTCAAGGCCTTGGCCATGGTCTTGACATCGGGGTGCTCGCGGTAATCGATGCATGCATCAAAGCCCAGTTCATGCACGGCGTAGCGGCATTTCTCGGCACCGCCCGCAATGCCCACCACGCGGCAGCCACGTGCCTTGGCCAGCGCCACAAAGGCGCTGCCCACGGCACCGGTGGCAGCGCTGACGACCATGGTTTCACCGGCCTTGGGGTTGATGATCTTGACCAGGCCATACCAGGCCGTCACGCCCGGCATGCCCACGGCGCCCAGATAGTAGGACAGCGGCACATGGGTGGTATCGACCTTGCGCAGCGCGCCGGGCACGCTGGGGTCGAGCAGCGAGTATTCCTGCCAGCCGCCCATGCCGACCACCTTGTCGCCGGCCTTGAACTTGGGGTGGCGGCTCTCGACGATCTCGCCTACCGTGCCGCCCTGCATGACCTCGCCCAGCGGCTGGGGCTGGGCATAGCTCTTGGAGTCGTTCATGCGGCCGCGCATATAGGGGTCCAGGCTCAGATAGTGGTGGCGCACCAGCACCTGGCCCTCGCCCACGGCGGGCAGAGGCGACTGCACCAGCTTGAAATTGCTCTCCACCGCCTCGCCCTGGGGGCGATTGTCCAGAAGGATTTGCTGATTGACCGTCATGTTTCGTCTCCTGTTTGAACTTCAGATTTCATAGCTGCAAGCGCTTGACATGCCTCACACTTGAAGCCGATAACACACAAAACAACAATAGGAAAAGCGGTGGCTGCTCATAAAAACAGAGCAACCGATCCGTACTCAATCCGTGGGCAGGGCTTGCAATCCGCCTTCGGCCGCAGGCCTGCGCTTCATGTACTTGAAGGTGCCCGTGGCATGCACGCAGAGTCGGCCCTGTGCATCGTAGATGCGGCCTTCGGTAAAAGCCATGGTGCCGGTGCGATGCAGCAGCACGCCCTTGCCCACCAGCGGGCCATTGGCCGCCTGCATGAACGAAGTTTTCATCTCGATGGTGACCACACCTTGCTCGAAGTCCACGCTGCGCGCAGCCACGGCCATGGTCACATCCATCAACGTCATCGAGGCTCCGCCATGGGTGATGCCAAAGGAATTCAGATGTTCGGGACGCGGTGTGAAGTGCAGCTCGGACTCACCGTTCTCCATCTTGTGGAGGGTGAAGCCCAGCTCATGCACAAAGGGAATTTCAGGACCAAATGACAACACCGCGAAACCTTTCAGAAGAGTGATGCGCCGCAGACTGCAGCTGCTGAACCGTGAATGTAAGCGCGGCGGACAGCCTCAGAATGCTGCACCGCACAAAAAACATGACTCACTCTTCATCCGCCACTATCAACCACCGACCAGAGCGCTCACGCCGCCATCCACGGCCATCCACTGGCCCGTGATGTGCTTGCCGGCATCGCTGGCATAGAGCAGCGTCAGGCCCTTGAGATCCTCATCGTCGCCCAGGCGGCGCAGCGGCGCATGGGAGCGCATTTCGTCCTCGCCCAATGTCTCGATCAGCACGGCTGCCATCTTGGTCTTGAAAAAGCCCGGGCAGATGGCGTTGACGGTGATGCCGTGCTCGCCCCACTCGCCGGCCAGCGCGCGCGTGAAATTGATGACTGCGCCCTTGGAGGTGTTGTAGGCAATGGTCTTCATGCCCGTGGGATTGCCGCCCAGGCCGGCGATCGAGGCCAGATTGATGATGCGGCCGCTCTTGCGCTCCAGCATGGACAGGCGGGCGATCTGCTGGCTCAGCAGAAAATAGCCGCGCACATTCAGGTTCATCACCTTGTCCCAGGCCGCCGTCGGGTGGTCTTCGGCCGGCGCACCCCAGCTGGCTCCGGCATTGTTGATCAGGATGTCCACATGGCCGAGACGCTGCACGGCCTCCTTGGCCAGGCGCGTGATATCGGCCTCGTCCGAGCAGTCGGCAGCAATCCAGTCGGCCTCTATGCCAGCGGCCTTGAGCTCGGCAGCGGCCTCTTCCAGATCCTTGGCCTTGCGCGAGCTCAGCAAAATCTTCGCGCCGGCCTCGCCCAGCGCATGCGCCATCTGCAGACCCAGGCCACGCGAGCCGCCGGTCACCAGGGCCGTCTTGCCCGAGAGGTCGAAAAGTTGCTGCACCGTACGTGTCATTCTCATGTCTCCTGTTTGTTTTCAAGGTTCAAACCGGGTGCGCAGTGCCTTGCAAGGCCTGCCCGTCAAAAGCTGCATGAATTGTGCGGGCGCCTCAGACGCTGTGTTGTCACCTGCGTGTCGGCGCTGTCCCGCAGGTGGCAGAGCCCGCGCTGGCGCGGCTTGCAGGGTCTGCCAGCTGCAGCAAGGCAAAGCGCATCCGGCGCCTTCAATCGGCATCAATCGGCAAACAGCGACTGCGTGCCGCCCCAGGCCCCGCCTTCGATCTCCAGCATGCGCAGCTTGGTCAAAGCGCCCTGACCGCCCGAGAAGCCTCCCGGTGCCCGCCCTGCGGCCAGCACGCGATGACAGGGAACAATCGGCGCAAACGGATTCGCACCCAGGGCCTGGCCCACGGCGCGCGCAGCACCGGCCTCACCCAGCGCTGCTGCAACTTCACCATAAGTGCTGGTCCGGCCTGGCGCCAGGGCGCGCGTGAAGGCATAGACCCGGCTGTGAAATGCAGTCACGGCGAACTCGTCGAGTGCAATCTCCTGCAGGTCAGGCAGAACACCAACCGCGCCTTGCCCCCTGTCCTGCCGCATATCTCCCAGCACGCCGGCAGCCACGGCCTCTGCACCGGGCTGCGCCCAGGCCTGTTCGCCCTGAGAACTCAGGCCTGCCAGCAGACACTGCACCCCGGCCATGGCCTGCAGCGCAAAGCCCGGAACCGCGGAGATGGAGGTCACGGCTCCATAGGCCGCAGGCCCGCGCTGCGGCTGCAGCGCATGGCGTTTGCTCAGGCCCAGCAGCATGCGCTCCCGGGTCTCGCCCCAGCTGGCCTCTGGCAGTTGCACGGCGCAGATGGCACTGGCATTCCAGGCCAGCCCGCATGCACCGATGCGCGTGACAAACAGGGCATGTCCGGGGAAAGGCAATGAAGCAGCGTGATTCATGGCCACAGTCTACAAAACGCAGCCAGAGGTGGCTGTTTAAAAATTCTCCAATAACTGGATACAAAAACAGCTAATTACTGTATATTTAAACAGTCAAAACACTGTGGATATACGGACATGCAAGAAGCCCATTTCACCGTCTCTCTTTGCGACTACCCCGAGCTGCCCGAGGACAAACGCCAGCAGGCCGAGGCACGCTATGCGCGTGTACTGGCCCGCCAGCTCGGCGGAGAGGAACAGGTCGGCGAAGCACTGTCTCTGGTGCAAGGCCTGGAAGACACCCCGCCCGAAGAGATCACCGACGACGCCAAGCTCACCTTCCAGCGCTGGATGAAAGCGGCTCGCGCCGCGGCCGAGGCCGGCCTGCAAGGCATTGGCGGCACCGAAAGCTGTTTTTTCGATGTGCGGCGCATCTACCACTGAGTGAACGGACGCGGGCGGCGCGAGTCCCGAGGCCGTCAGCGCCGGCCCGGGCCGCCAACCATTGCAAGGGGCATGTGCCGCCCTGGCCACCGGAGCTCGCTGCAATGCCTACACTGGCGGCTTGTTTGACCGTGTGACTGTTCTCTCTCCATGCAAGCCCTGCTAGCCGCCATTGCCCAGATGCCCTTTCCCACCGATGCCCAGCGCATCTTTCATGGCCGCGGTGGGCGGTATCCAGGCTGCGAGCAGATCTCGCTGGATGCTTTTGCGCCTGTCATCGTGCTGACCAGCTTTGCCCCCATGGAGGAAACACAGCTGAGCCAGATCGGTCAGGCGCTGGAGCAGCGCTGGCAGCAGATCGCCCCGGCAGGCCAGCCTCTGACCTGGGCCTTCCAGAGCCGTGAGAGCGGCGGCAAGGTCGAAACCCGCGTCATGGCCGGCGAGCTGCCCGAGCCTCATGTGGTCACAGAAAACGGCGCCCGCTATCTGATCCATATCGCACGCGGGCAGAACCACGGCCTGTTCCTCGACATGGCCGCCGGCCGCGACTGGGTGCGCCGGCAGGTACTGGCCCATGAGCGGCCCGAGCGCATGAAGGTGCTCAATCTGTTTGCCTATACCTGCGCGTTCTCGGTCGTGGCCAAGCTGGCCGGCGCGGGCCAGGTTCTCAATATGGACATGAGCAAGGGCGCTCTGGCCACGGGTCAGCACAACCATCAACTCAACGGCGTCAAGGCCGGCGCCAGCTTCGCCGCCCACGATATTTTCAGCAGCTGGGGCAAGATCAACCGCAGCGGACCGTACGACCTGATCGTCGTGGACCCACCCAGCTACCAAAAAGGCAGCTTCATCGCCACCAAGGACTATGCGCGCCTGATGCGCCGCCTGCCCGATCTGCTGGTGCCGGGCGGCCAGGTGCTGCTGTGCCTGAACGCCCCCGAACTCGGCACCGACTTTCTGCGCGAGCACATGACGGAAATCGCTCCCGAGCTGCAGTTTGTCGAGCGCCTGGCCAACCCGGCCGTATTTGCCGATGTGAACGAAGAGCGCAGCCTCAAGGTCATGGTCTATCGCGCTCCTGCGCTGGCGGCGGACCAGCAGCCATGAGCGAGGGCACACATCAGGGCCGCAGCCTGCCTCTGCAGCCCGTGGACCCGGCTCTGGCACGCACGCTGCAGCGCTTTGCCCGGCTCGATGCGGAGACGCCGACCCCGCAGCTCAACTATGTGCAACGCCGGCGTCTGCTCAGCGAGCTGCAGGCAGGGCTGATTCGCTCCGCCCTGCCCGGCATTTCCAGGGCCGAGCATTTCGTGGCGGCCGAGGGCCGCGAGATCTGCGTGCGCAGCTATCGCAAGCAAGGTGCGGGCAGCGGCCGGACGCTGGTCTGGCTGCATGGCGGCGGCTGGATGGTGGGCGATCTCAACACCCATGACGACCTGTGCGAGCATCTGGCCCAATTTAGCGGCCATACCGTGCTGTCCGTGCATTACCGCCGCACCCCCGAGAGCCGCTTTCCCGCGCCGCTGGACGATGTGATGGCCGTGCTGCAGTGGCTGAGCGATATGCGCGGACTGCTGCCTTTTGTGGCTGAGCAGGTCCTGCTCGGAGGCGATAGCGCTGGCGCCCATCTGGCGCTGGCAGCGGCCGTACGCCAGATTCAGCAACCCAGCGATGCCTCCCGCATCGCGGGCCTGCTGCTGCTCTACCCGCCGCTTGAGCCCGATCAGGACAATGACAGCATGCGCCGCTTTGCCACAGGCTTCGGGCTCACGCCCGCCGCCATGCAGCGCTACTGGCAGGAACTGGGCAGGCCCGAGGGCCAGGCCTCGCAATGGCTGACGCCGGGCTGCTGCAGCGCAGCCATCGCTGCTTTGCCGCCCACGCTGCTGATGACGGCCAGCCACGATATTCTGCGCGACGAGGCCGAAGCCTTTGCCCATGCAGCCCAGGCCCTGGGCGCACCGCTGCAGCTTTTGCGCGCGCCGGCCATGGTCCACGGCTTTGCGCGCATGCTGGCTGCCAGCCCGGCGGCGCGTCAGCAGGTCGAGCTCGCCTGCTCGGCCTGGGCGGAACTAATAGGCCGCCAACGTCCTCAGAGCAAATAAGCTTTGCTCTCCAGACGGGTAGCGGCATGGCCGTGCAGGTGTACGCTGCACGGCGCCGGGCGCCGCCCCGCCCCTTTCAAACACAGTACCTCGACGCTGATGCATCAAGCATCCGACGCTCGCCGCCATATCTTTCTTAGTCATGAGTCCAACTTCCGCCACCCCACAACAACTGATGCGCCTGGCCGTGGACCTGGCCCATGCCAACCGCCTCAAGGGCGGCCGCCCGTTCGGCGCCGTGCTCGCCCAGGGAAATGAAGTCGTTGCCACCGGCGTCAACGAAATCATTGCCAGCCACGACCCCAGCACCCATGCCGAAATGCAGGCCATACGCGCGGGCACGCAAAAACGCGCCAACCCCAGCCTGGCAGGCCTGTCCATCTATGCCAGCGGCCACCCCTGCCCCATGTGCCTGGCCGCCCTGGTCATGAATGGCGCCGAACAGGTGTTCTTCGCCTTCGACAACCAAGACGCCGCGCCTTACGGCTTGTCCAGCGAGGGGACATACCAGCGCCTGCGCCTGTCGCTGACGCCGCAGCCGCTGCCCATCACCCGCATCGACACCGGCATCCGCGCGTCCCAGCTCTATGGGGATGAGGCCTGGCCCGTCGCCTGATCCTCGTTGCCGCCAAAACCATAACAACAAACCGTGCTGCCCAGGACGAGCGGCGCGCACACCGGCGCGCCGCAGCGCAGCCAGCCCCCGAGCTTCATGACATCGACATCTTCCCGAACACACCACGTGCCACCATTGCTGTGGCTGGCCGTGGTGATACTGGTCACCATCAATCTGCGCCCCTTTCTGACGGCTCCGGGCCCCTTGGCACCGACCATACAGCAGGCCACGGGCATGGATTTGCGCAGCTTTTCCTGGCTCACGCTGCTGCCCATGGCGCTGATGGGCATTGGTGGCTGGCTTGCTCCCACGGCATTGCGACGCTGGGGCGCGCGCGCCGCCATTTGCGCCTCGTTGCTGCTGATTGCGCTGGGCTGCGCCCTGCGCCTGACGCCTGCAGGAGCTGCGACCGGCAGTCTGCTGATCGTCACGGCCGGCCTCTGCGGCGCGGGCGTGGCGCTGGCACAAAGCATTCTGCCGGGGCTGATCAAGCGCCAGTCTCCCCACAACGTGGCGCCCATGATGGGCCTGTATTCAGCCGCGCTCATGGGCGGCGGTGCACTCAGCGCCCAGCTCTCGCCCATGGCCATGCAGCTGGGTCTGAGCTGGCAGGCTTCGCTGGCCATCTGGGCCATCCCAGTGCTGCTGGCATTGCCGCTGGCCTGGCATGCGCTGACGCTGATGCACGAGCCCGTTGCCCCTGCACCCTCCGTGCCGCTGGTACAAGCCGACAGCGACACCGGCTGGCTGCTGCGCCGTGGCCGCACCTGGCTGCTGCTGATCAGCTTCGGCCTGATGAACGGCGGTTATGGCTCCACCGTTGCCTGGCTCGCTCCGTTCTATCAAACCCATGGCTGGACGGCCACGCAAAGCGGCTCGCTGCTGGCCATCTTGTCGATTGCGCAGGCCGCATCGGCGTTGGCCATGCCCGCTCTCGCGCGCCGCAGCCTGGACCGTCGCTGCTGGCTCATGCTGGCCTTGCTGCTGCAGATCATCGGCTTTGCCGGCCTCGGGCTCTGGCCCGATGCCATGCCCACACTCAATGCCATCGTGCTGGGTCTGGGTCTGGGCGGCTGCTTTTCGCTCTTCATGCTGGTGGCGCTGGACCATCTGCCATCGCCAACACAGGCCGGTGCCCTCAACTCGCTGATGCAGGGCGGCGGCTTCATCCTCGCCGCACTGGCCCCTCTGGTCATGGCACAGCTGCACCAGATCAGCGACAGCTGGATGACGGGCTGGCTTTATCAGGCCGGCGTCGCCGCGCTGGTCTGCCTGCTGGTGACACGCTTCAACCCCCAGGGCTACCCGCAAGCCATGCAACAGCCTTGAGCACGGCATTGCGATCCCCAAAAAAAGGGCCTGGAAACTTCCAGGCCCTTTTTCCTTTTCGTTTTTGCGCGGACTACTCGTTGACCAGCAGTTGCAGCCCATGCGCCTCGGTCGGCAAGGGTACCTCCCATCGGTGCAACATGCCCAGCAATGCGGCATTGCCGAGCGTGGTGTTGCGCTTGCTGTTACGCGCCAGCAAAGTGGACCTGCTTGCCTCCAGATGCACCAGTTCCACCTGCGCGCCATAGGCCAGGCACAGCTCCAGCGTCTTGCCGCGCATCTGCCTGGACAGATGCGTGGCATTCCAGACAAAAGCGGCCTTGGCGCGCAGCAGGCCTTTGGCCTTGTCCACCGCATGATGGGCCGCAGCGCCCTCGTTCTCGCCGTGGCGCAGGCCCAGTTCGGTGCGCGCATCGTCAAACGACACCACGGGCAGGCCCGCATGATGCCGGGCCACCCAGTGGTTCTTGCCCGATGCAGGCAGACCGCACATGACGATGACGCGCGAGCCCGGCTCTTCGTGCAAGGCGTAGTCCGGGTGCAACTCGGCACCGCGGAAATAGCGCACTGCCGTCTCGGCCGAAGCAAAGCTGCGCGGCTTGCGCAAACAGCCCTCTTCCAGCGCAAGCTCCCTGAACAGCTCGATATTCACCAGCACATTGCCCACATCGGGGCAGAAGCGTCCGCGAATATCGGCACGGGCCAGCAGCACCAGCAAATGCAGATCGACCTGCCAGGACAGCTCTCTGACCATGAACTCGGGCGAGACGCCTCGGCGCGAATCGGCAAAGGCGAAGAACGGCACCTGATGCACTGCAATCAGGCGGCAGACCGCCTCGCGCCGGGCCACGGGCGCGCCAGCCTCCCAGAGCATGAGCCGCGCATCGAGTGCACCCCGGCGCGAATGGCCGGGCTGCGAGATGCGGCCGTCGTCGGCTATCTGCGTGGTCGAGCACTTGGCGACATCGTGCAGCAGCGCGGCCAGAAAGACTGTCTCGCGCTCCTCGTTGGTGAGCTCTGCATAGTCGCCGTCCTGCAGCAGCTCGGTCACCACCATCTGCGTATGCGTCCAGACATCGCCTTCGGCATGGTAGATCGGATCTTGCGGCGTGGTCTTGGCCAGCTCCAGTTGCGGAAAAGCCTCCAGGCAGGCCGCCCAGTCCACCGCATGGTGAGCGGAATGCGGCACCAGGGCCGCGATCTGTTTCCAGCTCCACATAAATTCTCCTTTCACCGCAGCCTCCTCATGAAAACCACGGTTTTGATAGCTATCAACGCTTGTTGGACAAGCCTCACCAGCTTTTTTGAATCTTGTTGGCAAAAATATCGACGCCTGTGCGCAGACCGTTGGCGACAATGGGCCGCTCGCTGTGGTGCGAGCCCGACTCCAGGATCACCTGCACGAAGTCGGAGCGCACGAACTTGTAGCGCTCCACGGTCTGGCCGTTTTCCTCGACCTTGATGTACAGACCTTCGGCCAGCTCGGATCGGTCGGTCTGGCGCCAGGCCAACGGCAGATCCAGCTTCTGTCTTTGCACCTGATCCTCGAACATCGCCTTCCAGCCTGTGCTGCGCCCCAGAGATGGTGTCAGCAATGCCAGCAAATCCTGCATGCGCCTCGGTGCGATGCCCGCGTAGAGCACGGGCACGGACACCACGGGCACACCGTCCAGCAGCGCGTGGCGCTGCGGCGTGTCCAGAAACTGCTGCGCCGAGCGGTCCCAGATGTCGAACTCGCAAAACCAGTGCGGCAAGGCGTCGTAGTACAGAGAATGCTTGGCATACAGCCATTCGCCATACATCACATAGCGATCGTCCAGCAGCGCCATCAGCGCGCTCTCATGAGCTCGGGCCCATTGCTTGTAGGCGTTGAACTGACGCTCGCGCCCGCCCATCTGATCGGCTTGCAGATAGTGGCCGCGCGACTGCAGCAGCAAGCTGCCGTCGGCACCAAAGCTCAGTGCCGCATTGGCGCCGTCCAGCTTTTCCTCGACCACGATATGCCGGCCGGCCAGCGCATCGTAAGGCACGGCATCTGCCTGATCGCCGATCTGCAGCCGCGAGCCACGCAGATGCGGCGTGCGCGGATATTTGAGGATCTCCAGATTGAATAGATGTGGTGAAGTCATGTTGTGCTTTCCTAAAAGGGAATAAGCCACGCGCAAAAAAGGCGCGGCAGACAAATCAAGGACATGGACAGCGCCGCTCTCCGCTGCCATCGGAAAAAGACAGAACCCAAGCAGCCAAGCAAAGGGCCGGCCTAGAGTTCAGAGAGTGGGAGGAGCTTGGAGCCCGAATGCAATTCAGGCCAGAGACGCCAAGCAGGAAGATTGCCACCCTTCACAGAGCGGGAGTTCCACACCGCAGCGCACACGCGAGAAAGATCAGCGTGTGACGAAGTCGTTTAGCTCAAACGAATACGGCGGGACATGGTGCACCTCGAAAATGAGAGCGAATAGCGCAGGTGGAGCAAGGCTGGCGAGTGTATTTGCTTGCAAGCCCAACTGCCAAGCGCTTGACCGAAACTTGTTGCGCAAAGAACACGAAACGGTTTCACAGAGATGAAACAGAGGCTGGTTACAAATCGTAGTTTTCTTCCTGCACCTGCCAAACTCTCAATGACATCTGCACAGACCTTGCGCCAACCTCTTCTGATTTCCCTGATCACAGCCGCTGCCCTGGCCGCCTGTGGTGGCGGTGACAACAACACGAACAGCACCACACCAGCGCCTGCTCCGATTCCTGAAGTCCCGGCGCCGGCACCCGAGCCCGAGAAGACGCCCACCTCGCTCACGCTGGAGAAAATCGGCAGCTATCAGTCGGGCATTTTTCTGCAGAGCGCCGCCGAAATTACGGCTTTCGATCCTGTCACCAAGCGCGGCTTTGTGGTCAACGCCCAAAAGGGTGCGCTCGACGTGCTGGACATGAGCAACCCCGCCGCACCGCGCATGCTGGCCAGCCTGGATGCCACAAAGCTCTCGCTGGGTGCGGGGGCCTCCATCAACAGCGTGGCCGTGCATGGCGGCCTGGTGGCTGCAGCCGTGCAGGCATCGGTCAAGACGGACAAGGGCATGGTCGTCATCTATGACGCCGACAAGCTCGGCGTGATCGCCGAAGTGCCCGTGGGCGCCCTGCCCGATATGCTGACCTTCACCCCCGACGGCAAGACCATTCTGGTCGCCAACGAGGGCGAGCCCAGCGATGACTACCAGATCGACCCCGAAGGCTCGATCAGCGTGATCGATGTGAGCACGCCCGCCAAGCCCGTGGCGCGCACTGCCGACTTCAAGGCCTTCAACAGCCAGAAGGCCCAGTTGCTGGCCAAGGGCGTGCGCATCTTCGGCCCGACCGCAGACGGCCTGGGAACGGCCGCCGTGGCCAACGACCTGGAGCCCGAATACATTGCCGTGGCCCCGGACGGCAAGACGGCCTGGGTGACGCTGCAGGAAAACAATGCGCTGGCCATCGTGGACATCGCCAGCGCCACCGTGACCGATGTGGTGGCTCTGGGCTACAAGGATCATGGCGCGGCCGGCAACGAGCTGGACTTCGCCGACAGCGACGGCAAGAGCCCGGTCATCAACATCACCCAGGCCGCCAATGTGTTTGGCATGTACCAGCCCGACTCCATCGCCGCCTACAAGGCCGCCGACGGTGCGACCTATCTGGTCACTGCCAACGAAGGCGATGCACGCGCCTGGGGTGAAGGCAACAAGAGCTATTTCGGCACGGCCGCCGACAAGACGGCCAACACCCCGGCCACGGCGGGCGATATGAGCAAGGGCTTTGTGGAAGAGTGGCGCATCAAGCACCTGGTGCACAAGGACGGCTTTCTGCGCCGCGCGGGCGACGATCTGCCTGCCCATCTGGCTCAGCTGGCCAGCGGCGCCTATCTGAATGCCAGCAACTTTGCCTGGTGCGGCGCGGTCGGCACAGACCCCAAGACCTGCCGCGACGATGACAAACTGGGCCGCCTCAAGGTCACCTGGACCATGGGCTACCAGACCGACAGCAGCGGCAGCCCCGTCAAGGATGGCAAGGGCTACCTGACCTATGACAGGCTATACGCCTATGGCGGCCGCTCCATCTCCATCTGGGATGCCAAGGGCAAGCAGGTCTGGGACTCTGGCGCGGCCATCGAAAAATTCATCGCCAGCCCCGAATGCAAGCTGGGCGCCAGACGTGACATTGCCTGCGCCACCTACTTCAACACCGGTCATGACGAAACGGCCAGGCTCGATGCGCGCAGCAGCGCCAAGGGTCCCGAGCCCGAAGGACTGACCGTGGGCCAGATCGGCACCAAGACCTTTGTCTTTGTGGGCCTGGAACGCATGGGAGGCATTCTGGTGTTCGACATCACCGACCCCAAGGCACCCAAGCAGATCGACTATCTGAACACTCGCGAAAACTGGACCGCCAGCTTTGACAGCAAATCCGCGCTGGCAGGCACTGCACTCAGCGATGTGGGCGATCTGGGCCCCGAAGGCCTGCACTTCATTTCTGCCGCCAAGTCACCCAACGGCAAACCCTTGCTGATGGTGGGCAACGAGGTCAGCGGCACCACGGCCATCTACCAGCTCAATCTGCAATATTGAAACCTGCAGACAAGCAATCGCTTTCATGCCAAGCCTCGTCCCCACGGGGCTTTTTGCTATTCAAATCAAGCAAAGACTGCACCGAGGGTTTCTCAATTACGTAACAATAAGCGCCAGCGGTCGGTGTACCGCCTATGGGTTCCCATTCGCCGCAAGCCAGACGCTTGCGACCTACTAAACCGCCGTGTATCCGGACGGCGGTGGCTTTTTGAACGGAGCACTTAATGACGCACTCTTTCGCTCGCCGCCAGGCGCTGCGCGGCTTGGCCGTGGCAGCTCTCGCCTCCTCTTCCCTGCTGTCCGCAGCGCATGCAGACACCCCCGCCGTGCTGCGCGTCTCGGCCATTCCCGACGAGGCACCGACCGAGCTGCAGCGCAAGTTCAAGCCCCTGGGCGAATACCTCTCGCAAGCCACCGGCATGAAGGTGGTGTTCACCCCCGTATCCGACTACGCAGCCGTGGTCGAGTCCCTGGCCACCAAAAAGCTGGACCTGGCCTGGCTGGGCGGTTTCACCTATGTGCAGGCCAAGATTCGCACCAACGGCACGGCCATCCCCATTGTGCAACGGGCCGAAGATGCGGTCTTCACCAGCAAGTTCATCACGGCCGACCCCGCCATCAAGACGCTGGCCGACCTCAAGGGCAAGACCTTTGCCTTCGGTGCACCTTCGTCCACCTCAGGCAGCCTGATGCCGCGTTTCTTCCTGCAGCAGGACGGCCTGAATCCCGAAAAAGATTTCAAGACCGTGGCCTACTCGGGCGCGCATGACGCCACCGTGGCCTTTGTGGCCGCAGGCAAGGCCGAGGCCGGCGTGCTCAACACTTCGGTGTGGGACAAGCTGGTCGAATCCAAGAAGGTGGACACGAGCAAGGTGCGCGTGTTCGCCACGACGCCCACCTACTTTGACTACAACTGGACGGTGCGCGGCGACCTGGACCCAGCCATCGTCAAGAAACTGACTACTGCCTTCCTGGCACTGGACCCCAGCAAGCCAGAGCACAAGGCCATCATGGACCTGCAGCGCGCCTCCAAGTTCATCGCCACCGACTCCAAGAACTACGACGGCATCGAAGCTGCCGCCAAGTCCGCCGGTCTGCTGAAGTAAGAAATTCAGCTTTTTTGACTGCCAACGCTTATTTATCAGGCGTTGGCAGCTATTGTTTTCAGAGTATTCGTCTCATGAGCTTCATGCTGGACGATGTGGGCCTGACCCACAGCAACGGCTTTACCGCCCTGTCCCATATCTCCTTGTCCGCCATCCAGGGCGAGAGCATTGCGCTCATCGGCCCCTCGGGCGCCGGCAAGACTTCGCTGCTCAGCACCATAGGCACAGCCTACCTGCCCACGGCAGGTCGCATGCAGGTGCTGGGCCGGACCGCGTCTGCGCAATCCGCCGCCCGCGAACTCAAGGCTTTGCGCAGCCGCATCGGCACCGTGCACCAGGCCGCCCCCATTCCGCTGCGTCAGCGCGTAGTCACGGCCGTGCTGGCCGGCAAGCTCGGCCAGTGGCCGCTGTGGAAGGCGCTGGCATCGCTGGCCTATCCGCAGGACATTGCGGGCGCGCGCGAGGCCCTGGCCCGCGTGCAGCTCGAGGACAAGCTGTTTGCACGCTGCGACCAGCTCTCCGGCGGCCAGCTGCAGCGCGTGGGCATTGCCCGCGTGCTCTACCAGCAGGCCGAACTGATTCTGGCCGACGAGCCGGTCTCGACCCTGGACCCTGCACTCTCGCAGGCCACGGTGCAGTTGCTGGTGCGGGAAGCCGCCGCGCGCAAGGCCACGCTGGTGGCCAGCCTGCATGCCGTCGATCTGGCGCTGGCCAACTTTGCCCGCATCGTCGGCGTGCGCGATGGCCGCCTGGCCTTTGACCTGCCGGCCGCGCAGGTCAGCGATGCGCAGTTGCAAGCGCTCTATGCCCATACCGATGGCAGAGCGGCCGACTTGCCCATGCTGCACAACCGCCTGGCTCAGCGCGATCCCGCCAGCATCACGCCCACTCCCATCCAGGTGAACGCATGCCGGTAGACATGCTCGAGCAAGCCCGGCCATCACGCCGCGACCCCTCTGCTCGCGGCCGCCTGAGCGGCCTGATCCTGACCCTGGTCGTGCTCTGGCCCATGCTGCAGACCTCGGGCTTTTCGCTCAAGCCGCTTTTCGATGCCGACAATCTCAAAGTCATCGGCGGCTTTCTCGCGCAGTTTCTGCCGCCCGAGACCAGTAGGGAGTTTCTGGCCTATCTGGCTCAGGCCACGCTGGAGACCCTGGCCATCGCCACGGCCGGCATGGCGCTGGCCTTTGTGATTGCCGTACCCATGGCCTATCTGTCCACGGGCGCGGCACGCGAGAGAGTCACGCTCAACCCCATCGCCCGCAGCGTGCTCACCATCCTGCGCGGCATTCCCGAGCTGGTCTGGGCTCTGGTGTTCGTGCGTGTCTTCGGCCTGGGCCCGGCAGCCGGTGTGCTGGCCCTGGGCCTGACCTATGGCGGCATGCTGGCCAAGGTCTATGCGGAAATTCTCGAATCCACCGACCCCGCCCCGGCCCGCGCCCTGCGTGCCAGCGGCACCGGCCGTATCCAGGCCCTGCTCTATGGCCTGCTGCCCCAGGCTGCCAAGGAGCTGACCTCCTACACCGTCTACCGCTGGGAATGCGCGGTCCGTGCCTCGGTGGTCATGGGCTTTGTCGGGGCGGGGGGCCTGGGCCAGCTCATGGATCAGGCCATGAAGATGCTCAACGGCGGCGAAGCCGCCAGCATTCTGCTGGCCTTCATGCTGCTGGTGGCGGCGGCCGATCTGCTTTCCTGGTGGCTGCGTCGCGCGCTCGACGCCGCGCCTGCTGCGCGCGCCCAGCCCTTCGGCTGGCGAACCGGCACATTTCTGCTGGCTGCCTGCGCGGCGCTATGGGCCAGTCTGCGGCTTCTGGATATTGATTTCTCTGCGCTGTTCACGGCAGATGCTGCCGCCAGCATGGGCGACTTCGTGCGTGGCTTTTTCCCGCCCGATCTGAGCCAGTCCTGGCTGCTCAAGGTGCTGCAAGGCATCTGGGAGACCCTGGCCATCTCCATAGTCGGCACCTTGCTGGCCGCGATCGCGGGCCTGCTGCTGGCCCTGCCGCGCTGGCGTGCGCCATGGAATGTGGTGCTTAACGTGCTGCGCTCCGTGCCCGAGCTGGTCTGGGCCACGATCACCGCGCTGGCCGTGGGCCTGGGCCCGTTTGCCGGTGCGCTGGCCCTGGCCCTGCATACCACCGGCGTGCTGGGCCGCCTGTTTGCCGAGGCCTTGCAGAATGCTCCGGCCGCCCCCGCGAATGCGCTCAAGCTCAGCGGCAGCAATCGCCTGCTGGCATTTTGCTATGGCACCCTCCCTGGCGCAGCGCCGCAGTTGCTGGCATACACGCTGTACCGCTGGGAAATGAATATCCGCATGGCGGCGATTCTGGGCTTTGTGGGTGCCGGCGGTCTGGGCCAGCTGCTGTACTTCGAGCTTTCGCTGTTCCACTATGCCCAGGCCAGCACCGTGATCATGGCCATGCTTTTGCTGAGCATTGCCGTGGACTGGAGCAGCGCCGGCCTGCGCCGTGCCATGCGTTGAGACAGTTGACGCGGTGCCCAGGCACCGAATCAGCTTCATCCGTTCCTCCATCACATCCGCCGCGCAGCCCCCCAGATGGGCCAACGCGGCCAGCGATCCGGTCTGCATCCAGGTCTCGATGAGAGTTGAAACCTGAATGACTTCAGCCACACCTGGCACCGCTTAGAGCGATGCTGCTTCACACTCCCAGGGGCAGGTCGGCCTTCTTCAGCGTGCGCAGCACAAAGCTGGACTGGCTATGACGTATGCCCTTGATCTTGTAGAGCTTTTCGCGCAGCAGGCGCTCGTAATCGCGCGTGTCCTTGACAACGATACGCAGCAGATAATCGTACTCGCCCGAAACCAGATGCGCCTCCACTACCTCGGGAATGGTGGCCAGCACCTCGCCGAACTTCTCCAGCGTGTTGTCCGAGTGGCTGTCCAGCGTGACCATGACCAGAACCGAATCGGCCAGTCCCAGCGCCTGCGGGTTCAGACGCACGGTATAGCCCTCGATCACGCCGGCCTCCTCCATCTTCTTGATGCGTGCCCAGCATGGTGATGCACTCAGACCCACGGCCGCGCCAATCTCCTGCAGACTGGCGCGCGCGTTAGCCTGCAATGCAGCAAGAATCTTTTTATCCAGAGTATCCATATCTTGGAATTTACCGCTAAAAATTCAAAAACAGAAAAATTTTCTGTAGCAACACTGTATTTACAGAATTTGAAGCAACATTTTCTGCACTGCAACATGCACACTTGAGTCCATGGAAGCACGTTTACCGACGCAGCAAAACCATTCAACATACCGCGCCGTTTACCGTCAGCATCCGGTTGGTTGATCCGCAATACGCATATGCAACAGGCCGCATCACTTAAGCACAGTGGTGCGGCCTGTTGATATTTGGACTGCTCAGTCACTCCGGCAAACGACAGCGGCATGAAAAAACCCGGCCGGATTTCCATCGGGCCGGGTTTTCGGGAGCCGGCCCGGCGCACAAGGCACCTGGCGGACGCTCATGCTGTCTACAGGGCTCGCGGCGGAGCAGCATCGACTTGCACATGCTTGCGCACCTTGCTAACCAGACTTTCGCTCACATCCGAAGCCTGGTTGCCCCAGCCCGTGCGCAGAAAGGTGGCCAGTGCGGCCGCCTCACCGTCGGTAAGGCGGTCGGCATAGTCCTGCATCACCAGATGCATGGGACGGCGCTCCGTAGCGGGCGATGAAGCGCCCTTGAGAATCACCGATACCAGCGGGCTGGCATCCTTGCCCAGCACCATGGCATTGCCTTGCAGCTCGGGGAAGATCTCGGGAGCGCCCTTGCCACTGACAAAGTGACAGGCGGCGCAATTGTCGAGATACAGGCGAGCACCCAAAGGCATGTCGGGAGACGCGGATTTCAGCAGCTTGGCCGTGGCCAAGTGCGTGCGCGCACCTCGGTGCTCGATGAGCCCATGGGTCTTCGGGACAGAGCAAGCCAGCATCTTTCTCAAGAGCAAGAACATCTGGCAATTGCATTACGCAAGCAAGGGCATCTGTCGCTGGACGATCTCATGGGGCAGCTCCTGGAGACGGCACCCAAGCTCAGCCGCAGCGCCTTGCATCGATGCCTGCAGCGTCACGGAATCAGTCGACAGCCAGCAATGCAGGTGCCGCGAAGGCGCGGAAAGTTTGAAGAAACGACGCTGGGCTTCGTGTACATCGACAACGCCGAAATGAAGATCTCCAGCGGCAGACAGCACATGTTTGTTGCCATAGACCGCGTCACAAAGTTTACGCATGTTGCGTTCTTTGACAGGGCCACGAAAGCCAACGCAGCGCAGTTCCTTCGGCAGGTGCTTGTGGCCTTCCCGTACCGCATACATACCGTTCTGACGGACAACGGCATGGCCTTCACAGGGCAAGAACGCTTCAAAGGTGGCGTCACCGACACATGCATCGATCACATCTTTGAACGCATCTGCAAGTTCAATGGAATCGAGAAACGACATACCAAGCCGTACCACCCTTGGACTAACGGCATGGTCGATCGCATGAACCGGACCATCAAGGAATCCACGATCAAGGCGTATGAGTACGAGGGCCTGGAGCAGCTACGGGAGCATGTCCAGGCATTTGGTCAAAGCTACAACTTCGGCAAGCACTTGAAAGCGCTCAGGTGGAAGACACCATTCCGTGCGATGTGCGAGGCGTGGGAAAAAGATCCAAGTCGCTTTAGACTTCATCCGCACCATCTCACTGTGGGACTGAACATCTAAGCGGGAGCCCGTGGCAATGAAAACCGGAACGTGGTGCCCTGTCCGCCACTCTCGACAAGATGAATGGAGACTCCATGCAGCTCCAGCATCTGATGCACGATTCTCAGGCCCAGGCCACCGTCACGGCGGGCACCACCTACGGTAAATGGACGCCTGAACAGGCCTTCGCGCAACTCTGGCGGGATGCCCGGGCCGGAGTCACTGATCGTCACCTCCAGCTCTTGGCCCACTGCTCTTATGGCTATCCTGATCGCCCCGCCTTCGGGGGTATAGCGCAAGGCGTTATCCAGCAGATTGCTCAGGACGCGCTCTATCATTCCCAGATCCGCACGAACTGCCGGAAGTTGAGGAGCAAGGTCCGCCTGCAGGGCAATATGACGCGACTCTGCCGCAAGCTCGAACTTCTGAAAAACGTCCTGCACCAGATCAACCAGAGAGAATGATTCGAGCTCCGGTTGCACAAAGCCGTATTCCAGTCTGGCCAGCTCGAACAGGCTTTGGGACAGGGCCCCTACTCTTCGACTCTGGTCGAGCGCAATGCCAAGGTAGCGCCTACGCTCTGCAGGCTCCAGGCTTGCATCCTTCAGAAGCAAGGTCTCCAGATACCCATGCAAGGATGACAGCGGTGTGCGCAGATCGTGGGAAATATTCGCGATCAATTCCCTGCGCTCCTGATCCTGCCGCGTGAGAGCTTCCCATTGCTCGCTGATGCGCAGCACCATCTGCCGATAGGCAGCGTCCAGCACTGCAATCTCGTCACGGCTGTGATTGGCCACATCCGGGGAGCGTTCCGGCATCTCGGGGGGAGCGCCATGCATGTCAAACTGCCGAACCGACTCGGTCAGACGCCGCAAGGGACGCGTGATCAAGGTGAAGGCGACAAGGCCCGCAGCGAGACAGAGCAGCCCGACCATGCCAATCGACAGCAGTGCCGTCTTCAACACTGCATCTGCCGAGCCTCTGGCAGCAAGAAGATCATGGGCCTCGCCAAGCAACACCACATAGATGAAGCCGACTTGCCGCCCGCTCACGCTCAAAGGGGCCGCACTGAAAACCTTGCGGCCATCGCGGCTGCGCGGATCATCGCCCAGAATCGGCAGCATCTGTCCATCGATAAATCGATGCACCGGCTCAAGATCGACCCGGTCGCGACGCAAACGCCCCTCGGGTGCCGCGTGGCCGGCGATGCGGCCGTCGGGCTCCAGCAGATAGACCTCCACACTCGGGTTCACCATCATCAGCTGGTTGAAAAGATTTCGCACCGCGTTAGGCATCAAGCCATTCGCATCGGTCAGCTGGGCATCGCGGGCAATACTCTCGGCGACATCGCGCGACAAGGCCTGCACCACTTCCAGCTCATGCATGCGGTTGGAGCGAAGCTGCAGCCAGGCCGAGGTACCGCTGCAGACCAGTAGCAACACGGCAAACACGATCGCCAGCCGCTGGGTCAGAGTCAGGTTCATTCGCTCTCTCCAGTTTCAGCGAACTTGTAGCCGCGCCCCCAAACCGTGAGGATCCGCGTCGGCTGTGCTGGATTGAGCTCCACCTTGGCGCGAAGCCGGTTGATATGGGTGTTGACGGTGTGCTCGTAGCCCTCGTGCTGATAGCCCCAGACCGCATTGAGCAGGTCCATGCGCGAGAACACCTTGCCCGACTGGCGGGCAAAGAAATACAGAAGATCGAACTCGCGCGGCGTGAGATCGAGACGACGCCCGCTCAGACTGGCCTCCCGCGCCACCGGGTCCATGACCAGCCCATTGACCGACAGGCTGCCGGATTCCAGGCGCGCACTCTGAGCCAGAGCATCGACCCGGCGCAGCAGAGCCTTCACCCGTGCCACGAGTTCCAGAACGGAAAACGGCTTGGCCAGATAGTCGTCCGCGCCGATCTCCAGCCCCAGAATGCGATGCACCTCACTGGAGCGAGCACTGATGATGATGATCGGCGTGTAGCGGGTCATGGCACGCGCACGCCTGCATATCTCCAAGCCATCCACGCCAGGCAACATCAGATCCAGCACCAGCGCATCCCAGCCTCCGCGCTCCAGATGCGCGAGGCCGTCGTCGCCGCGGGCGCAATGCACGACCTCCAGCCCCTCGTCCCGAAGGTGGAGCGAAAGCAGATCGGCGATGTGGGCATCGTCCTCGACCAGCAGAATGCGACGGACGTTAGTCATGGGTAATCAGGTCTCCGGGAGGGACGGTCGATGCAGAACCGCGTACTTTCATATTGTGCTCAAACTGCTCGCGGGGAGTTATCACGTTTTTTTTAACTTTGCGTGAGGACTTCGGGATCGCCACTCCATAAGCTCAATGTCATCGAACCCAGAAAGCCGATGCCATGACCACCCGACGCCATATGCTGCTGGGCGCAGCAGCCTCCTGTGCAGCGCTTGCCACCGGAATCTTCCAGCGCCACGCGACTGCAGCGACAGAGACCTTCGAAGTCAGCTATACCGACGCCCAGTGGCGTGCACGGCTCAGCCCTCAGCAATATGCGGTGCTGCGCCAGGAGGCGACGGAGCCGCCCGGCAGCAGCCCGCTCAACAAGGAGCATCGTCCTGGAACATTTTCCTGCGCAGGCTGTTCCTTGCCCTTGTTTGCCTCCTCCACCAAGTTCGACAGCGGCACCGGCTGGCCCAGCTTCTGGAAGCCGCTGGACAACGCCGTCGCCACCCGCAAGGACCGAAGCTACGGCATGGTGCGTGTCGAAGCGCACTGCCGGCGCTGTGGCGGCCATCTCGGCCATGTCTTCGAAGACGGGCCGCCTCCCACAGGTCTGCGCTATTGCATGAACGGCCTGGCCTTGGCTTTCACGCCCAGGCCGGCCTGAGGAGAAACAGGCCATGCTGCTGATCGTCCTTGCCTATCTGGGTGGTGTGCTGACCATCGTCAGTCCCTGCATCCTGCCCGTGCTGCCTTTTGTGTTCTCTCGCGCGAACCAGCCCTTTGTGCGCAACGGCCTGCCATTGCTGGCAGGCATGGCATTGACCTTTGCGATCGTTGCCTCTCTCGCCGCCGTCGGCGGCGGCTGGGTGGTGGCTGCCAATCAGTATGGCCGCTGGCTGGCACTGGCTCTGGTGGCCGTTTTCGGGCTGACACTGCTGCTACCGCATCTGTCGGAGAGGCTGACCCGCCCATTGGTGACTGCCGGATCGCGCCTGTCCGAGTCGGTGCAGCAAGACGGTACACCGAAGATGGCTTCCTCGGTGTTGCTGGGAATCGCAACAGGGCTGCTATGGGCTCCATGTGCCGGGCCCATCCTGGGACTGATATTGACCGGTGCCGCCCTGCAGGGCGCCAACACCACCTCGACCCTGCTACTTCTGGCCTATGCCGCCGGGGCTGCGACTTCCATGGCTGCGGCTTTGCTGCTCGGCGGACGGGTATTTGCCGCGCTCAAGCGTTCGCTGGGTGCCGGTGAATGGGTACGTCGCGGCCTCGGTGCAGCCATGCTCGCGGGCGTGGCCGCCATCGCCCTGGGGATCGATACCGGCGTACTGGCTCGACTGTCAACGGCATCCACCGGCGGCCTGGAGCAGAAACTGGTCGAGCGCCTGAACCAGCCTCATGGAGAAGACCCCACGACCATGCGCGGCAATCCGGGCACGATGATGCGGGGAGCATCCCAGGCACCCGCTGAGGGAGCCGCCATGATGTCTGCAGGAGCCGCAATGCGCATGAGCGGACCATCGAATAAAGCCCCTGCACTGCCCGATGAAGGCATCGCACCATCGCTGGGCGAGGCAACCCAATGGCTCAACTCCAAGCCTCTGAGCGGGCAAGACCTGCGTGGCAAGGTGGTGCTGGTGGATTTCTGGACCTACTCCTGCATCAACTGCCTGCGCACCCTTCCCTATGTGAAGGCATGGGCAGAAAAATACCGTGATCAAGGTCTGATCGTGGTCGGTGTGCACGCCCCCGAGTTCGCCTTTGAGCGCGACATAGGCAACGTGAGCAAGGCCATGAAAGACCTGGGCATCAACTATCCGGTGGCCGTTGACAACCAGTATGCAATCTGGCGCGCATTCAAGAACCAGTATTGGCCTGCTCACTACTTCATCGATGCCACGGGACGCATCCGCCACCACCACTTTGGCGAAGGCGGCTACGCCGAGTCGGAGCGGGTGATACAACAGCTTCTCCAAGAGGCGGGCAGCTCCCAGTCAACCATGGGCCTGACGGAGGTAGATGCCGGGGGCGTTCAACTGGCCGCCAACATGGATGAGGTCGCGTCCCCCGAAACCTATCTGGGTTATGAGCGTGCCGAGAACTTTCTCTCCACACCCAAAGCCGTTCCCGACAGGACGGCAACGTATCGGGAACCGGAACGGCCCAGGCTGAACACCTGGGGCCTTGCCGGGCAATGGATGGTTGGAGCGGAAAGCGCCTTGCTGACCGGTCCATCAGGCAGCATCGTCTACCGGTTCAAGGCGCGTGACCTACACCTGGTGCTGAGCCCCGGCCCTGACGGAAAGCCCGTGCGCTTCAAGGTCCGCATTGACGGCAAACCACCCGGCACCGCCCACGGCGTGGACGTGGCCGCCGACGGCAGCGGCACTGTCACCGGCCAGCGGCTTTACCAGCTGGTGCGCCAATCCGGAGTCATTACCGAGCACACCTTCAGCATCGAGTTCCTGGACAGCGGCGTTTCCGCCTATGCCTTCACTTTCGGATAGCCATATGAACACACACATCATCCCAGGGGCCGCCTTGAATCGGCGCGGCCTGCTCCAGACACTGGCCGGCAGCATCGTTTTGCTGGGCGGCGGACTGCTCTGGCAACCAATGGCCTTCTCGGCCGAAGAAGCGGTTCGCCTTCCTGCCCCTGTCCTGGACCTCCCGGCCACCGGACCGTCCCCGCAACGTGCAATCTTTGCCGGCGGCTGCTTCTGGGGAGTACAAGGCGTATTCCAGCACGTCAAGGGCGTGCAACGCGCAGTCTCCGGCTATAGCGGAGGTGCTGCATCCACCGCCTCCTACGAGCTGGTCAGCCGCGGCAATACCGACCATGCAGAATCGGTCGAGATCACCTTCGATCCGACCCAGGTGAGCTATGGAAAGCTGCTGCAGATATTTTTCTCTGTCGTCCACGACCCCACCCAGCTCAACCGACAGGGTCCGGACACAGGAACGCAATATCGCTCTGCAATTTTCACGACCAGCCCGGCCCAGCTCAAGACAGCGCAGGCTTACGTCGCGCAGCTCGATGCAGCGCGCCTGTATCCCAAACCCATAGTCACCCGCCTCGAGGACAAGGCCAGCTTCTATCCGGCCGAGCTCTACCACCAGGACTTCTTGACCGAAAACCCGCACCACCCCTATATCGTCTTCAACGATATTCCCAAGGTGAACAACCTCAAGCGCTTCTTCCCGGACCTCTACCGGAGCGAACCGGTGCTGACCAAGAAAACGCACCCGTAGCAGTCCGACACTGGAAGCCTGGCAAGGCTAGTCTGAAGGACAGCCGTGGCGCAGCCGCCACGGGGATGCGGAGCAGTTTGCCTACAATTTGATGCATGCAGCAAAGCCCCTCCTCCTCAACCGATGTTGCTGCTGCAGTTGAGCGGCTTGTCCAGCTGTACGAACAACTGACCCCTGGCCACCTGCAGCGACTCGACAGCTATTACGCAAGTGATGCGCACTTCAAGGACCCCTTCAATGAAGTGCGTGGTGTGACAGCCATCGCCGGCATATTCGCCCATATGTTCGACACGCTGCAAGAGCCGCGCTTTGTCGTCACCGAGCGTTTGGTACAGGGCCGGCAGGCTTTCCTGGCCTGGGAGTTTCACTTTCGCTTTCGACGCAGGCGGCCCGACTCCGAGCAATGCATTCGTGGCGCAACCTTATTGAGTTTCGATGCACAAGGTCTTGTCTGCCAGCATCGCGATTACTGGGATGCGGCCGAAGAACTTTATGAAAAGCTGCCACTGCTTGGATTCTTGATGCGCTGGCTGCGCAAAGCAGGTTCTGCTTCCAGGAAGACGCCCCATGCTCACCGTTCATCACCTTGAAACTTCGCGCTCGCAGCGCATACTCTGGTTGCTTGAGGAGCTCGGTGTTCCTTACGAACTGCGTCGCTACCAGCGCGACCCCGGCACCCGCTTGGCGCCACCGGAGCTCAAGCGCGTGCATCCTCTGGGCAAATCGCCAGTGATCACCGATGAGGACATTGTTGTCGCCGAATCAGGTGCAATCATCGAGTATCTGGCTGAGCGCTATGGCCATCAGGCGCCTTCGGAGCTTTCTCACCTTGAGCCCCTGCGCGGTACGAAAGAATACCGTGAGTGCCGCTTCTGGATGCACTATGCCGAGGGTTCGCTGATGAACTGGCTGCTGATGAAACTGGTTTTCGACACCATCCCTCGCCAGCCCATGCCGTTTTTCGTGCGTCCCATCGCCCGCGCTCTGTGCCGCCGGGTCCAGCAAACACTTGTTGCGCCCAATGTGCAGACCGCGCTGGCCTTCATGGATGAGCATCTGGCAAAGCATCGCTGGTTTGCCGGCGAGCACTTGAGCGTGGCCGACTTCCAGATGAGCTTTGCCGTTGAAGCGGCTCTGGTCCGCAGCGAAAACGAGAACGCCTGGCCTCATCTGATCGCCTATCGCCAGCGCATGCATGAGCGTGCGGCATACCAGCGAGCCTTGAGCAAGGGCGGGCCGGTCATCATGCAATCCTGAGCCGGAAACAGACTTCTCCAAACAGCGCTGTTTGCTCGTTTCGAGTGCGCTAGGACTTGGCGTATTTGCTTACGCCGCCCCGTCAACCCGCCGCAGCCAGTCCGTCAAAAGTGGTGCTCGTCACCCAATCAATGATCTGCACATGCGTGTACTGGCCCGATTCCTTGAGCAGGGCCACGACGGGATCGCAAGCCCGTGCGAACAGGGTATACAGCACCAGTTCGGGGGGCAGCGCGGCGTGCAGCTGGCCGCTGGTCTGGGCCTCGGTGATCCAGATGCTGAGCCGGTTGCTCAGGGCAATCAACCGATCCATATAGGCATCGTTGGATTGCAAAGAGGCGCTGAGATTCGAGTTCTGCGCCGGCAGGGAAGGCATTTCACCCTCCAGCTGTGTCTGCATGGCCCAGCGCGTCACGGCCTTGAGCTGGTCCAGCGGGCGCGTGGGCACACCGGCCTCGGCCACCTGGCTGGCTTGGTCGCGTAGGCCGTCCACGAAGGCCAGGGCTCGGTCCAGCACGCCGACCATGGCGGCTCCCGCCAGCTCTTCCTTGGAAGTGAACAGCTTGTAGAGACTGGCCTTGGCCATGCCGGCTTCGGCCGCGACCTCGTCCACCGTCATGGCGTCATAGCCCTTGGTGGCCAGCAGCCGGTTGACGGCAGCCACGATGGCTTGCTCACGCACGCGCTGTATCTGCTGTTTGATGGAGGAGCGGCTTGTCATGGACATATTTTAGACCTGATAGGCCACGCCAAATACTAGATAGTGCAAAGTTGAAATGTTTGGTTTATAGTTTGAACTAATCAGTTCACAGTTTGATCTTTATGGTCCAGCTACTCGATTCAACCAGGAAGGACGCTCCCATGCATCGCATAGCAGTCATCGGGTCGGGGATTGCGGGTCTGGCCGCAGCGTGGCGTCTGGCCAGTGCGCCGAGCGGGCATGGGGTGACCCTGCTGGAGGCAGGCAGCCATTTCGGCGGCCATGCCAACACCGTCGATCTGACGCTGGGCAGCGTGAGCCAGGGCGTGGACACGGGTTTCCTGGTGTTCAATCACCGCACCTATCCGCTGCTGACCCGTTTATTAGATGAACTGCAGGTACCCACGGCGCCAGCCGAGATGTCGTTCTCGGTACAGGTCCCTCAGGCAGACGGGCAAGCGGGTCTGGAATGGAGCGGCAGCTCGCTGAGTGGCGTGTTCGCCCAGCGCAGCAATCTGCTGCGCCCCCGTTTTCTGAAGATGCTGGCCGAAATCCTGCGCTTCAATCGGCTGGCCACACGCATTGCGCAGGAAGGCGATGAAGCGCGGCTGCGCAGCTCCATCAAAGTCTTTCTGGATGAACACGGCTTCGGCACCGCCTTCCGGCAGGACTACCTTCTGCCCATGATGGGTTGCATCTGGTCATGCCCGACGAACCAGATGCTGCGCTTTCCTGTGGCCACGCTGATCCGCTTTTGCCACAACCATGGCCTGACCCAGATCACGGACCGGCCCCAGTGGTACACCGTGCGGGGCGGCTCGCGCCAGTATGTGCGGCGCATGCTGGCCGCGCTGCAGCACGATGGCCGCCACGAGGCCCGTCTGAACACGCCCGTGCTGGGCCTGCGCCGCGTGGAACATGGCGTGTTGCTGCAGATGGCGCATGGCACGGAGCAGTTCGACGCCGTGGTGCTGGCCTGCCACAGCGACCAGGCCCTGCGTCTGCTGGGCAGCGATGCCACGCCCCAGGAGCGCAGCGTGCTGGGCGCCATCCGCTACCAGCCCAACCAGGCCGTGCTGCACACCGATGCCAGCGTGCTGCCGCGCCGTCAAGCAGCCTGGGCCGCCTGGAACTACGAACGCGCGGCAGATGCAGGAGGGAATCAGGCCGGCGTCTGCCTGCACTACCTGCTCAACCGCCTGCAACCCCTGCCCTGGCAACAGCCCGTGATGGTCTCGCTGAACCCGGTGCGCCCGATTGACGACAGCCAGGTCCATGCGCGCATCGAGTACAGCCACCCGGTGTTCGATCTGGCCGCCATCGAGGCCCAGAGCCAGGTGGTCACCCTGCAAGGCCAGCACCGGACCTGGTTCTGCGGAGCATGGTGTGGCTACGGCTTTCACGAAGATGGTCTGCGTTCGGGACTCGATGCGGCCGATGGCCTGCTGGACGTCTTGCCCGTCCTGTCCGCCAGCCCTGCCATCAAGGGGGCAGCATGAACGCCCGCCCCCTCATCGGCTTCGGTCATGTCTGGCACCGTCGCCTGCGGCCGCTAGAGCATGCCTTTCGCTACCCGAGCTACTTCCTCATGCTCCCCATGCGCAGCCTGCGCGCACGGCCGGATGCAGTGCTGCAGCGCAACCGGCTGGGCTGGATCAGCTTTCACGACAGCGACCACGGCGAGGGCAGCTCCGATGCCCTGGCCTGGTTCGAGCAACTGCTGCACAGCGAAGGCATTGACGATGCCGACGGCGAAGTCTGGCTGCACACCTTCCCGCGCGTGCTGGGCTACGTGTTCAAGCCCGTGAGCTTCTGGTATGCGCACCGTGCCGATGGTTCGCTGGCCGCCGTGCTGGCCGAGGTCAACAACACCTTTGGCGAGCGCCATGCCTATCTTCTGGCCGGGCCGGAGCTGGGCTGGGGCCGTGAGCAGGTGGCGCGCAAGCAATTCCATGTCTCGCCGTTCTGCGAAGTGCACGGGGAGTACCGCTTTCGCTTCGAGCGCAGCGAGGACCGCACCCTGACGCGCGTGGACCTGCATGACGATGACGGCCCGCTGCTGCAGACCAGCGTGGGCGGCGTGCTGCAGACGCTGAACGCCGCCACCGTGCGCCGCGCCTTCTTCGGCACCCCTTTGATGACACTGGGCGTGATCTCCCGCATCCACTGGCAGGCGTTGCGCCTTTGGGCCAAGCGCCTGCCTTTCCATGGCAAACCCTCAAAGCCCAAACGCTTCGTCACACGATGAACACCACTGCCGCCCCCCTGCTGAGCTCCACCGCCGCAGCGCCGCGCCGCACGCCTGCGCAGGCCCGCCGTGTGCTCCATCTGCTCGAACGTCTGCCGCACGGTCACCTGGACCTGCAGCAGCCCGATGGCCGGCTACTGCACCTGCCACCGCCTCGCTCTGCGCCCGGCCCCGCCGACGCGCACTGCGTGCTGCATGACTGGCAGGCTCTGGAGCGCACCCTGAAGTCGGGCGACATCGGCCTGGCCGAAGGCTATATCGCCGGCGAATGGGACAGCCCCGACCTGGCTGCGCTGCTGCGGCTGTGCATGGCCAACCGCGATCATGTGCAAAGCCTGATCTACGGCAGCTGGTGGGGCCGGTTGGGCTACCGCCTGCGTCACCTGCTGCAACGCAATACGCGAGCCGGCAGCGCCAGGAACATCCATGCTCACTACGACCTTGGCAATGATTTCTACCGCCTGTGGCTGGACCCCGGCATGAGCTACAGCGCAGCCTGGTTCGAGGGCCGCACGGGCGAGGCCTTGCACCACGCCAACCTACAGGACGCCCAGCAGGCCAAACTCAGGCGCACGCTGAACGAGGTGAGTCTGCAGCCCGGCCAGCGCCTGCTGGAAATCGGCTGCGGCTGGGGTGGCCTGGCCGAGGCTGCGGCGCACGAGTTCGGCGCCCGCGTCACGGGCGTGACGCTGTCGCGCGAGCAGCTGGCCTGGGGGCAGCGCCGCATGCTGCAGGCCGGCCTGGGCGATGCCGTGGAGCTGCGCTACCAGGACTACCGCGACCTGCCCGCGCGGCATGCAGGCGAGCCCTTCGACGCCATCGTCTCCATCGAAATGTTCGAGGCCGTGGGCCGCGAATACTGGCGCGGCTACTTTCAGATACTGCGCGACTGCCTCAAACCCGGCGGCCTGGCCTGCATACAGACCATCACGCTGCGCGAGGACCTGTTCGCGCGCTATCTGCGCTCCACCGACTTCATACAGCAGTACATCTTCCCGGGCGGCCTGCTGCCCAGCATCCCGGCCTTCGAGCAGGAAGCACGGCGTGCCGGCCTGGTGGTGGAGCGCCGCATGGCTTTCGGCCGCGACTATGCGGAAACGCTGCGCCGCTGGCGCCAGTCCTTCGAGCACCAACTCGACGCCGTTCGCTCCCAGGGCTTTGACGAGCGCTTTGTGCGCATCTGGCGCTTCTACCTTGCCTATTGCGAAGCGGCCTTCGACACCGGCAACACTGATGTCGTCCAGTTCACCCTGCGCAGGCCTCTGCCATGACCGCACCTCAACCCCGCGCACACCGCCGCCAGGCCTTGGCCTGGGGCGCTGCCTGCGCTCTTGCACCTTCACTGACCGCCATGTCCAACCTGACCCACGCCATGACCCCTACTGCAGACCTTCCAGCCGAGCTGCGCAGTGCCCTACCGGCCGCGCGCCTGGTGGGCACGGGCGTGCTGCGCTTCTTCGGGCTGCGTGTCTACGAGGCGAGGCTGTGGGCCGCTCCCGGCTTCTCTCTCGAAGACTACGCCCGCCATCCTTTTGCGCTGGAGCTGGTCTATGACCGCAAGCTCGAAGGCATGGCCATTGCCGAGCGCTCCATCGCCGAAATGCGCAGGGTAGGCAGCTTCACCGGGGAGCAGGCTCGGCAATGGCTGGAGCTGATGAAACAGGCCTTCCCCGATGTACGGACCCAGGACCGGCTGCTGGGCCTGAACGACGGCCAGGGCGAGGTGCGCTTCTTCCACAACGGCCGCCAGACCGCGCAGCTGCGCGATGCAGAGTATGCACGCCTGTTCTTCGGCATCTGGCTGTCGCCACAGACTTCTGCCCCTGCCATGCGCAGTTCGCTGCTGGGCCTGGGCTGAGCACCAACGGACCCTGTCATGGCCACGCCCGCTGCCGCAGCCCCCACGCTACCCTGGCGCACAGGGCTGGCCTATGGCTCTCTGGCTACGCCGCTGGCCTTTGTGTCCCTGCCGCTGTATGTGAACCTGCCCTACCACTACGCCAGCGTGGCGGGCGCTCCGCTGGCGGGACTGGGCTCCGTGCTGCTGGCCACACGGGCCTTCGACGCCCTGCTAGACCCCGCCATCGGCCGCCAGGCCGACAGGCTGCTGCGCGGGGGTACACGCCCAGCATGGTGCGCGGCGGCGCTGGCCAGCCTGTTGATGGCGCTGGGCTTCTGGGCGCTGTGGCATCCGCCGCGCGGTGGCCAGGCCGCCATGCTGGGCTGGCTGGCCTGCAGCCTGCTGGCCTGCACGCTGGCCTACAGCTTCGTCACCATTCTCCACCAGGCCTGGGGCACGCGCTGGGGCGGTCAACCCGCTTGGCGTGCCCGCGTCACGGCCTGGCGCGAGGGCGCCACGCTGGCCGGCGTGCTGCTGGCCAGCGTGCTGCCGGCCTGGCTGGGACTGGATGCGACCACAGGCTTTCTCGCCCTGGGCCTGGCACTGGGCCTGACCGGCCTGTTGCGGCTCAAGACTCCGGTTCCACAACAACAACCGCAGTCCGTGACCGGGCCTGCAAGCTCGCCATGGGCCAATGCAGGCTTCAGGCGGCTGCTGGCCATCTTCATGGTCAACGGGGTGGCTGCCGCCATTCCCGCCACCCTGCTGCCTTTCTTCGTGGCAGACCGGCTGCAGGCCTCGGAACTGCAGCCGGTACTGCTGCTTTGCTTCTTCGGCGCTGCGGCCCTGGGCCTGCCGCTGTGGGTAAAAGCCGTTGCACGCTGGGGTCTGGCACCCAGCTGGCGGGCCGGCATGCTGGCCAGCGTGCTGGCCTTCGGCTTCACGCCCTGGCTGGGCGAAGGCGACAGAATGGCTTTTGCCGTGATCTGCCTGGCCAGCGGTCTGGCCCTGGGCGCGGATCTGGCCCTGCCGAGTGCATTGCTCACAGGCGTGATTCACGAATCCGGCGAAGGCGGCCGCAGCGAAGGCCGCTACCTGGGCTGGTGGACCTGCGCCACCAAGTTCAACCTGGCCCTGGCGGCGGGCCTGGCCCTGCCGCTGCTGTCAGCAGCCGGCTACCGCAGCGGTGCCAGCGAGCCCGCAGGCCTGCAGGCGCTGGCCTGGGCCTATGGTGGCCTGCCCTGCCTGCTCAAGCTCGCAGCAGCGACCCTGCTCTGGCGCGCCGAGCGTCTGCATTCTTCCTGGAGGCACATATGAGCCACATCATCCGTTCCACCTCGTATTCGCCGCTGCGGCGTGCCTTCCTGGGCGCGGCATTGGCGTTGAGCCTTGCGGGCTGCGCCGGGCCTTCCGTGCAGGACTATGCCAGGGAGCAGCCGCAACTGGACCTGCGCCAGTATTTCAACGGGCCGCTGACGGCGCACGGCATGTTCACGGACCGCTCGGGCAAGGTTGTCAAGCGCTTCACCGTGCGCATGACAGGGAGCTGGAAGGGTGACGAGGGCACGCTGGACGAGCACTTTGTCTACAGCGACGGCAGCACGCAGCAACGCGTCTGGCATCTCCGCCATCTGGGCGACGGGCGCTACAGCGGCCGCGCCGACGACGTGGTGGGCGAAGCCCAGGGCCTAAGCGCTGGCAATGCCATCCACTGGAGCTATGTGCTGGCCCTGCCCGTGAATGGAAGAGTCTGGAATGTCAGCATGGATGACTGGATGTTCCTAATCGACGGACGCACCCTGCTCAACCGCACCGCCATGAGCAAGCTGGGCCTGCATCTGGGCGATGTGACACTTGCCATCGTCAAGGAGTGAAGATCATGTCGCTGCTCTGTGCACGGCTGAACCCGCCACTGCGCGACTGGCAGGGTCGCTCGGCCTGGATTCTGGGAGCATCCTCGGGCATAGGTCGGGCCACGGCCGACGCGCTGCACAGGCAGGGAGCCAGGTTGATCGTCTCTGCGCGCCAAGGCGACGCGCTGCAGGATTTCGTGCGCAGCCACGACGGCTGTCTGGCCCTGCCACTGGACGTGACCGACGCCGCTGCCGTGACTGCTGCAGCCCGGGAGGTGCAGGTTCATTGCGGCAAGGCTCCCGACCTGATTCTCTATTGCGCAGGCTGCTACAAGCCCCAACGCGCCACGGAGTTCGAGCTCCCCGAAATGCAGCGCCACCTGGCCGTGAACTATGGCGGCGCCCTGCATTTGCTCGATGCCGTGCTTCCGATGCTGCTTGCGGCGGGGCAAGGCCATCTGGCACTGGTCGGCTCGGTGGCCGGCTATCGCGGGCTGCCGATGTCCCTTGCCTACGGCCCGACCAAGGCAGCACTCAACAACCTGGCCGAAAACCTCTATCTGGACCTGCACGACCGGGGGCTGGGCGTATCCATCATCAACCCCGGCTTTGTCGATACACCGCTGACGGCGCAGAACCAATTCAGCATGCCCGCACTGATCGATGCCGACGAGGCCGCCCAGCATATGCTGCAAGGCTGGGCCCAGGGACGTTTCGAGATGAATTTTCCGCGACGCTTCACCCGCTGGATGCGTCTGCTGCGCTGCCTCCCCGATGCCTGGTACTTCTTGGCTGTGCGCCGCATCACCGGCAACTGACTGCCTGGTCCTGCGCGAGCTGCTGAGGCTGAGCAAACGCTCTGCCACTGAGTCATGCTCTTGGGCACACGGCGCCCGCCAGGTTCCAATGGCTCGCACGCGAGCCCGAACACCACAGGTCTGAAGCAGCTCGGCATGCATCAACAGGATGAATGCGACCCGCAGCCCGAAACAAAAAGCCCTCTTGAATCAGTGATTCAAGAGGGCTTGCTATCTGGTGGGTGATACATGGATCGAACATGTGACCCCTGCCGTGTGAAGGCAGTGCTCTACCGCTGAGCTAATCACCCGATAGGCGTGATTATATCAAGGATTGGCGCTCACATTTTCAAAGTTGCGCCAGGCAGTCTTGCCACCGCTGGATTTATCCATCTGCTTGAGCACATCGTCGTGGGATTGCTGCTCCTGCTCATTGGCGCGCAGCACTGGCAACTTGAAGCTGCTCAGGTCCACCAAGGGAACGACAATCGCTCCAGCCGCCGGAGCATCTGCCGGCTCCTCGGTCATGAGCAAGGCATCTTGCCCGCGCGTGAGATTGATGTAGACATCCGCCAGCAGCTCCGCATCCAGCAAAGCACCGTGCAGCGTGCGATTGGAATTGTCGACACCCAGGCGATCGCAGAGCGAGTCCAGCGAGTTGCGCTTGCCCGGGTACATCTCCTTGGCCATGACCAGGGTGTCGAGGACTCCGCCCACGCACTGCTTGAGTGGCGGGCGCTTGGCCAGTTTGAGCTCGTTGTTCAGAAAGCCCAGGTCGAACGGCGCATTGTGGATGATGAGCTCTGCCCCCTGCAGATACTCCCAGATCTCGTCGATCTTTTCCTCAAAGCGCGGCTTGTCCTTGAGGAACTCCGTGGTGATGCCGTGCACGCGCAAGGCATCTGGATGGCTGTCCCGACCCGCATTGAAGTACAGATGCAGATTGTTGCCGGTGAGCTTGCGATTGACCAGCTCCACGCAGCCCAGCTCGATCAGACGATCGCCATCGATGGCCGACAGGCCGGTCGTTTCCGTATCCAGAACAATTTGGCGCGACATTCAATTTCTCCCAATTACCTGCGGCGCTCACATCGCCCAACAATTTCTAAAACAAGCGCGCACCAAAGCCAGGACACCGAGGAAGCGCCGCCGCGCACCGAGGGTGTCGTCCCCCTCCCCTAGCGCGAAGCGCGTAGAGAGAGGGGGAAGGCGCAAAGCGCCTCAGGGGGTGCTTAATGATTCTCTTTGGCGTGATTGATGGAGTACTTGGGGATCTCCACCGTCACATTCTCGCGCGCCAGAATCGCCTGGCAGGACAGGCGCGACTGAGGCTGCAGACCCCAGGCCTTGTCGAGCAGGTCTTCTTCCTCTTCCTCCGCCTCGTTCAGGGAGTTGAAGCCTTCCTTGACGATGACATGACAAGTCGTGCAGGCACAGCTCATATCACAGGCATGCTCGATATTGATGCCGTTGTCCAGCATGGCTTCACAGATCGAAGTGCCGACGGGAGCTTCGATTTCCGTGCCATTGGGACAGTACTCGGCGTGAGGAAGAATTTTGATAATGGGCATTGTTCTGTTTATGAATTAAATGGTGTTGACACTCTTGCCAGCCAGCGCCTGCTGGATGCTGCGATTCATGCGTTCGGCCGCAAACGACTCGGTTCCCTTGGCCAGGGCCTGTGTTGCGCCCTCCACGACGGCCGGATCATCGCTGGCGACGGCCGCGCGTAGCACTGTCATCAGGCCGTCGATGCTGTCGCGCTGCTCGGCGCTGAGCACATCCCCATCCACGTCCAGCGCGCTCTGCGTGGCCAGCAGCATGCGATCGGCATCCACGCGGGCCTCGACCAGGGCGCGGGCTTTCATGTCTTCCTGGGCCGTGGCAAAACCGTCCTGCAGCATCTGGGCGATCTGGTCATCGGAAATGCCGTAGGAAGGCTTGACATTGATATGTGCTTCGACGCCGCTGGTCTGCTCCTTGGCGCTGACGGACAGCAGGCCGTCGGCATCGACCGTGAAGGTCACGCGGATGCGCGCCGCACCGGCAGCCATGGGCGGAATGCCGCGCAACTCGAAACGCGCCAGGCTGCGGCAGTCCGCCACCAGATCGCGCTCGCCTTGCACCACGTGAATGGCCAGAGCGGTCTGGCCGTCCTTGTAGGTCGTGAAATCCTGCGCACGAGCCGTGGGAATGGTCTCGTTGCGCGTGATGATGCGCTCGGACAGGCCGCCCATGGTTTCCACACCCAGCGACAGCGGAATCACGTCCAGCAGCAGCAGGTCGCCGGCGGTATTGTTGCCGGCCAGCTGATTGGCCTGAATGGCAGCGCCCAGGGCCACCACTTCGTCAGGGTTGAGATTGGTCAGCGGCTCGCTGCCGAAGAAGTCGGCCACGGCCTGGCGAATCTGGGGCATGCGGGTGGAGCCGCCGACCATGACCACGCCCTGCACCTCATCGCGGCCCAGGTCTGCATCCTTGAGCGCGCGGCGCACAGCAGCAAGGCTCTTGCTGGTTAAGTGAGCAGTCAGCGCAATGAATTCCTCACGCTTGACATCAAAAGACACTGAACCCGAGGAAATATCAGCGGTAAACGCTACAACTTCTGATTCAGTCAGGGCCTGCTTGCAATGGCGCGCGGCAATACGCCAGGCGGTCTTGTCTGCTGCCGACTCCAGCTGCGTGCCGGTCTTTTCCGCCACCCAGGCCGCCAGCGCGTCATCGTAGTCGTCGCCGCCCAATGCCGAGTCACCACCTGTGGCGATCACTTCGAACACACCCTGTGCAAGACGCAGCACCGAGATATCGAAGGTGCCGCCACCCAGATCGTAGACGGCGTAGACGCCCTCTGCCGCGTTGTCCAGACCGTAGGCAATGGCTGCTGCCGTGGGTTCGTTGATCAGGCGCAGCAAGTTGATGCCTGCCAGCTTGGCTGCATCCTTGGTGGCCTGGCGCTGAGCATCGTCAAAATACGCAGGCACGGTGATGACTGCACCATAGAGATCGTCGTCAAACGTGTCTTCGGCGCGGAAACGCAAGGTCGCCAGAATTTCGGCACTGATTTCCACGGCCGTCTTGGCACCATCCACGGTTTCGACAGAGATGACGCTGCTGTCATCGGTCTTGAAGCGATAAGGCAGCTTCTCAGGCGATTCGATATCGGCCAGGCTTCGCCCCATGAAGCGCTTGGCCGAGCTGATGGTGTTGGCGGCATCCTGCGCCTGCGCGGCCTTGGCATCAAAACCGATCTGTCGGCGGCCCATTTCCATGTAACGCACCACCGATGGCAGCAGCACACGCCCCTGATCGTCGGGCAGGCACTCGGCCACGCCGTTGCGCACTGCAGCGACCAGAGAATGCGTGGTGCCCAGGTCGATACCTACAGCAATGCGTCGCTGGTGGGGATCGGGGGATTGGCCGGGCTCGGAAATCTGCAAAAGCGCCATGAAATTCTTCTTTTGAAACATCAGAGGCCAGCGTGGCTGGCCCGCTCAAGGTGGATACGCTGCGTGCCTAGGGCACAGCGCGTTGCTCTGGCTCTTATTGTCCCAGTTGATCGCGACGGCGATCCACATCTTGCGCAAATCGCGCAACAAACATGAGGGCTCTCACCTGCTGCACGGCAGCGGCGGCATCGCCAGCCTCGTCCAGCAGACGACCGCATTCGCCAAGCATCTGCTTTTTGGCAGCGAGCATCTCGCCCTCCAGAGCATCCAGCTCCTGCTCGCTGGCAGCGTCTTCCAGCGCTTCGCGCCACTCCATCTGCTGCATCAGAAATGCCGCAGGCATGGCCGTGTTGTCTTCGGCCCGCACTGGTGCTCCCGCCAGCTCGCACAGATAGGCCGCGCGCTTGAGCGGGTCCTTGAGGCGCTGATAGGCCTCGTTGATGCGCACCGACCATTGCATGGCCACGCGCTGCGCCGCTGCGCCCTGGGCGGCAAAGCGGTCTGGATGTGCTTCACGCTGCAGCTCTTTCCAGCGTGCGTCGATCTGGCTGCGCTCCTGCGCAAACTTGCGCGGCAGGCCAAACAATTCAAAGTCGTCAGATTGCAGATTCATGGCATTAAAAAACCGCCTGCAGCAGCACTGAGGCGGTTCCGTTCTTACGCTTGGGCGCTACACACGCCAGGGACACCGAGCAAGAGCCGCCTCGCAGCGAAGGTGTCGTCCCCTTGGGAGGAAGGCGCGAAGCGACTCAGGGGGAGTCAAATCCTGAAGCTCTCGCCACAACCGCAGCGATCACGCTCGTTGGGGTTGTGGAACTTGAAGCCCTCGTTCAGGCCTTCGCGCACAAAATCCAGTTCCGTGCCATCGATATAGGCCAGGCTCTTGGGGTCGATCAGCACCTTGATGCCGTGGTCTTCAAACACCACATCATCGGGCTGGACTTCGTCCACATACTCCAGCTTGTAGGCCAAGCCGGAACAGCCCGTGGTCTTCACGCCGAGGCGCACGCCAATCCCCTTGCCGCGACGCGAAAGATAGCGGTTCACATGACGGGCAGCCGCCTCGGTCATTGAGATGGCCATGGCCTTAGGCTTCCGTCGCCGTGCGCTTTGCGCGGTAGTCGTTCACAGCAGCCTTGATGGCGTCTTCAGCCAGGATGGAGCAATGAACCTTGACCGGTGGCAGCGCCAGTTCTTCGGCGATCTGGCTGTTCTTCAGGGCGGCAGCCTCATCCAGCGTCTTGCCCTTGACCCATTCGGTCACCAGCGAAGACGAGGCGATGGCAGAGCCGCAGCCATAGGTCTTGAAGCGTGCATCTTCGATCACGCCAGTGGCAGGATTGACCTTGATCTGCAGCTTCATCACGTCGCCGCAAGCGGGCGCACCCACCATACCCGTGCCCACGGAGTCATCGCTCTTGTCGAACGAGCCCACGTTGCGGGGGTTTTCATAGTGGTCAACAACTTTTTCGGAGTAAGCCATGGTGTCTACCTCTTGAACTCTTTGTAATCTATGCTTAGTGTGCAGCCCATTGAATAGTGCTGAGGTCGATGCCGTCTTTGTACATCTCCCACAGAGGGCTCAGCTCGCGCAGCTTCAGCACGTTTTCGCGGATCGACTTGATCGCGTAGTCAATTTCTTCTTCCGTCGTGAAGCGACCAAAGGTCATGCGCAAGGAGCTGTGTGCCAGCTCATCGCTGCGACCCAGGGCACGCAGCACATAGCTGGGCTCCAGGCTGGCGGATGTGCAGGCGGAACCCGAGGACACGGCCAGACCCTTGATGCCCATGATCAGCGACTCGCCTTCGACGAAGTTGAAGCTCATGTTCAGGTAATGGGGAACTCCGTTCTCCATATCGCCGTTCACGAACACCTGCTCCAGGTCCTTCAGACCATCGAGCAGACGCTGGCGCAGTGCACGTGCGTGCGCCATATCCTTGGCCATCTCTTCCTTGGCGATGCGGAAGGCTTCGCCCATGCCCACGATCTGGTGGGTTGCCAGCGTGCCGGAACGCATGCCGCGTTCATGACCGCCGCCGTGCATCTGAGCTTCCAGGCGCACGCGCGGCTTGCGGCGCACGTACAGCGCACCGATGCCCTTGGGGCCGTAGGTCTTGTGCGAAGCCAGGCTCATCAGGTCGATGGGCATGGTCTGCATGTTCAGATCCATCTTGCCCGAAGCCTGAGCGGCGTCGACGTGGAAGATGATGCCCTTCTCACGGCACAGAGCGCCAATGGTGTTCAGATCCTGAACCACACCGATCTCGTTGTTCACGGCCATCACGCTGGCGAGGATGGTGTCGGGACGGATCGCGGCCTTGAACACTTCGATGTCCAGCAGACCGTTTTCCTGCACATCCAGATAGCTGACTTCAAAGCCCTGGCGCTCCAGTTCACGCATGGTGTCCAGCACGGCCTTGTGCTCGGTCTTCACGGTGATCAGGTGCTTGCCCTTGCCCTGGTAGAAATGCGCTGCACCCTTGATGGCCAGGTTGTCGGACTCGGTCGCGCCGCTGGTCCAGACGATTTCACGCGGGTCGGCGCCAATCAGATCGGCGACCTGCTTGCGGGCCTTCTCGACGGCTTCTTCGGCTTCCCAGCCCCAGGCATGGCTGCGCGATGCGGCATTGCCAAAATGTTCACGCAGCCAGGGAATCATGGCGTCCGCCACGCGGGGATCCACCGGAGTGGTTGCACCGTAGTCGAGATAAATGGGAAAGTGCGGGGTCATGTCCATGACTGGCTCGTCTTGTTTTTGGCTGACAAATCGTGAGGAATCGATGCACCTTGTGGTGCCATCAGGGCGAAGAAACATGCCGCACAGCCATGCATGCATCCAGGCCCTGACTATCGGAGTCGGGCTTCATGCCGATCTGGTTGCCGCCCGAGCACTGCTCAAGCGGCCCCGGATCAGGATTTCGCGAAGGCGTTACCCAGGGCGAACACCGAGTTCGGTGCGTTCACACGGATGGGCTTGACCACGGGTGCTGTGGAGATGGCGCGGCGCACCACGGGCTTGTCCTCGATCTGGATGCCCTTGGCCAGTTGCTCGTCCACCAGCTTTTGCAGAGTGACGGAGTCCAGGAATTCCACCATGCGCTGATTCAGTGCAGCCCACAGCTCATGGGTCATGCAGCGGCCGGCTTCGCCCAGACAGTTTTCCTTGCCACCGCACTGGGTCGCATCAATAGGTTCATCCACCGAGACGATGATGTCAGCCACGGTGATGTCCGTTGCCTTACGGGCCAGCGTGTAGCCGCCACCGGGGCCACGGGTGGATTCCACCAGTTCGTGGCGACGCAGCTTGCCAAACAACTGTTCCAGATAGGACAGCGAAATCTGCTGACGCTGGCTGATGGCAGCCAGGGTCACAGGGCCATTGTTCTGGCGCAGTGCCAGGTCGATCATCGCGGTGACCGCAAAGCGGCCTTTGGTCGTAAGACGCATACGAGCTCCTTCAGTCAGGATTGTTCGTTACAGAAACGCACGCCCGGTCACAGTACCTAGACGAGCACAGTCTCCGCCCTTACTCCGTCCTGTGATTAGGTTCAGAGCCCTTCTGTGAGGGAAGTTTGTTGTTGAGTGTTTGAGGCGAGTATATCACATTCCCCATCAATTTTGTCGGGTAACAGCGTGCACTCACCTAATAACCCCGAGATTTGCGAAGAAATATTCCTACGGCGCCGCCCCGAACAATTGCTGTTTGAGAAGTGAAAGCTGGTCTCGCACACGCGCTGCCTGCTCGAATTCCAGGTTCCTCGCGTGCTCCAGCATTTGCTTCTCCAGACGCTTGATCTCCTTGGCGATGTCTTTCTCCGACATATCCTCGACACGTGCCTGTTGTAGAGCCTGCTCCTGCAGACGCTCGGCCTCTTTGCCGCTTTTTTCGCTGTAGACGCCATCAATCAGGTCTTTCACCCTCTTGACAATCTGTTTTGGCACGATTCCGTTGGCTTCATTGAAAGCCATCTGTTTTTCGCGGCGTCTTTCGGTTTCGCCGATGGCTTTCTTCATGGACTCCGTGATGCGGTCCGCGTACAGAATCGCCTTGCCGTTGACGTTGCGCGCCGCACGACCGATGGTCTGGATCAGGCTGCGTTCGGCACGCAGAAAACCTTCCTTGTCGGCATCCAGAATCGCCACCAGCGAGACCTCGGGAATATCCAGGCCTTCGCGCAGCAGGTTGATGCCGACCAGCACGTCGAAGGCTCCCAGACGCAGGTCGCGGATGATTTCCACGCGCTCCACCGTATCCACGTCGGAGTGCAGATAGCGCACCTTCACGCCGTTGTCGGTCAGGTATTCGGTCAGCTGCTCGGCCATGCGCTTGGTCAGCGTGGTGATGAGCACGCGCTCCTCCAGCTCCACGCGCTGGCGGATTTCCTGCAGCACGTCGTCGACCTGGTGAATGGCCGGCCGCACTTCGATTTCGGGATCGACCAGGCCCGTGGGGCGCACCACCTGCTCCACCACCTGCCCGGCATGAGTCTTTTCATATTCGGCGGGCGTGGCCGAGACAAACACGACCTGGCGCATGCGCTGCTCGAACTCCTCGAACTTGAGCGGCCGGTTGTCCAGCGCCGACGGCAGGCGGAAGCCATATTCCACCAGCGTGGTCTTGCGCGCCCGGTCGCCGTTGTACATGGCGTTGAGCTGGCCGATCATCTGATGGCTCTCGTCGAGGAACATGATGGCGTCGCGCGGCAGATAGTCGGTCAGCGTGCTGGGCGGATCGCCGGGCTTGGAGGCCGAGAGATGGCGCGTGTAGTTCTCGATGCCCTTGCAGTGCCCCACTTCGCTGAGCATTTCCAGATCGAAGCGCGTGCGCTGCTCCAGGCGCTGCGCCTCCACCAGCTTGCCCATGCCCACGAGCTGCTTGAGGCGCTCGGCCAGCTCTTCCTTGATGGTCTCCACAGCCGCCAGCACCTTGTCGCGCGGCGTCACATAGTGGCTGCTGGGATAGATGGTGAAGCGCGGAATGTTCTGGCGCACCCGGCCCGTGAGCGGATCGAACAGCTGCAGGCTCTCGACCTCGTCGTCGAACAGCTCGATGCGCACGGCCAGCTCAGAATGCTCGGCCGGGAACACATCGATGGTGTCGCCGCGCACGCGGAAGGTGCCGCGCGAGAAATCCTGGTCGTTGCGCTGGTACTGCATGCGGATCAGCTGCGCGATCGCGTCGCGCTGGTTGAGCGTGTCGCCCGCGCGCAGCGTCATGATCATGCGGTGGTAGCTCTCGGGCTCGCCGATGCCGTAGATGGCCGAGACGGTGGCCACGATCACCACATCGCGCCGCTCCATGATGCTCTTGGTGCAGGACAGGCGCATCTGCTCGATGTGCTCGTTGATGGCGCTGTCCTTTTCGATGAACAGGTCGCGCTGGGGCACATAGGCTTCGGGCTGGTAGTAGTCGTAGTAGCTGACGAAGTACTCGACCGCGTTTTTCGGGAAAAACTCCCTGAACTCCGAGTACAGCTGTGCCGCCAGCGTCTTGTTGGGCGCAAACACGATGGCGGGCTTGCCCAGACGCGCGATCACGTTGGCCATGGTGAAGGTCTTGCCCGAACCGGTCACGCCCAGCAGCGTCTGGAAAGACTCGCCGTCATTGACGCCTTCGACCAGTTTTTCGATGGCCGCAGGCTGATCGCCCGCCGGTGGATAGGGCTGGAACAGCTCGAACGGCGAGTCCGGGTATTGCACGAAACGGCCTTGCGGCTCGGCATTCATATTTTGTTCTTGCATGATCTCATGTCCATGACGCATAGGGTAAGCGCGGAGTAGAATGGCAGCCCAACCCTCAAGCCTAACCTAGGCTGATGCGTTTTTTCGAGCACCGGGCAATGCCCTGCCCGTCTAACGCGCTCGGAGCAGTAGCTGGGGGTGACCTGACTTATTTCCATCCCTCAAGGATTTTTTCATGTCTCTGTTTACCGCCGTCGAAATGGCCCCCCGCGACCCCATCCTGGGTCTGAACGAGCAATTCAACGCTGACTCCAACCCCAACAAAGTGAACCTGGGCGTGGGCGTGTACTTCGACGACAACGGCAAGCTGCCCCTGCTGGAGTGCGTGCAGGCCGCCGAGAAGGCCATGATGGAAAAGCCCACCGCCCGCGGCTATCTGCCCATCGACGGTATTGCCGCCTATGACAACGGCGTCAAGGCCCTGGTGTTCGGTGCCGAGTCCGACGTGGTCAAGTCCGGCCGCGTTGCTACCGTGCAGGCCATCGGCGGCACCGGCGGCCTGAAGATCGGCGCCGACTTCCTCAAGAAGCTCAACCCCAACGCCAAGGTCCTGATCTCCAACCCCAGCTGGGAAAACCACAAGGCCATCTTCACCAACGCTGGTTTTGAAGTCGGCACCTACGCTTACTACGATGCAGCCACCCGCTCCATCGACTTCGCCGGCATGCTGGCCGACCTGAACGCTGCCGCTGCCGGCACCGTGGTCGTGCTGCACGCCTGCTGCCACAACCCCACCGGCTACGACATCACCGCCGCTCAGTGGGATGAAGTGATCGCCGTCGTCAAGGCCAAGGGCCTGGTCGCCTTCCTGGACATGGCCTACCAGGGCTTTGGCCACGGCATCGCCGAAGACGGCGCCGTGATCGGCAAGTTCGTGGCTGCCGGCCTGAACATCTTTGTCTCGACCTCCTTCTCCAAGAGCTTCAGCCTGTATGGCGAGCGCGTGGGCGCCCTGTCCGTGGTGGCCTCCGACAAGGAAGAAGCCGCTCGCGTGCTGTCGCAGCTGAAGATCGTCATCCGCACCAACTACTCCAACCCTCCCACACATGGCGGCGCCGTCGTGGCAGCCGTGCTGAACAACCCCGAGCTGCACGCTCTGTGGGAAAAGGAGCTGGGCGAGATGCGCGTGCGCATCAAGGCCATGCGCCAGAAGCTGGTCGACGGCCTGAAGGCTGCCGGCGTGACCCAGGACATGTCCTTCATCACCACCCAGATCGGCATGTTCTCGTACTCCGGCCTGTCCAAGGACCAGATGGTGCGCCTGCGCTCCGAGTTCGGCGTGTACGGCACCGACACCGGTCGCATGTGCGTGGCTGCGCTGAACAGCAAGAACATCGACTATGTCTGCAAGGCCATCGCCGCCGTGATCTAAGCTCACGATTCAGGGCCTGGTCCCTGAAAACCAAAGAGCAACGGATTAAAAGTCCGTTGCTCTTTTTTTATGCCTGCTTCAGTGCCCACCTATTAGTTGATAGCTGCCAGCGCTCTTCTCATATTGTTTTCAGGAAGGAAATCATCTGAAAACCTTTTGAATCAAGCGTAGTAAGCTATCAAAGTCCTGATCAGGCGTTCAGCCCCCAGATGGCCGAGCGCATGGACAGCGCCGCATACTGGTAGGCCGTGTTGAACACGCGCGGCGCTTCGCCCTCCTGCACGGCACCTGCCGCATACAGCAGGGGCAGATAGTGGTCGTGCGTAGGATGGGCCAGACGGGCCTGCGGACCCCAGTCCAGGAAGGTGCTCAGATCCGCCAGATTGCCGCTGTCCAGCCGCTGCTGCACTTCGGTGTCGAACTGGATCGTCCAGTCATAGGCCTGGTTGTCGCTGGCACCGCGCTGCATGGCGCGCAGGTTGTGCACGATATTGCCGCTGCCCACGATCAGCACGCCGCGGTCGCGCAGCGCACGCAGTTGCCGGCCCATCTCGAAATGCTTTTCAGGCGCCAGTCCATAGGGCATGCTCAGCTGCATGACGGGAATGCTGGCCTCGGGAAACATGGGCAGCAACACCGACCAGGTGCCATGGTCAAAACCCCATTTCTGGTCCAGCAGCAAGGCCGATCCGTCCAGCGGCGAATGCAGCTCGGCCGCCAGCTGTCTGGCCACCTCTGGCGCGCCGGGCGCCGGATATTGCTGGTCGAACAGCTCTTGCGGAAAGCCGCCAAAGTCATGAATCGTGCGCGGCTGGGCCATGCCGGTCAGCGCCCAGTCGGACTCAGTTAGCCAGTGAGCCGAGACGCAGAGAATCAGCTGCGGCGCAATGCCTTTGGCCGTCAGCTCCTGGCCCAGCGCCTTCCAGCTCTGGCGCCAGTGCGTGTCCTCGATCACATTCATGGGACTGCCGTGGCCGAGAAACATCACCGGCATGCGCGGCGAAGGCTTGAGCTGCTGCAACAGCTGCTCGGGCAACAGGGAAGAAGAAGTGGAGTTCATGGAAAAAGCCTTCCAGCCCCCGCCGGCGGCCAGCATGGAGGCTGCGCCCAGGGACAAAAGCGTACGTCTACGCATCTCGGTCAATCGAACACGCCCCTAGGGGCGTTTTATAGAACATGTTTACGATCTCCTCGCGCCGCGACAGAGGCTTTGCGGGATGGGATGCTAGGCGCGATACCGCAGCAATAGCCGTGCTATTGCGAGGATTCGCAACGCCGCAGACTGCCCGCAAAGACACTGTCCCGGAGGGTTGGAGCGAAATCGGGCGATTTCTGTGCGCTGTCTCTTGCTTGCACCCCAGTGCAAGCGGCGGGCCATCGCTTCGAACTCATCCCGATTGCGCTCCAACGCGGCTGCGTAGAGATCGTAAACACGTTCTTAGATAGAACAAGCTTGCCACAGCGCAACAGCGCCTGAAAGCACCGCCACCGCAACAGACTGTCCTGAAAGTGCCAGGGTCAGGGCCTGGCTTGCACTACAACAGCAGTTGAACAAGCACGACTCACGTCAAACAGGCTCAGGCAAGGGCTTCGCTTCAAGCAAGCCATCCTGATGCCACCCTGGCTTGCACAAGCCCAGACAAGGAAGACTCCCACTCATGCCCAGCACCGCCATTCAACCCCTGCAAGGAATTCGCATACTCAGCCTGGCTCTGAACCTGCCCGGCCCCGCCGCACTGTGGCGCTGCGCCGGCATGGGAGCCGATTGCCGCAAGCTCGAGCCTCTGGCCCCCGGCGCAGGCCGCAGCGCCGACCCCATGGGCCTCTACTGCCCCGATGCCTACGCGCAGATGCATGACAAGGTGCAAACCCTGCAGGCCGATCTCAAGACCGCCGAAGGCCAGGCCAGTCTGCATGCGCAACTGGCGCAAACCGATGTGCTGCTGACCTCGTTCCGTCCATCGGCCCTGAGCAAGCTGGGCCTGGGCTGGGAAGCCCTGCAGCAGCGCTACCCCGGGCTGTCGCTGGTACGTGTGGTCGGCAGCGCAGGCGAGCTGGCCGATGTCCCCGGCCACGATCTCACCTATCAGGCCGAAGCGGGCCTCGTGCGCAGCACCGCCCTGCCCCCCAGCCTGTTTGCCGATATGGCGGGGGCGCTGATGGCCAGCGAAGCCGTGCTCCAGGCCGTGCTGGTCAGCAGCCGCAGCGGGCGCGGCATACTGCGCGAGGTCGGCCTGGCCCAGGCCGCCCAATGGCTGGCCCTGCCCTGGCACTGGGGCCTGACCCAGCCCGCAGGCGATGTCGGTGGCGCCCATGCGGGCTACCGCATCTATCCCTGTGCCGACGGCATCGTGGCCGTGGCCGCGCTGGAGCCTCACTTTGCCCAGCGCCTGTGCGAAGCGGCAGACCTGCCCTTCGGCCACCCCACCGATATGCGCAAGCCCGAGATTCATCAGGGCGTGGCACGGTTTCTGGCCGCCCGCAGCTGCACGCAACTGATGCAGCTGGCGCAGGAGAAGGATATTCCCCTGCACGCCCTGCCCCAAACCTGAAGCAAACCAGAACCTGTTTACGCTCCCCCTCCGCGCTAAGGCCTTCGCGGGATGGAATGCTAGGGGGCGGCCCCCCGCGCGCGATACCGCAGCAATAGTGGTGCTATTGCGAGGATTTGCGCGGCCGGCGAGGCAACGCCACAGACCGCCCCTGACCGGGCGTCCGCAAAGGCACTAGCCTGGGCGTTTTTCAAAGGCGTATTTCTCGGTATCGACCTCGCCCTGGCCTTGCAGCGCATAGCGGTCGCCGGCAATGGCTTCGGGCTTGAAGATGTCATCGAGCTCAGCCAGCAGCTCGGCGTCGAGATGGACGCGGCCACCGCGAATGTCTTCGTGCAGATGCTCCACGCTGGTGGTGCCGGGCAAGGCGATCACATGCTCGCCCTGGTGCAGCACCCAGGCGATGGCCAGCTCGGCCAGCGTGCAGCCAGCCTTTTCCGCCACGGCCTGCATGGGCGCCAGCAGGCGCAGGTTCTGCGCATAGGCCTCGCCGGCAAAGCGCGGCATGGTGGCGCGGATATCGCCCTTGACCAGGTTATCCACCTGCTGCAGCTTGCCGCTGAAGAAGGCGCGGCCCATGGGACTGAAAGCCACATAGGCAATACCCAGCTCCTTGCAGGCGGCGAGCGTGCCCAGCTCCGCATTGCGCGACCACAGCGAATATTCGCTTTGCAGCGCGGCAATCGGGTGCTCCTTGTGCGCGCGGCGCAGCGCATCGGCCCCCACTTCCGACAGGCCCAGAGCGCGAACCTTGCCCTCTTCCTTCAGGCGCGCCATCTCGCCCACCGACTCCTCGATGGGCACGTTCCTGTCCCAGCGATGCAGATAGTAGAGATCGATCACATCGGTGCCCAGGCGCTTGAGACTGTCTTCGCAGTTCTGGCGCAGGGTTTTGGGGCGACCGTCGATGACGCGGCGCATCACGCCGTCTTCGCCGCGCACTCCGGCCATGCCGCATTTGCTGGCCAGGGTGATGTGGTTGCGATGGGGCTTGAGCACGGGGCCGATCAGCGATTCGCTGGCGCCAAAACCATAGAGCGCGGCAGTGTCGAACAGCGTAACGCCCGCGTCCAGTGCCGCATGCAGCACGGCGTGCGATTGCGCGGCAGAGACGGGGTTGCCGTAGGCATGGCAGAAATTCATGCAGCCCAGCGCGACATTGGCGACGCTGAATGGGCCGATTTTGCGGTTTTCCATTATCTTTCCTTATGCATCCAAAGGCCTTCAACCGAACCAAGCGCGGGCGCAGGCCGCTATACAAGCTGGAGCAATATTATTCCAGCAGCAGCCTTCCGGTTCGTGTATGGCCGATGCCAAGCCCAAATAATGTCCGCATCAAAATCTGTGCTCGTCAGGCTCCTGCCCGGCACTGCCTCACTGCAGCACCAGGCACAGGCGCAGAGGCGGGGCCGCATGCGCCACCTGTGCACCAAGGGCTCAGACTTTTGAGATACAGCGATCGACAATGGCGGACAGCTGCGACAACGCTGGCACATCCAGAAACCCCGCCGCCGCATAGGCCGGATTCGGGTAGTCGTAATAGCCCTTGCCCGCCAGCATGCCGGTGCGCCCCTTGTCCATCAACTGGGTCTTGACGTATTCGGCATTGGCCAGTTGCTGCGCATCGCCCTGCAGCCGGCCCCAGTAGGAGGACACGTCGTAGCAAGTCTTCATGCCCACAATGTCCATCATGCCGAACGGGCCCATGCGGGCACCGCGGTTGGCGATCAGGAAAGTGCGGTCAACATCCTCGGGCGTGGCGATGCCGTTGGTCACCAGCGTCTGGGCCGCCTTGAGCAGTGCGGGGAACCAGGTGTTGATGACATAGCCGTTGTGCTCCGTGGCGATCGGAATCGGCACCATGCCGGTCTCGATGCCGAACCGGGTGACGGTCTCCAGCGTGGCCCGGGCTGTCGCCGCGTGCGGCATGATTTCCACGACATTGGCCGACCAGATGTAGTTGGCGTAGTGCAGCGCGCAGAACTTTTCGGGCCGGCCCGTGGCAGCCGCGAAATCGCTGGGCAAAAAGGTGGACGAATTGGTGGCGACCACGGTGTGGGCCTGAAGCAGCGGCGCCATCTGCTGGTAGACGCTGGTCTTGACATCCGGGATCTCCGGCACGGCCTCGATGACCAGATCGGCCTTGGCCACGGCCCGTCCCATGTCCGTGGTAAAGCTCAGGCGCTGGCGCGTGGCCTCGATGTCGGCCTCGCTCGCACCGAGTTCCGTCAGATAGATAGCTGCGTAGTGCGCCTGTGCGGTGCGGCAGCGCTCCAGCGCATCTTCCGAGATGTCGTAGACGGCAACGGTTTTGCCCCTGAATGCGCTGTGCCAGGCGATCTGCCCGCCCAGCACACCCGACCCCAGGACAGTCAAATGATTCACATGGGTCATATTGGTCTCCTCAACGGGTTTGCGATTTCAGCAGCGCGGCAAAGCGCTCGATGCTGCGCGTGATGACGGCCTGCGCGCCCGGCGACCAACGGCCCATGTCGAAGAAGCCATGGATCATGCCTGCACCTTCAATCAGCTCGGCCTGGCCGCCTGCAGCACGCAGCGCCTGGGCATAGGCCGCGCCCTGATCACGCAACGGATCGAACTCGGCATTCACGATCACAGCGGACGGCAGGTTTGCCAGGCTCTTGGCCTGCAGCGGTGCCAGGCGCGGGTCCAGCGCATCGGGGCAGGTGCCAGCGTAATGGTTGTAGAACCAGGCCATGGTCTCGGCCTCCAGGAAATAGCCCTTGGCGTTCTCCTCGGCGCTGGCGTACTCCGCGGCGGCATGGTCTACCGCGGGGTAGATGAGGAATTGCGCAGCCAGGGCAATGCCCGCATCGCGCAGCTGCTGCGCCACCACGGCGCAGAAGTTGCCGCCGGCGCTGTCGCCGGCCACGGCCACGGTGGCGCTGCCCCCCAGCTCATGCGCATTGGCGACCACCCATTTGGCGGCGGCGAAGGCGTCCTCTATGCCTGCGGGGAAGGGATGCTCGGGGGCAAGCCGGTAGTCCACCGACACCACCACGGCCCGCGCGCCACGGCAGATCTCGCGGCACATATTGTCATGCGTGTCCAGGTTGCCGATGACATAGCCTCCGCCGTGGAAATAGGCCACGGTGGGAAAAGGCCCGGCGCCTTCGGGCCGATAGATGCGCGCGGCCACAGGGCCTGCGCCGCCGGGCACGGTGATGTCCTGAACGCTGGCCACAGGCACGATCTGCTGCGGTGTGAGCGAGCCACGGGTCAGCGCCAGATAGCCGGCACGGCCTTCTTCGGGCGTGCCGTCTGCGGTGGCTTTCCTGTTGGCAGCGGCCAGTTGCTGCAGGACGCCGGCCAGATGGGGATCGAGAGCCATGGGTGAAGTCTCCTGTCGTTATAAAGAGTGAGGGAACGGATACGGGGGCGGACCTAGCGATAGGCCAAGGCAGCGTCCTGCAGCGATGCGGAGGACAGAACCACGCGCTCTTCGGCGTACTCCAGGTCGTGCCTCCAGGGCTGGCGGTCGCCCTGGCCGAACATGGCATCCTGCGCACGCAGCACATAGCCAGCGTTGAAGTTGTCGGCCTCTATCCATGACAGGCGCTGCATGCCGGCATCGGCTGCAGCCACGGTGGGCCGCACCTCGGCATGGCCTTGCTCGTGCATATGGGCAAGCAGGCGGCACACCCAGTCGCACACCAGGTCGCAGCGCAGCGTCCAGCTGGAGCGGAAGTAGCCCTGGGTGTAGGCCATATTGGGCACGCCCTCGATCATCACGCCCCGGTAGGAGATGCGCTCGCGAAAATCCACCGGCGCGCCATCCACGCTGAACGCAATGCCGCCGAAAAGCTTGAGATTGAAGCCTGTGGCAGTAACGATGATGTCGGCGTCCAGATGCCCGCCGCCCTTCAGCTGGATGCCGCTGGCGTCGAAGTTCTCTATGGTGTCCGTCACCACCGAGGCCTTGCCCTCTCGCATGGCCTGGAAGAAGTCGCCGTTGGGCACCACGGCAATGCGCTGCTGCCACGGGCGGTAGCCGGGGTTGAAGTGCTTGTCGATGTCAAAGCCCTCGGGCAAATGGGAACGGATCTCGCCAAGCAGGAAGGCGCGCATCGCTTCGGGATACTGCCTGGAGGTTTGCACGATCTCGTCAGTGCGCGCGATAAAGGCGCGGCGCATGATCTCGTGGTACCACTCCTCGGGCAAGTTCAAAGGCTTGAGCAGCGGCACCAGCGGATGCTCGGACGCGGGCAGGAAAAAGGTGGGCGAGCGCTGCAGCATGGTCACATGGCCCGCATCCGGCGCCAGGCTGGGAATCAGCGTGGCCGCCGTGGCACCCGAGCCTATGACCACGATGCGCTTGCCCGTGTAATCCAGGTCCTGCGGCCAGTGCTGCGGGTGAATGACCTGGCCCTTGAAGTCCTTGAGCGTCGGCCACTCTGGCGTATAGCCCTGGCCGTGGTCGTAATAGCCGGCGCAGACCCAGAGGAAACCGGTGGTAAAGGTCTGCACCTCGTCCGAGCCACTGTGGGTGACTTCCAGCGTCCAGCGCTTGTCCTCGGACGACCAGCGGGCCGATTGCACCTTGTGGCCGTAGCGGATCAGCGGGGCCAGATCGTTCTCCTCAATGGTCTCGGCCAGGTAGTGGCGAATCTCGTCCGCCGTAGCGATGGCATTGCCCGTCCAGGGCTTGAAGCCATAGCCATAGGTGAACAGGTCGCTGTCCGAGCGCGCACCCGGGTAGCGGTGCGTCCACCAGGTACCGCCGAAGCCCTCCATGGCTTCGAGGATGGCGAGGCTGCGGTCCGCGAACTGCTCACGCAGATGACGGGCCGCACCAATGCCGGAAATACCGGCGCCGATGATGAGAAAGTCGAAATGCTGTGCCATACCGCGTGTCTCCTGCTTGTCTGCTAGGGCGTGAGCCGACAGGAATGAGCAGGGATCACGGCCTTGAGGTGAAGCTCCAGCCTGGGCCCGACTTGCGTCAATCGTGTCTGTCACGCAGCCATGCTAGGTCTAGCCCTCTGGCAAAACTTGTGTTTGCGCGACAGGATTTTGATGTTGAACGACATGCAGTACATACCCCGATGCCAGCCAAACACGCTGATTCCGCCGTCATGACCAGTGTCCGCGCCGCCTCGCTCGCGGGCTTTGAGGAACTGGTGCGCGCACAGGGCGGCGACCCCGCCGCCATCCTGCGCGCCTGCGGCCTGGTGCCGGAAGATCTGGCCGACCCCGAGCGCTACCTGCCCAGCCACGCCGTGGCCCTGGCCATAGAGGAAGCCGCCTGCGTGCTGGGCGTGCAGGATTTCGGGCTGCGCCTGTGTGCGCAGCAAGGTGTCGAAACCCTGGGCCTGCTGGGACTGGTCATACAGTCCGCGCCCACCGTACGCGAGGGCATGATGCAGGGCGGCAAGTATGTCCACTTCCACAACCCCACCCTGAGCTACAGAACCTTCATGGCGCCCGACGAGGGGCTGGAATGCGTGGAAGTGCTTTCGCGCCTACCCTCCCAAGCCCACATGCCCCAGGGTACGGAAATCTGCGTGGCCTATATGTGCCGCCTGATCCATGTGCTGTCCGAAGGCACACTGCGCCCTGCGGCCATCCATCTGCGCCATGCCCCCGTGGGCAGCAGCGCGCAATACCGGCGGCACCTGGGTCAGTTGCCGCGCTTTCGCTCCAGCTTTGACGGCATTGCCATCGACCCTCTGGCCTGGCGTCAGCCCATGCCTCGGCACAACCGACTGCTGCAGCAGTTTGTCGAACGTTTCTTGTTGGGAGCAGCGCCAGGCAGAGATACCGGCGTGACAGACCAGGTGCGCAACGCGCTGGCCAATCTGGTTCGCATGGGCATGGCCGACCTGCCCTCGGTGGCGCGCGCCCTGAGCCAGCACCCGCGCACCCTCCAGCGACGCCTGCAGGCGGAAGGCGCAGCCTTCGAAGAGCTGCGCGATAGCGCGCGCAAGACCTGGGTGGCCCAATTGCTTGCGCAGCCCGACCTGAGCCTGGGCCATATCGCGCAACTGCTGGGGTATTCAGACCAGGCCGTGCTCACCCGAGCGTGCCAGCGCTGGTTTGGCCAATCCCCCCGTCAACTCCGCCATCGCTCCTGGGAGGGATAGCCTCGGTATAGGGTATAGGGCCTGGATTCGGGCAGGCAAAAGCCTGATCACGATCTCCCGCGACAGAGACTTTGCGCAATGAAACAAGCCCCCGCAGCCACAGGCTGCGGGGGCTTTCGTGCGGAGATGCGCCAGGCAATCAATCCGCGTTCAGTTGCTGCTCCAGGTCGTGCAAGACCTTGTAGCAGTTGAACACCTGCTGCACGCTGGAGTTGGGTTCGCGGCCTTCGCGGATGGCGGCGAAGAATTCGCGGTCCTGCAGCTCGATGCCGTTCATGGACACGTCAACCTGAGACACGTCGATCTTCTCGTCCTTGCCGGTGTACAGGTCGTCGTAGCGGGCCAGATAAGTGCCGGTGTCGCCGATGTAGCGGAAGAAAGTGCCCAGAGGGCCGTCGTTGTTGAACGACAGGCTCAGCGTGCAGATCGCGCCGTTGGCAGCCTTGAGCTGGATGCTCATGTCCATGGCGATGCCCAGATCCTTGTGGATGGGGCCTTGCACGGCGTTGGCCTTGACGATGGGGCTGCCGGCCTGGTAGGCGAACAGGTCCACGGTGTGGGCAGCATGGTGCCACAGCAGGTGGTCTGTCCAGCTGCGGGCCTGGCCCAGCGCATTCATATTGGTGCGGCGGAAGAAGTAGGTCTGCACATCCATCTGCTGGATGTTGAACTCGCCGGCTGCTATCTTCTTGTGCACCCACTGGTGGCTGGGGTTGAAACGGCGGGTATGACCCACCATCGCCACCAGGCCGGTCTGCTTTTGCAGCTCGGCCACTTCCTGCGCGTCCTTCAGGGCATCGGCCAGAGGGATCTCGACCTGCACGTGCTTGCCGGCCTTCATGCAGGCGATGGCCTGCTCGGCGTGCATCTGCGTGGGCGTGCACAGGATCACGGCATCGACTTCGGGCAGTGCCAGGCTTTCGGCCAGATCGGTTGCCACATGCTTGATGCCGTATTTGTCGGCCACTTCCTTGGTCTGGTCAAAGCGGCGACCGACCAGGGAGACGACTTCCACGCCGTCGATGTTCTTGATGCCGTCAAGGTGCTTAATGCCGAAGGCACCAGCGCCAGCCAGCGCTACTTTGATGGTCTTGCTCATGATTGGGGTCTCCGTAGAGCCGCCTCAGGGAGGCGAAGCCCCCCACAGGGGGCAGTGAATACGCGAAGCAGCGAACGTGGTGAAACGTTTACTGATTCTCGAGGATCAGGTGGCCCACTGCGGTGTTCGATGCGGGCACATGGTAGAAGCGGTGCGCCACCTTGGGCAGCGGTGCGGGGCCGTCCACATCGGACATGGCACCGCGCGCAATCAGCCACATCACCAGCTCGATGCCCTCCGAGCCAGCTTCACGCACATAGTCGATGTGCGGCATCTGCGCCAGACCGTGGGGGTTCTCGACCAGCAGGTCCAGGAACTGGTTGTCCCATTCCTTGTTGATCAGGCCCGCGCGCGCACCCTGCAGCTGGTGGCTCATGCCACCCGTGCCCCAGATATGCACGTTGATGTCCTGGTCGTAGCTCTCCACGGCCTTGCGGATGGCGCGGCCCAGGTTGAAGCAGCGCTGGCCGGTGGGCACGGGATACTGCACCACGTTCACGGCGAAGGGGATCACCGGGCAGGGCCAGGAGCCGGTCTTGGGGTCTTGCTCGCCGCACATCAGCGACAGCGGCACCGTGAGGCCATGGTCCACATCCATCTTGTTGACGATGGTCAGGTCGAAGTCCTGCTGAATCACGGACTGGGCAATGTGGCTGGCCAGGTCGGGATGGCCGACCACCTTAGGCACGGGACGCGGGCCCCAGCCTTCGTCGGCGGGCTGGAATTCCGCAGCCGTGCCGATGGCGAAGGTGGGAATGCAGTCCAGGCTGAAGGCCGTGGCGTGGTCGTTGTAGACCAGGAAGATCACATCGGGCTTGTTGTCCTTCATCCACTGGCGCGAGAAGTCATAACCCTTGAACAGGGGCGCCCAGTAGGCTTCCTGGGTCTTGCCCATGTCCATGGCGGCGCCGATGGCAGGCACATGCGAGGTGAAAACGGATGCGGTGATGCGTGCCATGTCTTAGTTGCCTTCCTTGTTCTGGTTGCCTGCGCTGCCCTGGGGTTGATGGTGTGCCTGCGCATCACCGTCCTCGCCCACATAGCGGTTGCCTTCGGCAGAGCGGCCGCCGCCCATCATCATGGCGCGGTACTCTTCTTCGGTCATACCGGTCATGGAGCCAGCCATCTGCTGGAAGCTCTTGCCGTCAGTGGCGCCGATCTTGGCCAGGAAGTAGATATTGCCGCCGGTGCGCATGCACCAGTTCAGATCGCGCGCCAGCACGGCCTGCTTCTGCTCCTCGGTCATCGCCCACTCGTCGAGATAGGCACGCTCGTCGGCGCGAAAGCGCTCGCGGTTCTCGGCCTTCATCAGACTCATGCAGAACTGGTTGAGCCAGTAGCCCTTGCGGGACTGCTCGGCATCGAAAATGATGGTGCCGGGCACGTCCAGATACGGTTTTTCCAAAGCCATAAATTCTCCTCGTTACGGATGGCGCAGCCCATGCGACAAGGCTGCGGCCTGTTTCCGGGTGTATGTGTCGCCGGAACTCCGTCAGACCTCTTCGGGCCAGTACAGACGCATGGGGTTGTCCACCAGCAGCTTTTGCTGCAACTGCGCGGTGGGAGCGATATGAGGAATGAAGTCCACCAGCAGGCCATCGTCGGGCATGTGGTCCTTCAGGTTGGGGTGCGGCCAGTCGGTGCCCCAGAGCACGCGCTCGGGGAACTCCTCGACCACGCGGCGCGCGAACGGCACCACGTCCTGGTAGGCATTCTGCTCACCATGAAGCGCCTTGGGGCCGGAGACGGACAGGCGCTCGGGGCAGGAAACCTTGCTCCACACGTTCTGGTGCTCGCGCATGAACTTCAGGAACAGCGCGAACTCTTCGCTGTCCACGCCCTTGGTCACGTCGGGACGGCCCATATGGTCGACCACCACGGTGGTGGGCAGCGCAGTGAAGAAGTCCCACAGCTCGGGCAGATCCACGGCTTCGAAATAAATCACCACATGCCAGCCCAGCTTGGCGATGCGGCCGGCGATCTCCATCAGCTCGTCCTTGGGCGTGAAGTCCACCAGGCGCTTGACGAAGTTGAAGCGCACGCCGCGCACGCCGGCGTCATGCAGCTCCTGCAGTTCGGCATCGCTGATGGAGCGCTTGACCGTGGCCACGCCACGGGCCTTGCCGCCCGAGGACTTGCAGGCATCGACCATGGCGCGGTTGTCCGCACCGTGGCAGGTGGCCTGCACCACCACATTGCGCGCAAAACCCAGGTGGTCGCGCAACGCATACAGCTGGGCCTTGCTGGCGTCGCAGGGGGTGTACTTGCGCTCGGGGGCAAAGGGGAACTCGTTGCCGGGGCCGAACACATGGCAGTGCGCATCCACAGCGCCGGCAGGCAGCTTGAACTGGGGCTTGCTGGGGTTGGCATACCAGTCCAGCCAGCCGGGGGTTTTTTCAAATTGGCTCATATCAATCCAGTCCTTATCTTGAAAAAGTGATCAGATCACCATCAAATCCTTGCCCACTACGGCATCGCCCTTGAAATGCTGGCGCACATCGGACAGCAGCATTTCGTCGGTGATGCTGGGGTCGTCGCCCGGCACGATGTGCGAGAGCACCAGCTTCTTGACGCCGGCAGCCGCAGCGATGCGGCCCACATCCACCGAGGTGGTGTGGCAGGCCAGCAGATGCTCCTTGAGCGTGGCGGCATTGGGCACACGCTTGACCATGGCGTCCACGGCGGGCACATAGATCACCTCGTGCACCAGCACATCGGCGCCCTTGGCCAGCTCGGCCACGGCCGGGCAGTAGGTCGTGTCGCCCGAGAAGACCACCGAGCGGTCCTTGGTGTCGAAGCGCAGCGCAAACGAGTCCGCGATGGGCGGATGAATATTGCGCACCGCCGTCACCTTGACCTTGTCGTTCTCCAGAATCACGCCGGGCTTGGAGAACTCGTGCGTTTTCACCATCTTGCGCAGATCGGGCTTGCTCTCGTCGGGGATGCGGATATCGATGTCGAACTTCATGGATTCCATGAAGGCCTTGGTCATCGCATCCAGCGTCGGCGGCCCCCAGACATCGACCTGGTTGCGCAGGCCGGCAGCCCAGGCCGAATACAGCAAGGGGCCGTACTCCAGGTTGTGATCCGAGTGCATATGGGTGATGAACACCTTGCTCAGACGCGGCAGCGCAATGCCGGCCTTGACCAGCTGGGCCGCCACGCCATAGGCGCAATCGACGACAAAAGGCTCGCCGTCGATCAGCAGCACGCTGGCCGGGTTGGAGCGCTCGCCGCCCACGCGCGGGCCGCCCTTGGTGCCCAGCAGAACGAGCTGCGTGCCCTTGTTCCCGGCAGCGGCCTTGACAGCCTGCGCCAGCGCATTGCCGGCAGTACTCAGACCCAGTGCGCCGGCGCCAGCCAGACTGGCCGCTGCGGCGAGGCAGTGACGGCGCGAGAGGTTCACGGAAGATTTGAAGGAAGAGAACATGCGGTTGCTCCTGTTGTAATGATTTTTGAGGACCGATGTTCCAATTAGTCGATGTACTTGAGACCGGCCTTTTCAAGGGGCTCGCGCATCTTGTACATATCCAGGCCCAGGACGCCCGAAGCCAGCTTGGCGCGCTTTTCGCCTTCGAAGCTTTCGCGCTTCTGGGCAGCGGCCAGCACTTCCACGGCACGCGCGGCGGGCACGCAGACCACGCCGTCGTCGTCGGCCACGATCACGTCACCGGGCGTGACCAGCATGCCGGCGCAGACGATGGGGATGTTGACCGAGCCCAGGGTGGCCTTGATCGTGCCCTTGGAAGAGATGGCCTTGCTCCAGACCGGGAAGTCCATCTCCTGCAGCGTCTTCACGTCGCGCACGCCGGCATCGATGATCAGGGCGCGTGCGCCGCGCGCCTGAAAGCTCGTGGCCAGCAGGTCGCCGAAGTAGCCGTCGGAGCACTCGGCGGTGACGGCAGCGACCACGATGTCGCCGGGCTGAATCTGCTCGGCAGCCACATGCATCATCCAGTTGTCGCCGGGCTGCAGCAGCACCGTGACGGCGGTGCCAGAGACCTGCTTGCCGGCATAGATGGGGCGCATATAGGGCTTGAGCAGACCGACGCGGCCCATGGCCTCGTGCACGGTGGCGGAGCCCAGGGCGGCCAGGCCGTCAGCAGCAGCGCGGTCGGCGCGCTGGATATTGCGGTAGACAACTCCCAGTTCGTACATGGAAATACCTCTTTGCTTTGACGTTATTGAATCCAAAAAGTGAGCTGGTAGCGCTTGTCATTCATCAGATTTGAATAGTTTTCTTATTGAAAACCTTTCATACCGTACGCTAGCGGCTCTCTTTTTTGAGAAGTTACAGACCCTTGGCCTTGAGTGCCTTGTCCAGGCGCGTGAACACGCGGCGAGCATTGCCTTCATAGACGGCGTGCTTTTCATCGGCCGTCAGGTTCTGCGTGGCTTCGATGTAGCGCTTGGTGTCGTCGTAGTAGTGACCGGTCTGCGGATCGATGCCGCGCACGGCGCCGATCATTTCGCTGGCGAACAGAATGTTCTTGGTCGGAATCACTTCCGTCAGCAGGTTGATGCCCGGCTGGTGGTAGACGCAGGTGTCGAAGTAGATGTTGTTGAGCAGATGCTCTTCCAGCAGCGGCTTCTTCATCTCCTGCGCCAGACCGCGGAAACGGCCCCAGTGGTAAGGCACGGCGCCGCCGCCATGGGGAATCAGGAACTTCAGGGTCGGGAAGTCCTTGAACAGGTCCGAAGTCAGGCACTGCATGAAGGCCGTGGTGTCGGCATTCAGATAGTGGCTGCCCGTGGTGTGGAAGCAGCTATTGCAGCTGGTGGAGACGTGGATCATCGCGGGGATGTCGTACTCCACCATCTTTTCGTAGATGGGGTACCAGCTCTTGTCGGACAGCGGGGGCGAAGTCCAGTGACCGCCCGAGGGATCGGGGTTCAGGTTCAGGCCCACGTTGCCGTATTGCTCCACGCACTTGACCAGCTCGGGAATGCAGGTCGCAGGGTCCACGCCGGGCGACTGGGGCAGCATGGCGGCAGGAATGAAGTGATCGGGGAACAGCTCGCTGACGCGGAAGCACAGCTCGTTGCAGATGGCAGCCCAGGTGCTGGAGGTCTGGAAGTCACCGATGTGGTGCGCCATGAACGAGGCACGGGGGCTGAAGATGGTCAGATCGGAACCGCGCTCCTTCATCAGGCGCAGCTGGTTGGTCTCGATGGTCTCGCGGATTTCATCGTCGCTGATCTTCAGATCGGCCACCGACGGGGTCTTGCTCGGGTCCTTGAGGCCGGCGATCTGCAGATCGCGCCATGCGCCCAGGGCCGCTGGCGCCGTGGTGTAGTGACCGTGTACGTCAATGATCATCTTCAAGCTCCGTTCAAAATAATTCGTCTATCAAAAAGTTCAGTGCGCGCCGCCCAGGCCCAGCATGGAGGTGCGCGGTGCGCCGCCTGCATAGCGGTTCTTGACCAGCAGCGCCAACGCGGCGATGACACCGGGAATCGCAACCACCATGAAGACCTGCGGCAGCTCCAGGTGACGGCGCGACAGCTCAGCCACCAGGAAAGAGCCTGCAATGCCGCCAAAGCGGCCGATGCCCAGCATCCAGGACACACCGCTGGCGCGGCATTCCGTGGGGTAGTACTCGGCAGCCAGCGCCTGCATGGACGACTGTGCCGCATTCATCAGCAAACCGGCAATGAATACCGAAGCCACCAGCATGCCCACGCCGCCGCCGAGCACCTGGCCGATGAAGGCCACGCCCAGGCTCGTCAGGAAGTAGCCCGTCGCGATGATCAGATTGGCATTCCAGCGGTCCATCAGCAGACCGACGAAGATCGCGCCCACGCCGCCGAGCTGGAACAGCGCAGCAATCACGGCCGCCTGGCTGGCGGGCACGCCTGCTTCCTTGAACAGCACAGGCATCCAGTTAACCAGGCCATAGACGATCACCAGGCCCATGAAATACGTCACCCACAGGGCCAGCGTGCCGACCAGATACTTCTGCGAGAACACCAGACGCAGGCCCTGAGGACCTTGCTGTGCCTGGGCAGCCGCCTCGCCGCCGTCGTTCAGCACAAAACGCGCTGCATTGCGGGTGCCGGCGGCGATGCGCACCATCACCTTGCGCACGCGGTCTGCCGAGTAGTTCTTGAGCACCATGAAGCGCACCGACTCGGGCAGCATCACGATCATCAGCACGGCCAGGATCAGGGGCACCACACCGCCCACGATCAGCAGGCTGCGCCAGCCGAAATGCGGAATCATCCAGGCCGCGATAAAGCCGCCGAAGGCCGAGCCGATGGGGAAGCCGCAGAACATGCAGTTGGTAATGAAGGAACGCTTGCTGTCAGGGCAGTATTCGTTCATTAGCGTGATGGCGTTGGGCATGGCGGCGCCAAGACCCAGGCCGGTGATGAAGCGCCAGATGGTCAGACCTTGCAGATCGTGCACCAGACCGGAAGCAATCGATGCACCGCCCATCACCACCGAAGCGATGATCAGCACGGTCTTGCGGCCCACGCGGTCCGCCAGCGGACCCGCGCCCAGCGCGCCGAACGCCAGGCCGAACAGGGCCGCGCTCAGCACCGGGCCCAGATGGGACTTGTCGATGCCCCATTCGCCAAGCAGCGAAGGTGCGATGAAGCCGATGGCGGCGGTATCAAAACCGTCGAGCAGAACAATCAAAAAACAGAGGAAGAAAATTCCCCACTGGAAGCGTGAAAACGGGCTCTCGTTGAGCACGGTCTGCACATTGACGACCGCAGGGCCGGTGTTCTGTTTGCTAGTTTGCGAAGTCATATTTGGAATCTCAGTTGCCTCTCTTTGTCGCCTCTATCTCCTGTCTCGCGGCTGGCGCCAAAGCCTCAAAGGCATCTGGTACGTCCGTCACGAAAGGGCTATGACTGCCCTTTTGCTGGATGGGGTGTCAGTGCCAGGCCCCCGCCTGGACACGAATCAATTCAAGCGGGCTCCATGCCCTGGCGGCGCTTGGCCGCTTCGGCTTCAGGCGAAGCCATGAAGGCCAGCAGACGCTGCACGGCATCCGCATGTGCCGAGCCCGTCACAACGCCGGCAGAAAATACCGTATCGATGGCAATCGCGGCAGGCAGGCCGCCCACGATCTGTATGCCCGCAACATGGATCAGCTCGCTCAGCTGCTGAAAGCCCAGCGCCACTTCGCCCGAAGCAATCATGGAGCCCACGGGTACACCGGGCCGGGCCTGCACGATGCGGGCCTTGATCTCGTCGGCAATGCCCCAACGCTCGAACAGCTTTTGCAGCGCCACACCGCTGGGGCCGGTGGAATAGCCAATGCTGGGCGCGGCCAGCACGGCAGCGCGCACGGCCTCTTCGGAGCCGATATTGGGCAGGGCTGCACCAGCAGGCACGGCCACGGCGGTGCCAGAGAGCACCAGGTCCACCTTGCTGCCCTCAACCACACGGCCGGCGGCCTGCAGCTTGTCGATGGCGTTGGAGGCCAGGAAGACCACATCAAAGGCCTCTTCACCGGACTGCACACGCTGCGCGGCATCCACACCACCCACGGATTCGATCTGCACCGGCTCGCCGCCCTGGGCCTGCCAGGCTGCAACCAGATCCGCGAGGACCTGGCGGGTTGCCATGGAAGAAATGCCTTTGAGTGCTGCGCTCATGCCGGAAGACTCCTGAAGTGGATGCCATGGCTGCCCCGCAATCCCGAATGCCGAGTCCCGGCCATCGAGGCCTTTCAAGCCACTCCCGTCACGCTGCGGGCAGACTGCACCGGCAGGACGGGGCGCTCGACAGGGCGTGCATCAGGGCAACCATCTAGTCAAAACGAATGAGACTATTGTCGGCAGCCCCGCGCCCTCCCACTAGGCAAGCCCTCCGCTAGCAGCTATGCCACAAAGGCATAGCAAAGTGCTTGCTCATAACACGTATAAATACCTACAAACCAAGCATGAAGCCAATAAAAAGAAAAGGCTGGTTGCTATTTTTTCAATAGCAACCAGCCTTCATTGCTGTGCATAAGCAACAGTGAATTTAGTGGTTAACCCCTAATTCAGTCGTCATGACGTCCATGCCCACGCCCGTGACCATGACCACGCCCCCGGTCATCGCGATCATGCCTGTCCCAGTCACGTCGATCGCGGCGATCGTCTCTGTCCCAGTGCCTATGATCCCGGCGGTCGTCATGCCAGTCGCGTCGCTCGTGGTGGTGGCGCGGCGGAGGTCCTGCACGCCAATGGGGTGGCGGATTGCGCAGGAAATAGACCGGCTGGCCGCAGGCGTGGTAGCGGCCGCAGTAGCGGCGCCAGTTGCGCGAATGGCCGGGCGGCACCCACATATAGATGGGCTGCACCTGCGGCACTACCGGGCCGCCCCACATCGGCTGGGCATACAGCAGCGGCGGTGGTGCATTACCGATATTGACCTGACCGTAAACCCCGGGCGCCAGCTGCCCTGAGATGGAGCCGCTGATATAGGCCTGTGCCTGGGCGGCACCCGCTGCGCAAACCAGCGCCAAGGCTGCCAGGCTGCGGATGAGTGAAGTGCGATTGGACATATGTCTCCATGCTCGATATAGATCACCGTGGGCCGGCGAGATCGCGCTTCGTCCCGGAAACGCTTCAGTCCTTAACGCGCCAGAGCCACTTTCGGCTGACCAGAATCGACAGCAAAGATGGATTACCAAAATTCAGACCAGCCATCGCCAGATCACATACCGCAGCCCGTGCCTGTTTATCGAGGCCGATAATAGATTCCTGCCAAACAGGATATCAAAACACCTCCGCTCTAGCCCAAACTCGGCAAGAGCAGTGCAGCACTGCGGTGACTGCAAGTTAACCTACAGCCATGAACTCCACCACATCCACTAGTACTTCCTCCCCCGCGACACCGCGCCTGACTTCTCTCTCCCACGGTGGCGGCTGCGGCTGCAAGATTGCGCCCGGCGTGCTGTCGGAGTTGCTGGCCAAAAGCAATCTGCCCAAGCAGTTTTTTCCCGACCTGCTGGTAGGCACAGAGACCGCAGACGACGCGGCCGTTTACAAGATCAATGACGAGCAGGCCATCGTGGCGACGACGGACTTTTTCATGCCCATCGTCGACGACCCTTATGACTTTGGCCGCATTGCCGCAACCAACGCGCTGTCCGATATCTACGCCATGGGCGGCACGCCGCTGATGGCGCTGGCCATTGTGGGCATGCCCATCAATGTGCTGCCGCACGATGTGATTGCCAAGATTCTGGAAGGCGGCGAATCGGTCTGCCGCGATGCAGGCATTCCTCTGGCGGGCGGCCACTCGATTGATTCGGTCGAACCTATCTATGGCCTGGTCGGCATCGGAATCGTCAACCCCAAGCAGATGAAGCGCAATGCCGATGCCAAGGACGGCGATGTGCTGATTCTGGGCAAGCCCCTGGGCGTGGGCATTCTCTCGGCGGCGCTCAAGAAAAATCTGCTGGACGATGCAGGCTACCGTGCCATGGTGGATGCAACCACCAAGCTCAACCGCCCCGGCACCGATCTTGCCAAGCTTGACGGCGTGCACGCGCTGACCGACGTGACCGGTTTTGGCCTGCTGGGCCACGGCCTGGAGCTGGCCCGTGGCGCCCAGCTCAGCGCACGCATTGAAAGCGCCAAGCTACCCGTGCTGCCCGGTGTTCAGGCGCTTGCAGAGCAAGGCATTTTCACGGGCGCATCGGGGCGCAACTGGGCATCCTATGGTGAGCACATCCAGTTGGCATCGACCGTGACAGACGCCCAAAAAGCGCTGCTGACCGACCCTCAGACCTCTGGCGGCCTGCTTGTTTCCTGTGCGGCAGATGCTGTCCAGCAAGTGCTCAAGGTCTTTGCCGACAGCGGCTTTGGCGATGCGGCAGTGATTGGCCGCATGAAGGCAGGCGCGCCCAAGGTCTTTGTGGACTGAGCGCACCAGGTAGTCGAGAAGGAGCGCAGCCCTGTTCTCCTTCCCAAACAGAATGCAAAACGCCCGGCTCAAACCGGGCGTTTTGCATATGAACGTCAAATTGTGACGCTGGCTTCTAAGCCTCTCCCACAACCTCGGCCGTGGTGCGGCGGTCGATCTTGCGGCTCAGCACCACCGAGGTATAGGTCTGCTGGATGCCGTCGATCAGGCCGATACGGTCGAGCAGCGCATCCAGTTTCTCATTGCTCTCGCAGCGCACAAACACCATGTAGTCGTACTGTCCGCTGACGGCCGACACCTCTTCCACCTCGGTGAAGCGGTTGAGCGCCTGCATCACCGAAGTTGCCGTCTTGGGCTGAACACGGATACCGCAATAGGCGCGCACGGCAGACTGTTCCATGCGCGAGCCAAGGCGAACGCCATAGCCGGCGATCACGCCCTCCTGCTCCAGCTTGGCAATGCGAGCGACCACCGTGGTCCGAGCCAGATTCATCTGCCGAGCCAAATGCGCGGTCGAGGCACGCGCGTTGGTCTGCAGCAGGCGCAGCAGCTGGCGGTCCGTTTCATCCAGTCGATATTCCATACCTTGTCTATCCAAATCTTGCCGTGCACTTACGCAAACGCTGCGTTAAACACAAACCCCAAGAACTCTCTGCCACCACCTGCAGCCATGCATTGCGCCGAGCGACTTCTGTTGCTGCTCGCCCTCAGCCAAACGCGTGGAGCGAACCTCAGCGACACCTGACAGCCAATCATTGTGTCAGCTAACCCAGCCTGGTAGTGAGCTTGTCTTTTCAGATGGCAAATATGTATACATTTGTTTCAATCAGGCAAGATATATCAACATATCTGCACTTGCCTGCGCTTGTGACCATGGCAAGGGCGCACTGCGGCACGTCAGAGTGGCCCCGGCCGAAACCAGGCCTCTGTTGCGGGCGAGCGGTCAAGCTCGTTCACAAGGACCCAAGTGCGCTCACCGAGTAACAGCGACACAAAAGAGCGAAGAGTCTAATGGTTGTTTTCCCGCGCTCATCGATACCACTGACGATACGGCGAAAACACTCGGTAAGTTTGGCTGGTTTGCTGCAAATATCTGCAAAAGGTAAGTGCTTACCCTAGGTCATCCCTTGGCCTGGTGCGTCGCTTTCGGCAAAGTCTGAGCCCACCAGACTGCAAGCAGCCTCCAATCACCGACAACCGCGCCTTGTGCTGCCCAGCAAGGCTGGATGCGCAACAGCGCAACCTGAGTGCCCCAATCGCGCATGACTGAAAGCTTTGGGCTCGCTTGCATGCACCCCAAGCTCACAAACAAAAAACCCTGCTCATTGCAATGAGCAGGGTTTTGGATTTTGGCAGGGGAGGAAGGATTCGAACCTTCGCATGCTGGAATCAAAATCCAGTGCCTTAACCAGCTTGGCGACTCCCCTACGATGAAACGAATTCTACAACGACTTTTCGCTATAAATTTCGAAGTAGTCCAAAAATGTGCAATTGCACATGGAATAGGTTTGCAGCCTTCCTGGCGTCAAGCCAGCTCAGTCGCTGGCGGCCTATTCCACGACGACAGCCGTGCCGCTGGCCGAGACCATGAGCATGCCATTGCCCTGGCCCAGCACCTCGAAATCAAGGTCCACGCCAACCACCGCATTGGCACCCGCCTCGGCGGCGCGTTGCTCCAGTTCCTTGAGGGCAATTTCACGCGCTTTTTGCAGCTCGCGTTCGTAGGTTCCAGAACGCCCGCCCACGATGTCGCGAATTCCGGCAAAGAAGTCCTTGAACACATTGGCGCCCAGAATGGCCTCGCCTGCCACCACGCCGCAATAACGGGTGATGCGCTTGCCTTCGATGGAGGGAGTGGTTGTGACGATCATGCTTTGCTTTCTTAAAAATCAGCGCAAGGAGACTGGCAGCCATACGCTCTGGTCATAGCGCTGCGCGCGGCAGAGGCAGATACAGGCCTGACCTTGCCGCAGGCGCCGAGTCATCCGGTCGGATCAGTATATGCGTGCACTCTGCGCTGTTATCAAGGCGATGGCGGCTGCGTCCATCGGCGCTCAGGGCGTCTCATGACTGACTCCAAACTGGTCTGGCAGCGCAGATCAGCCTCCATGCAGCGCAAGATGCAGGGTCCAATCAGAAGTCAGGCAGCCCTATGAAGAACAAGACGCCATCAAAAATCATGCATCCGGCAATAGCAGCTTCTGCATGCCTTGCACGGCATCGCGCAGAAAGCTCCAGGTCGTGGCTATGCGCGGAATCTGGCGCGACTCCACTGGCATGCTCATCCAGAAGGTGCGAGTGAAACAAGCCTGCTCGGGCAGCACGCGGCTTAGTATCGGGTCCTTGTCGGCCACAAATGCCGGCAGCACGGCCAGACCCGCACCGGCACGCACGGCCTCGTATTGAGCGGTGATGCTGGTGCTGCGCAGCGCAAAGCGCTCGGGCCGGTGCAAGGTATCCAGCAATTGCAGCTCGCGCGTGAACAGCAGATCGTCCACATAGTGCACAAAGCTGTGATGGCGCAGATCCTCGGTTCTGGCCACCAAGGGCTTGCGCGCCAGATATTCACGCTGGCCGTACAGATAGAGCCGGTAGTCGGTCAGCTTGGTGACCACGACCGAGCCGCGCTTGGGCCGCTCCAGCGAGATGACGATATCGGCCTCGCGGCTGGACAGATGCAGCATGCGCGGCAGCGCCAGCAGGTCAACGCTGAGCAGCGGATAGCGCAGCGTGAGCCTGGCGAGCTCGGAGGCCAGCATCTGCGTGCCAAAGCCTTCGGTGGCACCCACCCGCACCAGCCCAGCCAGCCCTTCGGCAGTCGCTGCATGAGCCAGGGGGCCCCGCTCCAGCCCGTCCACCGCGCTTTGCATGGTGTTGGTCACTTCCTGCAGCTGCCGCCCTGCCTCGGTCAGCCGCCACTGGCCTCCTTCGCGCGCAAACAGTACGGCACCGAGCTGCTTTTCCAGCGCCTGAATGCGCCGCGACACCGTGGTGTGCTCGACTCCCATGCGCCGCGCAGCCGCCGCCATGCTGCCGCTGCGAGCCAATTCGCCAAAAAAACGCAGATGGTCCCAGTCCAATGTCTTTCCTTGCGGTCTCGGTTTGTGGTTCAGTCGTTCACGCTGTCCTGCGCCTTGCCCGTGAGGCCCTTGATCGCCTTGACGGCAGCACTGCGCTTGCGCTCAGCACTGCGCTGGGCCACCGCGCTCGGGGCGCGCGCGAACTCGTCGTTCTCGTGGATCAGCAGCGACAGCATTTCCATGAACTGCGCCCGTTTGTCGTCAGGAAGAGGCTCCAGCATGCGGCGCTGGGCGCGCAGCACCGAAGGCTCGGCTGCCACCAGCAGGCCGCGCCCCTCGTCGGTCAGGCTCAGCAAACGCACGCGTCGATCGGCAGGGCTGGCATTGCGCGCCATCAGGCCGCGTGCTTCCAGGCGGTCGATCACGCTGCCTATGGTGGAGGTGTCGAAGCCGATATTGCGTGCCAGCGTGCGCTGGTCGATGCCCGGCTGACGCAGCACGGCCGACAGGGCCGCGTACTGCACAGGCGTCACGCCAAATTCCTCGGTTTCTTCCATGAACACGGCTACTGCTATCTGCTGCAGCCTGCGGATGTGATAGCCGGGATAGTTTTCTAGTTCTGCGGGTTGGTATTGCATGTGTTGAGGGCCGGTGCCTGGCCCGCCCTGCCGCGCGGCAGTTGAAGGGCCATGACTGAAAGACCCCGATATTCGCACGACTGCCACCCCTACTCGAGTCAGGCCTGCTACCGGGTTTAACCCAATCATCGCTGATGCAGATCAACATTATGCTAATCATCAGTGTGCTGTTGATTTGATTCACAGCCTCTCTTTGCCCCCATCTCAGGCCGCAAGCCGACAGACAAGGCAGCAACGCACTGCCAAGCAGATACCAAAGAAAGAGACAAACCATGAGCCTTGTGCAAGCCCAGCCCTCACCGGTAAAGCTCACGGCCCTTGAAGCCCCCGGCCAACCCGAGCCCACAGCTGCTCTTGCGCAGCTGTACCGAGGCTTCGAGCAGGAAATGCTGGTGCCGCTGTGGACGGAGATCGGCGGCCTGATGCCTGCCCACCCCAAAAGCCAGGCCGCCGCTCATCTGTGGCGTTGGGAGAATCTGCTCAAGCTGGCGGATGAAGCCGGCCGCATCGTCCCCGTGGGCCGGGGCGGCGAACGCCGGGCGATTGCCCTGGCCAATCCGGCGCTGGGCGGCCGCCCGTTTGCCACGCCCACGCTGTGGGCTGCCATCCAGTACCTGATGCCCGGCGAAGATGCGCCCGAGCACCGTCACACCCAGCATGCCTTCCGCTTTGTGGTCGAAGGCGAAGGCGTGTGGACCGTGGTCAACGGCGACTCGATCCGCATGTCGCGCGGCGACTTTCTACCCCAGGGCGGCTGGAACTGGCACGCCCACCACAATGCGGCCAGCCAGCCCATGGCCTGGATAGACGGGCTGGATATTCCGTTTGCCTATTACACAGAGTCCCAGTTCTTCGAGCATGGCCGCCTGCATCTGGACCCGCAGGAGCGGGCCACGCCCGAGTTCTCGCGCTCCGAGCGCCTCTGGGGCCATCCAGGATTGAGCCCTGTGGCGCATCTGCAGAACAGTCCGAGCACGCCTTTGCTGGCCTACCGCTGGGTGGATACCGACCGCGCGCTGAGCGAGCAACTGGCGCTCGAAGCCGAAGGCCATGCCGCCACTGTCAGCCCCGGCCATGCCGCCGTGCGCTACACCAACCCCAGCAATGGCCGCGACGTGCTGCCCACCATTCGCTGCGAAATGCACCGCGTGGCTTGCGGCGCCAGCACCCGACCAAAGCGCGAAGTGGGCTCTGCCGTCTTTCAGGTCTTTGACGGACAGGGAACGGTGACCGTGGGCGAGCGCCAATGGCAGGTGCGGCGTGGCGACATGTTTGTCGTGCCCTCCTGGCAGCTGTTCAGCGCGCAATGCGATGCCGACCAGCCGCAGCTAGACCTGTTCCGCTTTGCCGATACGCCGATTTTCGAAGCCGTCCACGCGTACAGGGCGGATACCCCCTGAGCCGCTTCGCGTCGTCCCCCTCAAGGGGGAGACAGCCTTTGCTGCAGGGCGGCGGGGCCGCCTAGGCCCTTGCTAGCTGCCTCACACATGGAACGCGTCTTTTTCAAGCACCTAGTCACCGATACCCATCAGGAATCACACATGACCCAAGCCAACTTTCTCTGGGCTCCGTCCCCCGTGCAGTCCCTGCCCGTGCGCGGCAGCGAGCAACGCCTGCCCGTCAATCGCCTGTTCTTTGTGGGCCGCAACTACCACGCCCATGCGCTGGAGATGGGCCGTCCCGTGGACAAAAGCGTCGAGCGCCCCTTTTATTTCACCAAGGCCCCACAGACGCTGACCGAATCGGGCGCCTGCGTGACCTATCCCTCTGAAACCGCCAACTACCACTTCGAGATGGAGCTGGTCGTGGCCATCGGCAAACCGGGCTTTCGCATTCCTGCCGACCAAGCCCATGAGCACATCTACGGTTATGCCTGCGGCCTCGATATGACGCGCCGCGATCTGCAGTTGGTGGCACGCGACAAGGGTCGCCCCTGGGATCTGGGCAAGGATGTGGAGCAGTCCTCCATCGCCAGCGAAATCGTGCCCATGGCAGGCAAGGTGATCGAGTCCGGCCTCATCGAGCTGAGCGTCAACGGTCAGGTCAAGCAGCACTCCGATGTGAACAAGCTGATCTGGAACATCCGCGAAATCATTGCCGACCTGTCCCTGTTCTATCACCTGCAAGCCGGCGATCTGATCTACACGGGCACGCCCGAAGGCGTGGGCGCCGTGCTGCCGGGCGACCGGATCACCGGCAGCGTGGAAGGCGTGGGCGAGATTGCCCTGAGCGTAGGCCAGCCCGAGTAAGGCGCACAGACCATGAAGCTCTACAGCTTTTTTCGCAGCGGCACCTCGCACCGTCTGCGCATCGCCCTCAAGCTCAAGGGCCTCACGCCCGACTACCTCCCTGTCGATCTGCGCGTGGACGAGCAGACCGAAGCGCCTTTCAAGCGCATCAACCCTCAAGGCCTGGTGCCCGCGCTGGTGTTGGACAGCGGCGAGACGCTAATCCAGTCGCCCGCCATCATCGAATGGCTGGAAGAGCGTTACCCCACGCCCGCGCTGCTGCCTGCCGACCCCGAAGCCCGCGCCCATGTGCGCGCCCTGGCGGCCATCGTGGGCTGTGATGTGCACCCCATCAACAACCGCCGCATCCTGCAGACCCTGCGCCAGCAGTTCGGTGCCGACGAGGCCGCCATCAACGCCTGGTGCGCCACCTGGATCACGGCCGGCTTTGACGCCATCGAGGCCTTGCTGGCACAGGACGGCACACGCGGGCACTTCTGCTTTGGCCATGCACCGAGCCTTGCCGATATCTATCTGATTCCGCAGGTCGAGAGCGCACGCCGCTTTGGCGTGGATCTGGCCCGCTGGCCGCTGATCAGCGCCGTCGATGCGGCATGCAGCGCCCTGCCCGCCTTTGCCCAGGCTGCGCCTCTGGCCCAGCCCGACGCTCCGCAATAGACCCTTTCCCTGCGGCCGCGCCCGGACGCGGCTGCCCAGCAACGCTTTGCAGTCCCTAAAAAACACCCACCGGAGACAAACTGTGAAATACGAGCAAAATCAGCACCAAAGCCAATCCATAACTACGCAAACAGCTATCAAAACAATAGTTTCCGCTGCGGCGCTGCTGGTCGCAGCCGACCAGGCGCTGGCCCAGGGTGATGCCTCCAGCTATCCCAACCGCCCGGTGACCGTGGTCACGGCCTTTGCCGTGGGCAGCGGCCCCGATGCCGTGCTGCGCATCGTGGGCGAAAAGCTGGCCCAGCGCTGGAAGCAGGGCGTGACCGTGGACAACCGCCCCGGTGGCGGCGGCTTTGTCGCCATCGAGTACGCGCGCCGCGCCAAGCCCGACGGCTATACCCTGCTGCAACTGGACAGCGAACATATCTCGGCCCTGCCCTATCTCTACAAGAACAAGAACTTCAACACGCTGAGCCACTTCGACCCCGTGGCCCCGCTGTTCCTGACCCCTTTCTTTGTGGCCGTACCCACGAATTCGCCGTGGAAGAACATGGGCGACCTGATCAAGTCCGCCAAGGCCGAGCCCGGCAAGATCAGCTACGGCTCCTGGGGCGTGGGCAGTCCCGGCCACCTGGGCGGCGAATGGCTGGACTATCTGACGGGCAGCCAGATGACCCATGTGCCTTACCGCGAGGTCAGCCAGCTGTTCACCTCGGTGGCCAACGGCGACCCGAGCTGGAGCTTTGCCAGCCTGCCCTCCAGCCAGGGCATCTACAAAAGCGGCAAGATTCGCTATCTGGCCGTGGCCGCACCCAAGCGCATTGCGCAAATGCCGGACGTGCCCACGGTCGCCGAAGCCGGCGGCCCAGCCGAGCTGGATGTGAACTCCTTCGTCTCCCTGCTCAGCCCCAAGGGCGTGGATGCCGCCGTGCGCGACAAGATCCGCAGCGATGTGGTGGCCGTGCTGCAGGACCCGCAGGTCAAAGAGAAGTTCTCCACCTTCGCCTTCCAGCCCATGAGCTTCACCGTGCCCGAGATGCAGCAATTTGCCAAGAAGAAGTCCGAGCAATACAAGTTGCTGATTGAAAAAGCCCAGATCAGCCTGGATTGAGAGCCACCTTCGGCCATCAAATAGATCACGGCACAGGCATACGCCCGCAACCGGCAAAGCCCCGTCAGCACAGGCTGCACGGGGCTTTTTTCATTGACGCGACGACCTGCCTCGCTCCGGATCAAGAAGGCCGCACATAGACAGCAGAGCTCCAAAGGCGTGTAGAAAACGACCTCGACCCGGGGTTACACTTGCTACGAGGCGTTTCTCCGGACTTCCATCCCACCTCTAGAACGCCCGCATGCCATGAGCCCCCGCTGATAAGCGTCAGGGCTGTGCGGCAGCTTCCCGTCCAAGCCTCAGCGCCGTCTGTCTGCCAGGGCTCCATGCTGTTTTCACGTGACTCCACGTGATTCAGCCCCTTCAAATCGTTATAAAAATATGAACAATTCCATCAAGACTGCCATCGCTTTTTTGCTGCTTCCCCTGGCCGCAGCTTCGCAGGCGGCCGAGCCGCCTTCGCCCATTGCTGCTGCCGAGCTGTACATCCGCACTCTGGTCAATCACGACGAGCAGGCCATCAACCAGCTCAATGACTATCTGCGCCCGGACCGCCTGCGCTCGGGCCGCAGCGCGGACTACGCCAACGCCGCCGAACTCAAGCAAGCCGACAAGGACTTTCCGCGCGAAGTCACCGACGTGGCCCTGCCCCTGTTCCCCGAGGCACAGCGCAACGCCCTGCGTGCGCCCGTGGAAAGCCTGATGAGCACGGTGCAAAAGGCGCGTCAGCAATCGCAGTGCAAGACCGTCTCGGCCACCAAGCCCAAGCTCGACAAGCATGGCGTGCTCAATACCGAGGTGAAGTTCAGCTGCCAGCTGGTCAAGACCCCCGAGACCTGGGCCGAGGGCATTCAACGCATGGTGCGCAACAAGCTCAGCCTGGATCAGGTGCAGGGCGAACTCAAGAAGCTGCAAGCTGCATATTCAGCCCCCGCCAGCTACACCTACGAGGGCGTACTTTCCCTGGGCATGGTGCCCAAGGACAAGGACAAGGCCTGGCGCAACGACTTCGCGAGCGAAGCCTTTGACGAGATGTTCAGCGAGCTCTAAGAGCACCTGAGAACGGCAAAAGGGCCCGGGTGGGCCCTTTTGCATTTTGCCGCCGCAGGTACTGCAGCCATGCCTGCACGACAAGCTCCAAAGCGCTGGCAGACATAGCATCCACTTGTGCACATTTGCACACCCTATGTGCAGTGTTTGCTATTGCTACAGCAAATCCGCACACATACCATGAGGAACGAATTCACCAACGGAGACACCTCATGAACGCACCGACTTCCGCCAAGGTTCTGGCGCCCACGGTCAAGCTGCTCATCAACGGGCAGATGGTCGAATCCAAAACCACCCAGTGGCGCGATGTGGTCAACCCCGCGACGCAGGAAGTGCTGGCGCGCGTACCGTTCGCCACGCCCGACGAGGTCAACGCCGCCGTGGCCAATGCCAAGCAAGCGTTCAAGACCTGGAAAAAGACGCCCATCGGCGCACGCGCCCGCATCTTTCTGAAGCTGCAGCAGCTGATCCGCGAAAACATGAAGGAGCTGGCCGCCCTGCTGACGGCCGAACAGGGCAAGACCCTGCCCGACGCCGAAGGCGATGTCTTCCGCGGCCTGGAAGTCGTGGAGCACGCGGCCAGCATCGGCAATCTGCAGCTGGGCGAGCTGGCCAACAATGTGGCCAACGGTGTCGATACCTATACGCTGAACCAGCCGCTGGGCGTGTGTGCAGGCATCACGCCCTTCAACTTCCCGGCCATGATTCCGCTGTGGATGTTCCCCATGGCGATCGCTACGGGCAATACCTTCATCCTCAAGCCTTCCGAGCAGGACCCCATCGTCACCATGCGCCTGGCCGAGCTGGCACTGGAAGCCGGCGTGCCTCCTGGCGTGCTCAACGTCATCCACGGCGGCGAAGACGTGGTCAACGCCATCTGCGACCACCCCGATATCAAGGCCATCAGCTTTGTGGGCTCGACCAAGGTCGGCACCCATGTCTACAACCGCGCCAGCCTCAACGGCAAGCGCGTGCAATGCATGATGGGCGCCAAGAATCACGCCATCGTCATGCCCGACGCCAACAAGGAGCAGTCGCTCAACGCCCTGCTGGGCGCTGCCTTCGGTGCGGCCGGCCAGCGCTGCATGGCGGTCTCCGTGGCCGTTCTGGTGGGAGAAGCCCGCAACTGGATTCCCGACCTGGTGGCCAAGTCCAAGACCCTCAAGGTCAATGGAGGTACCGAGCCCGGCACCGATGTCGGCCCCCTGGTGAGCTGCGCGGCCCTGTCGCGTGTCGAAGGCCTGATCGAACGCGGTCTGGCCGACGGCGCCACGCTGGAGCTGGACGGTCGCAAACCCGAGGTGGCAGCCTATGCCAAGGGCAATTTTGTCGGCCCCACCATCTTCAGCGGCGTCAAGCCCGGCATGAGCATCTACGAGCAGGAAATCTTCGGCCCCGTGCTGTGCCTGGTCGCGGCCGAGGACATCGATCAGGCCATCGAGTTCATCAACGCCAACCCCAATGGCAACGGCACGGCCATCTTCACCCAATCGGGTGCGGCCGCGCGCAAGTTCCAGGAAGAGATCGATGTGGGCCAGGTCGGCATCAATGTGCCCATTCCCGTGCCCGTGCCGCTATTCTCGTTCACGGGCAGCCGGGCCTCCAAGCTGGGCGACCTGGGCCCCTACGGCAAGCAGGTGGTGATGTTCTACACCCAGACCAAGACCATCACGGCGCGCTGGTTCGACGACAGCACCACCAGCCACGGTGTGAACACCACCATCAGCCTCAAGTAAGCCGGCCATGAAACCCGACAGTGCCGCCCTGCCTCTTGCAAGGCCCGGGCTGCACTGGGCGGCTTTGCCGATGATGGCAGGCATGTACGTTCAAGAATTGTCCCGTTTCCCATCTCAGCGTTCTGCCATCGGCACAGCCGGCATTTCTGCCCGGCCGCTGGCCCGGCTCTGCGCCCTGGCCGTCAGCGGCCTGCTGCTCATCCACCTGCCTGCAACTGCAGCCCAGGATGGTGATCAGGAGGCACCGCATTGCCCGTCTGGCCAGCCGCTGTCGCTTGCCTGCCTGCAGCACCAGGCCCAGGTCATAGAACGCAGCATGCAGGTGCTCTATCTGTCTTTGCAGCGCCGGCTGCCGCAGGACAGCGCACAGGCTCTGCAGACCGAGCAGCAAGAGTGGACGCAGGAGCGTGATCGGCGCTGCCAGCCCAATGGCTATGTCCATGAGGCCGAAGACATGGCTGCCTGCCGCATCGGCATGGCCCTGAGCCGGGTCGTGGTCTTCAAGAACCAGTGGCATCCGCTGGCCAGGAACGCGCAAGGCGGCGAACAGCCATGAATCGGGCAATTCCACACCGACAGCGCCTGCAGCCCACTATGGGCTGCGATGATGCGGGCATGACGATCCGCACTCCCCAAAGCAGGCGCACATGGCATGCAGCCGTTGCCAGCCAATCGCTTGCAGCTCTTTTGATGACAGCCAGCTTGAGCCAGCACGCACTGGCCCAGGCCGGTGCCGACTGCGTGCCCGGCGGCACCACGGCCCAGACCAATGCCTGTGCCATCAAGGATTTCCAACAAGCCGACACCGACCACCAGATTCTCTATGGCGATGTGATGCGCGCGCTATCGGCTCATGAGCGCCCCGCTCTGCGCAAGGAGCAAGGCGAATGGAGCCGCCATCGCATCACCCAGTGCAAGCAGGCCACGAAGGCCTTTGAAGCGCAGCCCGACTGGCCCAGCCGCTACCACGGCTGTCTGGTGCAGCAAATCACGGCCCGCGATGCGGTGCTCAAGCGCTGGCTGCACCAGGGGCCGCCGGACTGAGCTGCAAAGCCGTCGGGGGCCAGAAGACGAATAGAACAAAAAGGAGATATGAAATGGACTTTGAACTCAGCGAAGATCAACGCGCTTTTGCCGATACTGCCCGTGCTTTTGCGCAGGCCGAGCTGGCACCGCATGCAGCCGAGTGGGACCGCGAGCACATCTTCCCGCGCGAGGCGATTGCCAAGGCCGGCGAGCTGGGCTTCTGCGGCCTCTACGCTCCGGAGAGCATTGGCGGCCTGGCCCTGCCACGACTTGATGCAACGCTGGTATTCGAAGAAATGGCGGCCGTCGACCCATCGACCACGGCCTTCATCACCATCCACAACATGGCGACCTGGATGCTGGGCACCTGGGCCACCGACGCCGTGCGCGCCGAATGGGGCGAGCAGCTCACCAGCGGCAGCAAGCTGGCCAGCTACTGCCTGACCGAGCCCGGCGCAGGCTCGGATGCGGCCTCGCTCAAGACCCGGGCCGAGCTGGTCGGCAACGAGTACATCGTCAACGGCAGCAAGGCCTTCATCAGCGGCGCGGGCAGCACCGATGTGCTGGTGCTGATGGCAAGAACCGGCGATGCCGGCTCCGGGGCTTCGGGCATCTCGGCCTTTGCCGTGCCTGCCGATGCGGCCGGCGTGAGCTATGGCAAAAAGGAAGAAAAGATGGGCTGGAACAGCCAGCCCACGCGCGTCATCAGCTTCGACAATGTGCGCATTCCCGCGCACAACCTGCTGGGCCGCGAAGGCGAAGGCTTCAAGATCGCCATGAAAGGCCTGGACGGCGGGCGCATCAATATCGCCACCTGCTCGGTGGGCGCGGCCCAGGGGGCACTGACTCAAGCACAAAGCTATATGCAGGAGCGCAAGCAGTTCGGCAAGGCCATTGCGAGCTTTCAGGCCCTGCAGTTCAAGCTGGCCGATATGGCGACCGAGCTGGTCGCAGCACGCCAGATGGTGCGCCTCGCAGCCTCCAAACTGGATGCCGGCGCGCGTGATGCATCGACCTACTGCGCCATGGCCAAGCGCTTTGCCACCGATGCCGGCTTCATGGTCTGCAACGAGGCTCTGCAGCTGCATGGCGGCTATGGCTATATCCGCGAGTACCCGCTGGAGCGCCTGATGCGCGATGCCCGCGTGCACCAGATTCTGGAAGGCACGAACGAAATCATGCGCGTCATCATTGCCAGGCGCATGCTGGAGGGCGATGCTCCGGAGGTCATTCGCTAAGCTGCTGCCATCACGCAACGCAAGGATCGTCATGCCCGCCAAGCCCATCGCCCCTGAAACCCTGCAGCTCATAGATGCCGTGCGCGATGCGCTGCAGGATTGCACAGCCGTGGAAGAAAAGACCATGTTCGGCTGCCATGTGTTCATGGTCGACGGCAAGATGTGCCTGGGCGTGGAAAACGACGAGTTGCTGGTGCGCCTGCCCCCCGCCAGTCATGCGCAGATTGCGGAGATGCCGGGCGTGCGCCCGCTGTCCTCACGCGGACTGATGGATGGCTACTTTCTCGTCGGCCCCACGGCCTATGCCCGGCGGGATCAATGGCTGTACTGGATCAGCGAGGCCCTGGCCTTCAACCCGTTGGCAAAGGCCACGCCAAAACGCAAGACCGGCAGCAAGGCCAGCAGCGAGACCGATAGCAAGAAGCCGGGCGAGGGAGAAAGTCCTGCCGGCCAAGGCACCGGCAGCGGGCGCAAGCGCACCAGGGCTGCCCCGAAACCGGCTGATGCAGACGTCCCCAGAAAACATCCTATTTTCGACAGCGAATAAGCACAAAGGACTGACCTCATGGCCATACGCATAGTCCAGCTAGGCAGCGAACGCGCCCCCGACGAGGGCCTGCGCATAGGTACGGTGCGCAGACCGCCGCGCGGCGTGCCCAAGGCCGAGTTCGCAAGCCGCAACTACTACGACTGCTGGTATCCCGAGCTCTCGCCCGAGGTGGAGCTGATGCAGCAGGCCCTGGAGGCCATCAAGCTGCGCACGGCCGGCCAGGAGGCACAGGCCGACAAGCTCTGGAAGCAGTTTGAAAAGCAGTTCCGCAAGCAACTGGCCGAGCCCGCCGCCGATCGCACCCTGGGCCTGCTTGCCGCCTTGTCGCACAGCTCCGCCTTTTCTCTGGGCTGCTACTGCGACGACGAGGCGCATTGCCACCGCAGCATCTTGCGCAGCCTGCTCGCTGACAAGGGTGCCATTCTCAAGAATTAAGCGAAAAACCAATCAATCGCTTATGGATAAAGCGCTAGACGCTTTCAATTCAATAACAGCAAGGAGACAGACATGCAAATCGCTTTTATCGGTCTGGGCAATATGGGTGCGCCCATGGCCGTCAATCTGGCCAAGGCCGGCCACAGTGTCAAAGCCTTCGACCTGAGCCAGGAGGCCATCGCCAAGGTCGTGGCCGCCGGGGCACAGGCGGCCTCCAGTGCCCAGGAAGCCGTGCAAGGCGCCGAAGCCGTCATCACCATGCTGCCCGCCAGCCAGCATGTAGAGAGCCTGTTCCTGGGCCGCGACGGCGCGGCCGGTCTGCTCGCGCATATCGCCAAGGGCACGCTGGTCATCGACAGCTCCACCATCGCCGCGGCCACCAGCCAGAAGGTGGCCAAGGCGGCTCAGGCAGCGGGCATAGACTTCATCGACGCCCCGGTTTCGGGCGGCACCGGCGGTGCCATTGCCGGCACGCTGACCTTCATGGTGGGCGGCAGCGACGCGCAGCTGGCACGCGCCCAGCCATTGCTCGAAAAAATGGGGGCCAATATCTTCCACGCGGGCGGCGTCGGCGCGGGCCAGACGGCCAAGATCTGCAACAACATGCTGCTGGGCATTCTGATGGTGGGCACCAGCGAAGCAATCGCTCTGGGCGTGGCCAACGGTCTGGACCCCAAGGTGCTGTCCGAAATCATGCGTCGCAGCTCGGGCGGCAACTGGGCCCTGGAAAAATACAACCCCTTTCCCGGCGTGCATGAGAACGCGCCGGCCAGCAAGGGCTATGCAGGCGGCTTCGGCACGGACCTGATGCTCAAGGATCTGGGCCTGGCGCAGGACAACGCCACGGCCAACCGCGCCAGCACGCCGCTGGGCGGCATGGCGCGTTCCATCTATGCGGCGCACAGCCTGTCCGGCCATGGCGGCGAAGACTTTTCCAGCATCATCAAGATGCTGCAGAAAAAGGCCTGAGACCATGGCCCTGCCCCACGCCCAACCCGGGGTTCCCGTCGAAGTGCAGCCCTACGGCACTTCGCTGGGAAACCAGAAGACCGCTGCACTCTTCAAGTCCGACACCCTGGAAGTGATCCGTCTGGTGTTGATGGCAGGCAAGCGCCTGCCTGCGCATCAGGTGCAGGGCGAACTGACGATTCAATGTCTGGAGGGACGGCTCGCCGTCATCCAGGGCGCAAGCCGCCAGACACTGAGCGCGGGGCAGCTGCTGTTTCTGCCCGCTCAAACCATGCATGAGGTCGAGGCCGAGCTCGACTCCTCGGCCCTGATCACCATCGTGCTGCACAAGCACTAACCACCAGACCCGGTCACCGGCCAGTTGACCCCGCTCTGCTGCAGCGGGTGTCACAGCTGGCCTCCGGGCTTGAAGCCTGTCAAGCTGTCAGCTCTGACTCCGCAAGCGCTGACAGCTATTCTTTCCGAAGCGGACTGCTCCTGCTGAAGACTCCTTGTCTGCCCACGCAAATCGACTCCTGCTGACGCTTTTCTCAGTGGTGCAAATCGCTGCCCTGTGTTTAAGATGGCCCCGGAGGAAGTGATCGCTGCGTTGCTCTCAAGGAGTTCTCCATGATGAAGCTGACTGGACAGAACATTCTCATCCTCGGCGCCGGCAAGATCGGCTCAACGATCGCCGACATGGCTGCCGAGCTGCATGAAGCCACCGTCACGCTGGCCGATATGCAGCCCCCGCCCGGCAACGACCCGCAGATCCGCCCGCTGCAGCTGGACATCGACGACGATGCGGCGCTGACCCACACGCTGCAGCAGCACTCGCTGGTCATCAATGCACTGCCATTCTTCTGTGCCGAGCGCGTGGCCCGGGCAGCGGCGCGGCAGGGCGTGCATTACTTCGATCTGACCGAGGATGTTGCGGCCATGCGCGCCATACAGGACATGGCGGCGCAGGCACGCTCGGTGCTGATGCCGCAGTGCGGACTGGCACCGGGCCTGATCGGTATGCTGGGCGGCCATCTGGCCCAGCAGTTCGACGAGCTGTTCGATCTGCAACTACGCGTGGGCGCGCTCACGCGCCATGCGACGAATGCGCTGCGCTACCACTTCACCTGGAGCGTGGACGGCGTCATCAACGAGTACTGCAAGCCCTGCAACACCATCGTCAACGGCCAGCCCATGCTGGTGCCGCCGCTGGAGGGGGTCGAGCCGCTGATCCTGGACGGCGAGAACTTCGAGGCCTTCAACACCTCGGGCGGTCTGGGTACGCTGTGCGAGACGCTGCAGGGTCGCGTGCGCAACCTCAATTACAAGACCATACGCCACCCCGGCCACCGCGATGCCATGCATTTGCTGCTGCACGGCCTGCGCCTGATCGAGCGACGCGATCTGCTGCGCCAGGTGCTCGAAGGCGCGGTGCCCCACAGCCGCGAAGACATGGTGGTGGTTGCCGCCATGGCCAGCGGCAAGCGCGCGGGCCGGCTGGAGCAGCTGACGCGCGGCGCCCGCATCTTCGGTGCGGCGCTACGCGGCAGACAGCGCACGGCCATAGAGCTGACGACCTCTGCCGGCATGCTGGCCGCCGTGGAGCTGTTCGCCACGGGCCAGTTGCCGCAGCAGGGCTTTGTGCGCCAGGAGCAATGCACGCTGGCCGCACTCTCGAGCACCCGCGTGGCCCCCTACTTTGAAGGCCTGCTCGGCTGAAGCCTGTATCTCACACCAATCAGGAGGGACTGCCATGACCGCCATCTCCGCAACCGACTTCCAGACCGTGCTGAGCCGCTGCGGCATAGAGCTGCAGGCTCTTGAGGGCAAGGACATCAGCGTGCACTCGCCCATCGACGGCACGGAACTGGTCAGTCTGGCCACCCTGCCCAGCGCCCAGGTGCCTCAGGTCATAGACCATGCGGTGCAGGCTTTCAAGCAGTGGCGCCTGGTGCCCGCCCCAGTGCGTGGCGAGCTGGTCCGGCTCTGGGGCGAGGAGCTGCGCAGCGCCAAGGCCGATATAGGCCATGTGATTTGCTGCGAGGTCGGCAAGATAGCTCAGGAAGGCCTGGGCGAGGTGCAGGAAGGCGTGGACATATGCGAATTCGCGCTGGGCCTGTCGCGTCAGCTGCATGGCAAGACCATTGTTTCCGAGCGTCCCGGCCACCGCATCATGGAGCAATACCACCCGCTGGGGCCGGTGGCCGTCATTACGGCCTTCAACTTTCCCAGCGCCGTCTTCGCGTGGAACGCGGCGATTGCCCTGGTCTGCGGCAACCCGGTGATCTTCAAGCCCTCCGACAAGGCACCGCTATCGGGCCTGGCCACCTTCAAGGCACTGGAGCGCGCCATTGCCCAGTTTGGCGACCGGGCTCCGGCAGGTCTGGCGCAGATCGTGCTGGGCGGCGCAGCTGTCGCCGAGGCCCTGGTGGACAGTCCCCGGATTGCGCTGGTATCGGCCACTGGGTCGAGCCGCATGGGCCGCACCGTGGGCCCCAAGGTGGCGGCGCGCTTTGGCAAACGCATTCTGGAGCTGGGCGGCAACAATGCCATGGTGGTCACGCCGGCAGCCGATCTGGATCTGGCCGTGCGCGCCATTGTCTTCAGCGCCGTGGGTACGGCCGGCCAGCGCTGCACCTCGCTGCGCCGCCTGATCGTGCACCGCGATGTCAAACAGCCGCTGCTGGACAAGCTGCTGCCGGCCTATCGCAGCCTGCGCATCGGCAACCCGCTGCAGCCGGATACGCTGGTCGGCCCGCTGATCAACCAGGCATCGTTCGAGGCGCTGCAGCACTCGCTGAGTCAGGCGCTGAAAGACGGCGGTCATTTGCTGACGGGCGGCCAGCGCCAGCTGGAGCAGCAGTTTCCCCAGGGCTTTTATGTGGCACCGGCCATTGTGGACATGCCGGCCCAGACCAGCATCGTGCGACACGAGACCTTTGCCCCGCTGCTCTATGTGCTCAGCTATGAGGATCTGGAGCAGGCCATTGCGCTCAACAACGATGTGCCTCAGGGCCTGTCCTCCTGCATCTTCTCCAACGATTTACGCGAGGTGGAAGTCTTTCTGAGCGCGGCCGGCTCGGACTGCGGCATGGCCAATGTCAACATCGGGCCCAGCGGTGCCGAGATCGGCGGCGCCTTTGGCGGTGAAAAAGAGACTGGCGGCGACCGTGAGAGCGGCTCCGACGCCTGGAAGCAATACATGCGCCGCACGACCAACACCATCAACTACTCGCGCGAGCTGCCGCTGGCGCAAGGCATTCAATTCGGGTGAAGCACAGGCCTTGCCATCTTTGACTGCCGGGGAAAACCGGGCCCCAGGGAGCTGCTTTTCTCGCTGAGCAGCAAGAGGTGCACCGCAGTTGCGGGCCTAGCGGACTGCGGCTGGGAGTTCTGGCTGTGCGGCCTGCACCAGGTTCTGCACGCTGGCCACAAAGGCTTCGAGTACGGCCGGCATGCCCCGTGGCCGCCAGGCCAGCACGGCCGGAGTGGTCACCCGGCTGCCGCGCAGCGCCGCAAAGCACACACCGTTCATGCCCACGGTCTGCATGCAGGCCGGCACCAGGGCCACGCCCTGACCGGCAGAGACCAAGGCCATGACGGTCAGCCACTGGCGCGCGGCATGCCGTGTATGGGGATGGATGCCGGCCTGCTGCAGGCAGGCGATAACGTTGTCGTAGTTGGCCGGCGCCACCTCGCGCGCAAACATGACAAAGGTATCCTGGGCCAGTTCGCGCAGGTCGATTTCGCCGCGCCGGGCCAGCGCATGCTCACTGGGCAGACAGCAGACAAAAGCCTCCTCGCCTATGGACAGCGTGCGTATATCGTCCTGGGGCGTGCCGATGTTGAGAAAGCCGCAGTCGATCTGCCCCCTGGCAATGGCCTGCAGCTGATCGCGCGTGGACATCTCGTGCAGGCATAGCTCGACCAGCGGGCGCTCGGCGCGAAAGGCCCGGCAGAACCCCGGCACCTGGCGGTAAACCATGGACCCCGTGATGCCGATGTCCAGCCGCCCCTGCAGCCCCTGGGCCACGCCGCGCACCACCTCGGCCGCATGCTGGAGCTGAGCCAGCACCTTGCGCGCCTCATGCAAAAAGGCCTCGCCTGCCGGCGTGAGCTTCACGTTCTTGGCATCGCGCTCCATGAGTACCGTGCCCAGATCCTGCTCCAGCGCCTTGAGCGCCATGCTCAGCGGCGGCTGGGTGATGCACAGGCGCTGGGCGGCCCGGCCGAAGTGCAGCTCCTCGGCCAGGACCACAAAGTAACGCAGCAAATGGGTTTTCATCATGTTTCGCTAAGTTTGGCCAAGACCATACCCTAGCCGATCATTTGCTTCGGCCTCCATCTTCCACCGCAGGCCGTAGCAACAAAAACTTCATGTGAAATAAGCCTCTATCCCAATTACAGAAAGTGTAAGCAGCTATCAAAAACCGCATTGCTTTGTCGCCAGCGACAGAGGCCGGGATTTCGCCCCGGCGGGCGACCTTCTTTTCTTGCTCGTGCAAGCAAAGAAGGCAAAAGAACACGCCCCGACTGTCCGCGTCCCTGCGCTTCGCTACGGGCAAACCTGCGTCACGCCATTCGGGCTGCTCTGCCGCCCAACTCGCTGCGCGGCACGCCGCTTCGCTCAGACAGACGGCGGCAAGTCCGTTCACGATGCAACGCTGTCCTACGGCAGCGTTGCCCGCAGCCCGAACCGCGTGCCGCAGGCGCAGACACACGGGTAGATACGGGCGGCCTGCATGAGTTGCGACGAAGCCGGCCTCTGGCGCTTTAAAGATTGCGATAGCACCTACTAGTTTTCCAAAGAAGCTATCCCGCATCCGGTCTTGCCCCTTGTGCCCACGCCTGCGGCGGCAAGTTCTTGTGGCGCGCAGTTGCACCGCAGAGTGCAGCTGCATCGTCATCAAATTTGCGGCCGTTTGTCTGAGCGAAGCGGCTTGCCGCGAAGTGAGTTGGGCCGCACAGCCGCAAGAGCTTGACGACGCAGGTTGCCCGCAGGCACAGCCGGCGGGACGGGGGCAGCAGGGACTGTGTTCTTTGCTTACTTTCTTGCACAAGCAAGAAAGTGAGGCGGCAGGCGGGCCGAGACCCGCCCTCTGCAAACAAACCAAGCAGGTCATTAGCTTCGCTCACCATCTCCTGTTGCCAGGCAGGCGCAACACAGATTTCAAGGCAAATCAGCCTCTAGCCCAATCACAGAAAGCGCAAGTAGCTATCAGAAACAGCACCACTTCGTTTGCTTGACCTACCATCCCCTGCCGCTAGGCCCATCAATACGACTTGGGCAATCCCAGCACCTTCTCCGCAATAAAGCACATGATGAGTTGCGGGCTCACGGGCGCCAGGCGCGGAATCCACGACTCGCGCATATAGCGCTCCACATGGAACTCCTTGGCATAGCCCATGCCGCCATGCGTGAAGATGGCGGTCTCGCAGGCCTTGGCGCAGGCTTCGGCGGCCAGGTACTTGGCGGCATTGGCCTCGGCGCCGCAGGGCAGGCCCTTGTCATAGAGGAAGGCGGCCTTCTGCACCATCAGGTGTGCGGCCTCCAGCCCGATCCAGGCCTGGGCCAACGGGTGCTGCACGCCCTGGTTCTGGCCTATGGGCCGGTCGAAGACCACGCGTTCGTTCGCATACTGGGTGGCGCGCGCCAGGGCCGCACGGCCCAGGCCCACGGCTTCGGCCGCAATCAGGATGCGCTCGGGGTTGAGGCCGTGCAAGATGTACGAAAAGCCCTTGCCCTCCTCACCGATACGGTCCTGCACCGGGATGCGTAGGCCGTCGATGAAGAGCTGATTGGTGTCCACGCACTTGCGGCCCATCTTCTCGATCTCGGTCACGGCGATGCGGCTGCGGTCCAGGTCGGTGTAGAACAGCGACAGGCCCTCGGTGCCCTGGCACTCCTCCACGGGCCTGGTGCGGGCCAGCAGCAATATCTTGTTGGCCACCTGGGCCGTGGAGATGAAGACCTTCTGCCCGTGCACCACATAGACATCGCCGTCGCGCACGGCACGGGTCTGCAGCTTGAGGGTGTTGAGTCCGGCATTGGGTTCGGTCACGCCGAAACAGGCCTTGTCCCGGCCAGCGATCAGCGGCGGCAGCCAGCGCTGTCTTTGCTCGTCGGTGCCGAAGACCACGGCCGGGTGCAGGCCGAAGATATTCATGTGCACGGCCGAGGCGCCCGACAGTCCGGCCCCCGTGGCCGAGATGGTGTGCATCATCAGCGCCGCTTCGGTGATTCCAAGACCCGCACCGCCGAACTCCTCAGGCATGGCAATGCCCAGCCAGCCGGCTTCGGCCAGGGCTTGGTGGAAGTCGTGCGGAAAGCCGCCGTCCCTGTCCTTCTTCAGCCAGTAGTCATCATCGAAAGGCGCGCAGACCCGCTGCACGGCGTCCCGGATCTGTTCCTGCTCGGCGCTCCATAAAAAATCCATGGCGGCTTCTCTCTATCGGTTGAATTTCAATGAAATCCGCCTCAAGCGCCTGTCTCACAAGCGCTATCAGCTATTGTTTTTTATCAATCAGGTCGGCGCACGCGCGCCGGGTTCTCGCCATAGGGCGGGCTGTAGATGACCAGCAGACGCACGGGCTGGTCGCTGGTGACGCGAAACACATGCATGCAGTCCTCGGGAAAAAAGCAGGTGTCGCCCGGCTGCATGGCAAAGCGCTCGGTCTGGCCCTGGCTTTGCACCTCCACCTCGGCCGTGCCGTCCAGCAGATAGCAGGCCTGCTCCATGCCCGGATGGGCATGCGGTAGCGCGCCGCCGCCTTTTTCCAGCGTTCCGAGCACCACTTCCATGTGCTGGGCGCCTACATTGGCCTGGCTGACGAGGCGCCGGTTCACCGTGCCGTGATGGTTGGCGGGGCTGTATCCCTGTATGTCCTGCTCGCGGATCAGATAGCGGGGCATATGTCTGTCTCTCTTTTATCGTTGGATGATGAAGCCTGCATGCAGGCACCGCTGGCCTGCAGCGCGGCGATCTGCGCCTCGCCAAGACCCGCCTCGCGCAGCACCTGCAGCGTGTGCTGGCCCAGCTGCGGCGCAGCGCTGGCCTCGCGGCCCGGGGGCGTGGCGCTCCACTGCGTGGGATTGGTCGTGGTGCGCAGCCGCCCCTCGCTGGGATGCTCGATCTCGCGCACAAAACCCGTGGCCGCATGGTGGGGGTCGGCCAGCAAGTCCTCGGGCGAAGCCATGGGCATATTCGGCACATCGGCCGCATCGAGCAGCGCGCGCCACTCGGCCGTGCTGCGCTTGCGCATCAGGTTCGCCACCTCTGCATAGACGGCATCGATATTCGCTGCGCGCTGACCGTGGGTGGCAAACATGGGCTCGCGCATGCGCTCGCCCTGGCCTATGGCATTGAAGAAGCTGTGCCAGTGCTTGTCGTTGTAGATCAGCACGCAGAGATGGCCGTCGCTGGTGCGGTAGGGCTTGCGATGGCGCGTCAGCAGCCGCGCATAGCCGGCATCGCCCAGCGGCGGCTCGAAGCTCAGCCCGGCCATGTGATCGCCCAGGATGAACTGCGTCATGGCCTCGAACATGGGCACGACCACCGCCTGGCCCTGGCCGCTCTTCTCACGCGCATACAGCGCAGCGGTGACCGCATAGACCGCATGCAGGCCCGTGACCCGGTCTCCCAGCGTCATGGGCGCATAGGACGGCTCGCCCCCGCCGTACTGCTGGGCCAGCCAGGGCACGCCGGTGGCCCCCTGGATCAGATCGTCGTAAGCCGGCTTGGCCGCATAGGGGCCGGCCTGATCGAAGCCGCAGCAGCTCACATGGATCAGGCGTGGATGGCTCTGCTCCAGCGTCTGCCAGTCCAGGCCGAGTCTGGCCATGGCCTGGGGTCGCACATTGCTGATGAAGACATCGGCATCGGCCAGCAGCTGCAGCAGCGCCTGGCGTGCTGCGGCCTGCTTGAGATCAAGCACCACCGAGCGCTTGCCCTGGTTGGCCTGCAAAAAAATGGGGCCCATGCCGGGGTTGCGCATGGGGCCTACATGGCGCATGTTGTCGCCCTCGGGCGATTCCACCTTGATCACATTGGCGCCCAGGGCGGCCAGAATCTGCGTGGCAAACGGCCCCATGATCACCGAGGTCATGTCCACGATCCTGACGCCGGCCAGGGGACCGGCTGATGTACCCGCTGTGTGACCCGCTGACGGGCCCGCTGTGCGGCCTGCAGCCTGACGGCTATCGCTATGCATGCTCGTCATCTCACTGCGCCTCGATGCCGGCCTGCTTGACCAGTTGCCCCCATTTGGCGAGCTGCTCCTTCACATAGAGCGCGAACTCGTCGGGTGTGGCCGTGGGCCAGACTTCGAAGCCGACCTGGGCCAGTTGCTCCTGCACGGCCTTGTCCTTGAGGATGAGCTGCAGCTCGCCGTTAATGCGCTCGGCAATGGCCTTGGGCATGCCTGCCGGGCCGAAGATGCCGTTCCACGAGGTGATGTCGAAGCCCGGCAGCGTCTTGCCGATGGCGGGCACATTGGGCAGCAGCTGCGATCCCTTGGCCGCCGTCACGCCCAGCGTGCGCACGCGCTCGGTCTTGAGCGTGCCCCAGGCCGAACCCAGATCGGCCACATACATCTGGATCTGGTTGCCCATCACATCGGTCAATGCCTGCGGGCTGGACTTGTAGGGCACGCCGGTGATCTGCGTACCCGTGATGTATTTGAAGGTTTCCGAAGCCACCAGCGAGGTGCTGTTGGGCGTGCCGTAGGAGAGCTTGTCCGGATGCGACCTGGCATAGGCAATCAGCTCGGCCACGGTCCTGGCCGGCACCGAGGGATGGACCACCAGCGCGAACGGCAGCTCGCCCACGCGGGCCACGGGCGTGAAGTCCTTGATGGGGTCGTACTTGAGCCCCTTGACCAGCCAGGGATTGGCCGAATGCGAGGTGTTGGTGGTCATGAACAGCGTATAGCCGTCCGGCTTGGCCTTGACCACATGCGCGGCTGCAATCTGGGCATTGGCCCCGGCCCGGTTGTCCACCACCACGGGCTGCTTGAGTCGCTCGCCCAGCTTGTTGGCCACCACGCGCGCCACCGCATCGGTGCCGCTGCCAGCAGCAAACGGCACCACCAGCGTGATGGGGGCTGCGGGATAGCTCTCCTGAGCCAGCACCGTCCCGCCAAGGCCCATGCTCATGGTGGCTGCCAGGCCTGCGCTCGCACAGGCGCGCAGTAAAAATCGCTTGTTCATGCTTGTCTCCTTGTTCAGGCTGCGGCACCTGTATCCGGTGCCTGCACTGCATGCTGAAGCGTTCAATCATTCAAGTCCAATTGTTTAAACCGCATGAATGATTCGATTTACGAATCATTAAATCCAGTTGGACATTCCCAGCCGCTGCGCACGACGCCTCGCCTTCCCCCTCTACACGAAAAAATGAGCCGGATTTGTACCTGCGTCCCCAGCCCTTATGCCCTTGAGGTGGCGGCAGCGGCCCGCTCTGGCCAGGCCCAGAGACGTCGAGATCGGCGGAGCTTTTGGCGGCGAGAGCGGCTCGGACGCCTGGAAGCAATACATATGCTGCACTAGCAACGCCATCAGCTATTCACGCGAGCTGGCGCTGACGCAAGGCATTCAGCTTGAGCAAATAGCTGGAGCGGATACGGGGTTGAAGCGCCGCTCAATGGCAGACTGTCGCCTTGTTTCTTCTGTATTCCTCTGACCATGGCCGAGCCTCTCAAGCACCCCGGCAGCGACATCGAGTTCCATGCCGACCCGTCTCTTTTGCTGGCGCCCTTCGATATCTATGATCGGGAAGAGTCTTTGGGTCAGGAACTCGCAGCCTATGATCCCAATGATCCCCAGCAGTTGCTGCAGTTGCTCGATCGCTATTTCTTTCCCTGCTGTGAGCAGGCTTCATGGAGCACAGCGCATAAAGTGATGCTGACCCGGTCACTGCAAGCCGCCTTGCAAAGCCTGCAATACGACTTTGCAGCCCCACTGCAAGACAGCCATGACGACTGCTTCTACCTGCCCGCAAACTGGCGGATTCAGGCTCCTCGACAGTTCTTCCTGAACGCTTATTCGATCCTGCTGAAACGCTGGGCTGCAGAGTTCGCGACAGCGGGCTTCAGCCCCATGCCTGCCGAAAATCTACGGCACCTGGCATGACAGCTGCCAGCCGTTCCCCGACCTCTGCGATACGCGCCAAACAGCGCTGATGAGCAACGAAACGAGGCGATAAGGCCTGATGCCCTACAGCGCTGTCACAAAACGGTGATTGAACTTGGGCCCCACTCGGGGGAGAATGCCTTATTACCGCTTTCGCTCAGGTGCTGTCATGGACCATATCCACTCCACGCCCACCCACCAAGCTCTGGATGTCGCTCCTTACGGAGCCAGGCTTCCTGCCGCTCACTCGAGCGTGCTCTTCAAGGCGGAAGATCTGGAAGTCATTCGCGTCGTGCTGCGCTCGGGCCAGTCGCTGCCGCCGCATCGCGTGCCTGGCAGCGTCAGCCTGCAATGCCTGGAAGGTCGGCTCGAAGTTCTCATCGGCCAGACCGTGCATGAACTGGGCCCCAAGCAACTCATGCATCTGCCAGCCAATATGCCCCACGCCGTGCGTGCCATGGAAGACTCGTCCGCGATTGCCACCATCGTGCTCTGTGAGGCCTGAAGAACTTCTATCGAACGGGCAAAAACTGCATGAACGGGCCGGCAAGCAATCCCTGCGCATAGCCGATGACGGAGCGCCGATAGCGCTCGGTGGTGTAATCCGCCACCAGATCCAGCCGGCCTATGATCTTTCCCATCTCGCGCTCGAAGCTCAGGTTGCGCCCCTCTTCCGCTATCTGATTCGATAGCAGCAAGGGCTTTCCACCGGGCGTCTTGCGCGAGTTGAGAATCCAGTTGGCAATTTCCAGATTGCGCGCTGCATTGAAGACATGCTGCGGGTCCAGCCCGTCGATCAGCGTGAAGCTGGTTCGCCCGCCATGCGCGGTGATCAGCATATCGGCTGCAGCATGGACGAAGGCCGCGACCCGGTCTCCGGCGAACTCGGGCTGCAAGGCCAGGGACAGCGCTGCCACATCGCGCTTGTCCTGCAGTTCATGCCAGGGCTGGCGCTCCATGACGGCAATGCGCACATAAGTCATGGCCGCCTCCCGGCTGGAGGCGGTCTTTTTCCATTCGGCGGGGTTGCGGCGATAGAGCTTGTCCATGATGAGAAACAGGCTCTCCAGATTTTCCTTCATGGCCAGCGTTGCCATGCGGTTGCTGTCGGACTGCAGCAGCTCGCGCGAGTGAAAGTCCTCGCCCTTCACTTCGCCGTGATTCGTGGGGGCACTGGAACAAGCGGCCAAAGCGCAAAGCACAAGCCCTGACAGCAGCCACCGCCCCATGAGCGGGCGAGCACGCAGGAAATCGCGCGTGCAGTGGCCTGCGGCGGCATGGGGCAAAGCTCGTGCGGCTGTCATGCTACAAACATAACAGCAGATGCAACGTGTTCAATCACGCCAGAGGCGCGCGATTGTTATCAATCGTGAACAAAGCCCGGGCCCGTTCACCGGCCAGGACGCTATTTGCGCAGCTGCCGGAGGATATGCTCCAGCACCTTCCATGGCTCGGTCTGGTCGGCCATCGCCACGGGCACGCGCAGCTTGCTGCTGGTTGCCTGCTGCGGCGAAAACAGCAGGCCCGGTGCCAGCAGCAGATTGCTCAGCGCCGCCTGACGCGCCAGAACCTCGGTGTCCACGCCGCAATCGACCCAGGCAAAAGTGCCGGCCACGGGTTCGTACTCCGCATGGCAGCCCAGCGCTTCGAGCTTGCGCAGGCAACGCCCGCGCGCGCGGTCCACGCGCTCGCGCAGCCGGTCCACATGCTTGCGAAACGAACCGTCGGCCAGAATATGGTGCACGATCTGCTCCGCCGGCAACGAAGAGGTCAGGCCTGCCAGCAGCTTCATGTCGGTGAGCCGGTGCACATACTCGGGTTTGGCCGCGATATAGCCCACGCGCAGGCCGCCCGACAAGGTCTTGGAATAGCCCCCCACCAGAATCACGCGCTGCAATCTGTCCATGGCCGCCAGCCTCAGCGGCATGGCGCCCAGGAATTCGGCATAGGTGTCGTCCTCTACCAGCAGGAAATCATGGCGTTCGGCAATGCGCAGCACCTCGTGGGCCACGCCGGCAGACAGGCTCAGCCCCGTGGGATTGTGTACCGCCGTGTTGAGGATGAAGAGCTTGGGCTTGTGGCTCTGGGCCAGCGATGCCAGGGCAGCCACATCGGGCCCGCCGGGCAGGCGCGGCACGCCGACCACATTCACACCCATGTACTTGAGCCGCCCGAAGATCAGGAACCAGGCCGGATCTTCGACCAGCACGGTATCGCCGGGCTTGAGAAAGCAGCGCACGACCAGATCCAGCCCGTGGGTCACCCCGCCCACCGTCATGAGATTGGCCTCGGGATGGGCCGGCACCTCCTGGGCTTGCAGATTCGAGGCGATCTGCTGGCGCAATGGCAGAAAGCCCTGTGGATGGCCATAGCTGAGAAAGCTCTGCTCGGCCCGCGCATTGTTACGGGTGATGGCGCGCATGGCGCCCGTGATCAGACCCTGGTCCATCCAGCTCGAAGGCAGGCAGCCCGCCCCCCCGGTGCCCGCGCTGTCATCACGAAAAATGCCGCGCAGCAGATAAGCGGTGTCGAAGTCCGCCGGCTGCGCCGAGGCGGCAGCCACGGCGGCAGGCTCCATCACACGGCGCTGGGCCGCTACATAAAAACCGCTGCCGCGCCGCGATTGCACCAGGCCCTGGGCAGCCAGCTTGTCATAGGCCTGGACCACGGTGTCGCGGCTGACACCTGCGCTTTCCGCCAACGCCCGCACCGAAGGCAGGCGCACGCCCACACGTAGGCCGTGGTTGCGGATCAGCCCGCCGAAATGCTCGACCAACTGCTCCACCAGTCCCACCGCACTGGAGCGCATGGGCTGCCAGCCCAGGGATGCCGTAGCGGCCACAGGCAAGGCTGCCGGGGTCGCTGCCCTGCCGTCGATATGAGCATCCAGCATGAAGTGCTTCCTCAAAGTGTCAGGTCAATTAGAGCAGGCCAGCTCATCAACTGGCCTGCAAAAGTGTACTGATAGTGTACTGACCACAGATCTTAGTATAGAGGCACAACGCTTATGCAGCCCCAAGGTTCACCATGCCATTTCTGCCTGAATCCTCTGCCTTCATTCTGCCTCTGGCCATGTTTGCCTTTGTCAGCTCCGTGACGCCTGGCCCCAATAATGTGATGCTGACGGCCTCGGGGGCCACTTTCGGCTATCGCCGCAGCGTGCCGCATATGCTGGGCATCTGTCTGGGCGTGGTCATCATGGTGCTGCTGATCGGCGCGGGCCTGGGCAAGCTGTTCGAGGCCGAGCCCCGCATCTACACCCTGCTCAAATATGTGGGCGCAGCCTATCTGATCTGGCTGGCATGGAAAATCGCCCGTGCCGGGGGCGTGGACCAGGGCCAGTCGGGCAGCCGCCCGTTCAGCTTCTGGCAGGCCGCCGCTTTCCAGTGGGTCAACCCCAAGGCCTGGATCATGGCCGTGGGCGTGGTGGCGACTTACACACCGCGCGAAGGCTTTTTCGTCAATCTGATGTTGTCGGCCCTTGTTCTGGGCCTGGTCAACTACCCCAGCATCAGCGTCTGGACCCTGTTCGGCAGCACCGTGGGGCGCGCACTGCGCACTCCACAGGCCCTGCGCATGTTCAACGGCGTGATGGCCGGCCTGCTGCTGCTGTCGCTGGTGCCCATCTTTGCCGAGCATGTCTAAACTCGGTCCATGCAATATGACATACGCCAACTGACCGAGTCCGACCTTTGCAGTTATCGCGCCCTGCGCCTGCAAGCCCTGACAGAATGCCCCACCGCCTTCGGTGCCACACCTGCCAGCGAACGGGCACTCGGCGATGCGCAGATACTGAGTCGTTTCGGCAGCACGCCAGGCCAAGCCATGTGGGGAGGCTTTGACGCAGACGGCAGACTCTGCGCCACCCTGGGCATGTATCGCGAGCAGGGAGAAAAGACTGCGCACAAGGGCAATCTCTTTGCCATGTACGTGGCTGCGGCGGCCCGAGGCCAAGGCCTGGCCCGCCGCCTGCTGGAGACGGCTGTTGAGCACGGCAGAGCGCTGAACTTGCGGCAGCTGATGCTGGGCTGCAATGCCGGCAACGGCAACGCACTACGCTTGTATGAGCAGGCAGGTTTTAGCGAATATGGGCTGGAGCCTGCGGCCCTGTATGTGGACGGCGAGTATTTCGACGAGGTGCTGATGGTGATGAAGCTGGACTAGTCCGCACCGCACCGGCCCGTTTCAGCCGGCATGCTTGAACAAGCGGCTTGGCTCAGCGCGCCTGCATCGCAATGATCTGCCGCGCCAGACCGGCGATGGCCTCATCCGAGAGCTGGTCTGTCTCCAGAACCTGGCGCCGGGGCCATTGCTCGAAGTGATTCGACTGGGAGCGCTCGTAGTGCGGGTCGTAGTGGCGCAGCATCAGCTCCTCGAACAGCGAAGGCAGCTCCCCGGCCCGAGCCCATTGCTGCCAGCGGCCCACGGTCTCCTTGCCCTGCAGCTCCTTGAGCCAGCCCAGCTTGGTGGCCAGCACTTCGGGATCATCCCCCAGGTAGGCATAGTCGCGCAGCAGATAGGAAAGGCGTGCGGCGGTCGTCGCACGCACCTCGATGACCGGAGCCATGTGCAGATGCTGCACCAGCACCAGTGGCAGGCCGACGCGACCGATCTTGGCGCTCTCGCCTTCCAGATAAACGGGACGCGAGAGATCGAATCTCTCCAGCTGCTCGGCAATCAGGGTCTCGAAACGCTTCTGGCTGGGCTGCTCGATGCCGGGCAGACCGCCCAGCAAGGAGCCCTTGTGGCTGGCATAGCCCTCCAGATCCAGCACCTGCTCGCCGCTTTGGGCCAGCGCATGCAGCACGCGGGTCTTGGCCGAGCCGGTGGCACCGCAGAGCACGCGCATCTGCAGCTTAGGCACCAGGCTTTCAAGCTGCGCAATCACATGGCCGCGAAACGCCTTGTAGCCGCCGGCCAGTTGCTGGGCATCCCAGCCGACCAGACGCAGCCAGGTCACCATGGAGCCGCTGCGCAGGCCACCGCGCCAGCAATAGACCAGGGGCTTCCAGTTGGCAGGCTTGTCGGCAAAGGTTTCACGCAGATGGCGCGCCAGATTGGCCGACACATAGGCCGCCCCCAGACGCTTGGCCTCAAAAGGGCTGACCTGCTTGTAGATGGTGCCGATCTCGGCACGCTCGGCATTGCTCAGTACCGGACAGTTGATGGAGCCGGGGATATGGTCCTGCTCAAACTCGGCGGGCGAGCGGGCATCGATCAGGGCATCAAACTGGTGACGTTCGGGAACGCGAACGGGCTGGCGGTGGGACACGGCAGACTATCCATGGCTGCGCCTGACAGCCTGCATGGCTGCCGGGCAATGGCGTGTGGTCGGGCGCAAAGCGGGAATCGCGACAATGCGACGATTCGACCTGAGGCTCGGCAACATGAAAAACCTGCAGTCTCATCTCAAGATGAAGCCGGCAGGCCACGAAGCAAGGGCGTGGATCGAGCCTCGATACGCACAACGGCCGCGGCATGATTTCCCGCAACAGTCATTCCCTGTGTGGGGGCATTTTCGCAGATATGCGGGGCTGCTTCAGCCACGGCCCCAAAACTGCACAGGGCGCAGCTGCTTGCACAACTGCGCCCTGTGTGAGGTCAAGTCAAGCTCCAGTACTTATGCGTCAAGCGCCTAGAGCTATCAGAATGATCAGGCTTGGCTATCCTGGCGCGCAAAGTATTCGCGCGTGAGCTGCACGATCACGGGTGAGAGCAGCAGCAGCGAGATCAGATTGGGAATCGCCATCAGCGCGTTCAGCGTATCGGCGACCAGCCAGGCAAAGTCCAGCGTGGCCACGGCACCCACAAAGGCGCTGATGGTCCAGAGGATGCGGAAGGGCTTTTCACAGATGGTGCCGACCAGATAGGTCCAGCATTTTTCACCGTAATAGGCCCAGCCCAGAATCGTGGTGAAGGCAAACACCGACAGCGAAACGGCCAGCACATATTTGCCCACGCCGGGCATGGCGGCCTCGAAGCTCTGGGTGGACAGCACGGCCCCGGTTGCGCCGGAATTCCAGACGCCGCTGACCACGATGGCCAGCCCGGTCATGGTGCAGACGATGATGGTGTCGATGAAGGTGCCCATCATGCCTACCAGCCCCGAGAAAACGGGGTCTCGCGTGGCACCCGCAGCCTGGGCGATGCCGGCCGTGCCCAGGCCCGCTTCGTTGGAAAAGATGCCGCGTGCCACGCCCATGCGGATGGCCATCAGCACCGTCGATCCCAGAAAGCCGCCCGTTGCCGCCGTGGGGCTGAAGGCCTGCTCGAAGATCAGTGCAAACGCCGCCGGAATGCGGTCGAAGTACACGCCCAGCACATAGAGCACGCAGATCACATAGGCCACGCACATGGCAGGCACCAGCTTTTCGGCCACCGCGCCGATGCGGGTGATGCCACCCAGCACCACGGCGCCGGTAAGCACGGCCAAGCCCAGGCCTGTGATCCAGCTCTCCAGGCCGAAAGCCGTGTGCATGGCCGATGCAATACCGTTGGACTGCACCATGGAGCCGATGCCGAAACCGGCCAGACCGCCAAAGATGGCAAACAGCGTACCCAGCCATTTCCACTTGCTGCCCAGACCGTTCTTGATGGCGTACATCGGGCCGCCCACCCACTGGCCGTGGTCGTTTTTCTCGCGGTACTTCACCGCCAGCACCACCTCGCCATACTTGGTAGCCATGCCCAGCAGCGCCGTCATCCACATCCAGAACAGTGCGCCCGGGCCGCCCACGGCAATGGCCGTGGCCACGCCGGCAATATTGCCCGTGCCCACGGTGGCGGACAGTGCCGTCATCAGCGCAGCATAGGGAGTGATGTCGCCATCGGCCTTGTCGCCGGGACGGCGGCTACGCCAGATCATGCGAAAGCCGCGCACGATGTTGCGCAGCGGCATGAAGCCCAGGCGGATCTGCAGATAAAAACCCGTGCCGAGAATCAGCACGATCATGGGAACGCCCCAGACAATATCGTTGAGGGCTTTGAAGAGTTGGGTTAACCAGTCCATTGAGTGTCGTCTGCCGCAGCCAGCTTTCGCCTGCGGTCCATTGAATGGCAACAGTCCCGGAACATGTCTTTCACCCATGAGCGGCGAGTGCGGCAACCGCAAGAGGCCCGTGTGAGGCCCACGCACAGCGCACTATTCCTGTTTGCCGGTTGGCAAAGTGCCCTACTTTAATCCAGTCTGCGATCGCTTTTGGGCTGCCGCGGCCTATGGACTCGCACAAGTGCGCAAAATCACGGTCAGCGTCTTCACGGCACTCACTTGCGCGGGCGCAGCAGCATTTCGTCGCCGCTCATCTGCACATCGAAGAAGCGCAGAAAGTTCTGGCCCAGCAAGGCGTCTTCGCTGTCGTCACCCGTATAGCCCGTGCCCACGCGCACATCGCGCACACGCAGGCTGGCAATGCGGACCTCGTCGGCGGTGACGATGCGGCCGTCACGCTCGCCGTTGGCCGTGCGAAAACGCACTTTCTCGCCACCCTCCAGGCCGGCACGCTCGGCCAGCGCATCGGTCACGCTGACCGAGGTGGCACCGGTATCGACCATAAAGGTGACGGGCTGATCGTTGACATAGCCCTTGACGCGGAAGTGCCCGTCCATGCCGCGCTCTATGCGCACCGTGCCGTCGGCCATGACCTTGGCCTGGGCCGGCTTGAGGAAATGCTGCATGGCCAGATACATCGCAGCCATGACCACCAGCCAGAACAGCAGAAACAGCATGGTGCTGCGCCGTGCCACGGATTGCGGGGAAGGCTCGGACTCTGGCGAGGACTGGGGCGGCGGCGTGACATTCAGGCGCATGGGCAGGCAAACAAGCTGAGGACAATGCGGCCATTTTGCCAAGACCGGCGCCAAGGTCATACCCAACCATTACGGCGCCGGCGCCGCTACCGCGCTTACATTGAAGCTTGTTTGCAAATCTACCGGCCTGCAAGGTCGCCCAATATGAACACATCCAAGCTGCCCGCCCTGGTGCTGCACTATATTTTCGATCCTCTGTGCGGCTGGTGCTATGCCGCCGCCCCGCTGGTCAAGGCCGCGCGCGAAGTGCCCGGCATCGAGGTTCAATGGCATGCCGGCGGCATGCTGACTGGCGCCCACACGCGCACCATCACCGCAGACTGGCGTGACAAAGTCATGCCCAGCGACCAGCGCATTGCCGAGATGACGGGCCAGCCTTTTGGCGATGCCTATCTCAACGGCCTGCTCAATGACATTGGCGCGCCGCTGGACTCCGAGCCCCCAACCACGGCCCTGCTGGCCGCCGAAGCGCTGGCCGGCAAGGGCCTGGAGATGCTGGCTGCCGAGCAGAAAGCCCACTATGTGGAAGGCCGCCGCATCAGCGAGCCCGCCGTGCTGCGCGAGCTGGCAGCCGGCATCGATCTGGACAGCGCGGCCTATGACGCAGCCTACGCCGAGCAAAGCGGCGCGGCCACGCAAAAGCATATCGCCGAAAGCCGCGAATGGCTGGGCATGGTGCAGGGCCAGGGCTTTCCCACCCTGGCCCTGGAGTTCGACCACCCCGAGCAGGCCGGCCAACGCGCCGTGCAGCGCATCGAAATCGGCGAATGGCTGGGCGATGTCGACGGCTGGAAGCAGCAACTGGCCGCCTGGGCCGAGCAGATTGCCGAGCTCAATCAGCAGCAGGCCGGCGACACCGACACCAGTGGCGACCCCAGTTGCGGCCCCGACGGCTGCGAGCTGCCACCGCGCTGAGCGGCACACGCCTGCGCGGCAGATACTCTTTTATTCATAGCTTGCAGTGCTTGATATTTAAAGATTTCAGGCATTATTCAATCTAAATTCCTTATCTATTAAGTGCAAGCAGCTATCTTTTTTAATCCCTCTGCCGACGACTCCGCACCCTGACGCTATTGCCTTCGCTATTGCGGCAGGGCATAGGCGATCACATAGTCACCGCGCTTGGGCGACTGGCGTGCGCCACCGGCGGTGATCACCACATACTGCCTGCCGGTTCTGGGCGAGACATAACTCATCGGCCCGCCCTGGCTGCCCACGGGCAGGCGCGAGCGCCAGATCTCCTTGCCGTTGGCGCTGTCGAAGGCGCGCAGATAAAAGTCCTGTGTGCCAGCGAAGAACACCAGCCCTGACTTGGTGACCATGGAGGGACCCAGCGTGGGCATGCCGATGGGAATTGGCAGCCACATGGGAATGCCCAGAGGACCGGTGTCACGCACCGTGCCCACGGGCACCTGCCATTTGATCTGCCGCGATTTCAGATCCACGGCCGTCATGGTGCCAAAGGGCGGCTTCTGACAGGGAATGCCCAGCGGCGACAGAAAGCGCTGGCGCATGGCACCAAACGGCGTGCCCTCCTGGGGCACGGCCCCCATCTCGATGCCGCTGGCGCCGGGCTTCATATCGGCGCGCGCGATCATGTAGTTCGCCAGACCCAGGCGCATATCGTTGACGAACATAGTCTGGCTGATCGGGTCTATGGAGACGCTGCCCCAGTTCATGCCGCCCAAGGAACCGGGAAACTGCAGCGTCGGCCCCATGCCCGGCGGCGTGAACACGCCTTGATGCTGCATGTCCTTGAAGGCAATCCGACACAGCAGTTGGTCGAAAGGCGTGGCGCCCCACATATCGGACTCCTTGAGAGTCTGGTTGCCGATATTGGGCATGCCCGTGGAATGCGGCTGGGTCGGCGCATAGCGCTCGCCGGGTACATGGCCTTGCGGCACGGGCAGCTCCTGCACCTCTGCCAGAGGCTCGCCGGTCTCGCGGTTGAGCATGAAGATCATGCCCTGCTTGGTCACCTGCAGCAGCGCGGGGTCCACCCCGCCCTGGGCATTGCTCACATCGACCAGAGCGGGCTGGGACGGAATGTCGAAGTCCCACAGATCGTGGTGCACGGTCTGGTAGAGCCAGCGCGGCTTGCCGGTCCTGATGTCCATGGCCACGATGGCGGAGCTGTTCTTCTCCATCTCCGCTGTGCGCTGGGCCGCATAGAAGTCCGGCGTCGCATTGCCCGTGCCCAGATAGGCCAGGCCCAGTCTGGCGTCATAGGACATGCCGCCCCAGACATTGGGCGAGTTGCGGGTATAGGTCTGTCCCTGCGGCGGCAGCCCGGTGATGTCGGCATTGCCCGGGTCCCAGGCCCAGACCAGCTTGCCGCTGTGCACATCGAAGGCTCGCACCACGCCCGAGGGCTCGTCGGTCGAGAAATTGTCAGCCACGCGCCCACCCACGATCACTAGGTTCTCGGCCACCAGCGGCGCCGAGGTCTGCTGATACCAGCCCTGCTTGACCTCGCCCATGCCCTGGGTCAGATCCAGCACGCCGTCCTTGCCGAAGTCGGTGCATGGCTTGCCCGAATCGGGATCGAGCGCGATCAATCGCGCATCGATGGTGGGCAGAAACAGACGACGCCTGCAGCCTGGCGCAACATCTCCGGGCTTGCCGAGGGCACCCGAGGCCTTGATTGCGGCCTCATTGCCATCGAAGTAACCCAGACCTCTGCAGCGCTGCCAGTTGGGTGACTTGGCCTCGGGGTCGAATTTCCACTTCTCCTCGCCCGTGTCCACATCCAGCGCCAGCACCTTGCCGTAGGCCGTGCAGACATACAGGCGCTCCCCGATCTGCTGCGGCGTGTTCTGGTCTTCGGCACCCGAGCCCGTGCTCTGTGGCACATCGCCGGTGCGTGCGGTCCAGGCCACGGCCAGCTTGCCGACATTGTCCCGGCTGATCTGCTCGACAGCAGCAAAGCGCTGTCCTGCGGGGCCCTGCCCCCAGTCCGTCCAGTCCGAGGCCTTGATCTCCATGGAGCCTACCGACGGCACCTCGGTGACCTCGGGGGCAATCACGCCCTTGGGCGAGAAGGCACTGACGGCCGTCGCGACGATGCTCAGGCCCAGCACCACCACCGACACTGCGGCTCCCAGGCGGCCATAATCGTTCATGACCAGCTTGCCCGCCTCAAGCTGCGCATAGCCCAGGGCCACCAGCAGGCCCAGCACGGCAAACACCATCAGACGCGACACCAGCGGCCAGAACTCCCAGCCCGCATCCCACCAGGCCCAGACCAGGGTCAGCACAAAGGCCAGCGCATAGAGATGGGCGCCGGCCCTGCGCCGCGCCAGCAGCAGTGTGGCCGATGCCAGCATCGCCAGCCCCATCAGCACAAAGTACCAGCTGCCTCCCTTGCCGAGCAGAATGCCGCCGCCTATGGTCAGGTACAGACCCATGAGCAGCATCAGCAACCCCACTGCAAGCCAGTACCAGCGCCCGTCATTGGATGAAGGAGCCATAGCCTCACCTGAAATTAATTGCCATTTGTGTATTGCACGCCTTAACGCCGATACACATCGACATACTTTCGAGGCTTTGCACGCCAGCCTCAGGACTACAAGCGCCAGGTAAGAAGGTATAAAAAAACCGCACCGTTGAAACGGTGCGGCCGCTGAGATGGCAGTGCCGGCAGATCTTCAGAGCTGCCAGGCAGGCGGCTCAGCTCAGTCCATCATCGAGATCACCACATCCCCGAAGCCCGAGCAGGACACCTGGGTCGCACCGTCCATCAGACGGGCGAAGTCATAGGTCACATGCTTGCTCTGGATGGCTTTTTCCAGCGACTCGACGATCAGATCCGCAGCCTCGCGCCAGCCCATATGGCGCAGCATCATCTCGGCGCAGAGAATCATGGAGCCCGGATTCACATAATCCTTGCCCGCATAGCGCGGCGCCGTGCCGTGGGTGGCTTCGAAGCAGGCAATGCTCTCCGACAAGTTGGCACCGGGAGCAATGCCGATCCCGCCCACCTGCGCGGCCAGCGCATCCGAGATGTAGTCGCCGTTGAGGTTGAGCGTGGCCACCACCGAATATTCGGCCGGACGCATCAGAATCTGCTGCAAGAAGGCGTCGGTGATCGAGTCCTTGATGACGATGTCCTTGCCCGTCTTCGGGTGCTTGATGCGGCACCAGGGGCCGCCGTCGATCAGCTCGGCACCGAACTCGCGCTGCGCCAGGGCATAGCCCCAGTCACGGAAAGCGCCTTCCGTGTACTTCATGATGTTGCCCTTGTGAACCAGGGTCACACTGGGCTTGTTGTTGTCGATGGCGTACTGGATGGCCTTGCGCACCAGGCGCTCCGTGCCCTCGCGCGAGACGGGCTTGATGCCGATGCCCGAGGTTTCGGGAAAGCGGATCTTGTTGGCGCCCATTTCCTTGGCCAGGAAGTCGATGAGCTTTTTCGCCTTCTCGCTGCCGGCCGCGTATTCGATGCCCGCGTAGATGTCCTCCGAGTTCTCGCGGAAGATCACCATATTCGTCTTCTCGGGCTCCTTGAGCGGCGAAGGCACGCCCTTGAAGTACTGCACGGGGCGCAGGCAGACATAAAGATCCAGCTCCTGGCGCAGCGCCACGTTCAGCGAGCGGATGCCGCCGCCCACTGGCGTGGTCAGCGGGCCCTTGATGGACACGGCATAGTCGCGCACGGCGGCCACGGTTTCCTCGGGCAGCCAGACATCGGGGCCGTAGATGCGCGTGGCCTTCTCACCCGCATACACCTCCATCCAGGCAATCTTGCGCTGCCCGCCATAGACCTTGGCAACGGCTGCGTCTGCCACCTTGCGCATCACCGGCGTCACATCAACACCGACACCATCGCCCTCGATGAAGGGAATGATGGGTTGGCTCGGAACATTCAGTGTCTTGTCCGCGTTGACGCTGATCTTCTCCCCTTGCGGCGGAACCTGGATGTGCTGGGACGTGCTCATGTTGTGGAATCTCCTAGTCTTGAATACTGCGCGGTGGCGCACCTTTTTGGTGCTATTTTGTTGCCCCCGATTTTGGCACCTTGCTCTAAGCAAATTTTAAGAAATACAGCATAAAAACCTGTCAACGGCGGCACAGAGCTGCCGTTGAGAGGGTGTGGGGGACAGATGGGCTGCTCCTCACTTCAACCTGAAACCTGGCATTGCCGCATCTTTAGGAAATTGGCATATATGAAAAAACTACTCGCTGTCCTGATTGCTGGTTCGTTCGCTGCTGGCGCTTTTGCTCAAGCCGCCGCGCCGGCGCAGCCTGCCACACCTGCCACCCCCGCCGCAACAGCAGCGGCGCCCACCGTCAAGCATATGAAGGCCAAACCTGCCAAAAAGCATCATATGCAGCACAGCAGCAAAAAGATGCACAAGCCAGCCTGATCGCGCGCTGAAAGCCGGTCTGGCGATACCGGCACGCCATGCTTCTGTACGCCGGACCTGACTCACGCCAAAGCCTGCCGAACGGAAAGTTCTGCAGGCTTTGCATTTTGCAGACCGGCTCCGGCCGCCTATTTGCGACAGCGATTTGCACCGCAACCCACGCGGATTGCTATAGGCTTGTGACTTCCGACTTCCTGTTTGGCATGCAAGGCTCATGAAGAACCTCCCCACCAAGACAATCCCCAAATCCGGCTGGCGCGCCCCGCTGCTGGCCCTGGCCTGCAGCGCCCTGCTGGGCCTGTTCGGCAACCCGGCCATGGCCCGCGACGAAGGTCAGCCGCAGACGAATCTGCGCCGCATCGATCTGACGGCCGGCATGTACCGCATCGACACCCAACTGGCCATCACGCCGCAGCAGCGCGAAATCGGTCTCATGTTCCGCAAGGAGATGCCGCAACAGGAAGGCATGCTCTTCGTCTTCGAAGTACCCGGCGTGCAGTGCTTCTGGATGCGCAACACCATCTTGCCGCTGACAGCGGCCTTTGTGGCCGATGACGGCACCATCGTCAATCTGGCCGACATGAAACCCATGAGCGAAGACTCCCACTGCTCGGCCAAGCCCGTGCGCTATGTGCTGGAGATGAACCAGGGCTGGTTTGCCAAGCGCGGCATCAAGGCTGGCACCAAGCTGGGCGGCGCGCCCTTCAATCGCTAAGCACCGCCGGAATCAGCATCCGTCATGCTCTACCAGCCGCAGTTTCCACAGGCACTGAGCGATATCGCTGTTGCACTGCTGCGGAGATTGGACAAATCGCAAGCGCTTGAGTCCTGCCCCGGCTTCACGGTAAGCATCAATGGCGAATTGCTGCATGCACCCTACCGCGTGTACTACGACGAACGTGAGCTGCAGCAATGCATTCAAGAAAGCAGCGGCCCCACACAGCAACTGGCCCTGTGCCTGGGCAGCCGCCACGCCAACGGTAAAGTGCGCGAAGCCTGTCTGCGCCAGTTGCTGGCGTATGACTGCGACTGGGTACTGCCGTTTTTGGTCCGCGCGGCTGGCGAGCATGTACTGGAAATTGCCGAGCATCTGGCAGCCCAGACTCATAGACTTTTGCCAAACAGCTACGGGCGTTTTGCTGCCGAAAACCCCGAATTTGTGATTACCTGCAAGCAGCAGGCCGCCAGTTACTGGGACTGCCACCACCGCCAACGCTATCCGCTGCTGCGTCAGCACCCAGGCATACGATTCCTGCGCTGGGTTGACGAGGCCAGACAGTCACTGCCCCACGCCGATTGATGCCACTCTGCGCAGAACACGCGGACTATGTCGATAGCGGCTGCGCGCTGCCGGTGGGAGCACGCTCTTGAGCATTCGGTAATCGCAGGCACCAAAGTACTGAAAGTTGCGCCGACCTTCGCGCAGCGTCATGTGGTTAGGGCCTGAGTATTCATCCGGGCAGTCCACATCCCAGCCACTGTCTTCCCAGAAGCAGACGCTGCAGATGCTGTACTCGCCACGCTCATCCAGCGAGAAGTAGTCGCAGCACGGGCACTGATACAGCGACATGGAGCACCTTTCATAAATTCGAATGAAATCAAGCTACAGCGCTTATTCATCATACACATACAGCTTCTATTTATATAGCAACTACTGAGGCCGGACACAAAAAAGCCGGAGACCTTTTCAGGTCCACCGGCTTTTTATGAGGCATTGCCTGCACGCAGACGGGGCAACCCGCTCTGCGAGGCAAGCTGGCTTACACCGACGCGATGGCGGCGTTGAAGGTGGCGCTGGGGCGCATCACGGCGTCCAGCTTGGCCACGTCGGGCATGTAGTAGCCGCCGATATCGGCAGCCTTGCCTTGCACTTCCTTCATCTCGGCCACGATCTTGGCTTCGTTCTCGGTCAGGCTCTTGGCCAGAGGTGCGAACTTGGCCGCCAGTGCTGCATCTTCGGTCTGAGCAGCCAGCGCCTGGGCCCAGTACAGAGCGATGTAGAACTGCGAACCACGGTTGTCCAGCTCGCCGGTGCGGCGCGAAGGCGACTTGTCTTCGTCCAGCAGCTTGCCGGTGGCTTCGTCCAGAGTCTTGGCCAGCAGCTTGGCGCGGGCATTGTTTTCCTTGATGCCCAGGTCTTCAAACGAGACGGCTAGAGCCAGGAATTCACCCAGCGAGTCCCAGCGCAGGTGGTTTTCTTCCACCAGTTGCTGCACATGCTTGGGAGCGGAGCCGCCAGCACCGGTTTCGTACATGCCGCCACCGGCCATCAGAGGCACGATGGACAGCATCTTGGCCGAGGTGCCCAGTTCCAGAATCGGGAACAGGTCGGTCAGATAGTCACGCAGAATGTTGCCGGTCACCGAGATGGTGTCCAGACCGCGGGCCACGCGCTCCAGCGTGTAGCGCATGGCGCGCACTTGCGAGAGGATGTGGATTTCCAGGCCGTTGGTGTCGTATTCCTTCAAGTAGGTCTGCACCTTCTTGATCAGCTCGGCTTCGTGGGGACGATAGGGGTCCAGCCAGAACACGGCAGGCATGCCGGAGTTGCGGGCACGGGTCACAGCCAGCTTCACCCAGTCACGGATAGGAGCATCCTTGACCTGGCACATGCGCCAGATGTCGCCAGCTTCCACGTTCTGGCTCAGCAGCACTTCGCCGGTGGCGATGTCCACGATGTTGGCCACGCCGTCTTCGGCGATCTCAAACGTCTTGTCGTGCGAGCCGTACTCTTCGGCCTTTTGCGCCATCAGACCCACGTTGGGCACGGTGCCCATGGTCTTGGGGTCGAAGTTGCCGTGCCACTTGCAGAAGTTGATCACTTCCTGATAGATACGGGCAAAAGTGGACTCAGGCATCACGGCCTTGCAGTCGTAAGGCTTGCCGTCAGCGGCCCACATCTTGCCGCCCACGCGGATCATGGCGGGCATGGAAGCATCCACGATCACGTCGTTGGGCGAATGGAAGTTGGTGATGCCCTTGGCGGAATCGACCATGGCCAGGCGCGGACGGTGCTCCTGGCACTTGTGCAGGTCACGGATGATTTCTTCGCGCTGCGAAGCAGGCAGGGTCTCGATCTTCTCGTACAGATTGGCCATGCCGTTGTTCACGTTCACGCCCAGCTGATCGAACAGCTTGCCATGCTTTTCGAAGGCTTCCTTGTAGAAAATCTTCACGCAGTGACCAAACACGATGGGGTGGGATACCTTCATCATGGTGGCCTTCACGTGCAGCGAGAACAGGATGCCCGACTCGCGGCAGTCTTCGATTTCCTTTTCATAGAAGGCGCACAAGGCCTTCTTGCTCATGAACATGGAATCGATCACTTCTGCTGCCTGCAGCTTGACCTTGTCCTTCAGAACGATGCTGTTGCCGGACTTGGTCTCCAGCACCATCTTCACTTCGCGGGCCTTGTCCAGCGTCATGGACTTTTCGCCGTGGTAGAAGTCGCCCTCTTCCATGTGCGACACATGGGTTTGCGACCACTGCTTCCACTCACCCATGGAATGGGGGTGCTTCTTGGCGTAGTTCTTGACCGCTGCAGGCGCGCGGCGATCCGAGTTGCCTTCGCGCAGCACGGGGTTCACGGCAGAGCCGATGCACTTGTTGTAGCGTGCCTTGATGTCCTTTTCGGCATCGGTCGTGGCGGTTTCAGGATAGTCGGGGATGGCGTAGCCCTTGCCCTGCAATTCCTTGATCGCTTCTTGCAGCTGGCCCACGGATGCGGAGATATTGGGCAGCTTGATGATGTTGGCTTCAGGCGTCAGCGTCAGCTTGCCCAGTTCAGCCAGGTTGTTCGGAGCGCGTTGGGCTTCGGTCAAAAAGTCGGGGAACTCGCCCAAGATACGGCCTGCCAGCGAGATATCGCTGGTCTCCACATTGATGCCGGCCGGTGCTGCGAAAGCACGGATCACGGGCAGGAATGCGCTGGTGGCCAGGCGGGGAGCCTCGTCAGTCAAGGTGTAGATGATGGTGGGTTGCTGCGTACTCATCTCTTGTCTCAGGTTGTGAAAAAAGGGGGAAAGGTGCCTTGGGCCTGCATCCCGGGCTTGCGCAATGGGGCCTGACACAGCGGGACGACACTTTCTTGATGCAATGCGTTCCCACAATACAAAATTCTACGCGCAACCGGGCCGGTTTTTTTAAGTCTTGTACAAGACTCAAGGATTTAGCTCAACTTTCAAAAGGCGTTTTCATTGGGAAACAGGCTTTTTTCCCCGGTTTTCTTCCATGTAAAAAAGTCGCACTGCCGCATTCATTTAGCGGCCATCACAGCCGTGCAAGTTGCGTTGAAGAGTTGCGTTGCGCGGCCTTTGGCACAAATTTGCGCAGCCTTTGGCACAAAGTAGCACAGGCTTTGGCACCAAGGCTGACAGATTGGCAAGCAATACTTCACCACAAGTGTTGCTTTGCTTCATATCAATTGCTCACTGATCCACATAAGACTTCGGATCACTGGCTCATCATCCTCTTCGTCATCTTGGCAAGCGTCGTGCTTTTGACGTATGCCTGTTAGCGCAAGCATTCGCTAACAAGCTGCGCTCAAAATTACTGTATAAATATACAGTCATGAACGCCAAAATTTTGATCCTGCGCGAGTTCGGACGCCTGAAAGTTCCAATAGGAATCGGCAACAAAGCGTCTGGCTCGATCTCCCTTTATCACGAGCACCCCAGCTCATCCGATGAACGCACCGTGCCTGTTCTGCACATTCTTGATGGCAGCAGCGCCTTACCTGCAAAACGCAGGAAGCTCTTTGAGCCACGTATAACGTACATGGGTTCGGGGACCATCAAGTTCAGCGGCCTGGAATATGTAGACGGCGCTTGGTATGCGCAAGAGTGGAGCTGTGACTTCGACTACTGACAACCACCCCACTCTGCTTCGCACGCCAAGCCGATATGGCTTTCCCAATGCGCGCATCCTGCCAGGCAAAGCCAGCGACTACGTCACAGAAGACCACCAAGGGTGGCTTCTGGTAGTCACCATTGGAGGGGGGCTCGTCTACTTCGGACCTGGCCCTGCGAGTGTGGTGCGCTCCCCCGCTCCGTTTTAAAGGCCACGAAGCACCGGATCTGGCAAGGCTTGTCGCTCAGGGATCACTTCTCTGAAGACAGGAACTTCAATCCCACGATGCCTGCCAAGATCAGTGCGAAGCAAATCATTCGCCCAAGGCTCCGGTCCTCGCCCAACATCAAAACGCCGTAAATGGCAGTACCTACTGCACCGATGCCCACCCAAACAGCGTAAGCCGTACCTACCGGAATAGTTCTGGTCGCCAGAGACAGTAGATACATGCTCATCACGATGAATGCTGCGCAAAAAGCGCTAGGACCGAGTTTGGTGAACCCATCTGTTCTAGGCATGGCTGCCGCATAGAAGATTTCACATAGACCAGCTAAAACCAGATAGATCCAACCCAACATGTACTCCCAAAGCGCGCAACTTTACACAACCAGCTCGCGTTAGCGCCATGGAAATATCCTGAATAACCTGATAACTGAATCTACACGCTCACGTCACTTGTGCCGCCACACCTTCACTGACGATACAACCAAGATCAGTGCCAACAGCGGCAGCAGAATTCCTTCAGGAACCACACCCAAAAGCTGACCACCGATACTCGCACCGACGATAGATCCAGCCGCAAGAAGCAAAACAAATCGCTGGTTGTCCTTGATAACTTCGAATGCCTGATGGCGGCTGTACCGGAAGAAGGCGACGAGCATGGTTGGCAAGCTGACAGCCAGTGACATGCTGCCAGCTAGCTTGATATCCAGGCCAAACAGAATGACCAGCGTGGGAATCAGCAATTCGCCACCAGCCACCCCCATGATGGCTGCAACCACTCCGATACCAAAGCCTGCGATGACGCCAGCTACAGCCTGAGCCGTGCCAGTCAGCAAAGGTTGAGAGGCCGCGCTTTGATGTCCAAAGATCAGGACCAAGGCAATCAATACCAGCATGACAGCTAGTGTTTGATAAAGCGTGCGGCTCTTCATGCGAGTCGCCCATGAAGCACCAAACCAGGCCCCCACTAAACTGCCACTCAGCAGATTGACTGCGATGCTCCAGTGGATGGCCAGCTCATCTACCGGCACCGCCTTGCTGCGAAATATCAACGCACTGATAACAACAACCAAGCTCGTGGCCTTGTTCAAAACAACGGCATGCAAGGCTGCAAAGCCAAATAGGCCAATGAGCAGCGGAAGACGAAACTCAGCACCGCCAAGACCTATGAGCCCCCCTAGCGCGCCAACAGCAGCACCTGCTAGAAGCACAGTGAGCCAGTTGCGCGTGAACCGATTGGACGTTGCAGGAGAAGTGTTAGCGGGTGTCATCGTTGTTATGGCTGAAACAGCAGCGATATAAAATTGCAAATATATCGGATTTGCACGCGCGCTCCGCGACAATCAGGCATATGAAAACGACTGTCGAGACTGATTTGCACACACAAGCGACCAAATTTCGGGTCGCTATAAAGCATGGGATCGCGATAGGCCCTGGGAAAGCGGATCTGCTGCAGGCAGTAGAGGTGACAGGTTCGATCGCTGAAGCCAGCAGACAGCTTGGTATGAGCTACCAACGTGCATGGATGTTGGTAAAAGCGATGAACGAGGACTTCGTGGCCCCTCTGGTCAGCAAGCAGAGAGGCGGCTCCAAACAAGGTGGTGCCCAACTTACTGACACAGGCAAGCGGGTGTTGGCCATCTACCGGGCGGCAGAAAGTGATGCTCTTCAGGCCATTGGCCAGCATTTGCCCTCGCTCCAAGCGCTGCTGGCCAATCCATCTGATCAATAGAGCTTGAACTCATGTTCTCCTAGCGGTCGGCATCTGCCGAACACTGATCGTCAAAACAATCCAGCAGGCTCCTCGCTCCTGGCCCAGCTGTAAATCACCAGCTCGCCACGTTCCACGCGGTTCGCGCCGCCACCGACCGTATAGTCGAGTTTCAGAGCCTCCATCTCGAAGTCTTTAAAGCATGCGCGGACGGCAGGATGGTCGTTGATGCTGATGACAGCCTTGCCTTTGATCTCCTTGAGCTTTCTTGCCATCAGCTCGTACTGCTCCCACTCGAACGGCACGCCGTAGCCCTCGGTCTCCCAATAAGGGGGATCAAGATAGAACAGCGTGTGGGCGCGGTCGTAGCGGTCGACACAGGTGGTCCAGTCGAGCTGCTCAATGTAGGTGCCTCCAGCCATGCGCAGATGGGCCGCAGACAGGTTCTCCTCGATCCGTAGCAGATTGATGGCCGGAGCCGTGGTGGCCGTACCAAAGGTCTGGCCAGCCACCTTCCCGCCAAAGCTTTGCTGCTGGAGGTAAAAGAACCGGGCAGCGCGCTGAATATCCGTCAAGGTTTCCGGCCTGGTCTCCTGTAGCCATTTAAAGACCTGCCTACTGGTCAAGGCCCACTTGAACTGCCTCACAAACTCTTCCAGGTGGTGAGTCACCACCCGGTAGAGGTTGACCAGGTCACCGTTGACGTCATTGAGGACTTCGACATCAGCGGGGTGGCGGGCAAAGTAGACCGCAGCCCCTCCAGCGAAGACCTCCACATAGCAGCTATGGGCTGGAAAGCGTTTCAGGAGCAGGTCGATCAAGCGGCGTTTGCCTCCGATCCAGGGCACGATTGGGTTTGTCATTTGCTTCAGCTGTTGGCCCTGCTGGGGGCTCTGGTTCGGTGCTCACGGCACTCAGCTGATTGAAGGCCCCACACCTGGGGCACTTGATGCTCAGGCGCACGTACACGCCCTCGCCTAACTTCTTGCGGCAGTTGCCGCAGCGGATATCGTCCATTTGCAAGCCTTTAAACCTTTAAAACTCTGGTAGGCTCAGCGCGCTCTGTACAGGGTGAGCGGGCCTTGCCAGCTTGCAGGCATGGTCTGCAGTTGGGGCTTGGCTGGGTGTTACAGCACCTGGCCAGGTCGCCCGTTCTTTTTTGGTGGCTACACCTCCCCTTCTGTATAGGTGAGGTTCGGAGCTTCGCCCTCGATCGCTCCATCACGCACAAACACGCGCTGGCCAGCTTGAGCCGAGCCTCGCACCTGCAGGCGGCCACCGCCTGGCAGCTCGATCGTCGCAATCCCGTTGACCACAAAGGCCACTGTCCCCACCAGCAAAGGCTTGGGCGACTGCAAATCCATGAACTGCTTGTAGAGGTTAGGCATGGGTCTCAACCTCCAGCGTCTGACGCAGCCTAGGAGCTGACCAACTGATCGATGTCGACCGCACAACACCCATCACGGTCTCCGGCCCCAGGTAGCGAATAAATTGCCCAGGCAGAATCACACCGGTCTCGGGCAGCACCTGCATGGATAGCGACACCCGCGCCTGGCGGCCTGTGTCGGCAAGCTCTGCCAGGCCGCGCTGCCTATGCACTGTGGAGTCCGTGATCAAGGCATGCATGACCTGGGGCGCAATCAAGTCGCTAGCGGTTCCGGCCCGTGTAATGGGGCCAAAGACACCCGCGCTCATGCCCCCCACGAACACCCGGTTGTAGTCCGGCTTGTCCAGGAATTCCGTGCCTTCGACCTCTGCCACTGCCCCTGGAATCTCAAAATCCGGTACCACATCACCCCAATGCCAGGGTGCTGCGGGGTACTTGGGCAGGATGCGCAGCACTTGGTCAGTGTTATGGGGCTGCACATAGCCGCCTGCTGCCGCCGCGATATCGTTGATGGCATCGATATAGCTGCCCTGCAGCGTCCAGGCTCCAGCAGGCACTTGCCAGTCCTGCAGTTGCCAGTCGATCCCCCAGCCAATGGAGACGCCGTTGACCTTGAGTACTTCGGCTGCCAGTTGCTGGGCCGTCAGCGTCTGATTCGGGCTGCCGAAAGACATGGACTTTGCCCAAGGCTCGGCCAAGACTGCGGCGAGGCCGCGCCCTGAGACAGACCAGCGCTCCTGCGGCAAGAACCTGCGGTCGCGGCTGATGCGCTCCAGGCGCAGCTTGAAGGGCACGCCATTGACGTTGGCCAGGAACTGCGCAGGGTCGCCATCCGCATCACGGCCAAGGTGCAAAGCCGCATCCTTGTGCAGTGAGGCCGTCCAGTTCCATGTCCAGCTCTGGAAGTCCAGGGACATATTGAAAGCCAGAGCAGGCAGCTCGACGCCGGTATCCAGACGCGTGAGCACGATCTGATTGAGCACGATGTAAACCTTTCGAACGGGAACGATGACCTTGCCGGGCTGTGGCCCTCCATCCTTGCAGCACGCAAAGACCAGCGCGGTCGACACCGCCCAGGGCTTGCAGAACAGCAATTTGATGGGGCCGCCGACCAGCTGCTCATAGCAGCCGGGCTTATCCGGTTCTGGGGGCTTGGTCTGCGACTTGCCAGCCGGTGGCTTCATGGCTTGCTGGTAGCGCGCCTGAAAGCCCCGGTACAGCGGCACCGATGGGCCTGCAACTGTGGTGAACTGGTTCTGCAGGCCCATCGCATCCTGTGCCGTGGCCTCAACCATGCGCCGACGGTCGCGCAGGCTTTCCTGAAACCGCACTGCCCAACCGGCCCGAACGGGCGCAGCATCCTGGGCTGTGGCCTGCAGGCCCTTGCGCACGCTCCGGGCTTCCTGCCAGCGGGCCTGGGCTGCGGCACCAGGCAGTGCCCGCGCCTGCTGAAACCGCCCCTGCAGGGCCACCCCTTGCCTCTGGCCGTCCTGCCAGGCAACGCCGAACTGCTCTTGCAAAGACATGGCATCTTGCGCGGTAGCCGTCCAGCCAGCAGGCAGCGCATCCGTGTCTTGCCAGCCCGAGACCCAACCTTGCGCCAAAGGCTGCGCCTGCTGGGCGCTGGCGGCCACCTCGGCCACCACGGGCCGGGGCGTGTCGGTGTTGTAGCGCACAACCGCACTGCAGCGCAGCCCAGGCATACGGCCCGCAGCAACCAGATCCTTGCGCACATGCACCAGGGACCGGACCCGCAGGCCTGGCATGCGGGCGGCAACGACCAGGGTTTTATCGGGCACCTGCCCGCCACCGCCCTCATCGCCAAACACCAGCTCGACCGGGCTGCCGGTCTTGAGGGCGCGATTAAAGATCAGGTCGACAGCGGCCATCAGTCGATCCTTGTCTCGCCCAGGATGGCCTTGCCGCCTGCATAGAGCTGGGTGCCGGTGCTGCCCAGCAGCTTGAAGTGCCCAGCTCCCGCCTCATCCGTGACCAGGCCGCGCCCGATCAGTTGACCGTCGCCGGTAGCCCAGACACCGATAGCAGCCTGCCCGCTGGTCAAAATCATGTCGCCGCCGCCGCTGGCCTGGGTCAACACCAGGTAGCCCGCCTCGGCGATCTGGCCGCAGGGCTTGGTCAGGGTCAGCGTGACGAGCAGCCGCTCGTCAGCGTCATATAGGGCAATGGTCGAGGCGGCGGGACCGGAGTCCGCAAAGTTGGCCGTAGCCTGCAGGCGGGCCAGTGCGTGGGCTGGCGAGATCTCGAATGCGGGTGAATCACTCATGCGACCTCCGCGAGCTGGTTATTGGCGACGGTCGAGTACTCCTGCAGCTCGTGGTCCCAGGCAATCACGTCCCACTCATAGCGCGTGGAGATATCGCGGAACTCATAGGAGCCGTCCGCCTTGCTCCAGGTCTCGCGGGCCAGATACCCGTCCGCGCTGCGATGCAGGCGCACACGGCGGCGCAGCGGGACATTGGCAGGCGTGTTTTTGCGGGCCACCGTTCCATAGATGCGCCCCTGACCGCCGAACTCTACGTCGATCAGCTTGCGTACACGGTGCGCGTTCATGGCCTGAAGCCCTTGCGAGTCGGGGCTAGAGCCCAGGACAGACAAGAAGCGATTCCGCTGCATGGACAGTGTGCGAGTAATGCGCGGATCGATACACACATTCACAACCTCTGCAGCGGTCAGGGCGCGATTGAATATCGCAAAGGCACTCATCAAAGAGCCAGCTGGCAAGCCAACTTCGCCAGCTCGCGAACCCACATGCAGCTCCGAGCTGTTGTAGATTGGTCCTCCAGAGCCGCCATAGTCTTTGGAGTTCAGCACGCCATCGACATAGAGCCTGCGCCCGATCTGGGCGCTATAGGTGAACAGGATGCGATGGGGCCGACCGTCATTGATCGCGCTACTCGTCATGGTCAGCCCGCCGCCTGCATTTAATCCGCAAGCCACAATGATGCCGCCCGGTACCGCTCCGTATGGGGTCTGGCCTTGGCCTGCGATCTGCAAAGACCAGCCCTGATTGTTGGAGCCATGCTCGGCAATCAAGAGGTTTTCCGCCGTGTCGGTCTGCAGGTCGATGACGACAGAAAAGTCTCCCCCATCCACGCCCTGGGCAGGAATCACCACCAGTCCGCTGGCTTGCGGCTCAAACGAGCCAGACAGCCCGACGGTGATCACCGTCGAAGACGTGACGCCACCCGTGCGGGTGCCGGTACGCGATCCAACCAGATCGGCTTGCGTTGCGCCCGCCGCATCCAGACCCCAGGCTCCTGCCGGCGAGGCGGCCAGGATCTGCGACAGCACATTGCCGCCCTCCCGGAACCATGCACCACCGGATACCAGCGCAGGCCATGCCGTGTAGGGCTGAGTCGTGCCGGGACGCAGCACCGTCATCCGGCTTGGAAGCCAAGTCCCACCGACATAGACCTCATCCACTCGCTCACCCGCGAGGTCGACCTGTATCCAGAACCCAGGCGCACGGACATCAGACGCGGCCCAGCGGCAGCCTGTGGCGGGGTTGCCGTCGAGCAGGCTGGAGACATCGCCAGCCTGCGGGGGCAGGCTGCAGGAGATCGTCGCACCCGCATCGACGCGCTGACCTTGCGCCCACAGCTGCAGCTCGGAGATGTCCAGCCACTCCCCTCGCGCATCGATGCCGATCAAGCGAAACGCTGCCATCTCAAGACCTCCAGGGGCCGGTGACATCAAAGAAGCCGATGCCGCCAGTCGTATTGCCGGGAGCCCCCGTCGCCATGCTCAGCAAGGTTTTGCCCGCAAACTGCGCCGTGCCCGGGGTCAGCGCAACATCAACACCAAATGCAGCCGTCACCCCCGATTGCGGGCAATGGTATGCCCCTGGCACCACGCCCCGTGGGCCGTTCACCGCAGCCCCGTCGGTGAGCAAGATTTCAGACAAGCGCAGGCCGTTATCGGCGCGACTGGGGAAATTGCCGCCAGTGGAATCGGCACCCGACGGGCTGCTTGCAGCGCCAAAAACCTGACGGAATGTGCTGATGGCCGCACCCAGCCCGTGGCTGGCGCGCATGATGGCGTACCCCTCCGAAGACATCGTAAACAAGCACCCGCTTGATTCGTAATAGCCCGTGCTGGTAGCTCCGGTCAGCACTGCACACCAAGCGTCCCCACTGCGGAAGCTATTCAAATCCCCGACATAACGGCTGATTGCGATGCCTCCCACCTGGGTCGTTGGCGTGCCCCCATAGGGGCTGTTCAAAAAATAGAATCCGCGCGAGTCTCCCACCAGCAGCCAGTACGTGGATGCCGAAGTCGCTCCAGGCAATTTGTGCCAATACCAGCCCCCAGACTGGGAGGGGCTGACCCCCACTCCTGTGTCCACATCCGTCATGGACTCGAACATCTGAACCCGAGCCCAAGCCGCATTGGTGTCATCGACCCGGATATAGGGTCGGGTGCTGGCAGGATCGAGGGGGCGATACACCGCCTTATTGGTGCCGGTGTATACCTTTTCCCAGCCCAGCGGAGCCAGCTTGAAACTGATGGAGCCGGTAACTGAGCCGTCCGGCAGGTCGGTCTTGAACTCCACCCAGCCGGTGGCGACAGCCGTCACCTTCTGCTCTCCGTTGAGCGCAGCATGCGAAGCCCCCGAGACCAGAATCACCACCTCTCGCTTGGCGGCACTGGCTCCACTGGCGAAGCTCATGCGGCAGACGCCGCCGCTGATGACGGCTGAATCCACCGCCTTGGCACCAAAGCCGCTGATCAGGCAGGCATCCAGAGCGGCGATCAGGGTGCCCGCTGCGCCCGATAACCCAGGCGAGCCCGCCATGGCTGAATAAAAATGCTTGACTGAGGTATCTACAGGGGATGCCATATCTCTCTCCAGGAATTCAGTTGGTCTGCGGGCGGTTCACATCACCGCGCGCCAGGATGGAAAAGCTGTGCTCGATGCCGGTCTCAGGCCCTGGCTGGATGGTTCGCACGACCCAGAAGGGATAGATCGCGCCCACGGTGTTGATGCGCAGGATGTTCCCCACGGCCCAGCCACTGCCCCAGCCGAGCGGCTGGATCGTGAAATACGGCTTGCCGGTGGCCGGGTTAAGCGGCGAGCAGACCGCATTGATGTCGCCCGTGGCGATCACGCCCACATGCTCACCAATCACCCGGAATTGGCTGGTCGACGTGAACTCCAGCACCCAGCGTTCGGTGCTGCCGCCCGCATTGGTGATCTCGATGGGCGTCACCCCTTGGTCGTACTTGGCGGGCGGCTCCTGCCCCATCAGGGCGTCAGACCAAGCGTTATCGACCCAAGTCTTTTGCGCAAAGGCCAAGCTCACCCGAGCGCGGCGGTCGCTCGCCTGCAGGGCGCTGGAGACATAGGTGCCGTCCTTGGGATAGTCATGGGTCAGCGCTCGGTTGAAAGTGATCTCGCCCGAGATCTGCACATCGGTGGCCGTGGCCATGTCTTCGATCCGATCCTCAATCGTCACCGGCATGGTCATCGCGGACACATCGGTAAAGGTGACCAGCCCGGCCTCCAGGTCGACGGTGTAGCCTGTATTCAGGGATTTGCCGTTGGCATCCCTCACCACCACGCGGGACAGACGCACGCGGGCCAGATTGATGGTCTGGTTGTTGCTGACGTTGAGCTGGGCGCTGGTCTTGGTATGGCCCACCACGCACAGTGAGCCAGGCCGGAAGATGGGCACCTTACCGTCACTGGGCAGGCGCACCGGGTCGATGCCGATGATGTCGGCATTCATGGGCAGATAGGCATAGGCCACCGCCGAGTAGCGCAAGGCGCTGGCAACCACGGGCTGCGGTTTAAAGATCTTGCCGTCGGGCTGGACGTTGGCCGCGTCATACCAGGGCTCGGATTCATTGCCTGCGGCCACGACCAGGGCACCGAAGCCCAGGCGCACCAGGCCGGTTTCATAGTCCACCGTGCCAACCACGCCGGGAGCCGTGATCGTGCCGTCAATGGCTGCACTGACGTTCTGCGTTCCGCCCGAGGCCCTGGGCACCTGCACCGTGAGGGAGCCGGGACGAAGGGGAGCCGCTGCTGTGCGGAATACATAGGCGCTGGAGATAGCCTCGCCCAAGGTTGTCACGCTGTTGGAGCGGCGCAGCTGGTTGGCATTGCCCGGCGTCCACGAGGTCAAGCCCACGCGGCCCGTGGCGTAGTTGACGGAGCCGCGCGTCACAAAGCCGCCCGAGGTCAGCACCCGCAGCACGCCCCTGCCGTCATCGCTCCAGGGCTGACCGCTGGAGGGCATGAGCAGCACAGAGCCGGGAACCACCGGGGCCTGCACGCCCGTGACCAGATCAAACTCAGGCGCAAACGTGACTTGCAGCGTGCGGCGCGTTGCGCTGCCCGTGGTGCGAAAGCGAATCTTGACGTAGCCGCTTTCGTCGTTGGGGTAGATCGAGGGCGCATTCAGGTACTCGATGCCCTCATAGTTGAGTCGGTACTGGGCGACCTCGCCATTGAAACCGCCGCCGCTGACTTGGCTGGACGAGTAGACCGGCTTGGGAATCTTGATGACGACATCAGGATTGAAGTCCACCGCTCCGGTGCTGTAAGTGACCGTGCCGACCTGCACGCCATCGAGCATCAGCTTGCCGTTGCCGTCATCGCGGGCAATCTGGGTCGGGTCGACAAGCGTCACGCCCATTTCTTTGAGCTGATCGCGGGTATAGAGGCCGAGCACGCTCTGGTCGGTCAGCGTGTTCCACTCCACCTCGACCGTGAACGGCACCAGCGCGCCCTGGCCTGCAGAGACCGCCAGACGGCCCTGGCCGTTGCGGGAGGGATGTGCCAGATTGACCTCGACCGCAGGGGCCGTGTCGACCGTGACATCGAGCACCGTGCCCACGGCGGGCAGCAGCCTGGGCGAAAACAGAACCTCGGAGCGACCGACCCGCACCTCGCCCGTGGCGTCTCCCTGGAGCTGCCAAGCGGCAGTGGCCGTAGCGGTGCGCTGGTCGGTGCCATCCATCCACTTGATATCAAAAGCGCCGGGATACAGCGCCTGGCCCGCCGGCAGCTGCAGCCCAATGGTCTGGCTGATCAGCAGGTCAACGGCAGGCTGCACGGTTTCCTGGGTCGGCACGCCCCAATGCTGGACGATGGAGCTGCCCACATCGGGCAAGGCACCCAAGGTGACGACAAAGCTGCCGGTCTCGGCGCTATAGGTGCCTGCGCCATAGCTGGAGTCGGTACCGCGCAGGGTGCCATCACCAGAATCAGACAGCACATACCAGCGGCCCTGCGCCCGGTAGCTAAAGCTCAACGTGCCGCGCGCCGGTAGCGGCGTGATAAAGCCGGTATAGCTCTGGCTGCGGTTTTCCGCCGTGATGCGGATCTCGCTGGACTGCGGCATGCGCTGCATATAGGCGGCAGGCCGGTAGCTGATGGTCTTGATACCGCCATAGCTGCCCGAGCTGGAAGTAATGACGCCGTTGGCATAGTCCACCAAGCCGATCTGCTGGGTGCCTGACATCAGAATGCCGCCCTTGTCGGTAAAGGTCACGCCCCCCACCTGAATGCTCAGCGAGCCAGGCAGGCAGCCGCCCGGCAGAGCCAGGCTCGTGGTGTTGCTCCAAGCCTGGTCTGTGTTGAAGGTCACGGCCTCGGCCGCAGAGACCGGGAATCCCGCCGCTGCATAAGGAATCGCTGCAGGAATCGGCGTCTCGCTCTGGGCTGAAGGCACGATCTGGGTCATGATCGTCTTGGCGATGATGGTGAAATCGCCCAGGGCTGCTGCCTTTTGCAACGGGGTCACACCCACATAGCTACCCGCATCGGCCACCACCGTATCGCGCAGATGGGCGCTGTTGCCCAAGCGCGTGAATTGGCGGCTGGCCGGGGAGCCCGTGAAGTCATAGCGCAAGGCGTCCGACAGCTCCATGGTCACGATCAAGGCCTTGTAGTCCTTGTCTATGTCGTAGGTGAAGGTGCGCTCCACACTCGTCACACGAATGGCACGGACATATTGCTCTTGCTCGTTGGCCAAGCCTTCATTGCCGACCAGCACCAAGGTCTTGCCTACGGCAGGCAGCTCGGTACCGGGGCGCTGAAATATCTGAATGACGCGCTGTCCCTTGATATGGTTCTCGTAGAGATAGCCCGCCCACTCGGCGCCCTTGTTGAGATAGGCCTCCAGCCGGGCCTGTGCCTGGGCGCGGGTGTCATAGACCCCGCCCGTGGCAAACAGGGTGATGGAGACATTGGGATCTTCAGGCGGCTTTGCCACGATGACATTGCTGCCCTGATAGGTGTCGCGGTCTTCGGTGTCCACGCCCACACATAGCTGACGCATGTTGGCGCGGCCCGTGGCGCGGTCCATCTGCGAGATATCCGGCATGACGGCGTTTTCTTGGCCGGAATCGATCACGACCGTGGACGGCCCGCCACCGCCCTCTGGCACATCGTCCATGACTCGGCTGGCTCGCAGCTGGATATCGCCTTGCAAAATTGCCATCGTCAAACCTCAATGAATCGGAAAGTTGGGAGATACAGCTGCTCGGGCGATTCCTCGCCGTCCTGCAGCTTGAAAACAGGCTGACCTGTAAAGCCGCCCTTGGCGTGGTCAAACATGACCTGCCGCGTCTGGCCACGCAGCACCAGGGTGAGCTGGATGCCGGGCAGCTCGGCCCAGGCCTGCAGCGTTGAGCACAGCGCCCGCGTGATCCAGGCGGCGGTCTCGGTGCCCATCAGCGTGATGGGGCGACCGGCCTGCTTTAAAGCCACGTCGACCAGCAGCGCGCCCGTGGTGCTGTAACTGGTGGCTTGGTCGACCGGGCTCCAACTGAACTCGTCCTGCCAGTCCAAGCGGTCGCTGATATGAGCGGTGGTGCCGTTATAGGTAAGCGTGATCATGAGGAAGCGGCCCCTTTCTGGCGGCTCAGCTCTCCGAGAAACTGGTTCAGCGAGGCGGCACCAGCCGGGTCAGTGTTGACCTGGCCATAGGGCTGGCCATTGAGCTGCAGATTGATGGTGGAGATCTGGCGCGAGGCCATGGCTTCCAGCGGGGTCTTGCTGGAGGTTTCGGCGTTTCCAATGCCCTTCATGGTGTTGCGCAGCGTCATGGCATCCACCTCGGCACGCCATTCCGACATGAGCAAGTCCATGCCCATATTGCCCAGGGCACCGTTGCTATTGGTCGTGAATGGGTTGTCACGTTGGTACTGCCGTTGCTTTTCCTGCAGCCAGGCATCTGCCTGAGCCTGGCTTTCAAAGGAAGGCACCGCGTCCAGGCTCTGAATCGTTCCAGCCCTGCGCTTGGCATCCTGCAGCTGCAGCTCGCGCGTAGCCAGTTCATTCGCCTTTTCCTGGGCCGCAATTTCTCGCTCGCGCTCTGCGTTCAGGCGCTCCAGGGCCGTGCGATGCTGGTCGATGGCATTGGCTGCCCGGCTGTGTGAGCCTGCCGAATCGTCGACCGAGCCCTTGAGCCTGAGCGTGGCTCGACCGGCGCTGTCGACCGCAACCTCGTATCCACGCATGGCTGCCTCGGCCTGGACCCAGGCTGGCGCGATGCCCTTGTTGGCGGCAATCGCAGCATCAGCAGACTTTTTGAAAGCCTCGCCCATTTCACGAGCGCTGGCCGTGCCGCTGTCGCGCAGCACGTCATAGGCGGCTTTTGCATCGGCTGCCGTCTTCTTGAGCGTTTCATCCGAGGTAATGCCCAGCTGCTTGAATGCCTCGCGCACGCTATTGATGCCAGGCGTGGCCGCGTCCAACGCATCCTTGAGCACATCGGCTTTCTTTTTGGCCTGGTCAAGCAGACCATCGGCCAGCGGTTGGCCCAATGCGCTGCGCACCGATTCGATTTGCTCCCGGATAGCCTTTAATGCGGCTTCGCTGTCCGCGCTTTCAATGGCCTTGCTGAAACTCGCATTCAGCACTCGACCGGTGTCTACACCCTCTTCCTTGAGTTTGCCGAGCTGGTCAATAAGCGCCTGAGTGTCATTAATCGCACTACGAGATGCGGCGGCAATATTTCCCCGAAGCACGTCATATTCCAGGCCAGCGCGTTTAATCGCTTCGGTCAGAACCGCATCGGTTAATTGCGCCAGGCGCTGCGCTTCACGGCTGCTGCCCAGAAATGCCGCTCTGGCATTGGCTTCAAATACCGCTAAGTCCTTGCCCGACAAGGCCTTGGCCCAAGCCGCCTCAGTTTCGCTGGCCGTAATCTTTGCGGTCTCGCCCAGCTTGTCCAGGGTGGCTGCAAAATCCTTGATGCCTTGAATCTTGGTTAAATCAAAACCTTCGGTGACGCTCTTTAAGGCATCAGCGCTGGCCTTGCCAGACTTTGTGAGCTGCTCAAACTCAGCCACGGCATTGCGAGCAGCCTTTGACAAATCAAATAGCTTGTCTGCCGCGTCCTGGGTTTTCTGGGCTTGGGCGGCGCGCGCTGCTGCCAATTCACGCGCCGCTGCGGCAGCGGCCTTATCCGCCTTTTCCAGCTCTTCGGTGCGGTCCTTGTATCCAGCCAGTTTGGCCGCGCTCTCACCTATCCAGGTGCCGATATCTTTGATGTTGGAAACAATGCCAACCAGAGTGAAAGTCTTGAGCCCACCCATGACCGCCGCAAAACGGCTGGTGCTGGCTGCAGCTCCTGCGGCTGCCGCCTGTGTGGCCACGAGCTGGGCATTAGCTGCGGCAATGCCAGTAGCGGCCACTTGTGTCGCTTGGCCAATGCCCAGAAAGTGCTGCGCCAGGCGCAATGCAATGAATGCCGCCGCAGCCTGGCCTAAATCCATCAGCAGGCCCGCAATGCTCTGCAGGTTACTGGCCAGCAGTTGAATGGCTTTGGCCGCTGCTGCGCTGGCACCATTGGCCTGGTCCACCTTTTGCACATACAGGGTCCATTGCGTGGACAGATCCTGCATGGCCCGACCCACGGTGGGAGGCAAGCGCTGAAACTCTGCGGCAACGGCTGCACTTTGGCCCTGCAGGGCAGCAATCACCGTCTGCGTGGTCAGCAAGCCGGACTCGGCCATCTTGCGCAGCTCGCCCGTGGTCACGCCCAAACCATCGGCCAAAGCGCGTGCCAGGCGCGGAGCCTGCTCCATGACGCTGTTGAATTCCTCACCTCGCAGCACTCCGCTTTGCAGACCTTGGATCAACTGGGTGATGGCGGCAGATGAGGCCTCTGCGCTGGAGCCACCAATCTGCACGGCCTGGTTGATGGTTTCCGTGAGGCTCAGGCTCTGCAAGCTGGCCTTCTCGGCACTCAGACCGGCATCACGCCCGGCCTGGGCGATGCGAGAAAACAGCACCCCGGTGTCTTCAAGCGCGCTGTGGGTGCGCAGCGCCACCTCACTCACGCCCTCCCACGATCGCGTGAAGTTCTCGCCCTCACCCGTAACCAACTTCATGCGGGCCTGAAGGTTGTTGGCCTGGTCAGCTGTGGCGGCCAGGTCGAAGGCCATATTTTTAAGGCCCTGCAGCGACTGCAGTCCTATATAGAACTTCTGCAGCCGGTCCAGCTGCTTGCTGATGGACTCCACGCCATCACCGATCTGGCGGTGGCTGCGCACCATGCTGGCGGCGGCATTCTGTGCGCCTGCCGCCGCACCTTGGTGAGCGGGCACCAACGTGAGCACTGATTCACGGACTTGCTCCACCTCCTGACGCAAGCGCTGCTGCACCTGCTGGGCATTGCGGCCAGCGACGCCAAAGCGCTGCAGCTCACCCTGGGCCTGGGACAGGGCCTGCTTCTGCTGGTCAAACGTGGAGCGGGCACTATCCGCTGCCGTATTCAGCTGCCGCAGCGCTGCTGCTTCTTTTTCTGTCGGCGGGCCAAGCGCCGAGATCTGGCGACCGTAGTTCTTGGCTTCCGTCTCGGCCTGGCGCAAGCTGGCAGCCGATGACCTGGCCTCGGCATCCAGCTTGGTGAAAGTGGTGATTGCGGCGTCCTGCTGGGCCAATTCGCGCAGCCTGGTTGCCGCCGTGCGCGCCTCAACCGCAACCTCCCCCTCCAGGACCTTGGCAACATTCTCCAGATCGTCAGCCAGGCCCACGATGGACTCACGCCCCGTGACCCCGGTGTCAATCTGCAGGCTGATTTGCTTATCTGTCATGGATTCCTACAATGGGCGGATGACTCGTCTCATCGCCTTCATTGCATGCATCGCCTTCCTGGTGGGTGCAGGAGTGTCTGTGCGTGCAGGCATGGCACTTGCGGCAGTGGCCTATGGCCTGCTCGGTGCCTATGTCCTGTGGACCGGGCTGCAGATATTTCTTGGCCCCAGACGGTGACGCTGCTTGAAAGCGGCTTTCAGGCATCACTGTCGGTTTTTGAGCGCCAACAAAAAAGGCCAGCGAGTGCTGGCCTTAGTCTTTTAAAGGGTCTGGTGCGGCGTCAGGTCTTGCGCACGCGGTAGTACTTGCTGATGCCGTTGCCCACCTTGGTGGAGTCCATCAGGACCGAGCCGGTCACCTTCAGATTGATGAACCCGCTTTCCTGCAGCAGCGCGATGGATGATGCCACGCCCTGGCTCGCGCGCCAAATTTCCACGATGGCCAGCTTGCCGTCATCGGCTTCGTTCAGCCCCTCCAGGATGATCTCCAGTTCCTTGGGCTTGGTGGTCAGCGCCTCGATCACGGCATAGCCCACGTGAGAGTACGCAACCTTGACCTCTTCACCCTCGGCCAGCCCTGTCGCGTCCTGGAACACGAAGATGCCAGCCGGGCGCACTTCATAGTTGCCTGCCGCAGGAACCACATCGCCAGTCGTTGGGTACTTGTAGTTCACCCAAATGCCCTTGCCATCCGTGACATCGGGAGCAGCGGGATCGATCTGGATTCCTGCTGCTGTGACCGTATAGTTGCCCGCCATGTTGAGCGCGGTGGCCGTGGCCACGCTGTCACCGATGCGCACCGTCACGTCCGTGGCCCCCGCATGGGCCAGCGCTACCAGGTCGCCCTTCTTGACGTCCAGATGCTCTTCATCGGTCACGGTGGCCGTGCCTTGTGTCGTGCCTTTGGTCAAGACGACATTGCTGGGCTGCAAGTGCTTGGTGCGCAGCAAGCCGCCTCGCGTCACTTTCAGGGTCTCATTGCTGATCTGGCCCTGCTCCACCCCGCTGACCGTGCCCTGCGTGGCGCGCGCCAGATTGATCGGGTTGATGTCGGCCAGCGTCATCGCCAGCTCCACCTCCGTCACGCGGCGGATCTCGGAGTGCGTGCCGCCGCCCAGCGTGGTCATATTGGGTTGCTTCTTCACATCCTCCTTGTGCGACAGCTCGGCAGCCAGCACGTTGCCAATGGGCAGCGGCGCACTGGTGCTCCCGTACTCGCGGGCATAGATCTGGCCGACCAATGCGGCAGGGGCAAAAATGCGTTTGATGACGTCATCAGACATAGGTCAGTCCTTTGTGTTGACAGGTTGAGATGCGGGTTGAGATGGCGATGGAGCGGGCGCGGCCACGCCCATGGCCTCCAGCCATTGCGCGGTATCGGGGTGCACTGAGATCCCCGCGCCGGGCTGGAGCACGGAGCCCAGGTGCTCGTGCTCCGCCTTCAAGGTCACAGAGACCATGGCGGGCTGGGCCGGTGCAGCCTTGCGGCGGGAGCTGGGTTTCATGGCTTCCTCCATTCCACCCAGCTGCGGGTGCTCATCTCCAGCATGGCGCTGTGGCACAGCACCCCGGCAAACATGACGGGGCCAGCGCTGGCCACCTGCACGCCGCGCTCCTCCTGGGTGGAGCCGCCCAACATGCCGGGCAAACCGAGCGTGGTGTCAACGCGCACGGCAGAGCGGATGCGCTCGACCAGGTCGTCAAAGATCAGCTCACTCTCCACGGCATCTTTAAAAGCCATGTAGCCACGGATCAGCCAGCGGTGCTCGTTGAGAATGCGACCGTTTGCGTTGACCTCGGTGGTCGCAGTGCGGCGCACATACCAGCCACGGATATGGGGGTCCATGCCGAAGGCATCGTCGGCCTGCACCGGGCTGTACAGATAGAGCTTGCGAAACTCCGCATCACTGGTGGCAAAGCGCTCCCGTGAATGAACCATGCCCACGGCAGGCACCCCAGCCAGGACGGCCAAGAGCGCCCTGCGGGCAGCAGACAAAGTGGCGGCAGTCATGCCTTGCCTCCTGTGATGAAATTGAGGATCTGGGCCGCAGCGCCTTCAAACATCGCGATGACCTGGCCGCGCGTGGCCAGGGAGGCCCGCTCCATGGGGCGCTGCGGGGCGGTCCCTTCGCGCGCAATCTTTCTGGCAACCAGGAAGGCCACCCGTTTGACTTCCTTGGGCTCACGAATGCCCAGCACGGCCTTGACCCAGGGTTCGATGGCCTTGATCGGCGGCATGTGGGGTTGGGTGCCCAGCTCAATAAACAAAGCCGTGGGCTGGCTGCTGCCCACAATGCCTAGCACCCCAGCGGGCGTGCTGGCCACATCGCTGGTGATGCTGCGGGCCGTGATGCCACTGACGCGCGGCATGTTCTCCTGCCACTCGCGCTGCACCAGCAGCGTGGCCTGGTGCATGGTGGCCTCCAGCACCTGGCGGGTGTAGTCAGGCTCCTGGCGCAGGCCGCGCTCGATGGCGCTCAGATCGCCCAGGCTGATGTCGAGGTTCATAGGCCGCCCCTGCTCACCAGGCGGTGACGCGGATTACGGCGCGGCCAGCTCACGACCGCCGACACGGCAGATCCAGCGACCGCATCCTGCAGCGACGGGTCCAGTTGGCCAATACCTGCAAAATAGGCCGCGCGGTAGTCCCTGGCGCGGGCTGCATAGTTGCGCGAGCGGCTCTCCGTGCGAGACATGTCCGAGCCGAGCGTGGTCTCGCGATCGCCGGCAAACCGCGTGGCCAGTTGCTGGCAAAGCAGATGGGCCGCAAACGACGCCACTGCCAGGCGATGACGCTGGGGAATGCTGTCGGCGGTGGCGTCCAGCACATGGGGAAGCAGAAAGCTCACCCGGACCAAGGCATTGCCAGGCAGCGCGTGTTCGCTCTCCAGGCCCCAACCTTTAGCCGTTCTGTAAGCCTCCGCTAACACCAGAGAGGCAGGACGCCGCCCCACTGGAAACTCCACAGACTGGATGACCGCGCTATCCGACCAGGCCGCAGGCACCGGACCAAAGACGCCATTGGCAGGCCACACCACCTCTTCCAGCTCCAGGCGCGGCACGTCTTCGCTGTAGCGCATGCGTGCCTGGTCGAGGGCACGGTCACGCACTTCAGGGATGATCACATCGTCCTGGTCCGAGACCATGTCCTTGACCAGCTTCTGAAAATCCTCAAGCGCCACGACGGCTCCTAGTGTTTAAAGAGGGAATGAAAAAATCGACCACGGGTTTGCAAAGGCTCCTGGCCAGGCTGGTGGCTTTGCAAACCCGCCCCGCTTGGGGCAGGCCTGGATGGGGCTGACGGGCTGGGCGAGTTACGCGACCACAGCCTTGGTCGTGCCCTTTTCACCGTCGACCAGGACGGTGCCGCCATAGATGTGGCGGATCTTGTAGGTCAGCTTGTCGTTGCTGAACATGGAGCCGCCGTTGGGCTGGTCCTGCACAAACAGCTCGGGCTCTTCCTGGCCGTCCAGGAAGCCGACCTCCAGCACCGGCAGCACCACAGGGTCAGCGACCGTGCACCAATCGTTGGCGTCCGTCCAATAACTGACGGGGATCACCTCGGGGTTGATGGTCTGAACAAAGGTCTTGTCCAGGTTCTGGTTGCGCACGAACAGGTCATAGGCGGTTTCCTGCAGCTCGAACGGCACCAGGATCGCTGCTGGGCCTGTGGCCAGACGCTTGGCGCTGCCCGCACGGGTCTGCTTGAGCATGGCCAAGCGATGCGCCGCGAACTCGGAAGCTGTCAGTGCGCCCGTGAACAGGTTGTTGTGATCGGCGTGGTACAGCGCCTTGGCGTCGTAGATCAGGCCGTTGACGCGGAAGAAGTCGAACACGAACTCATAGAGCGTGTTCTTGGCCGCCAGCGCCAACTCGGTGGGAATGCGGCGCAGCGCCTGGACATCGTCGTTCTTGATCGCTTCCAGCGTCACGTCCTCCGTGCCGCCGCGCTTGCTCACCGCAAAGGTGGCCTTGTCATCGCCAGGCGAGCCCAGCGGCTGATAAGGAGCACCCTGCGCGACCGCAGGCAGGTTGCCGTAGCCACCGATGCGGATGCGTTCCTGGGTGCGGAAGTCTTTGATCGGCGCGGTCGTGGCCACACGTCGCCAGGCGTCGAGGTTGGTCAGGCCGGTGTAGACCGCCTGCATGCGGCGGGTGATGCTGTCGCCCAGCGCATCGCTCCAGGTGCTGCTGGTGACCGACTCACGCATAACGCCCAGGCTCTCGGCCATGCGACCCAGATCGCAATCGCGGATCTGGCCGGTAACACGGCGGTCGCCTGTGATCTCGATGTAGCACTCGCGCAGCGACTGCACGTTGCGGTGCTCCTTGTGCGTGGGGTCGAAAAACGCCGTCAGCATCTCGCGGATGGACACGCTGCGGTCTTCCACGTTGATGGAGCCGTTACCGAACGCAGGCACACGCACCGTACCGGACTCCGTCATGCGGGCGATGTAGTCGCCTTCGGCCTTGATCAGATCACCCACGGCGGCTTCAGTCAGGCGATCAGCGCCAGCGGTGGCCACCTGAGTCAGCAGACGCTCCTTGGCTGCCTGTGGTAGCTTGGCGGCATTGATGCGCTCGCGAGCCGCACCTCGCAGCTCAAACACCTGCAGGTCGGCGCGAGTCAGCGGCGCTTCGTCGCCCTGCGCCTCGGTCACACGCTGCGCGCCAGGCTCAGGCACCAGTGGGCCGCAAACGGCTTCATGCAGATTGACCACCTCGTCGTCGGTGATCGTGTCCAGTTTGATGGCGGCATGCTTCGCCGGGTCTTTGGCCTTGATGGCCTCCAGCATGCGTTGCTTCCACAAAGGCATGGTTTGGCTTCCTTCTTGAGATTCAGGGGGAGAGGTACTTGGATCGGCAGCGGCTTCGGTCAGACGGTCCAGGCCGCCGCCCGCGCCTGGCTCGACAATCAGGTCCACCGAGTGCACCTTGGTGAAGGTCACGGCTTCGCGCAGGGTCTCGCTGCCATTGCGGCGTTGACGAGTGCGGGCATCAGCGTCGATCGACAGGCCCAGCAGACCCTGCATGCCCCGTTTGACGGAGCCGACCATCTTGGTGACCGTCGAGTCGCTGGGGTCGATGGCTTTAAAGGTGCCGACCAGACTGCCGGTGTCGGGCGTCTTGCCTTCTACAAAGCGCACGCTGTAGATGCCGCCGATCAGATTGCGCACGTCCTTGCCCTTGCCTGCGCTGTGATCAGCATCAGACTTGGCGAACACGCGCACGCCCTCAAACATGGGGGCCGCTTCGCGCAGTGCCTGGTCGGGGTAATAGTTGCGGTTGCCGCTGCGGCCCGCACGGATCAGCGTGACCTCGATCGTACCGTCCTGGGCTTCACGGAAGGCTGCCGCTTCCTGAGATTCGCGCACGATCTCTGAGAGCTTGACTCTGCCCGCCGCACGGTCTGCCTCGGAGATATCGGGAAAGATGGCTCCCGTCTTATCAGACACGGGCTGGAACTGCGCCACCACCTCTTCACCTTCAGCCAGAGCCACGGTGTTATCCGCGCTGACGGCATAGGCGTAGCTGTAAAGACGGCCCTTGACCTGCACCACGGCCCGGTCGGGCCAGATGCCTCGCATGTCCACGTAGTAGTCGCTGTTGACCGTCAGCCGCAGCTTGTCGCGTACAGCCTGGCGCACCAGCTCGATCAGTTGGCCGTATTCGGAAGTGACCGCCTCCGTCAGGCGATCAAAGCCCGTGCCGTGAGGGATGAGCTTGAGCATGGCTTATTTGCCAGTCAGCTTCTGACCGTCCACAGTCACTACGACGATGTGGGTGCCGTAGTCCTTGAAGGACAGCACTTCATCGGCGGAAACTGCGAGGCGCTTTTCTTTGAACTTGTCCTTGCCTTCTGCAGGCTCCAGGACGATGCGCTGGACGCGCTTGGCAGCCTCGGCTGCCGTCAGCTTGATTTCTTTTGTCTCGGATTCGGACATTGGCCACTCCATCGAAGATGAGCCGCAGGGGCGCGGCATTGCGATGGAGTGACTGTGCCCAGAGGGACATAAAAAAATAAGGCCCGCAAATGCTGGCCTCATCTCGCTGTACGTCTCACCTCGTACTAGGTAGATATCTACTCGAATTCAACTCGAGTGTAGAGCGCGTTCACAACGCAAACAACCGCTTAAGGCTGTTCAGATCACTTGCGCTTCTTTGAGTCATCGACCCAGAAGCGGAAGACTTTGCCATTCCTTGGGTAGATCGTGCGCCCGTTCTTTACGATGTAGCGACACACCACCCAATGGCCTCCAGTGCGGGGAGTAGTCATGGGAACCTTTCTCACGGACATACCGTGAAAGGGTTGCCAGGGGTTGCCGGTTGCAGCGCCAGACCTTGAGACGTAGAATCCCTTGGCCTTTCCCGTCAAAGAAAGCACCGCCGATGCCTCACCCGTAATCGGCACCAAGGTGGCGGAAGCTGGTAACTTCCGCCATCAACCTTGGTCAGAACAGGTCCATCTGCCCCGGATGTGAACGCCAGTGCTGGCTCACTGTCTCCCAACGACCGAAGCGGCGTCTGGTGTAGCAGCGAACATACACAGATTTTGTGCGCATGTAGTACATCTATCTTCCTTTACAAAAGGATTGAGAAGTTTTGGCTTGCCTACACGCGCTGAACTGATACAGTCCGTTCCTGTCTTCTCCAAGACATGCGTGCGTAGTTGGTTTGGTAGACCTCTATTCACCATCCCATAGAGTCCCAAGGTGTTGGTAGCGCCTTGGGGCTCTTTTCTTTTTCTGCTTGGCTCATTTTTTTCGACCAGTAAGCCTAGCTAATAGTTTATGAAGCATGTCCTCTTGCGCGGGTGAACTAAATCCGAGCAATTCAACGGCAAAGTCGTCAGCTTCAACTTCGACATTGACGATCCCCATCGGGTTATTTTTTTCAAGTCGAGCAAAAACCATTTCACCGTGCATCACCATATGACCCAGTTCATGCGCCGCAGTGTATTGATGCTCCTTTTCACCGTTGCACATTCCGTCATACACATCTACACGCAAGGCGATGATTTTTCTAACTGGGTCGGTAAAGCCCAGTCGATGCCCCATCTCCTCCTTCTCCAAAATTATGGGATGCCATCCACCCCATATATGGGATAGATACTCATACACTTTGGGTAGGTCCAGCTTACCGTCGTGCCCAGTCAATGCGAACTGAGCACAGGCTGTACTGAACTGATGGACGTATTCACATATCTCGGCCTTTGATTTTCTTAACATGGGATTCCTTATATTTTTCCAGCACACTGGAAATTACAGCTAAATCCTCTTCCGTAAGCTCAGGCAAATAACGTGCAAACGTACACGCAGCATCCTTTACTTCGGGAGAAGAACCCTCGAGCTTCAGCTTTATTTGCTTCTTTGTCAGTTCAGCAAGATGCGAAAAATGCTCTTGGTTAGCCTCAACTTCTTGATAGCGAGCAGCGAGACGCTGCACGAAGTCTTCAGGAGCGGCCTTAGTTCCTGTTTCGATGGCAGAAAGCATTGCTGTCGAAATTTCCAGCTTTTTTGCCATGTCAAACAGCACTTCTTCTCTTCCAATTCTTATCTTCCGAAGTTCCTTTCCCAGTTCAGTCGATTTCATAATTAATCCTTCTTTCTCCTTCGATGCACCACCCTGCAGAGCGGTGTAACGATCTTCTGTCTTCATTTGGTTGGATCCGAGGGTGTCACACCTCGGGGGTTGCCTTCGCATTGAGGCAGTGGAATTTTACAACCTAAACAGGTTGAATTTCAACACCTATTTTCAATATCGAGCGAATCCGTACCGATAGAACTCTTCGACCGGTTGCAAAGCACGTTTAAAGTGCCTTTAAACGGATCTCTGCTGAGGGTTCGCTGTACAGGGGGGCGATGCCCAATGGACTTACATTTAAAGCGGCTTAGCCCTAATCACTCCAGCCGGCTCCCCGCCCTCTTCGCCGCCTGATCCAGCGCTGCCTTGCGTCCATCAAGCTGCAGCTCGCGCTCGCTGAATGGCTTGGCCCCAGGCGTCATCACCCGCCAGCTCTTCATCCAGGGGATGGAAATACACCCACAGTGAATGATCTGCTCCACGGGAGCCCTGGGGTCATGCGGGCACTGCATCTTGTCAATGCCGCCGCCAGGGTTGGGCACTTTGAAGGGCTTGCTGGCTTCCACGACCTGGCCGTCGATGATGTCGTGATTCCAGCGGCTGTGGATCTTGCCGCTGCGCCGCCACTGCTTACCCAGGCCTGACACCAGGGGCTCGGCCTGCTGCAGTCGCTCATTGGCGGCCAGGGCAAAGGCACGGCTGACCTCGGTGCGGACAATGGTGGCTGCGCGTCTGGGTGACTCGGCCCCGAGAATCTTCTGCACCGCCTGAATGGCCTGGTATGGCGTCTGCGCGCCAATAGTTGTCTGGCCCAGTTGCTGACCAATCTTGCGGGCGGCTTCGTTGCCCACGTCCTTGAGCCGCAGTGAGCCAAAGGCTTTCATCTGTTTGAGCACGCCCGCATCGAGCTGGGCCAGTTGCAGCTCCACGCGGTGGCCAATGATGGCCAAGGGCTTGTCTATGAAGTCCTCCCCCAGGGTCCAGGCATCCTGCATACGCATTTCAAATAAGGCACCTGCGCGGCTGGTCGCTCCGGCCAGGACGTCCTCGATCTGCCCCAATAAGCGCGAGAGCTGCAGCTGCTGCCAATCGGCAGGCAAGCTTGCCAGCGTGACCAGGATCTGATCGCGAGCCTCTTTGAGCAGCAGCAGAACCTGGGTTTCTCCAGTCAGGAGCAGTTGGGCGCGCTCGCGCAAGCGCCGGGCAAGCTCAGCCTCAAATGCTTTATCTGGCTTTTGGCCCTGCTCCCGCTCGCTTTTTGCTTTCTTAGCCATGGCTCTGACCAGATGCCTCACCCCGTGCGGCTGCCAGATCTGCAGGCAAATTGGTGAACACGTCTTCAGCGTCTCGCTTGGCCTTGCGCTCGGCAGCTTCCTTGCGTGCGGCTTCCAGCTCGGCCTTGGCATCAAAGTCCTGGCCAAAGCGCTGGGCCACGTCGGCCACGATCTTGAGGGCGGTCTCTTCGGTCATCAGCCCGGCCTCGATCATCTGCACCACGGACGCGGCCAAGGTTTGCATGGCACTCGCAAATTTGGTGACGTCGCGGTTGAGCAGCTCAGGGAAGACCGCAGTCACCTGCCATTTTTCTTCTGACCAGTCAGGAGTCACGCCTTGGGTTCGTGCCTGGCACAGCAACACATGGCGGCCAATCTCCTCCAGCATGATCTTGAGGAAGGACTGGCGCATGCTGTACATCTTGAAGGTGGGCTCACCCATCTCAGAGGCGGCAGCGCGGTTCACATCCCCGCCACCACCAAACCAGTGCTCTGGCATGGTGCTGCCGCCGAGCACATGGTTTCTTAATAAGCGGGCGCTCTCGCTGGTATCGGCAGCCTGCAGACTCGGGCTCTTCGCTTCCAGCGTGACACTGTCGTTATGGACGAAGGTGCTATTGGGAGCGGGCGGCACAAAAGTCTTCTCGTATTCCTTGACCTTGGCGTCGTCTGCACCCTTCAGCTCCACATCCCAGACAAAGGAGCGCAGATAGCCGATGCGGTCCAGCTCATTGAACAGGAACTCGTCATAAGCATCCAGCCAGTCCATCTGGCCCAGAAGGTCGGAGCGACCACGGCTACCGTTGGGAAACTTGTTGAGTTGGTAGAGCAGACACTCACCATCTGTAAATTCATCAGCGCGAATGCGGCAGGTGTTCTCACTGAACAGCTCCGCGTCCTCACCCAGAACGATGACTCTGTATTTATATTGACGCCCTCGGTTGTCGCGCTTGGTGATGACACCGATGGGCTGCTCAGGGTTGCCGGGGTCATTGACCACGGTGGCGATCTGGCGTGGGTCCAGGTAGCCCAACCGCACAAAGCCGTCGCCATCGCGCACATTGGCGATATAGCACTGCTCACCCAGCAGGCCCAACGCACGCACCCTTCCCTGCAGCTTCAGCGGCCAGTTATTGATGGGGTCGGTCCAGAACGTATTGAGCACTGCCTGGTGCTCCTCGTCCTGGCACTGCAGAGAGACACCCTCTGCCAGCAAATAGGCCAGAGGTAGCTCGGTCAATCGGTTGGCCAGCAGATTGCTTTGCCACAGATATTCGGCCAGCTTCTGCATACGGTCCTGGGCCATCGGTGCCAGGTCGCGGTCATTCAAGCTATCGAGACCGCCGCCGCTGAGCTTGCGCCATCCTTCATCACTATTGCCCTGGGCACTGGCGGCTTCCCGCATGGGCTGGGCGTGATGTGCCTGGTCTGCGTCTTGCGCGACCGCTGCCTGGTCAAAACCCAGAAAGGATATGAACCGGCTCCATGCCTGGGGCTTCATGTATTTCTCCTGAACATTCGTGAGGCCTGGCGGGCATAGCGCTCGCGGGCAGTCTGTACCTGGTGGTTGTTGCCGCCTTGCGTGGCCGCAGCAATGCCGCCTGTGACAGCCAGCATGTAGAGCATCTGGACCATGTCAGGACCGTCGTCGTGATCGGCCTTGGGAAAATGCCTGAACTGGTCAATCAGCGTGGTCTGGCTGCTGTGCACCCGGATCAGGCCGTTGTGCATATGAGGCTGCAGGCTTTCAATGCGCAGCAGCTTGTCGCTGATGGGCAAGAGCGGACGAGCCGGTACCGGGATGCCCTGCTGGGCGCTGCGCTTGACCAGCTCGGTGCGCAGGAATTCCTGGAACTGCACGGATTCGAAGCCCCAGACGATGCAGCAGTACTCGCGCTGCATCTCGATCACGTCGCTGATGATGCGATCGGGCACGCGCTTGCGGATGGCTGCCTCGACCACATCCATGATGCCGGTCTCGCGGTTGTAGCCGCCAACGCCGATGGCGCTGGGGTCGCGGCTATTGCCTGCCCTGCCCAGGCTGGGGTCGCACGCGCCGTAGAACACCCACTCGGCCAGGCGGTTGACCCAGAAGCGGATGGAGTTGGCAAACGGTGCATCCTCCCCGGCTGTCGGATCGTTCTGCTGCTCAGAGTCAAAGGCCGAGTGCCCTTCACGGGCACGGCGGATCATCAGCTTGACCAAGGGGCGCAACGCTGGCCAGGAGACTTTGCTGCCCTTTTCCATCTCCGCCTGTTGCTCTCTATATAGAGCCATGGCGGCAGCTTCGCCCTCCTGGGGCGTGTCGGCATTGAGCAGAAAGCCTTCGAACTGCTCCCACAGATCCATGCGCTCGGGCCACTGGATGATGGCTTTAAAGACTTTGCGGTTCCACAGCGGGTTCTTGAGAAAACGCGCCAGCACGCTGTCATAGTGCAGCACGGTGCCGACCAGGATGGCGTCCATGGAGTCATCAGGTGGCCCCAGCGACAGCACGCTCTTGGTCACAAAAGCCTGCAGCTTGTCGCGTTGGGCCGGAGTGTTGACGTTCTCGTCGTTCTCGATGTCGTCGCAAATCGCCAGATCCGGGCGGTGCGCGCCGTGACGGCGGCCCCGGATCTTCTTGCTGGAGCCAAAGGCTTCGACCTTGCGACCATTGGCCGTCACGATCACGCCCGCCCGCCAGACACGGCCCTGCCCGCAGGCTTCGGGAAAGTCGTTAGCAATGCGCGGGTTGGCTTCCAGCTCCGCCTTGATGGCCTCCAGCATTTCTGCGGCCTGTTCAAAGGCGTCCATCACGATGATGGCGTACCACTTGGCTCCGGTGACCAGGCACCAGGACACAAAGCTCATGCTGATCTTGGTGGACTTCGCCTCGCCACGCGGGGCCGCAATGGCGTCGCGCTGCCCCGCAGCAGTGTTCACTATTTCAGGCAAACGCTTGTATAGGTACTTGTGCAGCTCGCTGGGCTCCGCCCGGCCATAGTGAGGAAAATAGTTGCGATCCCAATACTCATAGCCATTGACCGGGTCGCAGACCTTGCGGCGGCGCTCGGCAATGGCGGCAGAATTGGTGTCCCAGCCATCTAGGTTGGCGTCGATCTGTTTGCGCAGGTCATCGGCCAGCGCTGTCAGACCCGCCAGAAAATCCTTGCTGTTTTTGGCCATGGCTATTTCACCTTGGCCAGCTCTTCGCCAAACGGCTCCAGCATCTCGACCAGAGCGGCCAAGTGCTGCGGATAGCGCTGCTGGGCAAATGCGGCAAAGCGTTGAAGGATGTCCAGCTGCACAGCCTGGCGGTTCAGCTCGGGATTGAGGCGCTTGAAGCTGGACATGGTCTTGTTGAAGCTGTCGCTCATGCTGGCGAGCGTTTCGGCGCGATCGCGCGGCCCCATGTCCTTGGCCTCGCGCAGCAAATCCATGGTGGCCTGGTGCTGGATGAGATAGTCCTCCAGTAGCTTGGCCGAGAGGTTCTTGAAGTTCTCATCGCCCATGGCCACGGCAGCTCGGGCGGTCTCCCAGTCATCGCCCTGCTCTGCAGCCTCCTGCTTCCAGCGGTTGCCGGTGCTGCGCGGCACACCCAGCTTCTTGCAGGCCGCCTCCATGGCCATGCGCTGAAACACATACAAGCCACGCAGCTGGGTACGTTTTTCTTTGCCGTGCGCCATTAGTTGCCCAGGCCTCCGCCACGAAAATACGTCTTGATGCCTTCGACGATCAAAGCCGTGCCCACTGCCACGGCACCGCCTGAGACCGCGCCCGCGACCGCAGCCTTCTTTTCAACTTCGCGCAGCCGTGTATCAATGGAGTTGAGCCGCTGATCCACGCGTTCATCCAGCTCTTGAATGCGTTGGTCCTGGCGATTGAGATGCGCGGTAATGCCGTCGAGCTTGCCGTCGATCTTTCCCAGCAGCATCAGTTCGTCTTTTTCGAGTGACATGGTTCCTCTGTTTTTTGTGGCGAGTCATGGGTGCAGCAGCAGCGACCGGCAGGACGCATAGGCCGCGTTAAGGGTTTCAATCTCCTCGATCACTCCTGCAAGGCGCGAAGAATTTGCTGCTGGAAGTAGCCCGTAGGCCTCGGCTGTGTCTGCTGCACCAGATTCGGTGCTGGCGGCTTGCTCACCTGCGGCGCTACAACCACCCGCCCCACTGGCAGCGAGCTGGGAGACGATGCGCACCCGCACAGGGCGCTGCTCAAGCTCACCAGTAAGGCGAGCGATTTCTTGGACTGCCTGGGCATCGGTTTTTTCCTGCTGTTGGTAAAGCTGATCCAGCCTGGCTTGGGCAGCATTGCGCTCAGCTGTCAGGCGCTCCAGCTCAGCCTTGGCGGTGCGGTTCTGGGTGGCAACGCTGCCCTGCAACTGCTGCAACTCGGTGGCTACGGCCTCAGACTTGGTCTTCAAGTGCCACATGCCCAAGGCAAGCGTCAGGCACAACAGCAAAGCCAGCGTCAGAACTCCAGGGGTGATGAATGCCAGAAAGCGCTTCATGGCTGCGCCTTCCAGGTGCCAGTGGCAAAGTCATAGTTCGCACGCAGCAAAGCCACGCCCAGCAGGCAATCAGCGCGCTCTTTTAAACGGCGGTTGTAGAGGCCCTGGACAAAGCGGTACTCCCACTCGCCCTTGGCATTGCGCTTGCCGGTCTTGGTATAGCTCCAGACAGGCGTGCCGCTTGGCGCGTGTGCCAGCGCATCGCAGGCTTCTTCGTAGCGCTTCGCATTGAGCAGGCCCATGGCTCGACTGGCGCAGGTCGACGGTTCACCGTTGTTGTGGCCATGGCTTGAGAAGGCATCCAGAACGGGCTGACTCACCGGCACCTTGATGCAGTCAAGGACCTTTGCCTGGCCCTTGGCCAGCACCTGACTGCCCACGGACAAGCATTGCTCATCGGACCAGTAATCGCCCAGCACCACCGGCACCGGGCTGGCAGCCCTGGTCAGGCCCAGGCAGGCCGTCGGCAAGCCTGCTGCCAGAGCATCTGCATAGACCACATGCTTGAATTGCGGCCTGCCATCGCGCTTGGCAGGACCGTCCTCGTAGCCTGAGATATAGGTGACATACGCACCACCACCCAGCACGAGTGGGATGCCGAAGCGCAGAACCGTTTTACCGAGGGAGAGTGTGTTTGCCATGCCCTCGACTTTCGTGGGGCAAGCACAAATAAAAAAGACCAGCAAATGCTGGCCCGAAATAAATCAGTTCATATTAAGGTAACACAGGCAGTGACCTTTGCGGAAAACTATTTACCCCATATCCTTAGAATTTTTTGCTTCAGAAATACGCTGCTCCATTAATTCAAATTTTCGGTTCATTTCTGCTCTAGATTGAGCCAAGCTCAATTTCATTACTTCGATTTTTCTATGCCATTTCTCGGCTTCATTTTTCTTAATATCATCAAAGCTATCTTCGATATCATTTCTAATTTTCTTAGCATTTTCCAGGGAGCCGGAAAATTCACGATCCCATGCATCAAATGACTCCAAAAGAACGTCCCTTTGCGTCAGTGGAATAATTCTTTCGAACTTACTTCTTCGATGATAAATGTCATTAACTATATCTTGCCAAACTAACTCTGCCTCTTTCGCACCTTTAAGTAAATCCAACTTAGTCTTGTAAAGTACGCTCGCTGCAGAATCTAGTCGTGCTCGTCGCGAGTTAATGTATGAGCATGCAGAAACCCCGAGACTAATTAGGGAAATTACAACAGGATCTAACATCATATATTTGACTCGATATATTAATTTATACGGAATTCAAAAATTACCAGTGTCAGCTAATAAGGAATAACCCTTCAGATCTCCCCTCCATGCCAAACAACACGCCCCGTGATTCTTAGTCGATTCGCAGACTCTCCTTCAAGAGTCTGAACAGGGTAGTCTGGGTTGTAACTTATAACTTTTACGCCACCTGTGTTGAAGTCTCTTTGCAGCAACTTCACATAATCCTCCCCCTCCAGCTCAATGACGTATACCCCGTCATGGGCTAAAGCATTAACTGACGTGTCGACTAAAAGAATATCTCCGTCATTGATGCGATCTGACATCGAGTTGCCACGCACTCTGACGATCTTCGCGTTATTGCGATTGAGTCCCTTGGATCGCAGCCAAGAGGTGCGAAACGCTAAGCGCCCCAGCACTTCCTGCTCACCATTGGTGGCCCCATTTCCTGCACTCATGCAAGCGTCCAGCACTTCGATCTGTGTGAACTCGCCATCATCTTGATAGGCATGTGTCGAACCCGCTCGACTTTCTGTACCAGCAGGTGCACTGAAGTGCTCAACCGTACGACCTGAGTGCCTCGCAGCCCGAAGTAGCTGCTTCACGGGCACTTCACCACGTTTGCGCCAAGTTCTGACCGTTTCAGGCTGAACCTCCATCAAGGCCATCCAACCTGACCCTAACGCATCTGCAATGCGGGCAACGACTTCATCTACCGTGGGCGACAGGGTGCTTTGAGGATTTTTTTGCATATAGCTATTGACTGCGTTTCGTTTTGAACCAAGAATACGGTTCAACTTGAAACGTTTCCTTTTGAACCAATAGCGTAGCAGCAAATGCATCCAGAACAAATTAAAGCTGAGATCCGTATGCGGGGAACGACACCAGCTGCCATGGCGGATCAGTTGAGTCTTTCACGCATGACCGTTAGCAATGTCATCCACGGTCGTTCAACCTCGCGACGTGTTGCTGATGCCATTGCCAACCTGATTGAGCAGCCAGTCAATCGCATCTGGCCCGGTCAATACGAACCACATCGCACGAACAAGCTGAAACGCGGGGGGCAGAAATGAAACCGCGTCTCAAGCTCACTAGGGATGGGCATCTGGTCGTACTCGTCAGTGGACGGAACCCTTGGGGAGAGATCAGTGCTCGCAAATACATTCAAGAGCACTACGGCTCGCTCCAGGGCTTCGCGCGCCGCTATCAGCTTTCGTACAACGCCGTTTGCACAGCGTTGCGCCCGATCTACCGACCCGAGCGAATGGCAGGCAAAGTTGCCGAGGTTCGTGCAGTACTAGGTCTCTCTTCGCAACCCACGGCTCAGGCCCTGCGCGTCGCACGAAAGCAGGAGCATCTCAAATGACTTGGCTCACTGCCCGAGAGATCGCGGGCCTGCCGGGCATGCCGTCCTGCGCCAAGCGCACACGCGAAAAACTTCTTCGCCTGAACATACCCAGCCGTCCCAGGGAAGGCCGAGTTGGCGGCGGTACAGAGTTTGACTGCTCGGCTCTGCCTGAAGAGACCCGCCTTGCCATCGCCACCAGCGCAATTCAAGCGGCTGGCACCAAGGTCATAGCTGCGGTGGATGCACCTGCGGTAAGAAGCTTCTTGCCTGCCGTACCCGCGACCTTGCCCAGCACCTCCACAGCTCGTGTGCCCAGCCAGGCAGAAAAAGACGTTGCCGACGCGCGTGTGCGCTTGGTCAACCTAGTGCTTGAACTGGTACCTATGCATGGCCTACGCCGCGCATGCCAGCTGCTTGCCGCACGCATCGTGACTGGAGAAGCAGGAACGGAAACGCAGAGCATCGCGCGCCAAGCCAATCAGCGCGCGCGTGGCTCCGAGGTCAGCGCCCGCTCGCTGGAGCGCTGGGTAGGCATGCATCGCAGCAATGGCTGGTTAGGACTCTTGCCTGCTGTGCCTCAGCCTGAGTCAACACCACAAGTTGATGACGATGTGGCTACAGTGCTGGGTCTGTTTCACAGCAGGGACCACCGGTTTCGCAAGCTCAGCGGCGCAGCCAAGGAAGTCACCCGAGTGCTGGGCCGCGACATCGATGAATGGCGCAAGCTGTACCACCGTGCCCGGCGCGTGCTGGACAAGCTTGGCCAGTCTGCCGAGGCCAGTGTCGCCCTTATCAAGTCTCGCCACACCGGCGCTCAGCGCGACGCCAAGCTGCCCTTTAAACGCCGCGACACATCCACACTGGCATTTGCCGATGTGTTTGTCATCGACGGTCACACCTTTAAAGCCAAGGTTCGCCACCCGGACCATGGTGCCCCTTTCGCGCCTGAGCTGACCGTGGTGCTGGATGCGGCGACCCGCCTGATCGTGGGCTGGTCGGTGAATCTGTCCGAGAACGTGATTGCTGTGGGCGATGCGCTGCGCCACGCAGTCGGCCAATACGGCATTCCAGCCATTCTTTACGGTGACAACGGCGCTGGCGAAACAGCCAAGGCCATGGACTGCCCAATCGACGGCATCTGTGCACGCCTTGGCATCGATCACCGCCTGGGCCTACCCGGCAAGCCGCAAGGTCACGGAATCATTGAGCGCAGCTGGCAGACCCACGCCATCAACGCTGCGCGCAAGTTCGGCAGCTTTCAGGGCCGCGATGTGGATGCAGGCACCTTCCGCAAGGTGGCAGCAGTCCTGGCCAAGGAACAGCGTGCCATCAAGCGCTCGGAGCAGAGCGGAGAGGTCATTGCTCTCACGCCCAAGGCTCCGACCTGGAAGCAGTTCGTGGACGGCATCGAAGTGATGGTCCACGAATACAACACGCAGCACCGCCATCGTGGTCTGCCTAAGCGCACAGACGGCAAGCATCTGACGCCGATGGAAGCGTTTGAAGCCTGCTTTGACCCAGCGCTGCAGGAGAAGCCTTCGGAGCTGGAGCTGCGCACCTTGTTCATGCCCAGCGTGATCCGCACCGCCAAGCGCGGTCAGGTGCAGTTCTTCAATCAGTTCTACCAGGCACCCGACCTGATGCGCCGCGATATCGATGGCCGTGAAGTTAGCGTGCGCTACGACATTCACAACCCGAACTTTGTGTTGGTTTACACGCTGGGCGGTGAGTTCGTCTGCGAAGCCCAGTGGGATGCCAACCGCATCGACTACTTCCCCAAGCCGGTCATTCAGATGGCCCGCGAAAGGCGCGTGGCCCAGGCCGTAAAGCGCCGGGAGCTGCAGATCGACACCGCCCTGCGCGAGCTGGGTCCAGCCATCGACACCACACCCCTTTCCCTGCCGGAGCCAAGCACCCCATTCGTGACGGTGCCCTCCTTCGTGGAGACACCCGTCTCCGCCATCAACTCTCCCTCCACGGAAGCGGTAGCGCAAGCAGCCGCTGGCAGGCCTTTCTTCAACGGACCGAGCGAGCGCTACGAGTGGCTCATGCGTAACCAAGACCAATGGACCGAAGCAGACGGCACATGGCTGCGCAACTACACGGCATCGGAGAGCTATGCAGATCTACGCGACTACTACGAGGGGCGGGGATTGGGATGGAACGACGCGGGCAATGCGCCCGGTTTGAAGAGTGCTCTGTGACGGCGGCAACCGTCACAGAGCGTGCCAGAGATTTTTTTAAGAAATACGAGCAGGAGAAATGTACTGTGAAACGAGGCTTTGTCAAAACTGAAAACTTTAAGCGCCTGTCCGAAGCCCAAAAGCTGGTGGAAAAGCGCGGTGCTCGCGAGGCAAGCCTGGTGCTGGTCCAAGGCCGATATGGCATTGGCAAGTCCGAACTGACCGAGCGCTGGGCAGCCGATAGCGGCTGGGTGTTTGTGCGCGCCAAGAGCACCTGGACCAAACGCGCCATGCTCGATGAGCTGGCCGAGCGCATGGGCCTGGCCAAGACCGGGCGCAATACCGAGGTGCAGTCGCGCATCATCGGCAAGCTGGCGGTCGAAATGGTGCCGATGATCATCGACGAGGCCGACTTCCTGGTGGGCACCACCGCGAGCCTGCTGGAGCTGATCCGTGACATCACCGACCTGACCGGCACCATGTGCTTTCTGGTCGGCATGGAACACTTCCCCATGAAGGTGGCGCGCTTCGGCCATATCGCCAGCCGCGTGGCCAAGGTGGTGGAGTTGCAGCCGATATCGCTCGCAGACGTCAAGGCCACGGTCGCCGCCAAGGCTGAAGTCGAGATTTCCGACGAGGTGCTGCCCGAGATGCTGGCCCAGGCAGAGGGCCGCATGCGACTGCTGCTCAACGCCATTGCCAACCTTGAGGCCTGGGCAGACGCCAACGGCTGGACCAAGGTCACCCTGGAGCACATCAAGGGCTTGCCACTGTGCCCCGAGTTCAACGGCAAGCCGCTGGGCCGCAAAGGGGTCAAGCCATGACGACCGCCTCGGTGAAGCCTTACGGCTGGTTTATGCCTGCCACCTTGATCGCTCTGGGTCGCTATACCGCCCACGCGGTTCAGCCCTTCACGGTGGCCGAGCTTCAGAAGATCGTGCCCGAGCTGACAGAAGGCAAGGACGCTCGCAGGGCTTGCAAGCTGCTGGAGCAGCGCAGGCTGGCCACCCCCTGCCCCACTCGGCGGTTTGCCTGGGAGCTGACCCCTGCAGGCGTACAGACCTGTAAAGCGGCTCTGTATGCATCGCTGGCAGAAGGTAAATGCAAGCCCGCGATGATGCGCCCCAACAAGCTCACGGTCGCCGATCAGATCTCTGCGCGCCTGTGGAATCTCCTGCGCATTCGCAATGTTCTGACCAGCGTCGACGCAGTGTCGGTCCTGGCCAATGCCGGCGACAACACGGTCTATTTACAGGCTGTCATCGGTCGCCTGCTCAGGGCTTGGAGCGAGGCCTGCCCCGACGCGGTTGAGGTCAGCAAGAAGCGGGTCAATGGTGCATTGCGCTATGTACTCAAGCGCGACATAGGCCCCCAAGCGCCTGCACTGACCAAGGCCAGGAAGGAGATTGCATGAAGCCCGGCTACATGAATGAGCCTTGGTTCGCAATCCTTCTGGAGCGTGTGCAGCGGCCCGAGTCCGTGCGAGCACGCATTGCTCGCCAGCTCGGCATCAGCGCAGCGGCTCTGAGCCAGGTGCTCAATGCGAGTGGATGCTACGGAAATGGCACCGCCAAGACCGACCGCATTGCAGAAAAGGTGATTCACACCTTCGGTCGCTACACCTGCCCACACCTCACGGCGGAGGCCGGTGGCGACGACCAGGTCATCACTGCAGAGCAATGCCGCGCCTTTGCCCACCGTGATGCGCCTATATCAAGCCCCCGCGACATGCAGCACTGGCAAGCCTGCCGTCAATGCAGCCACCGGGAGGCCAGCGCTCCACCAGTTCCTCGCGCTCTGCAGATCAGAGGTGGCCGCAAGGTCATCCCCATTACCCATATCCAGGAGGTCAGCCATGCATCACCTCGTTAAAGACGGCTGTCTGCCCTTGGTGATCGGCCTTGCGCTGCCCATGACCGAGGCCGACTACCACCGCCCTCCCCTGGGCTGGATCAAGCGCCGCGCCAGGCGGCTGATGCGTGCTTACAGCATCGACCGCCGCTATGCCATCGCCTGCGCCGCAGACGACTACTCCGACTTCACCCATATGCACCGCGAACGCCTGTCTCAACTGCTCAAAGGAGAACTCCAACATGCCTAAGACCACTCAACCCCAACAGCGCCCCCTGCCCGCCTGGACCATCGAGCACGCCAGCACAGCCCCCATGTCCCGCCGCGAAAAGGTGGCCCTGACGCTCTTCATCTTTGTGCTCCTCATGGCCTTGGGCTTCTTGATCGCCGCCATCACCGGCTACGCCGAGATGCGCTCCGTGTTTCCTTGAACCAGCCAATCACCACCACCAGAAAGAACGTATGAATCAGCAAATCTCTCTTCCCGAGATCCCCGCAGGCTATTGGGAAAACGCCAAGGGTGACCTAGTCCCCGAAACCAAGGTCTCCGACATCGACAAGCTGCGCGACCAGCTGGTGCGCGACCTTTGCACCCAGGCCGAAGCCAGGAGCAAGGATCTAGCCAAGTTCAAGCTGGACTCCATGGGCGACGTCACGGCCTTTGTGGAAACCAGCGTGGAGCAATACGGGGTCAAGGTTCGCGGCACCAAGGGCAACTTCACGCTCATGACGTTTGACGGCAAGTTGAAGGTCGTGCGCCAGATGCAGGACCAGATCACCTTTGGCGAGCAGCTCCAGGCAGCTAAGTCCTTGATCGACCAGTGCGTGACGCGCTGGGCCGAAGGAGCCAACGACAACATCAAAGTTCTGGTCTCCGATGCCTTCCAGGTCGACAAGCAAGGCCTGATCAACACAGGCCGCGTGCTGGGCCTGCGCCGCCTGGACATCAAGGACGAAGACTGGCAGACAGCCATGAAAGCCATCTCCGACAGCATCCAGGTCGCCAGCACCAAGCCCTACATCCGCTTCTACAAACGCAACGAAAACACCGGCGCTTATGACGCCATCAACCTGGATCTGGCTGCCGTATGACGACTACACGCTTTGCCTCTACCGCCGATGTCGCTCACTCCGTCTGTACTAGCGAGGGAGCCCAATCACTGCCCTTGGTGCAGACCACCAAGATCGTGGACTTCACCCTGCGCACGGTCATCGGTCTGAACTGCCAGAACGGCAACACCCTGGACATCAATCTCGGAAACGGCCATGTCTTGAGCTGCAGCGTCAAGAAGGCCATCGGCCCTACGGACGTTTAAAGGAGGCGATATGACCCGCTTTGTTGCTCACACTTCGTCTTTTGCTGCAAAAGATCAGCGCCGCCGTGAGCTGGGCCACATCCATCAGGGGCGCACGGCCTTGGGCTGGACGGAGGATGATTACCGCTTCCACCTGGTTGAAATCACGGGGGTGGCCAGCTCCACGGATCTGGACGCAGCGGGTCGTGCCAAGGTGCTGGCTCACATGTCCAAGCTGGGCTTCCAGCCCAAGTCCAGCAACTTCAAGCCCTTTGGTCAGCCCGAGAAAATCAAGTGGCTCTGGAAGAAGCTCGATGAAGCAGGCGGTCTGCGCGACGGCAGTCCCACCGCCCTGCTCGCCTTCGTGGGCCGCACCATCGGCACTGATGTGTCGGATGTTAAGTTTTTGCCAACAGCCCAGGCCAGCACGGTCATTGAGGCGCTGAAGTCCATGCTGGACCGGGCCAAGCGTCAGGCACAGGTGAAATGACCCAGACCTCTACAGTTCCCATCGACCTGCTGCCGCCGCTGCTGCAAGAGTTTGAGCGCCTGGTAGGTCTGCAGGCCACCATGGCGCTCGTTCAAAAATGGGGTGGGCTGCGGGTTTACTTCCCAACGCCGGAGCGCGTCACCGAAGATCACCCCTATGCCGCAGTCATTGGCGTCGAGGCGCTTTTAAAGCTGGCAGAGGAATATGGAGGCCTGCCTCATTTTCAGCTGCCAAAAGCGGAAAGAGCACTCCAGGCCGTGCGCAATGCGCGGATCGCCGCTGAATATGCGACGAACAAGACGGCTCGGGAGATCGCTGCCGAGTATGGTCTTACGGAAGGTCAGGTCGTTCGGATCGTCGCCATGCTGGGCGTAACAGCTCCACCAGACAGACGACAAAAGGCCCTCTTCTAACCCCCACCTACCCATAAAAAAGCCCAGTCTGCCAAAGACTGGGCTTTTTTTTTGAAGTCGCTCAGTTGGTCACTGTAGATAGAAACTGCTCAATCTCCAAGGCGCTGCTACGTGCCGTTCGCATGACACCAATGAGCGTGGCCGACGCAGGCCCGGTCCACTCCCCGTAGCCCACCAGCCATAAACCTGGGACGCCACGCACCTGGGTGCCTTCTACCGCGACTCTGGATTCGTTGACAACGCCAAGAGTCTCCAGAGGCAGCAACGCAGGCCTGAAGCCGGTACACCAGATGATCGCGTCGAAGGGCTTGGTGCTTCCGTCGCCCCATTGAGCCCCGTCCGCCGTGAGCTTCTCAAATGAGCCGACAGAATGCAGCACGCCGCGCTGGCGTGCGTCAAGGACGGGGGGAACCATCACGATATCGCCAAAGCCACCTGGCAGGTTCTCTGGATCTTTACCCTCCTGCAGAGCCTGCCAGCGTGCAGTGGCCCTCTCGAAGAGTACTCGCCCATCGACCTCGTCCGGTAAAAAGGCTGGTGGCTCCAGCGTGACCCAAGTCGTGGACTGCGCAACAAGCGAGACCTCTGCCAGGATCTGTGCGCCGGAGTTTCCTCCGCCGACCACCATCACCCTCTTACCTTTAAAGGGCTCAGGTGATACGTACTGAGCTGAGTGCAACTGTTGCCCCTTGAAGGACGTCAAACCCTCAACGTTGGGAACAAATGGGTTGCGCCATGTTCCCGTGGCAAATACAACGGCACGCGACTGCCAGCTTCTTGCTCCAGCATTGACCTGGAAGCCTTGCTCAGTGGATTCAATGCCTGTGACGCGAACTGGCCTCTCGATCTTGAGTTCGTAGCGTTCTTCGTACTTGCGAAGATAGTCGACCACATGGTCACGGCTTGGATACTGCTCACCTGAAGCAGGCATCGGCCATCCCGCAATGGAACTCCACGAGGCGGGAGAAAAAAGCCTCAACGAGTCCCATCCATGCTGCCAAGCCCCGCCTCCGGCTTCTTCGGCATCCAGCAGCAGGACCGACAGATTGGTGCGACGCAAGAAATACGCCACCGATAGGCCTGCTTGACCTGCCCCTACGATGATCACATCGTGAAACGACATTGTTGACCTCCTTTTTGCCTTTATTGCTGTGGACTCACACGCATGGACCACAGAGCCGCAAATGCACTGATTGCCAGCAGAGAAGACAGCCACAGAGCCTGGCTGCCCCAGTTTGCGACAGCCAGCCCGAAAAGAAACGGTGACCCGGCTTGCACGATGCGTGCAGGCACCATGAGCCAGCCTTGGCGCTGGCCATATCCTTGAGAGCCAAACACCTTGAGTGGCAGCGTGCCTATGGCAATCGTCAAGATGCCGTTACCCAGACCATGCAGGATGGCAAAAATGCTGGCTGCTGGTGCACCGGCAAGGCCCAGACAGACGGCAGCCAGCGGATGGGCAAGGATGGCCAAGCGAGCAGAAAGCAACGGGTGTGCTTTCTTGAGAAAGCTGTATTCCACCACACGACCTGCCACCTGGGCAGGCCCGACCAATGCAGCGGCAGCAATCGAAGCAGCCAAAGTTGCACCGCTGGCCTGAAGAATCTGAGGCAGGTGGGCCGCCATGGCAGTGCTGATGAACCAGGACGCCGCGAAAACGTAGGCCATCAGATAGGCCGTGCGCTTAAGACTGATGCCCACGTTGTTTCCGCCTTGAGTCTCAGCTCCAGGCGGCTTTTGTTCTTTGACCACTTCCCTCGGATTAGGCTTGGCACGCGACAACAAGGCATTGAGTGGAAGGCCCAGCAGCAGGTGCAAGGCGGCCCAGAACATGCATACGACGCGCCAGTCGTACAGTCCTTCCAGATAGCTGGAAAGCGGCCAGCCCACGGTGCTGGCAAAGCCAGCAAAAAGCGTGATTCCGGTAATGGCTGGGCGCGCATCCTGGCCATATAGGTGCACCACACTGGCAAACGCGGCTTCGTAGAGGCCGCTACCCATTGCCACGCCCATGAACGCCCACGCCACGAAGATATGCAGCGTCTGCGTGGCCTGGCTCAACATCAGCAAGCCACAGGCAAAAACCAGATTGCTGGCGAGAAGCACGGACCTTCCGCCAAGGCGATCAATCAACCGGCCCGCGATGGGGCCTACCGCTGCAGCCACAAGCAAGGCTGCCGAGAACGCGCCGAACACCAGAGAGTACGAGGTGCTTGTCGACTGACTGATTGGCTTGGCCAGCACCGCAAGCAAGTAGTACGACGAGGCCCAGGACAGGGTCTGGGCAATCCCGAGCATGACTGTGACTTGCGTGCGGTTCAGTGCCATCTGTATCGTTTAAATGCTGCGTTGATTGACCCGTTTGGACAGTTCTTCAGCGCTTTCACGGCGTTCGCTGTAGCGATCCACCAGGTAGTCCGAACAGTCTCGCGTCAGCAACGTGAACTTGACCAGCTCTTCCATCACATCCACCACTCGCTCGTAGTACGAAGAAGGCTTCATCCGGCCAGCCTCATCGAACTCCGCGAATGCCTTGGCAACGGACGACTGATTCGGGATGGTGATCATGCGCATCCAGCGACCCAGCACACGCATCTGGTTGACCGCATTGAAGGACTGCGAGCCCCCCGAGACTTGCATCACCGCCAGTGTCTTGCCTTGCGTCGGTCGCACGGCACCAGCGGACAAAGGAATCCAGTCTATCTGCGCCTTGAGGATGCTGGTCATCGCACCATGACGCTCAGGAGACGTCCAGACCATACCCTCGGACCATACAGCCAGCTCACGCAGTTCCTTGACCTTCGGGTGATCGTCAGGGGCACCATCGGGCTGCGGCAGGCCACGCGGATCGAAGATCCTGGTCTCGGCACCCATCTTGCGCAGCAGGCGCGCCGCCTCTTCGGTCAGCAGTCGGCTATAGGAGCGATCACGAACCGAGCCATACAACAGCAGAATGCGCGGCGCGTGCGTCGCACGCTGTGCAGGCAACAGGCCTTCCAGGCTGGGTTTTTCAAAGACTTGTTCGTCGAGGTTCGGTAGATCAGAGCTTGCCAATTCGATTTCCTTTCGAGTCAATGACGGCTTCCCCGTCTTCTTTGGAGAATGCGGCCTGTTGCGGCTGCGGCAGGATGTCCAGCACGGCCTCCGAGGGACGGCACAGCCGGGTTCCCATAGGGGTGACCACTATCGGACGATTGATCAGGATGGGGTGCTGGAGCATGAAATCAATCAATTGCTCATCCGTCCATTTGGGCTCGCCCAGGCCCAGCTCGTCATACGGCGTACCTTTTTGGCGCAACACATCGCGCACGGGCATGCCCATGGCTTGGATCAGGCCCACCAGGGTGGCGCGATCAGGGGGTGTCTTGAGGTACTCAATGACCTTGGGCTCTTCCCCGCTGTTGCGGATCAGGGCCAGAACATTGCGGGAGGTACCGCAAGCAGGGTTGTGGTAGATCGTGATGTCGCTCATAGCGCTAGATTCCCGTTGCAAAGGTTCATGACGCCACGCTGAGCCGCAAAGCCAGCGCTGCGAGGGTAATGAGCAGCACGGGCATGGTCAGCACCGCACCGACTTTGAAGTAGTAGCCCCAGCCAATCGTTGTGCCTTTCTTGGCGAGCACATGCAGCCAAAGGAGCGTGGCCAGGCTGCCAATCGGCGTGATCTTGGGACCCAGATCGCAGCCAATCACATTGGCGTACACCATGGCTTCCTTGACTGCCCCTGTGGCCGTGGATGCATCGATGGACAAGGCTCCGATCAGGACCGTGGGCATGTTGTTCATGATGGAAGACAGCACCGCAGACAGCACGCCTGTGCCCAGTGAAGCGGTCCACACGCCACCGGCTGCAAACTGGTTCAGCAACATGGCGATGTAATCCGTAAGGCCCGCGTTGCGCAGCCCATAGACCACCAGATACATCCCCAGCGAGAACACCACGATCTGCCACGGAGCACCATGAAGTACTTTCCTGGTGCTGATGACATGACCACGCGCAGCCACCGCCAGCAAGATCGCAGCCCCCACGGCGGCCACGGCGCTGACAGGGACGCCCAGGGGCTCCAGCGCGAAGAAGCCGACCAGCAGCAAGACCAACACGACCCAGCCAGCCTGGAAGGTGGCCAGATCCTTGATTGCAGCCGATGGCGACTTGAGCTGGGCCACGTCGTAAGTGGCAGGAATATCGCGTCGGAAAAACAGCAGCAATACACCCAAGCTCGCCAGGACCGAGGCAATGTTGACGGGAACCATCACCGATGCGTAGTCATTGAAGCCGATCTTGAAAAAATCGGCGGAGACGATATTCACCAGATTGGAGACGATCAGCGGCAGGCTCGCCGTGTCGGCAATAAAACCGGCGGCCATGACAAACGCCAGCGTTGCCGCCGGAGAAAAGCCCAGCGCCACTAGCATGGCCATCACGATGGGAGTGAGAATCAGCGCCGCTCCGTCATTGGCGAACAGGGCCGAAACGGCAGCACCCAGCAGCACGATGAAGGCAAACAGTTTGACTCCGCTGCCGCCACCCCAGCGGGCAAAGTGCAATGCAGCCCACTCGAAGAAACCGGCCTCATCGAGCAGAAGGCTGATGATGATGACGGCGACAAAGGTAGCCGTGGCATTCCAGACGATATGCCAGACCACTGGAATATCAGCTAAGTGCACGACTCCCAGCAACAGTGCGATACCTGCCCCAATAGAGGCGCTCCAGCCAATGCCAAGGCCGCGCGGCTGCCAGATGACCAGCGTCAAGGTGAAAATGAAAATCAGGATGGCCGTCAACATGACGTATAGGTCCTAGAAAAAGCTATAAGTCGGCATCAATCGCCCACCGCGTGCGGGCGTCAGTGAAGCCTGGTGCTGCAATCCAGACTCTGGATCTGGATCGCAATTGCAGTAACGGGATTTAGTGCGAAGAGAGTTCACGCGCCGTGGACTGCAGTACTGCCTGCTCCAGCTTTTGCGCTGGCAGGTTCACCAATAGCTCCAGGCGACGACGAATCATGTGCATCGTCTGCCGGAAGGCTTCCAGCTTTGCTTCGTCAGAGGCCTCGCCTTCCGAGGGGTCCGTGTAGCCCCAATGCGCTGTGGCGGGATGACCAGGCCAAAACGGACACACTTCACCAGCCGCGTTGTCGCATACGGTGATGATCAGATCCATATGCGGCGCACCAGGCACAGCAAATTCGTCCCAGCTCTTGCTGCGCAAGCCCTCGACCGAGACACCGGCCTTTTGCAGCACCTGCAGCCCAAGCGGATTGGGTTGCTGATTCTCGCGGGGGCTGCTGCCCGCCGAATAGGCTTTAAAACGGCCTTGGCCCATATCGTTGAGCAAGGCCTCAGCCAAGATGCTGCGTGCCGAATTGTGAGTGCACAGGAACAGGACGTTCAGGGGAGCTTTGTTGTCAGACATGGTTTTAGCAGCGGGACTTAGGGATGGGAAAAGGTTGCAGCGACGCTTAGCACTCGCACGACGCAACGGCGTCATCGGTACAAACCGCGCCCTGGCAGCAGTTCTCTGTGAGATATGCCAACAGATCATTCATCACTGGGAAGGCCGCGCGATAGAGCACGTTGCGGCCCTGCCGCTCCTGGGTGACCAGGTCGGCATGAAACAGCTCTTTCAAATGAAAGGACAGCGCGTTCGGCGCGATGCCGAGCTGCTCAGCTAAGGCACTAGGTGTCAGGCCTTCAGGTCCAGCCACAACAAGGGCGCGAAATACGCGCAATCGGGCCTCATGGGCCAGTGCGGATAGTGAGCGGATGACGTTTGCTTCTTGCATGACTTGATAGTACATCAATTGTTGAATTATTGTTTTAATGACCACAAGGACGTCCCAGGTGTCATCGCGAGGTCATCAGCCAGCGCCAAAGGCACGCCCAAGTTGATGCAAGTTGGGCGTCCTCCCTGAGTCTGAGCCGGGATCGCCAACCTATTGAATAAACAGAGAAATGTGAACTTGGGCGCTGAGCACCGCCCAACTTCCGAGCGCCCAACTTAAAGCGCTGAGGTACAGATGCTTTAAATAGCTGGCCACCGGTCGCAAACCCGCATGGAGCAAAGAAAAGGCCCGATAGAGGCCTGTACACGCATGTCCCACGTATCGCCCACTTTGGCCGTTTGATACGCCCTAGAAGACCATTTGGTGCCAAAGTGGTCGCGCCGCCTCAGCACCCCGAAATCGCTCGCAAGTCCGTGTCAACATTAGCGAACCCAAAATTTCCCGGTGCCATCGTCTGTGCCAAAACAAGCACTCCCCCACTGAAGAGTTGCGTTGCGCGGCCTTTGGCACAAATTTGCGCGATCTTTGGCACAAAGTAGCACAGCCTTTGGCACCAAGGCTGACAAATTGGCAAGCGATCACGTCCTCGAATGTGTTGTTTTATCACCCATCGACCAGTCTCCGTTGACGATGGGGGCGTTGGATGGATGCGTTGACCAGTTGACCTCCAACCGGGAGCACTGGCAAGAACAGGCCTTTAGCTGCCCTGTAGGTTTTTGCTGAAAAGGAGTCCTGCAAAGCCATATGGGTCACTTCTGACCGAGCGGCTCAAGTCGGCTGGCCGCGAGCGCCGAACGAATGCTTTGTGGGCACTCAATAGATGGCTTCTGGTCACACCTAGCCAATCCCTCCGTATCTTTGAATAAGACGTCGTGCAATACGAGACGCTTCAGTACCTGCTTGTCTCTAAAGCTCATCTTATTTTTTGTGTGCGCCTCAGCTTTTGGAGTTGACGCACCTCAAATCAAGACACAATGTACGCGGTCACTTTCGATTGAAAGTGAACCAACTGCATAAACGACGTATCTCATGTATGGGTGCATCCCTTTAGTGCTGGTTCATAACTTTACATAGGACCTCTTTTAGATGAGTACACATTCTTATAAGGATTTGTTGGCGCAACGCGAGGCTCTTGAGCAGCAGATTGCTGCCGCCCGCAAGACTGAAGTCGCAGACGCGGTGCAAAAAATCAAAGGCTTGATCGAGGCTTTCGGGCTGACACAGGATGATGTCTTCCCTGCCGCCAAGCAAAAACAAAAACGCGAGGCTGGCTCTGTGGCTCCAAAATATCGTGACCCAACCACAGGCCAGACCTGGTCCGGTCGAGGAAAGCCTCCGAATTGGATCAAAGATCAAGATCGTTCTCAGTTTGAGATTTGAAAGTGGCCCTAGCGGCCACTTTTTATTTCTCCCGACTGCCGCGGCGACCGTTCTTGCTCGCCCACTGGCGATTCTTTCAACACTGCCCCGGAGGTTCCTCACTCTTGGCCCAGCTGTAAATCGCCGATTCACCACGTTCGCGCTGATTCGCATCGCCGCCAACCGCGCACTCCTGCCGCCGGGCTTCCATCTCAAAGTCCTTGAAGCATGCCTGGATTGCAGAATCCGGTCGTTGATGCTGATGGCGGCCTTGTCTTTGATTTCCTTGGGCTTTTCAGCCGTCAGCTCGTACTGCTCCCACTCGAGCGACACATCATAGTCTTCGGTCTCCCAGCGGCTGTGCCCTACCGTATCGATCCATCTGTGCCCAAGCAAGCTGCTCGATGTAAGCGTCGCCTGTCATTCACAGATATGCCGCTGATAGGGTCAGCCACGCCGTGAGCAAGGCCACATTCAGCGGGCTGCGACAAGGGCTTGCCCACATGCCCCAGCCGGGCTTCCGGCCCAAGTCCAGCAACTTCAAGCCATTTGAGCCGCCTGAGAAGATCAAGTCGCTCAGGAGGACGCCGGATGCAGCGATAGCCTCGCCACCTCGCTCGCTTTCGTATGCCGAACCCTAGTCGAACACCACTCCTGAAAACTGCTCAATCTTCATTCAAGGCCGGGTGTTTTTATAAGGTTCTCCAAATTGATATGACTCAAGAATTAAAAGAAAAAAGCGATCTCTTGTTGAGAGATCGGCCGTAAAAATTCTCAGCTACTTGAATTCAGCATCTTTGTAATGCGTCTTGATCGTATCAACAACGCTGAAAAAGAACGCTATTTATCTGCTGGCTACTGAATATCAGATTGCTCTGCCGAACTAGCAAACGGACGCTTCAAGGCCAAGCAACACACAGAATTTCGCAAATTTCGACTCCTCTGCAATGTGAACCAATGACAACAAATGAAACAAATCGCATATTGTTTGTATATTTGAGCTTGTATCCCTCAGTTTGCATGTTGATGGACCCTGCACACTCCTCCTATCCGGAGTGTCTGGATCCCTTGCATGGATGGTGATGTCAGCCTAGGCCCGCGGCAAGTGAAAATGGCTTGTGCGGCCTGCATCTAGCGTAGGAGCGCGTTCTATGGTGCGGAGGTCTAGTTTCGAGTCCAAGGTTGTCACAGCATTTGGAACGGCTGCGCTGGTAGTGATCGCGATGGCACTATCGACGTGGGAAGTTGCAAATGATGCAGCCAAAGCTGCCCAAATGGTGACACATGCACACCAGTTGCTCAACAATATAGATCGCGTCAGAGGCTATTCTCTCCAATCTGAACTAACCACTCAAAATTTCCGCCTGACAGGTAATGCCGAGCATATTGCCGAGCGAAATGCAGCGATGGCTGAGCGAGAGCTTTCGCTGGAAAAAATACGGCAACTAACGATCGATAATCCAGATCAACAACGTCGCTGGACAGAGCTGCGTAAAGTCATTGACCAGCGCATGGCCGCTGCACGCCAAATTGAAAAATTGCGCAATACCCAAGGTCAGAAGGCAGCAAATGCATTTGCTGCCGCAACTACGCTTGCATCCACGCGTTTGCGCACCTATGAATTGCTGAGCGAGATGGATACCGAGGCGCGCCTGCGACTCGCTCTGGAAGAGGCCGAGCACAAGCAAGCGCGTCATAAGCTGGTGATGGCTGGAGCATTGGTCGCTGTGGCACTTATCTTGCTGTTGGGTTCCTCCTATCTTCTGATAAGACGTCAATTGCGCGAAACAGAAGCCAGTCAGCGTGCTCTGGCTGACAATGAAGAAAGCCTTGTGACTACCTTGCACTCGATCGGCGATGCAGTACTCGCAACAGACACTGAAGGGCGAATCACTCGCATGAATTCAGTGGCCGAACAGCTCACAGGCTGGAGTATCAATGAGGCTCAAGGCCGTTCTATCGAGGAAGTATTCAATATCATTCATGAGCAGACCCGCGAGCCTGCTCATATTCCTGTAGCAACGGTGTTAGCCACCGGGGAAGTGCAGGTACTTGCCGACTACACCTCAATCATTGCCAGAGATGGCACCGAACGTCCAATCTCTGATAGCGCCGCCCCCATCCGCGACTCCAAAGGCCAACTACGAGGTGCTGTACTAGTCTTTAGGGACGTTACTTTGGAGCGAAAGGCACAACGGATCATCCGTGAGCAAAACGCGTCACTTGAAGCTGACGTGCACCAACGCACTTTGCAATGGCATGAGATTCAAAGCCATTTGCACAACGTCATCAGCGCCGTTCCGGCGCTGATTGCCTACGTTAATGCACAACAGCACTACGAGTACGTCAACACTCAGTACCGGGAGTGCTTTGCACCTGACCACGAAGACATCACGGGTGAGTCGGTAAGACAAATCCTCGGAGAGGAACGCTATGTTGTTGCCAATGACTTGATCGGCAAGGTCCTCGCAGGAGAGCCGCAAACATATGATTGGCAGCCCTTTCCAGGAGTTTGGCAGACCATTCAGTATGTTCCCAAACGCCAAGCCGATGGAACGGTTGCTGGCTATTACGTATTGGGCACCGATATTACTGAGCGCAAACACTATGAAGAACGTATCCAGACGCTCAATGGGGAACTTGAACAACGAGTGCATGAGTTAGAGCATATTGGCCGCGGACTGCGAACCTTGAGCGCCGGTAATCGCACCATGCTACGAGCCAGCGAAGAACAGAGTCTGCTTGAAAACATGTGCCGAGCCATCGTGGCTGCAGGAGGCTATGGCATGGCTGCAGTCTGGTATTCGGGTGACGAGCCAGATCAACAACTACGTCCGATGGCCGAGTGCAATTATCCAGGCGGTATAGAAGCACTTCGCAGTCTAGGACTCATAGCAGCCGATACGGAGCTAGGCCAAAGCCTGACATCTAGCGCAATTCGCAGCGGCAAGGTTCAATTTGTCCGAGACATGCGTGTAGATTCCAACCATGTTCGATGGAGCGACAAGCTTGGTGAACTGAAATCAGGTGTATCTTGCCCTTTATTGGTTGAGGGCGAAGTCATTGGTGCACTATCCATTTATGACACCGAACCAGACGCGTTCGGCGAAGATGAAATCGCATTGCTGACCGAGTCAGCGGACGATCTAGCTTTTGGTATTTCCATTCTGCGTACACGCTCAGAACAACTACGTGTACAAGCAGAGATGAATCATATGCTGCGCCATGATCCCTTGACTGGACTACCCAATTCGATTGAATTCAGGGAAGTTCTGACTGCGAAAATTGAGGGAAGCTCTTCACATCCAGAGCCAATCGCGGCTTTGCAATTCAATATTGAACGCCTTCGAGAAATAAACGAGGTGCTGGTTTCTCTAATGGGGACCAGATTCTTAGAGACTTCGGAGAGCGCCTAAGGCAAAGCATTCCCGATTCTGCACATATTGCTCGTTTACGCGGAGACGAATTCGCAGTATTAGCGCCCACTCTGGATAGAGGTTCCGCCGTAGCCTTGGCCGAAGAGTTGGAAAAAACCATCTCCCGCCCTTTCCCGATCGCAGATATTGAATTGGATGTCAGTGCAAGAGCTGGCATAGCTTTGTTTCCCGAACACGGCACAACTGCCGATGAACTATTGCGTCAAATGGGAAAGGCCACCCATCAAGCCAAGGCCCGCGGACTGAGCCAGTGCGTATTCGACCCGTCACATCAGAAAAATCAAGCGGGACGATTGACCATGGCAGGAGAACTTCGGCGAGCCATTGCTGGCAATCAGCTGCGACTATTTTTACAGCCAAAAGTTGATTTTTCCTCCGGGCAAATCTGTGGAGCAGAGGCCTTGGTACGCTGGATGCATCCGATTAAAGGACTAATTCCTCCCGGATTGTTTATCGACCTGGCTGAGCAAACAGGCTTGATCAAGCCTTTGACGGAATGGGTCATTGTCGCAGCCCTTGATCTGCTGCAGAGCTGGCAGGCAAAAAGCTGTGCTGTTCCTATTGCAATCAATCTCTCCGCGCGAAACTTCAGAGATGAACAGCTTTTCGCCAAGTATCGCCAATGGCATTCAGAGCGCTCTGTGTCAACCGGACTATTGGAAATCGAAATTACGGAAAGCACCGTAATGGAGCATGCTGAATATGCTCTACGAGCACTGAGCGAGATGAGCGATGCTGGGATTCCTCTTTATGTGGATGATTTTGGAACGGGGTACTCCTCATTGAGCTATCTACAAAAACTACCAGTAGATTACATCAAGATCGACCAATCATTCGTTTCTGCAATGCATCGCGATCGGGATTCTGCCACGATTGTGCGCTCCACCATTGATCTCGTACATGATCTCGGACGGAAGACGGTTGCCGAAGGTGTGGAGACCAAAGAGCACTGGGATCTGCTCAAGGATCTTGGCTGTGATATTGCACAAGGCTACTACATCGCCAAACCTATGCCTTCCAGCGATTTCCAGAAATGGGCCGAAGATTTCAGAAAATCTCAGTCACGGGATAGTTCATCCTTTTCAAGATAATCCATTACATTGAAATTACGCACCCAACAACAAAGAAAAAGGTATTTTCAACATCAATAAATTTCAAGACAGCAGAATTATGCGGTGCATAGATACGCCTGAAATTTTATTCTGACAAATTAAATGATGACAGACGACAACTAATAATCTATAGCGAGCAAATTAATCTGGCGTTTGCAAGCCTAGCTACTTTGAATATGCACTTCGTAACTTCATAGCTGATTACATTCTCACTCCCCATCTCATACGAGATTGCAAGTTCTCGAATCTGAAAGCATCGAGTCGGGCATCTATTTTTTTTGGCATTCAAAGGTCGAAACCCAAGAGCAACTGCCGACCATATAGTTTCCGGCCTCAGACTGAAGGCCAAGCGCACAAGACGTGCTTCAAATGCGCGCCACGCAAAAAAGCAAGTGCGCCAGTGGCACTATGCTGATCGCTATCGTCTATGGATTCAACTGGTCAGCGCAACACAATGACTGCCTCTGGCGCAAGAAGTGTTGGCATGAAGCAAAGACCGCGGATTTACTACACTGAAAATCCAAAGAGCCACACTTTGCCCCCAAACAGACTCCCAACACCCGCTGTCGGTCCGACCTCGCTGCCCAATTCACTTACCTCGGACCACTACGCCTGCCATCATGACACCTGACCAATATCTTGCGCATTTGCAGGCTGTGTATGCCGCATTCCAGCTGCGCTTTCACCCCTTGCCGCCAGCCAGCGAACAGGATCTGGCCGCTTTGGCCGCCGCGCTGGGGCCTCTGGATACCGATCTGGCCGCATTCTGGCGCCTGACTGCAGGCAGCAGCGCCGACAGCACCCAGCCCCTGTTTCAGCGGCCGAGCTTTGTAGATGCACTGGACCTTCTCACGCCACCTCAGGCCATAGCCCTGGCACTCCGCATGGAAAGTCGAGCCCAGCGCATGTGGGATCTGGCCGGCCCCGCATCCCAGGACCCTCGCCTGAGCGGGCGCTGGTGGCACGCCGGCTGGCAGCCGTTTGCCAGCTTCTATGGGGACATCGTGCTAATGGTCGATCATCATCCCGGTCCTGAAGGACAGCGCGGCCAGATCATTGCCTATGTGCACGACCCCGACCAGATCTGCTGGATTGCCCCCAGTTTCTCAGCCTATCTTCAAGCGTCCGCCGACTCGATTGACGATGACAGAGAAGAATTTTTGAATGGACCACTGGACGAGCAGGAATAAGCGGAGCTCTGAGCTACGCCCCGGCCTGAAGGCAGTAACTGGACAGCGTGGCCGAGTCCATGAAGGCCTCTTCAAAGTAAACACGGCGGGCCAGGTCCTGCTCAGCCGCCCCCACCACCACCATCAACGGCAGCAGATGCTCCTCCCGTGGATGGGCCATACGCGCGCCGGGGGCCCGATCCCAATCGGCCAGCCGCTGGCCGCGCGTGGCAGGTGTCATCTGCATCAGCGTCTCGGCCAACCAATCGTCAAACAGCTTGGAAGGCGCCCGCCCCACGGGGCCGAAGCTACGCATATTGTGATAGCTGGAGCCGCTGCCAATGATGAGAACTCCCTCGTCACGCAACGGGGCCAACGCACGGCCCACGGCCAGGTGTTCTGCAGCGTTCAGATTGCTGCGCAGGCTGAGCTGAAGCACGGGCACATCGGCCTGCGGATAGATCACAGCCATGGGCACAAACATGCCATGGTCGTAGCCGCGCTGGTCGTCAGCCCGCACGTCCTCTCCAGCCTGCGCCAGCAACTGCTGCACCCTGCCTGCCAGCTCAGACGAGCCGGGCGCGCGGTAATGCAGGTTATAGGTTTGCGGCGGAAAGCCGCCATAGTCATACAGCATGCCAGGATGGGCGGCACTCTGCACGGTGAAAACCGGCTCCTCCCAATGGGCGGAGATCAGCAACACGGCCCGGGGCCTGCGCGCCAGTTGGCGCGGAATATTGCGCAAGCCCTCGGCCATCAGCGCATGCCAGTCGTGCATCTCCGGCACCCAGGGCCAGGGGCCTGCTCCATGGCAGAGAAAGTACACGGGCATGCGAGCGCCTGCCTCCATTGGCCCGGAAACCGCCTGACTGCCCAGGCCTTCACGCTCCTCCATGCCAGTCTCTCCCATGCATCAATAGGTCATCAAAAACATAGCTGCCTGCACTTTCCCCATCAAAACTGGAGACCTAAAACTCCTCATTCTTAGCAGACAGGCATAAAAAAACCTCCTTGCGGAGGTTTTTGCCAACGATCAGGTCCGAGCCGTGCAGCCGCAGACCTGATGCCGTATTGCCGGGATCAGGCAGCGAAGTTGGCTTCGGCGAACTTCCAGTTCACCAGCTTTTCCAGGAAGGTTTCGACAAACTTGGGACGCAGGTTGCGGTAGTCGATGTAGTAAGCGTGTTCCCACACGTCCACGGTCAGCAGCGCCTTGTCGGCGGTGGTCAGGGGGGTACCGGCAGCGCCCATGTTGACGATGTCCACGGAACCGTCGGCCTTCTTCACCAGCCAGGTCCAGCCGGAACCGAAGTTGCCGGCAGCGGAAGCCACGAAAGCCTTCTTGAACTCGGCGTAGGAGCCCCACTTCTTGTTGATGGCATCAGCCAGAGCGCCTGTAGGCTCTGCTCCGCCGTTGGGGGTCATGCAGTTCCAGAAGAAAGTGTGGTTCCAGATCTGGGCAGCGTTGTTGTAGATGCCGCCGGAAGACTTCTTGACGACTTCTTCCAGATCCATGTTTTCGAATTCGGTGCCCTTTTGCAGGTTGTTCAGGTTCACCACATAGGCGTTATGGTGCTTGCCATGGTGGAATTCCAGGGTTTCCTGGCTGTAACCGAACGGAGCCAGTGCATCGATAGCGTATGGCAGGGGGGGCAGAGTGCGTTCCATGATGGTTTTCCTCGTGGTTGAAATTTTTGGGGGCCGTCCAGTGCCAAGGCGCCTGAGCGGTGACCGCTGTGCCGGCCGGCACATTGCTGTACTACAGACGTCAAGTATTGCACTAACCGAACCATTGTAGAAAGAACTGAGAGGCTGCGCGCCACTCATCAGGACTATTGCGCACGCAGCCAAAAGCATGCGCTCACGGCTTACAGCGCATGAACACTGGCCCCTGTTGCATTGCCTGCGCCGATTGCAAAAGAGTTCTGATGAAGAACCCGGTTAGCGTGCAGGTGTTTTGCAGCCAGCTTGTGGCTGGCGAGCATCAAAGCAGGCGCGGCTGAGTGACCACCACATCCACCGCTCCGTCCGACAGCTGAGCCTTCAGCGCCGTCCCCGGAACGGCCTGCCTGACCTGGGTCACAGGCCTGCCCTGCTGATCCGTCAGCAAGGCATAGCCGCGCTGCAACACAAGGCGCGGGTCCAGCAGTTGCAAGCGCAGGTCGATACGATCCAGCGTTTGCCTTTGCTGCTCCAGACTGCGCTGGAAGATATTGGGAAAACTGACCTGTATCGCTTTCTGGCTCTGCGCAAGCCGCTGCAATTTCAATAGCATTGAGTGGCGCAGGCGCTGTGCCTGACGGCTGAGCTGCAGCTGATTGCGCGCCAACTGCTCGCTGGGCCGCCCCAAACGCTGTGCAGCGATATCCAGGCGCTGGGCCTGGCGATCCAGCACACGCTGCACGGCATTGTCCAGACGGTCCTGCATCAGACCCAGAGCCCCTAGCCAGACCTCGCGCGGCTGGGCTGCCAGCTCGGCCGCAGCCGTGGGCGTGGGCGCACGCAGGTCGGCGCAAAAATCGGCAATGGTGAAGTCGGTTTCGTGACCCACGCCGCTGATCAGCGGCACCGGGCTTTGCACAATGGTGCGCGCCAGCTGTTCGTCGTTGAAGGCCCACAGGTCTTCCAGCGAGCCGCCACCGCGCACCAGCAAGATGGTGTCTATCACCGGTTGCCGCGCGGAATCAACACGCAAGTCGCCGCTTGCATCTTGTCCCTCTTGCGTCAGGAGATACAGTTTTGATAGCGCCTGCACAAGCGATTGCGGCGCCTGGAGCCCCTGCACCAGGGCCGGAACAATTACCACCGGGATATGTGGCACGCGGCGGCGCAGCGCCGTCACCACATCGTGCAAGGCGGCCGCCCCCAGGGACGTGACCAAGCCAATGCCGCGCGGCAAGGGCGGCAGCGATCGCTTGCGCGCAGGGTCGAACAGGCCCTCGGACTCCAGCTGAGCCTTGAGGCGCAGAAACTGCTCGAACAAGGCCCCCTGCCCGGCTCGCTGCATGCTCTCCACCACCAGTTGCAGATCGCCACGCTGCTCGTAGACGCCTAGACGCCCTCTGACTTCGACCAGCTCGCCATCACGTGGCGAGAAACCGACCTGCTCGGCCGCACGACGGAACATGGCACAGCGAATCTGCCCGCTCGCGTCCTTGAGGTTGAAATAGCAATGCCCGCTAGCAGCGCGCGAAAAGCCACTGAGCTCACCGCGCACCGCGACCGGATTGAAACGAGCCTGCAAGGCATCGCCAATGGCGTGGCATAGCGCGCCAACTTCCCACACATGCGGCGTGGTTGCTGAGTTTGGACGTTCAAACATTGAATTCATGCGGTGTCAGCGAGGTCTTACGCGGGCCTGATTCTCCACAGATGTCGGCGTCCAGCCTTGTCGGCGACAAAGCCAGAAAAATCCTAAACAACACATGAGGAAAATCATCCATCCTATTGATTTAAAACAACTTATAAGGCTTCATACAGGTGTCAAACTCGTAACAAGCCTTTAAAGCGAAGCAGATAACTGCCCGGCACAGCAACTAGATCACAAAGTTATCCACAGATTTCTGTGATATACGCGAAAGCATTCGCAAAGAATCGCAAGCACTTTGTGCCTGCTCTGCCGCTCCAAGCTCCTTGCGCTTCAAGCGCTGCCGCACGATCTTGCTGCGCTGGCTCAAGCCAGCCGTATGAGGCCTGTAAAAACGGGTCGCAGCGGCACGGCAGTGGGTCATAATCGTCGGCTGCAATTTCTGAACGACGAGGGAGAGCAACGTTGCTGTCGATCATACAAGCCGCAGGATGGCCTATCTGGCCTTTGATTGCCTGCTCGATTCTGGCCCTGGCCCTGATTTTTGAGCGCTTTGCCTCGCTGAAAGCCAGCAAGGTCGCGCCGACCAATCTTCTCAATGAAGCGATTTCGGTCTCCACCAAGCACCTGCCCAGCGCTGAAACCACCCAGCAACTGGCCCAAAGCTCGGTATTGGGTGAGGTTCTGGCCACTGGTCTGCGTACCCGCCAGGCACATCCCGAAAGCAGCGAGGAAGAGCTGCGCTCGGCCATGGAGGGCGCGGGCCGCGCTGCCGCCCACAAGCTGGAAAAGTATTTGAGCGCCCTGGCCACCATTGCCTCGGCCGCGCCGCTGCTGGGCCTGTTGGGCACGGTGATCGGCATGATCGAGATTTTCGGCTCCCAGCCGGGAGCCAGCTCCGGCGCCGGCAACCCCGCCCAGCTCGCCCATGGCATCTCGATTGCGCTCTACAACACGGCATTCGGCCTGATGGTGGCCATTCCGTCGCTGATCTTCTGGCGCTATTTCCGCGCCCGTGTGGACGGCTATCTGCTGGGCATGGAACTGGCGTCCGAGCAGTTCGTGCGCCATCTGGGCCGCATCAAGCCTGCCAAGTAAGAAGCGGAACGCATCCATCATGAACTTCCGTCCTCGTCACCGCGATGAGCCCGAGATCAATCTGATCGCCTTCATCGACGTGCTGCTGGTGGTGCTGATCTTTTTGATGCTCTCCACCACTTACAGCAAGTTCACCGAGCTGCAACTGACTTTGCCCGTGGCCGACACCGAGCAGCAACGCGATCGCCCCAAGGAAATCATCGTCGGCGTCTCTGCTGATGGCCGCTACTCCGTCAACAAGCAAGGCGTGGATGACCGCAGCGTCTCCTCTGTTGCCGCCGCCCTGTCCGGTGCGGCAACTGCGGGCAATGACAGCGTGGTCATCATCAGTGCCGATGCCAACTCCCCGCACCAGTCGGTGGTGACCGTCATGGAAGCGGCCCGCCACGCGGGACTGTCGCAGATCACGTTTGCCACCCAGACCTCGGCCAGCGCAGGCAAGGCCAACTAGGAACTCACCATCCCTCTTTTGGTGATGACGCCACATGAAAAACGGGCCATCTGGCCCGTTTTTCTTTGCCCTCATGCCATTTCTCAGGCCTGGAGACCCAGCACCGTCAGATCCAGCTTGCCACCAGAAACCGGCGGACACCAGAAATAGCAGCCCGTCAGCGGCCTGGAAAAGCGGAACAGTCCATCGCTGATGCCGTCATCCATGCCCAGCATGCGGCGCATCTGAGCCTCGAAAGCGTCGAAGCTGCAGCCAAAGGCGGAGAACATCAAACCGCTGCGATCACTGCCCTGCGGGCTAACGCTCCACCAGGGCATTGAGCGTCGCACCACAAAGGCTTCCGGCTCAAAGCTCTCCTGCGCCGTGCGCTTGACATGGGCTGATTCAGGGGCATCGTCCAGTTCCTCGTTGTCGCTGCGGCGACGACCCACGGCATGGTCCTGCTCCATGGTGCTCATGCAGCCAAAGGCCGAGTAGTCATGTTGCCACTGTTGCAAGGCCCAGTAGCTGCAACCGTCCATGCCTGCCCCCTGCTCTGCCGCAATGCCGGCTGCCACGGCCTCATCGTCCTCGGGGTTCTCGGTGCCGTCTTCATAACCGGTCAGATCACGGCCGTGACCGTTGTCCGAACGCTGGTGCACAAAGGCATCCACGATGTGATCAAGCTTGAAGACCGGCGCCAGCAAGTTGGTCAGCTTGGCCGTCAGAGCGATCAGCTCACCGCGTTGATCACCGCGCAGCCACAGGCACAGCGCATAAGGTGTGCTGGGTGCTTCGAACTGCGGGCCCTTGAGGTGCGGGAACTCGCGCATCAGCGGCAGTTTCTTGTCCAGTTGCTGCAGCACCTGCAGGCCCAGACCCGCCACTACCTGCTGACCGTCAACACTGGTCTGCAATTTCTTCAGACTGTTCTGCAAATCTGCACCTGTACCGACCAGGGTGAAGAAAACATAGCGCCCCTGTTCAGGAAGAGACGCCAGAATGCCTGCTTGTGCTTTTGTCATGGGGTTGCCGATTCAATTGATGGAAAACACATCAAAGTTTAGTAGCGAATCAACAGCGCCCCGCCAAGCCTTGAGCCGCTTGCCGGATTTGAAAAAATTCAGCCTCAAGCGCAAAAAAGTCGCGACTTTGCCCAAACCACCATTTTTCCGCTGCTAGAATTCATCCCATCGACGACAGGCGCGTAGCTCAGCTGGTTAGAGCACCACCTTGACATGGTGGGGGTCGTTGGTTCGAGTCCAATCGCGCCTACCAAACATCGCAAGCAAAACCAGAGCTTGCAAGCAAGACAGCCCGCTGAAAAGCGGGCTTTTTTGTTTCTGCCCCTCTCTTGGGGTGCCGACGTATGGATCACGCCATGGTCAATGTCGCGCTCTGCGTCGTTTTCACGCTCCGTCAGGGATGGTCGGCTCCACCAGGAGGGCAAGCAGCTGCAGCGACTCCTGCCAGCCCAGATAGCAGGCCTGCTCGGGAATCACGTCGGGAACGCCCTCCTGCACCACATGCAGCTCGGTGCCACAAAACACGGCTTTCAAGTTCACGGTGGTGATCATTTCACCCGGCAGATTCGGGTCCTCGAAGCGGTCGGTATGGCGTATGCGCTGGCCTGGCACCAGCTCCAGAAACTCGCCGCCAAAGCTGTTTTGACTGTTGGCGGAAAAATTGATGAAGCTCATGCGATAGCGGCCGCCCACACGGGCGTCAAATTCATGCACCTGCGCCGCGAAACCATGGGGCGGCAACCACTTGACCATGGCTTCGGGGGTCGTGAAGGCCCGATAGACGCGTTCGGGCGGAGCTTTGATCACACGGTGCAGTCGAATGGTCTGTGGCATGCGAGACTCCTGAGGTAGAGGCCGCAAGCTTAGCTCTCATCACAATGACTGGCTACCAGCTTCTCGAGAATGCGCTCAACCGCTGCGTCAAAACAAGCACCACTACAGCAAACTCCATTGACCGCTCCTCGACATTCACAGAACCCGATGAAGGATTCGCCGACTTTAGGCAGATGGCTGTCCATGGCGCGCGATGACGAGGTCGTCATCGACGCCGCCGACATCAACCATGAGGCATCGTCCAATCTGTGGTGCTTTTCTCCGTGCGATGACGAGTCCCTGGGTCTCAGTGCTGCAGCTCTTGTCGATTTCATCAACCAGGTCATGACAGCCAGGCGAGAGAAATTGAGCGGAAATCCATCCATGCTTTTCTATTGCTGGCATGACGCACAGACGAGGCAGCTACGCTTCAGTCTTGTCTCCAGCACACATGGCCGGCTGCCTTTCGGCTGCGCCATTAACCCCTCTGCAGAGCTCGCCGCCGTCGCAGAACATATCGTCAAGAAGGACTGGCTCAATGCCGACTGGGGCAAGACTGGGCCGAACGGCCCTGGTGCAAAAACAGCCTTGAGCCTGCCCGTGTTCGTTGCCAACCTTTAGCAGCCAAGCCCAGCCTTCAGACTCATCACTGCCCAGGCCAGTCACCGGCCTGAACGCTCCCGCCGCAATTCAGAAGCTGCCCACGGACATAGGGCAGGGAACATGGCACACTGTGGCAAACAGCAGCGAGAGCAATGCGGACCGGAGCATCGCTTTGCTAGTCGCAAGCTTGTCTCCGCCTCATGAAAACTGCCCCGGGAGTTCGTATGGGCAAAGGCAAACCAGACGCCGCAGTGGCGTTTTCAGCTATTGCATCCCCGCTTGTCGACTCGGCAGTCGAACAGGCCCGGCACATAGCCCGAGAGCCCGCCGCCGAGGGGATTCATCAGTTGCGCGTTGCGCTGCGCAATCTGCTGACACTATGGTGGCTCTACCGCCCCCTGATGGGCGCCGAGGAATATGCACGGCAGCGCGGCTATCTGAAATCGATTGCCGGCGCAGCAGGCAAGGCCCGCGATTACGACATTCTGATCGAGCTGCTGAGCCGTCATGACAAATGCAGTGCAGCCGACATTGCCGCAATATACGTCGCTCGCGAGGCAGCCTTGCAGGCTGGCAGAGAAATCCTGTCACCTCCGCATATACAGACATGCCTGCTGAAAACGCTGACACAAACAGAGGCAAGCTTGGGCGCCAAGCCTCGCCAGCGGCGATTGGGAGCACTTGCCGAAGCACGGATCGCAAAGTCCAGGCGGCAGTTGCACCAACGCATCAAGCAGGCGATAGCAGCGAACAAGCCAGATATCGAAGCATTTCACGATGTCAGAAAAGCTGGCAAGAAAACTCGTTATCTGCTGGAGCTATTCGAACCTCTGCTGCCCAAAGATCATCACCGTCTGCTCAGACGCCTCAAGAAAATCCAGCAACCGCTCGGAGAGCTGAATGATCTTGCCGCCAGCGAAAGCCTGCTACGCCAGAACCTGCGCCTGATCTCCACACCGGATCAAGCGAAAAAGCTAGAACGCTGGCTCAAGAGAAAACGCAAACGTCGCCAGAGTACTCTGGCCTGCTCGCTGCGGCAGGATTGGCGGCTCAAGCCGCCCGGTTAAGCGCCTAATACGGCACCAGTATCAGTCCCACACAGGAGCCAGGCCATCGGGGCTGACTTCACGGCCGTTGCGCTCCAGCGCAGCGATCAGCGCCATGTCTTCGGCATCCAGCTTCAAGTCGCGCGCCAGCAGGTTGCTGGCCAGATTCTCGCGCTTGGTCGACGAGGGAATCACCGCATAGCCCAGCTGCAGCGCCCAGGCCAGGGCTACCTGCGCCACCGTGGCGTTGTGCTTGGCCGCGATCTGCGCCAGCACCGGGTCCTTGAGCACCTTGCCATAGGCCAGGGTCATGTAGGAAGTGACCTGAATGCCCTGCTCCTTGAGGAAGCTCGTCAACTTCCAGCCTTGCAGATAGGGGCTCAGCTCGATCTGGTTGGTGGCAATCTCGCCCTGGCCCACGGCCGCGATGGCCTGCTTGGTCAGTTCGATATTGAAGTTGGAGATACCGATCTGGCGGGTCAGTCCCTGGGCCTTGGCCTCGGCCAGCGCCTCCATGTACTCGGACAGCTCCACGCCGTTGCCAGGGGCAGGCCAGTGGATCAGGGTCAGGTCCACATAGTCCGTACGCAGCTTTTTCAGGCTGTCCTGAAGGCTGGAGATCAGCTTGGCTTTGCTGTAGTTCTCGACCCAGATCTTGGTGGTAACAAACAGATCGCCACGTGCCACGTCGCTCTCGGCGATGGCCTGGCCGACTTCAGCCTCGTTGCCATAGATCTGAGCCGTGTCGACAGCGCGATAACCCACATCGAGTGCATTGCGCACGGAATCGATCACGGTCTGACCGGAGAGGCGGAAGGTGCCGACCCCGAAGGAAGGAATATGGCTCATGAAATAACTCCTGAATGAGATTGAAGACGGCAGCCAGTCCTGAGCTTGCATGTCTGCTATCAGGCCAGGCTTTTCCGATGCCTGAAGTTTGCCCAACCCATATTTGTAGATTAAGCCCTGTATTTCACAAATTCTTTTGAAATAAAATCAAATATAAAAACTCGATTCTTGCGCCAGCAGTGACCAGTCTTCATCATCTTTGATGGCAACACGTGCCCCAGCAGACATGACTGCCATGCCCGCTGCGGGAATGCAGGCTTGCGCGCCATCGGCAATCACCAACAGTCGTTCAACAGAGGTGAATTCGGCAATGCGCCGGTGACCGGGGCGAACAGAGCCACAGACGAGCTCCCAAGGCGGTGCACACAGTTGATATTTGCAGATCAAGCCTGGAACCCCCTCAATTTTCTTGAACTGAATTCAACAATGAAGACCACGCTCGACGAATTGCAGGCCTTTGTAGCCGTCGTGGACACGGGCACCATCACAGCCGCTTCGGAGCTGCTGGGCCTCACAATTTCGGCTACCAGCCGTACGCTGGGGCGTCTGGAAGAAAAGCTGCAGACCACGCTGCTGCGCCGCACGACCAGACGCCTGGAACTCACCGAGGAAGGCGCCACCTTCTTGCAGCATGCCCGCGCCATACTGGCATCGGTGGACGAAGCGGAGGAGCTGATGGCGGCGCGGCGCATGCGGCCGGCGGGAAGATTGCGTGTCGATGCAGCCACCCCCTTCATGCTGCATGTGCTGGTGCCGCTGATTGCTGGATTTCGTGCACGCTACCCCGAGGTGGAGCTGGAGCTGAACTCCAATGAAGGCATCATTGACCTGCTCGAAAGGCGCACCGACGTGGCATTTCGCATCGGCGTGCTCAAGGATTCCACCCTGCACGCCCGCCCTGTAGGCATCAGCCGCATACGCGTGCTGGCCAGCCCGGCCTATCTCAAGCGCCACGGCATGCCCGCCAGTCCGGCGCAGCTCATGCAGCACAGCCTGCTGGGCTTTACCCAGCCCGAATCGCTCAACGACTGGCCGCTGCGCGACGCCGACGGCAATGCCCTGCGCATTCGCCCGGACATTGCCTCCTCCAGCGGCGAGACACTGCGGCAGATGGCGCTGGCCGGCCTGGGCATCGTCTGCCTGTCGGACTTCATGACCCGCTCTGACCGCGAGCAAGGAAATCTGGTCCAGCTGTTCGGCAAGCAGACACTGGACATCTGCCAGCCCGTCAATGCGGTCTACTATCGAAACACCGCACTGGCGGCGCGCATCACCTGCTTTGTGGACCATGTGGTGGAAACGCTGGGCAGCCGTCCCTTCGGGACCTGAGCGACGCAAGCCGGCGAATCAAAGACGATGGCGGCTGTCATACCTGTGTCGCGATGACGCGGCGCAATGGGCTTGCCACGAGGCTGTACCGCCTCAGCCCTGGCACAGGCTGCGCTGCTTTTGAATTGAACGCCGTGACTGCACGGTTTGCTTAGAGAGGTGCATGTGATCAGCATTTTGGGCATCGTTCTTTCACTCGGTCTGCTCATCACTTTGGCCTATCGCGGCGTCAGTGTGCTGCTGCTGGCACCACTGACAGCCCTGCTGGCCGTGGCCTTCGGTGCACCGGAGCTGATGCTGGCCAGCTACACCCAGATCTTCATGGTCAGCCTTGGCGGCTTTGTCATCGCCTACTTTCCGCTGTTCTTGCTGGGCGCGGTCTTCGGCAAGCTGATGGAAGCCTCGGGGGCGGCTCACATCATTGCCCAGGGCATTGCGGCAGCACTGGGCGAGCGGCGCGCCATACTCGCCGTGGTGCTGGCCTGCGCCGTTCTCACCTACGGCGGTGTTTCCTTGTTTGTCGTGGCCTTTGCGGTGTACCCCATCGCCCAGGCGCTTTTCCGGCGTGCCGACATCCCGCGCCGCCTCATGCCGGCCACGATTGCGCTGGGAGCCTTTACCTTCACCATGACGGCGCTGCCCGGCACGCCGGCCATCCAGAACGCGACCCCCATGCCCTATTTCGGCACCACGCCGTTTGCCGCGCCGGGACTGGGCCTGATCGCCGCAGCCGTGATGCTGATGCTCGGCCTGTGGTGGCTGCACTGGCGCAGCGCGCAGGCGCGCTCCAGAGGCGAAGGCTTTGCCGCCGAGGACGAAGCCCAGCAGCTGGCAGACGAACTTGCTCCAGCGGCAGAGGCCGCCACCAGCCATCTGGAGCTGGGCAAGGCCTTGCTGCCGGTTGCCGTGGTGATCGCTCTGAACTATCTTTTATCGGTGCATGTGCTTGCAGGGCTGGACACACGCTATCTGGCCGAAGCCCGTTTCGGCGCCACCACCATCGAGGCGCTGCGCGGCATCTGGGCCGTGATTGCGGCCCTGACCGCGGCAATCTGCCTGCTGGTTGCCCTGTGGTGGGGCCGCCTGCCACAGCTCAAGCAACTGCTCGACGAAGGTGCCAGCGCCTCGGCCCTGCCGCTGCTGAACACGGCCTCTCAGGTCGGTTATGGTGCTGTCATCGCCTCGCTGGCAGGCTTCACGCTGATACGCGATGCGGTGCTGAACATCTACCCGGACAACCCGCTGATCTCGATGTCGATCGCCATCAATATTCTGGCCGGCATCACCGGCTCGGCCTCGGGCGGCATGAGTATTGCACTGCAGACCCTGGGCAGCACCTGGCAGCAGATGGGCGAGGCCGCCGGCCTGTCGCCCCAGTTGCTGCACCGCGTCACGGCCGTCGCCACGGGCGGACTGGACACCTTGCCGCACAACGGCGCCGTCATCACCCTGCTGGGCATCTGTGGGCTCACGCATCGCCAGTCCTATCTGGACATTGCCATGGTGGCTATCGTCCCGGCCGTCGCTGCCCTTGCCGTCATCGTGGCGCTGGGCAGCCTGTTTGGCAGTTTTTGATCCCGAGCTCCCGGGATCAGGGCCCCGGTATTTGCGCATCACGCAGGCCCGTTGGCTGCGGGAACTCCGGCCGCGCCCGTATGATCCCAACCCCTATGCCTCAAAACACCGCCCAAGCATCCTCCTCGCAACATGGCTTGCGCGCCCTCTGGCGCCAGCGTGGAGCGGGTGCCTGGCTGCTGTGGCCGCTATCGCTACTCTATGGAGTGCTGCAGGCCTGGAACGCCAGGCGCATGCGCAGCCACCAGCAAAGCACGGGGCTGCCAGTCATCGTCGTCGGCAATGTGATTGCGGGCGGCGCGGGCAAGACCCCTGTGACTCAGGCCGTGGTGGCCCACCTCAAGGCCAGGGGCTGGCAGCCGGCCATCATCTCGCGCGGCTATGGCCGCAGGATCGAGAACGGACAGGATTGCCGTGAGGCACTGCCGGACAGCCCCGCCAGCGAGGTCGGCGACGAGCCCGCCCTGCTGGCGCGCAGCACCGGCGTGCCTGTCTTTGTCGCCTCCAGGCGTCTGGAGGCGGCGCAAGAGCTGCGCCAGCGCTACCCGCAGGTCGACGTGATCGTAAGCGACGACGGCCTGCAACATCTGGCCCTGGCACGCGATGTGGAGCTGTGCGTCTTCAATGATGAAGGAGTCGGAAACGGCTTTCTGCTGCCCGCAGGCCCGTTGCGCGAGCCCTGGCCTCGCCCGGTGACGGCCACACTGCATGCCGGCCAGCCGCCCCGGCCACTGGGCTCTTCACCGGCGTTCGCGCTGCAGCGCAGCCTGGCCGACACCGCCCACAACGGCCATGGCCAGAGCATCCCGCTGCGCAGCCTGGCCGCTCGGAGCCCGGAGGCCGTGGCTGCGGTGGCACGCCCCGAGTCCTTTTTTACCATGCTGGCCGCCCAGGGCATCACTCCGGCAGCAACCCAGGCCCTGCCCGATCACTATGATTTCGAGAGCTTCTCTCGCACGCTGGAAAACGACAAGCCCTTGATTTGCACCGAGAAAGATGCCGTCAAGCTCTGGCGCAGCCATCCCGAAGCCTGGGCCGTTCCCCTTGAGCTGCAGCTGCCGCAGGCCTTCTGGGAGCTGCTGGACGCGCAGTTGGCCAAGGCCAACGCCAATATTCGCCGCGATAGCAAGCCAGCCTGACTATCATTGAGCCTATGGATCGGCCTCGGCTGATCCCCCCTTTTTGCAGCGCCAGCCCCCTGCTGGCGCCCTCATCCCGTTTTGCAGGAATACTCCATGGACGCCAAACTTCTCGAACTGCTGGTCTGCCCCGTTACCAAGGGCCCGCTGCGCTTTGACCGCGAGCATCAGGAGCTGATCAGCCACAGCGCGCGTCTGGCCTACCCCGTGCGCGACGGCATCCCTGTGCTGCTGGAAAACGAAGCCCGCACCCTGTCCGACGACGAGCTGGAAGAAGAAAAGCAATAAGCCATGAGCTATACGGTACTGATCCCGGCCCGACTGTCCTCGACCCGTCTGCCCGGCAAACCCCTGGCCGATATTGCCGGCTTGCCGATGGTGGTGCGCGTGGCCCAGCGCGCAGCTCTGGCCGGCGCAGCCCGCTGCGTGGTGGCGGCCGACGACGAGAGCATTGTGGCGGCCTGTGCCCGGCATGGCGTCCAGGCCATCCTGACCCGCAAGGATCATCCCAGCGGCAGCGACCGTCTGGCCGAAGCCTGTGCGCAGCTGGGCCTGTCCGGTGACGATGTGGTCGTCAATGTGCAGGGCGACGAGCCGCTGATCGACCCCAAGCTCATCGAGGCCGTGGCGCAACTGCTGCTGGCCCGCCCCGAAGCCAGCATGGGCACGGCCGCCCATCCTATTGATAGCCTGACGGATTACCGCAACCCGAATGTGGTGAAGGTGGTCTGTGACGTCAAGGGTCTGGCCAGCTATTTCAGCCGCGCGCCCATCCCTTTCTCGCGCGACCACGGCGATGAGGCCTGGTGGCAGACGGCTGCCCCCAGGGCCGGTCACACAGGTTTCACACCGCTGCGCCATATTGGCATCTATAGCTACAAGGCCGGTTTTCTGCGCGAATTCCCACAACTGGCACCTGCACCGACCGAAGCCATGGAGCAGCTTGAGCAGTTGCGCGCCCTCTGGCACGGCCACCGCATTGCCGTGCATATTACGCCCGATGCACCGGGTGCCGGCGTCGACACGCCCGAAGACCTGGAGCGCGTGCGCGCTGTTTTTGCTGTTTGAGAAAAAGACCTGCGCACTTTGGCGACACCGGTCCGCAGGCCGTCTTCTTCCAGGGCTGCTCAGGCATCAAGCCGGCAGCAGCCCCGTCGGCCAGAGCAACCCCAAAGGGCCCTGGGCCAGTCCAGGAAAGCGCTGATCGCTATACTTTCCGCATAGTCCGAATAGCATATGTAACGGCTTCGGCACCTGGATTACAACTACAGCAATCGCGTTTGCAGCGGATACATGCCTTCAATTGGCCGCACTTGTGACAGCCTTGACTGAATTGTGTAAGCCTGTGTTGGTCTTGTGCGTGCTATCCTTGCCCGCGAAAAAATACGGCCCGGGGACTACGGACGACCACCCGTCTGCCTGGGCCAGCAAGAATTTCTACTCTCCTCAAGGATTTCCATGAAACTGATTTTGTTGGGTGCACCCGGCGCCGGCAAAGGCACTCAGGCGGCCTTCATTTGCCAAAAGTACGGTATCCCTCAAATCTCCACGGGCGACATGCTGCGCGCCGCCGTCAAGGCTGGCACCCCTCTGGGTCTGCAAGCCAAGGCCGTGATGGACGCCGGCCAGCTGGTCAGCGACGATCTGATCATCAACCTGGTCAAGGAACGCATTGCTCAGCCCGACTGCGCCAAGGGTTTCCTGTTTGACGGCTTCCCCCGCACCATCCCCCAGGCCGACGCCATGAAGGCCGCCGGCGTGAAGCTGGACTATGTGCTGGAAATCGACGTGCCCTTCGACGCCATCATCGAACGCATGAGCGGCCGCCGCAGCCACCCCGCCTCGGGCCGCACCTACCATGTCAAGTTCAACCCTCCCAAGGTGGAAGGCAAGGACGACGTGACCGGTGAAGACCTGGTTCAGCGCGAAGACGACAAGGAAGAAACCGTCAAGAAGCGCCTGGACGTCTACAGCAGCCAGACACGTCCTCTGGTGGACTACTACAGCAACTGGGCCAAGGCCGATGCAGCAGCGGCCCCCAAGTACCGCGCCATCAGCGGCACAGGCAGCGTGGAAGAAATCACCGAACGCGCTCTGGCCGCTCTGGCTTCCTGATCGCCCTGATCACTCGCTCATGGAGCCTTGCCGACTTTCGCGGCCAGGCATCTCTGGGCAAAAAAGGCCGGAGTCTTCACCGGCCTTTTTTGTTTTTGAAGCTCGCGCTCCCGGCCTTCCGGCCGACATCAGTCCGGTGCGGAAAAGCTGTACCAGGGATGGCGCTGGAGCCATCAATATTCATAGCTTCCCGCGGCTACATTCATTGGATTTCAGAGCAAAACACCATAAATACTCTTTATCAATGAGGGCTAGCAGCTCTCATAACAAGAGCATCAATCCAATGCGTGAGGCCAGCCCATCAGCTCCAGCATCAGGCTGATTCTGGCCTTGGCCGCCGGCAGGCTGCTCACACGGCCATCCCCCGCTCCCTCGGCCTGCACCACCTGCCCCTCCTCGCACCGGGTCGTGATGCGCAAAGCCATGCCCTGCGCCTGCGCCCAGTCCAGGGCTGACCCCAATGCCTGATGGAGTGTGCCATTGCCCGTGCCCACCACCACCACGGCACGCACGCCTGCCGCATACCAGGCCTGCATCACCGCCAGAGCTACGGCACTGTTGCAGCCCGCATGACTGTGCAGCAGCTCCACCAGGGGCCAGTGATCTGCGGGCGGTAAAGCGATTGCAGTGGAGCTGGCCGCAACGACCGGCAGCCCGCCTGTTGCCCAGCGCAGCCGCCCCTCTTCCACCCAGCCCTGCGGGCCGGCACCACTGCCATCGAAGGCATCCACACGATAAGGATGCACCTTGCGCACCTGGCGTGCACTGAACACCCGGCCCGCCACCACGGCAAGCACACCGCGGCCAGCAGCCTGCATGTCGGCCGCACAGGCCACGGCATCGCGCAGATTGCCGGGGCCGTCAGCCGAAATGGCTGTGGCCGGGCGCATGGCGCAGGTCAGCACCACGGGCTTTGCCGGGTGCAGAACACATTGCAGAAACCAGGCGGTTTCCTCCAGCGTGTCGGTGCCATGGGTGATCACGATGCCGCTCACGTCATCACGAGCGAGCAGCTCGGCACATCGCAGCGCGAGTGCATGCCAGGTCGCGTGATCCATATCCTTGCTGTCCAGCTGCGCCAGCTGCTCCACCTGCAGCGATGCAGAAGCAACGCGCTCCAGGTCCGGCACGGCCTGCAGCAGCTGAGCCACGCCCAGTTGGGCCGCACGGTAGCCCACACTGGTGCCCGCCTGCTCGGCGACACCGGCAATCGTGCCGCCCGTGCCCAGGATGACGATATTTTTGTCAGGTTCCACTTGCAGTCCTCTTCAAACTGATTAAAAATACAGGTACTGGATGAACACACAGTATTCATCATCGATCGATCAAGGAATGCCCATGGACCACCCCAAGCTCACTCCCCGCCAGCAGCAGATTCTGGACCTCATCCAGTCCAGCATCGCTCGCACGGGTGCGCCCCCTACCCGGGCCGAGATTGCCAGCACCTTTGGCTTCAAGTCGGCCAATGCTGCAGAAGAGCATTTGCAGGCACTGGCCCGCAAGGGCGTCATAGATCTGGTCAGCGGCACATCGCGCGGCATTCGCCTGCGCGCCGATACCGTGCGCACCATCAATGCGGCACGCGGTGCCAGCTTTGCGCTGCCGCTCACGGCACTAGCTCCGCTGGTGCTTCCACTGGTCGGCCGCGTCGCTGCCGGCTCGCCTATTCTGGCCCAGGAACATATCGATCAGAGCTATTCGGTCGAGCCCAGCCTGTTTGCCGCCAAGCCCGATTACCTGCTCAAGGTCCGCGGAATGTCCATGCGTGACGCGGGCATCATGGACGGCGACCTGTTGGCGGTACAGGCTACGCATGAAGCGCGCAACGGCCAGATTGTGGTGGCCCGCCTCGGTGACGACGTGACCGTCAAACGCTTCAAGCGCACGCCTCAGGGCATCGAGCTGCTGCCCGAGAACCCCGACTACAAGATCATTCACGTCGATCCTGAAGAGCCATTCGCCATCGAAGGCCTGGCCGTAGGCCTTATCCGCAACAGCATGTTCATGTAACGGGCAGACGGCGTCCCTCCGCCTATGCAGCGGAGGCACCGGGCCTCTTTCCCTCTCAAGCCCAGGTGGTAGGCGCGAAGCCGTTGAGCTTCGCCCTGGGCGGAGCTTTGCCTGAAGAACGCAATCCTGCCCTTATCCATGCCGCAAGGTCATCAAGAGGAGTTGCCAAATGGGATTCGCCACATCACTGCAGGCTTTGACACGCCTGACCCTTAAAGGGCAGCCTGCCACGCTGTCGCTCAACCCGAACTTCTGCTCTGATGATGCAAGCGAAGCCGCTGCAGAACCTGTATCCTTCACTACCAATCGCCCAAAGGCGAAGCAGATCAGCATTCCTGTCATGCGCGCCAACCGCGGCCGCAGTCGTCTAGGCAGCAATACGCTTTGTCCTCAGGCCTTTGCAGCGACACCAGAGCTGCAATCGCCAATAACCGACGAGTCTAGGCAAGCAGCTTCTCCACGACTTCTCAAGATCGTGCAGCGTGAGCCGCGCAGTCAGCCCGAATGCCTGCTGATCTGCGGACGCATGGCCGATGTCTGTGCCGCGCTGGAGCGTATGGCACTCCATGAGCAAGCAGCCCCGCAAGTCTGAAAGCTCAGTGAGGTTTGACTGCCTGCACTCGTGCAGCTCCGAGCCCGACCCGCGATAGGCCTGCAGGCGATGCAACAAAGCTTCCATTGCATCCAACAGGAAGCCACCTCAACGCTCTTGGCCCATCGGCCGGCAGATATGGCGCCAGACAACTCTGCCAGCAGTGCATAGGCAAAAACTCGATGTCGCCAGAGCAGGCCCTCCGTATTGGCGCCGAACGATCTGGATCGCTATGTAAATTATTTGCTGATGTTCTGCCTGTGCCTGTCCGCCGGAACGCATTTCGCACAAGCCTCGCAGCCTTCTAAACTCCTTGTCAGGCGCGAATATGCGTCAGAACGGATACCCGGATCAGGGTATTGCAGCACCTCTTCGACAGTGGAAACATTCATATACACATGTCAATGAGGGCGTCTTATGAGTGCCTACCGCAAGCTCTTGCAGCACATACAGGCCAAAGACGCCAATGGAGACCTGCGCCTGATTCTGGTCTATCAGAGTTTTGATGAGGTCGACATGCCGCATGGCGTCTCCATACGACCGTCTGCCATTTACTTTGAAACTGCCGATCATCAGGAGGTCAACTGGCTCAATCCACAGCAGTTCGAGATAGAGGCCACTGGCGAAATCCTCAATCGCGTTCCCCCTTCGCCCGAGGAATGAGACAACTCGACGCGATCGACCCCGTTACAGAGTCTTACCTCCTGTCTACAACTCTGCTGCATTCAAGAACTAGGCATTGCGCAGCTCGAAATATTGGAATAAATTGATTTTCAGGCACATCTTCCGGCATCAGGAGGCTGAACATGTTCAAGCACCTGCTCATTCCCACCGATGGCACCAAACTGTCAGAGGCTGCCGTGCGTGCTGGCGTTCTGCTTGCGCGTGAACAAGGCGCCAAGGTGACCGGCCTTTATGTCATGCCCGATTACCGCGCCATCATCTACGGCGCAGACGCACTGCTGACTTACAACAGCACAGAGTTCGAGCGAAGTGCCAACAGCGATGCAGATGCGGCTTTGCAGTTCGTTGACCAGATTGCCAGACCTGAAGGCGTACCCTGCAACTTTGTGCGAGTCACCCACGCCTCTGTTTACCAAGCCATTGTTCACCAGGCGCAGGAATTGCAGTGCGATCTGATTTGCATGGCCTCACACGGTCGCAAAGGCATAGGCGGAATTTTGCTGGGCAGCGAAACCCAGCGCGTCCTGACGCACAGCCATGTCCCGGTGCTGGTACACCGGCCCGCCTCCACCGGCAAACATTAAGGAGCCAAAAATATCGAATAGCAGTCCTGCATCTTGCACGCTTGCCTCGGTACAAGATGGGCAAGCGACTTGCAAGTCATGGCTGCAAAATGCAGGCCAGCCAGTCAGGAGCTGCTGGCCGCACCCGATGGGGCAACCTGTCAACCGTTCAAACGCGTCAGCAACAGTGCAAGAGCGATAAACGGCGATTGAGGCCAAAGTAACGCCTCTGCCAACTATTCAAATGCATTGACTGTGTGAGCTGCAGAACCGGATCGAGAGGACCCCAAAACTTGCCCGCCTTGCGCGGGCATTTTTTTGGCTGCTAGGCACATCGCTCCGATACTTCTCCCAATCGCTCACGATGCCCAGGCAAGGTGAACAGAATCTGGAGATTCTGCGAGTCCATTTGCTGCACCACGATGGAGCCGTCTTCGTGCAGATAGATCCGCACAGTGTGTGCATCATCCAGATCCCAGTGCGCAACGCTCGTATTCACCCCCCGCCAGCCATGCTCCTCGCACAGCCGACGCCGGCGCAAGGCCTTCAAAAATTCCTGCGAAGCACCAAGCTCTGCATTGGTTTGCACCCAGCTGTCGATCACCAACTCATAAGCCATCTGCTGCGTATGGCAAGGCTTGGCCAGCTTCATATGCCTGATCCAGGCATCTAGACGGGAGGCAAAAGTGTATTGCAGGTGGTGGGACATGGGCTTTTTTTGAATTCAGTAGGGCACAGGGCTAGATCGCCACTTGCGCATCAAAAATCAGAATTTTCCTACGCCCAATTTACCGAAAAGTGCAGCAGAAACAAAATCTACATCACCAATAGGTTCAGGGTTTAACACTGCTTGACGACCGGCCTGAGAGACAACTGGCAGAGCGAGACTTGCCAGAGCCACGGTGAACTCTGAGCCTGCACGGTGACATATCTCAAGGATTGGATAAGCTGGCTTTTGGACGCTTGCCAGCTGCTCAGCCACCGCATTGCCTAGTATTTCGGGAGCACCTACCGATGACTTGCCTGTTGGAATTCAGGCAAGGCGATTCAGCCCTGCTTTCGTTGACTCAGGCCAGAGCATCGTCATCCTGAAATTCAATGCGCCTCTCTCAAAATTGTCATCATCAGGCAATTTTTACGTTCAAACCCATGCCGGCTCAGAATAGATTTCATTAAAAAAATCTATCTTTTCACTCAGTTACTTAGCACGGCCACTTCATCAAGAAAAGATGACAGCGGCACCGGCAAAGCACCTCCCCAGCGCTTCAGAGAAGCTCACACAGCAGATCTGCTCTGTCCATTAGCGCGATCTGTAAGTGCCTACATACTTCCTTACATCCTCTTGATACAACATCAGTCAAATGCAATGAAATGTCAGCTCGCAGGTCCTGCGGCAAGTCGTTGAGCAACAGGGAGTGTCGTCATGAGAAAAGTTAATCCTGCCGCCAAGAACGCGAACCGCGCTTTTGTCCGTCTGCACACGTATGTGACCAAGCAATTCGACTGGGATCTCTTCACCAAGGACTACCGGGTAGTCCTGCACACTGACGAGGATGGAGGCGTCACGCTCTACATCGTCAAGGTCTTCGACAAGGATGGACAGCCTGCCGCACTAGGGCCAAAGATCCCTAACCAGATTACGTTCTCTTACCGTCAGGCTCCCATCATGTCGGTATGGACAGAGTTCTTTAACGACGGCAAATTCAGTTGGCGCAATGTCTCCTGCCGCTAGGGCGCAGCGGTGGAGGATGGTGAATTGGCTGTCGGCATAGACACCCGTCGCTGCGCCAGGAGCGCCATCCTGTCCAACACATTCAGGAGAGTTGCATGACCCGCTTCCAACCGATGCTTGCAACTGCTGCCCTGCTCAGTCTCATGACGCTACATCTCAGCAGCAGCTCCATGGCGCAGGCCGCCTTTACAACCCCGGGCGGCTACACCAACTCCTACAGCGGCCAGATCACGGGCAACGGCATCGTGCAATACGGGCTCGAAACGCGGCCCTTCCAGCGCATGACCGTCACGCTCAACACCAACAATCCGTCCAGTCAGATGAACGTCTTCAAGGACGGCTCTGCCCAGCCTCTATGCCAAGGCTCGGCCAACAACAACATCTGCACCTTTCGCATCGAACGTGGTGCCAGCTATCGCGTGCTGATCTTCCTCACGCGTGAAGCCGCCCAGCGCGGCGAAAGTGCACGCTTTACGCTCACCACCGAAGAAAGCACCTGACAGCTTGACTGCCGTCAAGAACCCCTCAGTCCATGGCTTGTAAACTGGCTTCAACAGATTCAAAGTGAAAGCCCGTTACACAATATGGAAAACTTTCCCAAAGACATCTACACCGAGCCCACGCCCGATGTGAATACCCTGGCCAACCTCGGCCCCCTCACCGGCATGGCCGGTATCTGGATCGGCAAGCGCGGCCTGGACATCAACCCAAAGGCTGACGGCCCCGAAAAGCAGGCCTTTATCGAGCACATGGAGTGCCAGCCCATCGATGCGCAAACCAACGGGCCACAGCTCTTCTATGGCCTGCGCTACCACACACGCATCGTCAAGCCCGACGATGTGGAAACCTTTCACGACCAGGTCGGTTACTGGCTGTGGGAGCCTGCCACCGGCAACATCATCCAGACCCTGACCATCCCGCGCGGACAGACCGCCATGGCCACGGGCAAGACCACGGCTGACGCCACCAGCTTCACCCTCAGGGCCGAGCGCGGCTCCACCGTCAACGGCATCTCCAGCAACCCGTTTCTGGAGCACGCCTTCAGAACCGACGCCTATACCATCACCATCACCAAGCACTCGGACGGCACCTGGTCGTACGAGCAGGAAACCACGCTGACCATCCCCGGCCAGAGCGAGCCTTTTGCCCATACCGACCGCAACACCTTGCACAAGATTGGCGAGCCCACGCCCAACCCAACGGCAAGGGCCGCAGTTGAAATCTGATTAGCACTCTCAAAGGACTCCACGCCCCGGCCGAATTCACTGGATCCGCAGGGCGCACACTCCCCCGATTACCGCATCGTCCGTGATGACCTTACGCTGCTGGCCATGGCCCTTACAGGCAAGAAGGCGCTTGCCTTCAAACCGGCTTATATAGATGCCTTTCAGCGCATGGAGGCCGTTCGCAACAGGCTGCCGGCATTCGGCGCATGGAGCTGACCTTCAATCTGGTCGCGAAGACTGAGGCGCAAGTGCACCGCACTGCGTTCAAGACCTTGATACGGGGCGATGCCGATAGATGAGCGCACAGCAGCCACCTGCCGAACCTGAATTACGGTCGCCCACCCTGCGCCATATACAGCCGATTGTGATCGAGCTGAGGCAGGCCTCCTTCGACAGCCTGCCATGGCGCATTGCCGACGGCGAGATCATCGGCTCGACCGACGCCCAACTGGCCAAACTGGCAACGGCCTGCTCCCAGCACCGCGAGAGGCAGTCCAGCCTGCCGACCGGCAACAGCCGCAGAGCAGGCTGCGCATGACCTTCGGACAGTCTGCTTCTGATAGCTTCCAACGCTTTATGGATAAGGGCTTGAGGCGGATTTTACCTGCAACCTCATGAATTTGATTTCCATCAGGAAACCGTCTGAATACTCATTTCACGGTGTTGCATTAGCAGCCCTGGAGTGTGAGTATGAGTTCGGTGATCGATCGAATTGATTTGGCAACAAGACGCGCACCTATGCGCAAGGAGGCTGGATATGTTCAAGCACATTTTGATTCCTACGGACGGCTCTAAGCTCTCTGAGGCCGCGCTGCGCGCGGGCATACAACTGGCTAAGGAACAAGGCGCACAGGTGACGGCGCTTTATGTGATGCCGGATTACGCAGCCATGATTTACGGAGCCGAGGCGCTGATCGCCTACAACTCTGCAGAGTTCGACAAGAGCGCCCAGAAGGAAGCAGATCAGGTGTTGCAAGCTGCCCTGGACATTGCCAAGACCGAGGGCGTGGCCTGCCAGACGGTGCGGGTCACGAATATCTCCATCAATCAGGCCATCATCAAGCAGGCGCAGGAGGGTAACTGCGATCTGATCTGCATGGCATCACACGGCCGCAAGGGCATTGCCGGCATTTTGCTGGGCAGCGAGACCCAGCGCGTACTGGTCAACAGCAGCATTCCGGTTCTGGTGCACCGCCCGGTTTAAGCATGCTCGACTGCAGCGCAGCCACTTCCCGGCCGCTCTCATAATGCAAGCAACGCCCCATCGCCCTCGTGCGGTGGGGCGCTTTTTCATGGCCGATCGTCGTGTAGCATCGGTGCATCAAATTGTGAGCTTTTGGTTCCATTTGTCACGCCGGCAGCGGCGTCTCTTGTTCATTTTGAAAAAAGGGAAAAGCAGATGAGTCACGCAATCGCAACCGCTGCCGGCCTGGCGTGGCAGACCGGCCCGATTCGCCCGAGAGCCTGCACCTGCGGCAGCGTGGTGTGCCAGTTGCTGCATGAGCGGGTGATGAGCGATATGTCGCGCCGCATGTTTGTGGGCGGGGTGGCGGCCATGATGGCGCCATTTGTGACCCTGCATGCTGCCGAGACAGGCGAGGGCGGGGCGGCCAGGCCGGCCGACCGCCCCGTGTTGCTGACCAATCTGCGCCTGTTTGACGGCACGGGCAAGTCGGTGCGCCAAGGCGTCCAGGTGCTGATCCAGGGCAAGCTGATTGCCGCCCTGCCCTCTGCCGGCGAAAAGGTGGAAGGTGCGCAAGTGATCGACTGCCAGGGCAAGCTGGTGATGCCGGGCATGATCGATACGCACTGGCACACCATGCTGGCAGCCATTCCGCAGATGACGGCCATGACGGCAGATCTGGGCTATCTGTATATCTCCGCCGCGCAGGAGGCACAGCGCACGCTGATGCGCGGCTTTACCTCGGTGCGCGACGCGGGCGGCCCCGCCTTTGCGCTCAAGCGCGCGATCGACGAGGGCATGATCCCGGGCCCGCGCATCTATCCCAGCGGGGCGATGATTTCTCAGACCTCGGGCCATGGCGACTTCCGCCTTCGCAGTGATATTCCGCGTGCAGCGAACGAGCCGCTGAGCATGGTGGAGCAAACCGGCGTGGCCATGATTGCGGATGGCGAGGCCGAGGTGCTGCGCCGCGTGCGCGAGCAGTTGATGCTGGGGGCCTCGCAAATCAAGATGCTGGCAGGCGGCGGCGTGGCATCGCTGTACGACCCGCTGGACAGCACCCAGTTCACCGAGAAGGAGCTGCGCGCCGGCGTGGAAGCCGCCGCAGACTGGAACACCTATGTGATGGCGCATGTTTACACGCCCAAAGGCATCAAGCGGGCCATCAAGGCGGGCGTGAAGAGCATCGAACACGGCCAGTTGGCCGACGAGGAAAGCGTGCGCATGATGCGCGACGAGGGCGTGTGGTGGAGCCTGCAACCGTTTTTGCAGGACGAGGACGCCAACCCCCACATCGATGCAGTGCGCCGCGAGAGCCAGTCGCGCGTGGCCCAGGGCACGGTGCGCGCCTATGAGATGGCGCAGAAGTACGGCATCAAGACGGGCTGGGGCACGGACATTCTGTTCAGCCCCAAGGGCACTGTCACACAAGGCAAGCAACTGGCCAAGCTGACGCGCTTTTACGACCCGATGACGCTGCTGAAGCAGGCCACGGGCACCAACGGCGAACTGCTGGCCCTGTCAGGCGAGCGCAACCCCCAGCCGCTGGGCCGCATCGCCCCTGGCGCATTTGCCGATCTTTTGGTGGCCGATGGCGACCCGACGGTGAATCTGGACTTCCTGAGCAACCCGGAACAGAACCTGCGCCTGATCATGAAGGACGGCAAGGTACACAAGAACACGCTGTAGGGGAGACAAATGACCCAGCACATCAACACCACTCCGGGCATGGCAGCGGCGGCGCTGGCCGTGGGCCTGCTGGCCGGCACGCCAGCCTGGGCGCAGGACAAGGCGGCGGCCGATGCATGGCGCTATCAGCTCACGCCCTATGTATGGCTGACGAGGCTGGACGGCAGCGTCCGCCCGTTCAGAGGAGCGCCAACGGTGAGCGTGAACAAATCGTTCTCGGACATTCTGGAGGACCTGGACGCTGCAGCCTTTGTGAACGGCACGGCACGCAAGGGACAATATGTGCTGCAGGGCGACTTCAGCTACGCAGCTACATCGGACCAGGCCGCCCTGCCCCTGGGCCTGAGTGCCAATGCCAAGATTCGTCAGACCTCGCTGACTATGACCGGCGGGCACAACTGGATGCTGAGCCCCCAGTCGAGCTTCGACCTGATGGCGGGCCTGCGCCTGTGGCAGATCAAGGCCGAAGTGAATGTGCCAGGGGTGGCGTCCGCGCAGTCCAACACCTCGTTCGTCGACCCCGTGGTCGCCGCACGCTGGCGCTACGACATTGCGCCGCGCTGGTCGAGCTTGCTGTATGCCGATATGGGCGGGCTGGATGTGGGCTCGAAGTTCACCTGGCAGGTTCATGCCTCGGTGAACTACCAGGTCAAGGAAAACATTTTTGTGTCCATAGGCTACCGCCACCTGAGCGTGGACTACCGTGACAATGGCAAGCGACTGGACTTCAGCCAGAGCGGCCCGATCGTCGGAGCGACGCTCAGGTTCTGATCACCGCCAGCGGATAGACAATACCCGGCCCGGCAGACCAGCGGTCTGCAATGCCACATACAGCAATCGCTGCGGGCGAACCGGGCTGCGTCAGGCCCTCAGTAGCGCTGGATTAACTGGTGCGCGATCTCACTCAGTTTCAGCGCATGGAGTCTCCTCAACCACATGAGGAGTCTGAGCCTGAAAAAGCGCTCGCAACACCACCACAGCATAAACCTGGGGCGTGTGCACTCATTGCAGCAGTCTGCCTTTGCTTGCTCCGCCAGCCTCCCTTGCCGGGCGACAATGTCAAAACCGCACCAACTGAGCAAAACAAGAAATCCGACAGGCCACGAGGCATCAATGAATCGCACCGAATTTCTGCAGCAGCCCGAAGTCATAGGCTTTACCGACTGGCTTGCAGCCACACTCCCCCAGCGACAGATTCAGTTGAACATTCGCTCTTCCAGCTACGTACCCAAGGGTTTGACAGCCACCACCCGTTTTGCCGATCTGGTACCTCGCCACTACCGCTGGCGGGCGACCGGCCTGGCAACGGGCGACTGGGCCGAGTCGTGCATCAAGACAAGCGCTCTTTCTGCCAAGCTGCGCACCGCCGTGCAGGCCAACGATGCGACAGCCACCCTGGCCGCCTGTAGCGATGTGCTGGACTGGGGCGGCGAGCGCAACCCCAAGGAAGGCGCGCGGCCCTTTCTTGTGGGCCTTGGCACGAATATCAGCCACTACATTGCCCAGACCCATCAGGAGATGGCGCTTGGCTCGGCCAGCCTGCGCACTGGCTTTCCGACAGTGCAGCTCATGAACTCCATGCTCACCAAGGTGCACGCCTTTTATTCGGCAGAAGGCTTGCCCATCTATGACTCGCGGGTCAGTGCTGCAGCGGCTGCACTGGTGGAGTTTTGGCGCCGCAGTAGCGGCACGCGCCACCTGCCCGATACGCTGAGCTTCCCTCTGGCCGGCGGCAGCCAGAAGCCCCAGCACAAACTGGCTTGCCTGTTTGACCAGCCACCGTCGCCGGGCACCCTGCTCTACACCAGCCAAAGCACGCCCCAGCGCTGGGCTGGCGCCAAGGTACGGCTGGCCTGGGTAATGGCCGAAACCCTGCGCAAGACCCCCAGCCTGTTTTCAGGCCAGCCCGATCGCATGCGCGCCATGGAAGCTTCACTCTTCATGGTGGGCTACGACCTGAACTGCCTGGCCTGAACAGAAAAACCCCTGCCAACCAGTAGCTGCAGGGGCTTTTCTCCGCACTCAGGAATCTGGATCAAATAAGCCTCCAGCGCTTATCCACCAAACGCCGGAAGCTATCAAAACAGCTAGCTCTGAGAAAAGCCAATGGGCCTGCCGAATGCGGACAAGGGCAAAGTGGCTAGGCTGACTGGAATCACCGCAGCGCCCTCCACCAAAGCATAAGGCCAGCCGGTGGACCCGATCCAGGGTACTGCGGTTGGAACGACTTGCACCAGGGCAGCAGAAACCGCAACCCTGAATGGGCCCGGAACCCACCATATCCTGCTGCCTGTCCTGATGAATACTGTGAGGAATATCGAGAGTTCCGCCTCAAACGTAAACCAAATGCTACGTAATGGCCGTGAACTCACAAAATTCAGCGTTGCGCCACGTTCTCCTACAGAAGGGTTTTCCATGGCTCGGCGACCATGCACCCACAGCAAGCCAACCCGGTTTGCTGGTCACCAACCTGAAGGAGTGAAGGAAATGACGCAACAAGCGAACCAGCAGCACAGCCCCAGCCAACAGGACAAGCAACAGCAGCAGCAAAGCCCTGGGCAACGCCAACCAGGCCAGAGCACCAGCCAGCCCGGCCAGCAGCAACAGCAAACCCCGGGACAGCAGAAGAACCCTGCTCAGCAACAGCAGCCTGGGCAGCAGCACAAAACGCCTCAGCAGTGAAAGGGAGCGCCTCAGCGCTGGCCCAGCTTACCAGCGTTGTTCTGTACCACGCAAAGAAAGGAGCAGGAATGCAATTAGCCTCACCTGTCATCTCATCCGATCGTGTCAACGGCACCAACGTCTACAACCCCAACGGCGACAAGCTGGGAGCTATCGAGTCACTGATGATCGACAAGCTCACCGGCAAGATTCGATATGCAGTGATGCAGTTTGGCGGTTTCCTGGGCATAGGCTCAGATCTCTACCCACTGCCGTGGGATAGCCTCAAATACGAGCCCAGCCAAGGCGGGTACGTGGTTTCCGTCACCAAGGAGCGGCTTGAAAACGCCCCTCACTACGAGGGAGGAAGATTGCCCGAATACACCGACGACTATGGCCGCCGTGTTTATGACCACTACGGTGTGCCCTTTGTCTAACTCCGGCACGCAACCACACATGCGCTAGTGCCCAAACTCAAGAAGAACCGCAGGCCGGTCGGCGCCGGCCACCAACCAGTTGGAGTTCAGCCCACCTCGCGGTCGGCTTTTTTTTGCGCGGAGATTTTCAAATGTAGCCTCCTGGCCCCGCGGGCCTTAAGCGCGACCTCTCCCCGCAGGGTCAAGCGGGGCCATCTGGTGTGATGGTTCCCGGTACAAGGTATTGCTCAAAATCGAGGCCTGAAATACGCTTTACCAATACCGTGGTGCACAAGCCGTGAGCTGCGGTCTGAGCGGTCACACCAGATGGTGATGATATCCATTGCTTTCTGCCGAGCCTGAGGTTCTCTACCCTCCCTCTGCTTCCCCAGGCACGCCGCAAGGCATCGGCCTTTACACGCAAGCCCACCAGCCAACGCCGGTGGGCTTTTTCTTTGCCGGTAGACGCTCAGTGCAGCCACGCAACACATGAGGTCGATGTCTGTTGACGCGCTGTACAGGGGAAATTTAAACTACTGTACAAATGAACAGCACTGATAAAAATAACAGTAAAATTCAAGGCAACAGCTTGCTGCGCCAGAGCGCGAAGCGCATTCACTCCACCATACCTTTGTTGGTTTCACCTGCTCTCAAGAGCGCTGGTCTTTTTTATCCGACCCCGCCCATCCAGCGGGCCTGCTTCTCGCCAAAAGGAGACTCCATGCTGTACAGCACCGTTCCTCAACCCGTTGATGAAGACCTCGTGCAGCGCCTGCGCGAGAAGGGAGGCCTGTGAAATGGCCACACATCCCCACCGCCCTGCTCGCGCTGCTCCTGACAGTCCTGCTCTTGATCGCCCCGGCCTTGGAACAAAGCTACTGACCGCCGCGCAATGGAGCCTCAGCCTCCTGGGTATCTTTTGCCTCATCGGCGTGGCGGTCGTCATTGCCACCACCCCGGAAGCCTGGCCGCTGTGAACGGTCGACCTCATCGATTTTGATAACCATAGGCGTTTTCCTGACAAGCGCCAGACCGGAGAAATATCATGGAAAAGATCATCGAATCCCTGATCCTCGTCGCCGCCATCTTCATGGGCGTACTGTGGCTTGCCACCCCCAACGCCCAGGCAGACGAACCCACCACCCTCACCAAATCCGTGCGCGACGAGTTCGCCTGCCCGGGCATGCACGCCGAATGGCTGGACGCCCACACCGTCCAGTGCCTGCGTGAAAAGCCCTGATCTACCGTCCCGCTGCCCCCCGCGAACAGCCCATGCCCCATCGACACCGTACGGCAACGGCAACAGCTCCAGCACCACGACAGCCAACACAGCCGGCTGCTGCCTGCTATGGAAAGCAAGACTGCTAGTTCAATCCAGACGATGCCATCAGCTGCAGCACACCTTCAAATGCAGATAGGGCGGGCGCAACGCAATCGCCAATTCAGAAGCTCGGAAGCGCCCGCCAAGCAGACAAAAGCCCGCAAGGTTCCAGACCTAGCAGGCTTTTTTGCCAAGTGGTTGGCATGTACTACCGCTACCTCAATCTGCTATGGCAAGCCCGCAAGCACTTGCGCGAGCGTTACTCGGAAGGTTTTGCGTAGACCTCTGCACTCAGCACCTCAAGGCCGACAAAGGGTTCAGTCCCTTCGACCCAGGCATCGTGCCCGGGTGGGATGGCGTAGGACTCGCCTGCGCTGAGCATTTTCTGAGAGCCGTCCTGCATTTGAACGGTGAGCTTTCCCGAAACGACGTGCCCCACATGCGAGAGCTGGCAGTATTCAGTCTTCACCACGGGCTTGATGCATTCGGACCAGCGCCATCCGGGCTCAAAGTTGAACCGTCCAATCGTGTAGCCCTGAAGCTTTACGAGCTCCACGCGAGTTTTGCTAGGTGTGCGAAGTTCATCAGGCTCGCTGTGTGACCTGACTTCTAGCTTCTCAACGCTGACTGGAGTGGCCATGATTTTCTCCTTCATAAGAGCTGCACCTCGAGCCCCAAGGAATTCTTCAGGTATAGCTGGTGAGCCGAAGGACAGATGAAAAAACTTATCACTACGTCATTCGCATGGCATTGCCAGGAGCACTTATCAGTTACCAATTGCTGCATGCGGCACGGCACTGTCTGCGCCGCCCAATTCACGGCTGACAGCAAAAAGCATGCTTTGACATACGTGGTGCCTACGCGGCCCATCTAAAGCGCCACAAGTTCGCACAGATTTTTCAGATTTGCATACAGCAAGCAGATCGAATGCAGCTGCAGCAAGAACGGTATGACTTCTTTGCGCAGCCCCAAGACGGCGCGGTGCTGACTATTTTGGGCACAGCCAATGCCTTAGCCATTGATAAAGCTGGCTGAACTGTCCAGACCCCGCCCACCCAGCCTGCGCCGTATGGGCTTTTTTGTCTGCCATTCACGGAGGCACGATGGGTCGCGCCGCCCCCTTGGCCTCAGCGAGGTAAATGCCCGAGTCATCCGCCGTGCACCAAGAACCTACTAGCACTTGAGCCCGCTGATGTTAGGACTACGGCTCGGTTACTTTGCAGGGTGGTCGCGGCGGAACAGCTCCCACTCGTCGATTTCCGTGCCGTTGGGCAGCACGCAGATGCCGCGCTCTCCGGCAGTGGTCTTCTCGATGCGGGTCTTGCCGCCCAGCTTGGCGCAGTACACCGATGCGGGGTTGGCCATGCCGATCACAGGCGCAGCGGACTGAGTCTGGGCACAACCGCTGATGGCCAGTGCAGAAAGTACTGCGCTGGTGGTTCCAAGTGCTTTTTTCATGGGCTCAATGTAGCAAATGCCGCCTTTTTCATTGAGCCGCAAAAAATCCTGACTCACATCAATCTCTCATCTCCTTCATACATATGGGCTAAGGGTTGGCACCGACGATGTTGGCGGCACTCTGTCAGCCAATGTCACTTTTAGTTATTTCACCTCCAAAAGAGGAAAAGTGAACTGTCAGAAATCGCAAGAAGTTGTTAATTTGTGATCCGGAAGATGAGCGGCTGACACATTAATGGCCGCCTTGGCATTTAGATTTGACTAGAGATATGGCCAGTCTGGCCTGTCTGTTGGTGATCACTAGCAGAAGGGCTGTGTGTATGCATACGAGCAACGACCACATCTTTGTGTTGATGCCATCTCTGTCCCTGCTCTTCCTGGCCGGCCTGCTGGGAGTGTGCTGGGCGACCCAGCCCAAGCAACGCTTTCTACTCTGGCTGTGCGCCTCTTTCCTGCTAACCGCAATGTCCATCAGCATTCGCAGCGTGCTGAAGTTTGAAGTCCTCAATCACTATGTGGTTCTCGTCAACGCACTGTTTCTGGCGGGAGCTTGGTGTTTTTCCAAGAGCTTTTCAGAGCGTCGGTGTGTACCCACATATCCGCTTGCAGCCCTTGTCTTGTGTGCCGCGACGCTGGCCTCGCTCTACTATTTCGCCAACGTGGCACAGAACCAGGTGGGTAGGCTGCACACATTCGGTATAGGCGTAGCTCTGATGCTCTTGCTGCCAGTGCCGGCAGTCCTCAAACGAGGCCTCACCAACGACTGGCTGGATAGGATTTTGCTGTGGTCCTATATGTTTTATGCCGTCTTTACCATGCTGCGCCCGACGCTGGTCGCGACTTTCGCGCATAACGGTCTCGGCGATGCCATGGATGCCAACTCAACCTATTGGCTGACAACGCTGATGAGTATTTTGCTTTTTGCATTGCTCTTCACGGTTTTAGTCTGTGCAGTCACCATCAGGGACACAGTCCGTCAACTGCGCACTGAACGCGACCTGGATGCTCTGACCCAGATACTGAATCGCCGCGCATTCAGTGAAGCCGCACAGCATCGCCTGGCCGACCAACGCCTATATCCCATGGCGCTTCTGGCCAGCGATATTGATCATTTCAAACGCATCAACGACAACTGGGGGCATGACAAAGGTGACGAGGTCTTGCAGCTTGTCGCCAGAGCGATGCAGCACAATGTGCGCAGCAATGATCTGGTTGCACGCTTCGGCGGTGAAGAGTTTATGGTTCTGCTGACAAAGATCGATTTGCAAGGTGCCGAGCAAGTCGCCAAGCGCATTGGCCTGGAGTTGAGAAATGACCAGGAGCTATTGCCGAAAGGGCCAGCCCTGACGCTGAGCTTTGGCATCACTTCAATCAGCAATGCCGACCAGCTTGAAGGTGCACTGAGGCAAGCCGACCAGTTGCTGTACAGTGCCAAAAATGCTGGCCGAGACCGCGTTCATGTGGAAGGCCGCACTTACCCAGACATCAGCTTTGAACACACCTTACCGGCAGACCACCCCATGGCATTGCTGATGTAAGCCGGTGAATTCGCTGACCAATGCCATCACGCACCGGGCAGCTCACGTATCCAAGTTGGCCCACAATGATTCCTGTATGGTCGCTGGCAAACCAATTTGCCAGCATTGATGCACCCCGTCATGGGTGCACTTTTGTCAGTGGAATCCTTGATGCGCAGACTTCGCCATCTCACCAACCGGCATCGCACGCCGTCCACCAATATCGCCCTGGGTCTGCTGCTGGCCTTTAACGCAGGTGCGGTCAACGCTGGCGGCTTTCTTGTGCTGCGGATGTATACCTCGCACATGACGGGCTTTGCCTCTCAACTGGCTGACGGCCTGGTGCTTGAGAACGCCAAGCTGCTGCTGAATGCGCTTGGTGCCATCATCGCCTTTACAACAGGCGCGGCCGTCTGCGCGTTGCTGGTGAACTGGGGGCGCAAACGCCATCTGTACAGCGTCTATGCCCTGCCACTGATGCTGGAGGCCGTCATGCTGATTGCCTTCGGCCTGATGGGCACAGTCACCTTGACCTGGAACACTCCCTTCGCAGTGCCGCTGACCGTGCTGCTGCTGTCCTTCATGATGGGTTTGCAGAATGCCGTGGGTTCCAAGACATCCGGCGGCAGCACTCGCACCACGCACATGACCGGCAATTTCACGGATCTGGGCATGGAACTGGGCAAGATGTTCTTCTGGAAGCGCCACGCCAATGCCGGCCTGCAACTGTCGCCCCTGGTTCGTCATGACTGGCGCCGTATGAAGGTGTCCGCAGGGCTGATCTTGATGTTTGTGCTGGGCGGCATTACCGGTGCACTGGGCTTCAAGCATATCGGCTTCATCTGCGTGGTTCCGCTGGCCGCTCTTTTGCTTGTACTGTCCGTGCCGCCATTTATGCGCGATGCAGCGCAGTCCGCCGAGCGGCCGTCACTCTTCAGCAAGAAGAGCTGAGTGCATCCGGTATCTCACGCCGCTGCCGCGACGTCTCCGGGTCCATGCACGACGACCTGATCGCGCCCAAGCTCCTTGGCCTTGTAGAGTTGCTGGTCAGCCCTCATTAGGGCTTCGCGCAGATCGCTGCCGAATGGACTGACAACGACACCCATGCTCAAGGTCACGCGCTGACCATCGGGCAATGGCGCAATGATCTCGACCGCTCCGGCACGAATACGCTGCGCCACACGTTGTGCAGTCTCAATGTCGGCATGGGTCAACAGCAGCACAAATTCTTCGCCTCCAAAGCGAGCCACCAGGTCGGTTCCACGGACACTTGCCTGTATGACTTCCGCGACGGCCTTGAGTACTCCGTCTCCATATTCGTGCCCCCAGTTGTCGTTGACCCGCTTGAAGTGATCCAGATCCGCCACCACGATGGAAAGCGGTTGCGCTTTTCGATCCCGGGCCAGCGGGTCTGCAAGCTCCCAGAAGCCGCGACGATTCAACACGCGAGTCAGCATGTCGTGATTGCGCTCGTCTCTGAGTGTGGCCATTGCATCCCTCATCGAAACGATGAGCATGAGGCCCGAGAACACCAGGCTGAACAATAGCGAGCCCAGCATGGTGACCAACCAGTAAATGGAGCTGAGCATGTCCTGGAGCTCAGTGAATCCCAGAAACAGCACCATGATGGGCCTGAGCACTGTATAGATCGCAAAGGCCCCATAGGACCGGTAAAGCAGCTTTTCCAGCCCGTCACGTCTGACTTTTTTTAGCGCAATGGCAGGAAACGGTATGAAGTGAATGATGCCAAGCCCTGTGTTCAGCCAGAGCACGCGCGCAGCAATGTTGTCCTGCACGATGCTGTACTCGTAAAGAGCAGCAACCACGATGATCGATACCAGGGCCGAGATCTTGGGATATGAGGAGACGGAAAACTTTTGAGCGACGCCCCAGGTACAGAGCCAGGCACCAAGCAGATAAATGGGCCCGGTGTAAACAGCCCACCGAACCAGTTGTCCGTGAGGTGTCAAGCACTGCCAACCCAAGGCAAGCCCCGTAAGTGTCAACCCACAAGCCGTCGAGAGCAGAAACACTGAGCGGCGCTGTGCAAGCCAGCAAAAAGCCATGAGTGCGCCCAGTGCCGTTATGCATACCGGCGCGACCAACAAGTACAGCTGCAAATTGCTAGGCATGAATCAGCCGATCAGTAAAGCTCATTCGCGCGGCTACACATTGGTGGCTACCCATGCTCTGAGGTTAGGAAGAAGGAGTCCGTTTGATCAGTGGACTGTTGAATTCGGGGCGATGTTAGCAAGTGTCCAAAAGCCGAGAAATCGATTTCCCGACAAATATCAGTTACCGGCTCCGGTGCGCGGGACGGGCCAGGCGTCACGAGAGCCATCCCTGCTGCGCTCGAGTTCGTCGCCCCGGCCCGGATAGCGAGCCCTCCGGACCTGATTGCGGCCCGAACTCTTGGCCCGGTACAAGGCCATGTCGGTGCGGCGCAGCAGTTGCGCAGAGGCTTCACCGGCCTGCCAGCTGCCCACGCCGAACGACATGGTGATGGTTCCTGCCGCCGCGTAGCTGTGCGATGCGATGCTGCGGCGCAGCCGCTCGGCCAGCTCCAGGGCCGCCTGCAGGCCGACGCCCGGTACGATGATCAGGAACTCCTCGCCACCCCAGCGCGCAACATGCTCCGAAGACCGTACGGTGCTCCTGAGGACTTTTGCGATCTGCTGCAGAACCTGGTCGCCGGCCTCATGGCCGAACTGATCGTTGACCTGCTTGAACAGATCGACGTCGCACATGATCAGTGCATAGGGAACGCCTTGACGCTCGGCAATTCGCTGGCAATTTTCCAGCTCATAACTTCCGGCACTGCGGTTGGGCAAGCCGGTCAGATCATCCCGGTAGGCCCGTACCAGCAGTTCCTGTTCACGCTGAACCAGGTCGCTGATGTCTTTGGAAATGCTCACATAGTGCGTTATCCGGTGCCTGGCATCGCGCAGCGCCGAAATGCTCTGGGCAGCATGGTAGAGCTCGCCATCCTTGCGCCGATTGATGAAAGTCCGGCTGAAGTTTTCCCCGCGCACCAAGGCGTCGCGCAACTCGGCATAAAACTGTGCCGTATGTGAGCCGGACTGCAGCATGGCCGGCGTGCGGCCCATTACTTCGGCTGCGCAATAACCCGTCTGATGCTCAAAAGCATGATTGACAAACACGAGATAGCCATTGCGATCGGTAATGAATACCGGCGCATTGGCCGAGTTCAATGCCTGGATCATCAAATCCCGCTGCCTTTCGCTTTCCACCTGCCGCGTCACATCCTGCTGCACGGATACAAAATGCGTGATCTTCCCGTCTACATCCCGCACGGCAGAGATATTCCAGGACACATGGTATGGCGTTCCATCCTTGCGGTAGTTGACTGCGCTACCTTGAAAAAAACGACCCTCGGCAAGGCATTGGCGCAATTGCTCAATCACCTGCTGATCCGTCTCGGGGCCCTGCAATATACGCGGAGACCGGCCCAGCAGCTCCTCTGTGGCGTAACCGGTCATGCTGGTAAATGCCTTGTTGCAATAGCTAATGAACGGGCCACCGCCAGCCATTTCGGCATCGGTTATCACCACGGCATTAAATGCCTGGGCCACAGCCACCTCAAGCAGTTGCGGTTGGGTATCCAGGCGAGAATCAGAAAGTGACGAAATATAACTATTCTTCTCCATCGCCACATTCTCACCTTGATTGGGAACGCTGCGACACATTATTTTCTGACCGCCCCTGACACCCGCACAGTCATCGATATCCGCGCCGGTATTGAGCAAGCGGCCGGCAGAGATGTTAATGATTGGACATATATGAAATGCTTGACAAACTTTTTACCCATATGGACCGGTTTGCGAACCGGTTTGCATTTGGCAGCACACCGAAAATGACCGCCTGGTCAACAGACCGGAGGCGCAAACCTTTGGCCTCTGAATCAGGCAGAAGATATTACAAAGCTGCTGCACATCGGACAGGCTCGAACGGTCGGTGCTGAAGCAGCCAAGCCGCAGATGCCACGAGTGCCCGGCAGCCCGGCATTTGCGGATCGTGTCGCCTCGATGCGCTGACGCACCGGTCGTCTGCGTACCAGCTCGGACATACCGGTAAACCCCAGTTTTGCCGGTCACAGCCACTGCAAGCCACTGACCGTCTCCGGCCTGGATCACAATGACATTCGCAACCCAGAGCTTCTTGGGACATGGTCATCAAGCGCCTGCAAATGCCATGCGTCAGCCTAGCTTTCAAAACCGGTGCCAAACCTGAGCTAAGCTCTGGTGTGTGTAGGGTGTGCACGCAGGGAATCTGGTGGCGTCGATTTGGCGTAAGTTTTCACGAGAGCAATCCTAAGCCTTTGATCGCATTGAATTTCATTCAATAAACTCAGCCACTTACTTAAGGATGCCAGTGGTGAACATCGTTATCCTGGACGATTACCAAGACGCGGTTCGCAAGCTCGATTGCGCAAAGCTGCTCGATGCCTTCAACGCCAAGGTCTACACCAACACCATCAAGGGTGTGGGACAGCTATCAGTCCGGCTGCGCGATGCGGATGTCATCGTCCTGATTCGCGAGCGCACCCAGATCTCGCGCCAGTTGCTCGATAAACTGCCCCGGCTCAAGCTGATTGCCCAGACGGGCAAGGCGGGTGCCCATATCGATGTGCAGGCCTGCAGCGAGCGTGGCGTGGCGATCGCGGAAGGCGTGGGCTCTCCGATTGCGCCGGCAGAGCTGACCTGGTCGCTGATCATGTCGGCCATGCGTCGCCTGCCGCAGTACATCGCCAATCTCAAACATGGTGCCTGGCAACAGTCGGGACTCAAGGCGGCATCCATGCCGCCCAACTTCGGGCTGGGCAGCGTGCTGCGCGGACGCATGCTGGGCATCTGGGGTTATGGCCGCATCGGGCAGCTGCTGGCGGGCTACGGCAAGGCTTTCGGCATGCAGGTCTGCGTCTGGGGCAGCGAAGCCTCGCGCCGCAAGGCCGAGGCCGACGGCTATCTGAGCGCCCCCTCCAAGGAAGCCTTTTTCGAGCAATGCGATGTGTTGTCGCTGCATCTGCGCCTGCACGACGCGACGCGGGGCATCGTGACGGCACAGGATCTGGCGCGGATGAAACCGACCGCCCTGTTCGTCAACACCTCGCGCGCCGAGCTGGTGGAGCCCGAAGCCTTGCTCTGCGCCCTGAACCGCGGCCGCCCCGGCCTGGCCGCCATCGATGTCTTCGAAAGCGAGCCGATACTGCAAGGCCATGCCTTGCTGAGGCTGGAGAACTGCATATGCACACCCCATATCGGCTATGTGGAACAGGACAGCTATGAGCTGTATTTCCGCGCGGCGTTCGAGAACGTGGTGAACTTTGCCAACGGCCAGCCCAGCAATATTCTGAACCCCGAGGTTTTCAACGGTCCGCTGCGACTGAACCGCTAGGCTGGGATGCCGCGGCCAGCGGCTATCGGCTATTGCCGGGTCTGCTGTGCAAGCTCGGCCTCCACGGCTTCGTAGACCGATTGACGCACCACTGTCTCCACTTCTTCACGCAGGCGCAGCACCATGGATCGGGTCTGTGCTTCCACAACCTGCGCTATCGCTTCCTTGAGCTTCTGCTCCAGAACCAGATCCACCCGCTGCATGAGTCTGTGGACCAGATACTCTTCGGTCACCACGGCACCGTGCGCATCCAGTGCCTGCTGCAGGCCGGCCGCACCAAAGACCGGGGCGGGTTCAACAGCCTGCTCCACATCTTGCGCCTGGACGAGTGGCTCGGCCGCTTCCTCATCGAGTGCCTCAGACCCGGGTTGAAGTTCTTCATCCTGGGGTTGGCCTGCGTCCGTAACGGATGGCTGCTCCGCCTGGTCTGCGAGCGGACATGCCTCCACGAGTTCGGCAGTTACCAACTCAGTCTCAGGCTCCACCTGCCTGGCCGATATTGCTTCTACCACCTCCCCAGCCATGCTCTGCGCAAATGACTGCTGCGGCGGCAAGGATTCCGGCAAAGGGGGCAGTTGATGCGGAATACCTGCAGGCCGGCCGCGGCCGTAGAGACCGTCCGCCAGCCATGAGGTGTGAAACGACGGCCTCGCCAGAGGGACAACGCTGTCTCCCAGCGTCCGCGGGCCTAGCACCTGCTGCGCAGCTCCCTGAGACTGCTCCGGTGGCGCCGACTGAGCGCTGTCCGCAGTGTCTTCAAGCGCGGCAGCTTCGGGCTGAACCACCTCGGTCAGGGTGGGGACGAAGCGTGGCGGAACTTTGGATGAGGAGTTCATGACCTAGCCCTTGAGATTCAGATCGTGCCGGACGATGGAAAAACCACGCGCTGCATAGTCGCGCCAGCGGGCACGCGCATCCTGGCGATCCATCTCATCGCCGGAAGAAACGATTTCCACCACGCGCGCGAAGCGCTCAAACCCCGACGGCACCTGCGGCGTGAGATTGACCAGGACATCGTAATGAGGCAAGTCCTGCAGGTGTTCGGCCAGGATGACGGGAGAAGCAGCAAGCATCCGCGCTCCATCCGACTCGCAAGCATGCGCGAGAAAATCCGTGGCCGACACGCTCCACAAACGGGGCGAAAGCCGGCTCAGCGCAGCTCCATCCCCCAGAACCACGATACGCGCACCATGACGCAGAGCCTTGCGTGCGAATCGGCACACATAGCCCAGCTTGTCTGGTGCATTGAAATGAAAGGCAATTTCTGTCACAACTCTTGGCGGCAGATGCGGCCTGAAACCAGGCCGCATCTGCCGACTTTTCTTAAGCCGAAGCCTTGGCAGTCACAGGCGTGCGGCGCGAAGCCGCAGGTTTGGCAGCACTCTTGCGAGCCACCGGGGTCCTGGCAGCAGTCGCTGCTGCAGCGGCAACCCGGCCTTCCTGACCCAGCAGATATTGCACCAGCAGGCCTACGGGGCGACCCGTAGCTCCCTTGGCAGCACCGCTCTTCCAGGCAGTACCGGCGATATCCAGATGCGCCCAGGGAATATCGCCCACAAATTTCTGCAGGAACTTGGCGGCCGTCACCGCACCTGCGGCGCGCCCTGCCACGTTGCCCATGTCCGCAAAATTGCTCTTGAGACCATCGGCGTACTCCTCGTCCAGAGGCATGCGCCAGCAAGGATCAAGCGCAACATCGCCAGCGGCCTGCAACGCGGCTGCCAGCTCGTCGCTGGTCGAGAACAGGCCGCTGCGCAAACCGCCCAGGGCGATCACGCAAGCGCCAGTCAGCGTGGCCATATCGACCAGCGCAGAGGGCTTGAAACGCGCTGCGTAATGCAGCACATCGCACAGCACCAGGCGACCTTCTGCGTCCGTGTTGAGTATCTCGATGGTCTGACCGCTCATGCTGGTCACCACATCGCCGGGCTTGATGGCTGCACCGTCGGGCATGTTCTCGCATGCAGGAATCAGGCCCACGACATTGATGGCCGGCTGCAGCTTGGCCAGCGCCTGGAACACGCCCAGCACGCTGGCAGCACCGCCCATGTCGAACTTCATCTCGTCCATCTCGGCTGCAGGCTTGAGCGATATGCCGCCGGTGTCAAAAGTGATGCCCTTGCCCACCAGCACGATGGGGGCCACGCTCTTGGCAGCACCGTTGTAGTGCAATTCGATGAAGCGCAGGGGTTCGCGCGAGCCCTGGGCCACCGCCATGAAAGCACCCATGCCCAGCTTGGCCACATCGGCAGGGCCGTGAATCTTGCAGCTCATGCGTGCTGCCTTGGCAATGCTCTTGGCAGCATTGGCCAGCATGGTGGGCGTTGCATGGTTGGCCGGGCGGTTGGCCCATTCGCGGGCCATGGCCACGCCCTCCTGCTGCGCCACTGCGGTATTGAAAGCAGCGGTAACAGCAGCCGTCTTGGACGATACGCCCAGCACGAGCTTGGTCAGCGCAACGGGCTTGGCCTGGGATTTGGTGTGGGTATAGAGGTAGGTCGCATCGGCAACCGCCTGCACGGCAGCCGCTACAGCCTGGGCATCGGCATCAAAGGCAAAGCTCACAACAGCCTTGGCAATGCCTTCGGTCTTGAGCACCGCGCCGCAGCCAGCCAAGGCATTGCGCACGTCCTTGGGAGTACCAGCTCCCACGCCCAGCAGCACCACACGACGTGCGGCAATGGCGGGCACTTGGTACAAAGGCAATTGCTTGCCGCAAGACAGGGCAAAATCACCCTGCTTCACCGCATGAGCCACCATGGCTCCGATGGCGTCGCTGCCGAATGTGCCCGATGCTGCCTGTTCAGAAACAAGCACCAACAGCAAATCACATTTTTCGCGCGCTGCAGCGGCAGCGGTCAGAGCCTTCAGTTCAAAGTTCATAATCGGTGTTTTCCTTTTAGCCAATGTTATTCGATTCATCCATACGCAAAGAGCTGGCCCGCAGCTTTGGTGCGACGGCCGTGGTTCTGATCACTGTGGTGATGACCATGATGCTGATCCGCACCCTGGGTCAGGCTTACAAGGGCAGTGTCAGCCCTTCCGACGTGATGCTGGTCATGGGTTTCACCGTGCTCGGACAACTCCCGACCATTTTGGGCCTGAGTCTGTTTGTCGCCATTGTGGGATCTCTTTCCCGCATGTACCGCGACAGCGAGATGGTCATCTGGTTTGCCGCCGGCCAGGGTCTGGCCAGCCTGCTCAAACCCTTGCTGCGCTTTGCCTGGCCGGTGATTCTCATCACGGCCGTCCTGGCCCTGGGCGTGCTGCCCTGGTCCTATCAGCAAATCGAGCAGATCAAGACCCAGTTCCAGCAGCGCAGCGACTTGGATCGCATCGCACCCGGCGAGTTCCAGGAATCGGCCGGCGGCACACGCGTGTTCTTCGTGGACAAGGACTCTCCCTCGGACATGGCGGCCAGCAATGTCTTCGTGGTCTCGCGCGACCCCGGCAAGGAGTCCGTGACCTCGGCAAAGGGCGCGCATCTGGCCGTCATCAAGGGCCAGCGCATGGTGATTCTCGAAGACGGCCAGCGCATGGAGACACGCAGCGACGACGGCTCGGTGCGCATCACCGAATTCAAGGAATACGGCGTGCAGGTCGACAACGACAACCCCGTCGCCATCGAGGAGATGGCGGCGCGCAGCATGCCCACCAAGGACTTGATCGGCAAGGACGAGCCAATTGCCCGCTCCGTGCTCGCATGGCGTCTGGGCCTGCCGTTTGCCGCGCTCAACTTTGTCATTCTGGGCCTGGCCATCTCCAGCGTGAACCCGCGTGCGGGCAATAGCAGCAGCCTGATGATCGCCCTCTTCGCCTTTATCGTTTACTACAACCTCATGACACTGGGCGAGAGCTGGGTCAGCGCCAACAAGATAGGCATGTGGGGCATTCTGGGCCTGCTGCACGGCAGCATCCTGATCGTCAGCGTGCTGGTACTGCTGGCGCGCCATTTCCGCTGGTCGCCGCGCGATCTGCTGCAGCGCTCGGGCACCCGCAAGGAGGTGGCACGATGAAAGTCCTGCGCAACCTGATCTATCGCGAGGTCGTACAGGCCGTCCTGTATGTCTCGCTGGCCTTTCTGGCGCTGTTCTTCTTCTTCGACCTGGTCGATGAAATGCGCTGGGTAGGCAGCGGCAACGCCGGCTACACCGCCACGCGCGCCCTACTGTTTGTGGCCCTGTCCATTCCGGGCCACCTCTACGAGCTGATGCCGATTGCCGTGCTGATCGGCGCCATCTTCGTGATGGCCAAGTTCGCCCAGAGCTCGGAGTTCACCATCATGCGCACCAGCGGCATGGGCCCCTGGCTGGCACTGCGCACGCTGCTGATTCTGGGCATGAGCTTTGTGCTGCTCACGGTGCTGGTGGGCGACTATATTGCCCCCGCTGCCGACAACTTCAGCCAGAAACTGCGTGTGGTCAGCAAAGGCCAGATCTCCCGGGGCGCGACAGGCGCCTGGCTCAAGGAAAAGCAAGGCGATCACTCGGTCGCCATCAACGTCGGCGCCGTCAAGAGCCCTGGCGACTTCGTCAATGTGCGCATCTTCGAGTTCGACAGCAAGGGCCGTATCGCCGCGCAGATCAACGCCCAGTCGGCCCAGGTCGATGAAGACAGGGAGCAGTGGACGCTGCAGGGCGTGCAAGGCAGCAAGGTGGCCCAGGATGGCGATGTCACCAAGCTAAGTCCAATCAGCGAAGCCAGCATGAACTGGCCCACCAAGGTCACTGCGGCCATGGTCTCGGGCGCGCTGCTCAAGCCTGATCGCATGACCACGATTGCGCTGTTCCAGTTCATACGCCATCTGCAGGACAACGGCCAGGCCGCGCAAAAGTACGAAATCGAGTTCTGGCGCAAGGTCTTCTACCCGCTGAGCTGCCTGGTGATGGTGGTTCTCGCCCTGCCTTTTGCCTATCTGCATTTCCGCTCGGGCGGCATCACGGCCTATGTGTTTGGCGGGGTGATGGCCGGCATCAGCTTCTTCCTGCTCAACAACGTGTTCGGCTATATCGGCACCCTGCAATCCTGGTGGCCCTGGCTGGCCGCCGCGGCGCCGGGCCTGCTCTACACCGCGCTATCGCTCTCGGCCTTTGGCTGGCTGGTACTGAGGCGCTAGGCCATGAACGACGAGCAACCCCCTTCTCCAGATCAAACCGGTCTGATCCTGCTGGCCCATGGCTCCAGAGATGCTCTCTGGCGCCAACCCATAGAGGCCGTGCACCAGCTGGTACAGGCAATGCGGCCCGACCTGCCCTGCATCTGCGCCTATCTGGACGCCTGCGCCCCGGATCTGCCTGCAGCCACTCAGACCCTGATTGCGCAAGGTGTCAGACATCTGATCGTGCTCCCGCTGTTTCTCGGCACTGGCAAACATGCACGAGAAGACATTCCGCGCCTTCTGGACGAATTGCGCCGGCAGCATCCCGCCTGTCGGTTCGATCTGCAGACCGCGGCGGGCGAGAATCCGCGCGTCACGTCCCTGCTGGCGCAGCTGGCAATAGAGGCGGCAGCCGGCACCGAAGCGCTCAAACATACAGATTTCAAATAAAAAATAGCTTCTTTAGATATTTGAAGCATAATGATGCAAGTTCTTAGTCCATGCCGTCATGAACCTGCATCAATTCCGCTTCGTTCAGGAAGCCGCCCGCCGCAATCTCAACCTCACCGAGGCGGCCAAGGCCTTGCACACCTCCCAGCCCGGAGTCTCCAAAGCCATCATCGAGCTTGAAGAAGAGCTGGGCATCGATATCTTTGCGCGCCACGGCAAGCGCCTCAAGCGCATCACCGAGCCGGGACAGGAAGTCCTCAAGAGCATAGAGCTGATCATGCGCGAGGTGGGCAACCTCAAGCGCATCGGCGAGCAATACAGCGCCCAGGACAGCGGCACGCTGAGCATCGCCACCACCCACACCCAGGCCCGCTATGTGCTGCCGCCCGCCGTGGCACGCCTGCGCGAGCTCTATCCCAAGGTCACCATCAGCCTGCACCAGGCCACGCCCGCCGAAGTCGCGCGCATGGTGATCGACGAAGTCGCCGAGATCGGCATGGCCACCGAATCGCTGGCCGACTACCCCGATCTGGTGACCCTGCCCTGCTACGAATGGCAGCATGTGCTGGTCATCCCCACGGGCCACCCGCTGGCGCAGAAAGAGCGCATCACGCTCGAGGACATCGCCCAGGAAGCCCTGATCACCTACCACCCGTCGTTTACCGGACGCGGCAAGATCGACCATGCCTTCGAGATGCGCCGCCTGCATCCGCATATCGTGCTGGAAGCCATCGATGCCGACGTGATCAAGACCTATGTGCGTCTGGGCCTGGGCATCGGCATCGTGGCCGAGATGGCCATGCGCGACGATCCCGTCAACGACCTGGTGGTGCGCCCCGTCGGCCATCTGTTCGGCACCAGCGTGGCCCGTGTGGCCATCAAGCGCGGCGCATACCTGCGCAACTTCGTCTACCGGTTTGCCGAGCTGCTCAGCGACCGTCTCTCGCGAGACCTCATCATGCGCGCCATGAACGGCAGCGTGGACGACTTCGGGCTCTGATCCGACCCGCCTCAAGGGCCGGTGCCTGTGCGTCCGGCCCATGCATTGCAAGACTATCGTGACTCCCAACTTCCCCAGCAAGCTGCCCAATGTGGGCACCACCATTTTCACCGTCATGTCGGCGCTGGCCGCCGAACACCAGGCCGTCAATCTGGGCCAGGGCTTCCCCGACTTCGGTTGCGACCCCAGGCTGCTCGACGCTGTCAACGACGCCATGCGTGCCGGTCACAACCAGTACCCGCCCATGGCTGGCTGGCCCGCACTGCGCGAGGCCGTGGCTGCCAAGATCGAAACGCTGCACGGCCGCCGCTATGACGCGGGCAGCGAAATCACCATTACCGCCGGCGCCACCCAGGCCATTCTCACAGCCATCCTGGCCACCGTGCATGCAGGCGACGAAGTCATCGTGCTCGACCCCTGCTACGACAGCTATGTGCCCAATATCGAGATGGCAGGCGGCGTGGCCGTGCGGGTGCCGCTGACACCCGGCAGCTTCCGCCCCGACTTTGCCAGGATCGCTGCCGCCATCACTCCGCGCACGCGCCTGCTGATCATCAACAGCCCGCACAACCCCAGCGCCACCATCTGGACCGATGCGGAAATGCGCCAGCTCGAAGCCCTGCTGGCGCCCACCAATGTGCTGCTGATCAGCGACGAGGTCTACGAGCACATGGTCTTCGACGGTGCCGAGCATCTGAGCAGCGCCCGCTACCCGGGCCTGGCCGAGCGCGCCTTCATCGTTTCCAGCTTTGGCAAGACCTACCATGTCACGGGCTGGAAGGTCGGCACCGTGGCCGCGCCCGCCGCCCTCAGCGCCGAATTCCGCAAGGTGCACCAGTTCAATGTGTTCACCGTGAACACGCCCATGCAGGCGGGTCTCGCGCAGTACATGCAGGACCCCGCGCCCTATATGGAGCTTTCGGCCTTCTACCAGGCCAAGCGCGATCTGTTCCTCGGCGGCCTGCAGGGCTCGCGCCTGAAGCTGCTGCCCACGGCCGGCACTTATTTCCTGTGTGCCGACATCTCCTCTGTCTCGGACCTCAACGAGGCCGAGTTCTGCCAGTGGCTGGTCCGGGAAATCGGCGTGGCAGCAATTCCGCTGTCGGCCTTCTACGGCGACGGTTTCGACCAGCGCGTGGTGCGCTTTTGCTTTGCCAAGAAAGACGAAACCCTGATCGAGGCTGCAGCGCGCCTGCGCCAGCTCTGAAACGCTGAGACCCATAAAAAAGGAGCGCCTACCGCGCTCCTTTTCTCGTTTTCAGCAGGTTTCCATACTGAATCTATTGATCAGAAAGCGCAAGCAGCTATCGAATTTTCTTTTCTTCATGCCGTCTCTGCCAGATGGCGCAGCATCAGCACCGCCCCCAGCACAATGCCGGCCAGCGCCACAAAGCTGCCCAGACTGAGCATGGAGATCGCGCTGATGCCCTGGCCCACGGTGCAGCCCATGGCCGTCACACCGCCCACGCCCATCATCAGCCCTCCCAGCAGATGACGGGCCAGATCGCCGCGGTCGGCAAAGCCCTGCCACTGGAAGTCCCTGCGCCACAGCGCATGGACAAAGCTGCCCAGAACCACGCCCGCGACCGAGGCAATGCCCCAGGTCAGCACCTTGTTGCGATCACTGAAGAACATCAGCCAGTCCAGCGTGTGCGCCACCGGCGTGACAAAGCTGAAGGCCTCGATGCGGCCGCTATAGGTCGCGGCATAGACCTGCTCCAGCGTCTCGGGGTGCTCGGCCACCAGTGCCAGATGGCCGCCTAGCCACCAGGCCGCCGTCACGCACAGGCCGACCAGCAGCCCGCCCAGCAGCACGACCCGGCTGCGCTCGGCGCCGGGCCGGGGATCGAGGGCCAGCAGCAGCAAGAGCGCCCCCAGGCCCAGGCCCAGCACGCCGCGCAATGGCGTCAAGGGCCAGGCCATATGGCCGGCCAGCCATTCGGGCAGCAGGGCCGGGCCCGCGAATTCAAGATGCACGCCGTCCAGCCAGCGCACCCGCGCCACGGCGGTAATGCCCTTGAGCGTGGCAAAGGCGGCCACGCCCATGACCAGCAGCACCACCAGCGCCTTGAGGCTGCCGCTGCCCAGCCGGGTCAGATTCCTGGCCCCGCAACCCGATGCCAGCACCATGCCGCCGCCAAACAACAGCCCTCCCGCCAGGGCCGACAGCCACAGCAGGCGACGGCTGGCATAAAGGGCATCACCCACCTGCAACTGGCCCCACAGCGCCAGCGCCGTGAAGCCCAGCATGCTCACGGCGATGGCCATGCACCACTGGCGTGCCCGCCCCCAGTCCTGCAGATACACCACATCGCTGATGGCGCCCACGGTGCAAAAGCGGGTCTCGCGCATCACAAAGCCCAGCACAGCGGCCAGCAACAAAATGGCCACCAGAACGGTGGCCGTCAGGGAATCAAACTCGGCAGGACTCATGCGGGCATTGGACGGCGCGGCCCGGCTTCAAGGCAATGGCATATACCCCAGCCCGCGCGCTAACACTGTCTTAATCGGCTTTCATCAGGCCTTGGCCAGCCCCTGGTTGCCGCCGACATTGATCAGTCTTGGCTCGTCAAGCCTGCGCGGCCCGAGCGTCTTGCGGTCCTTGAGCCAGGGCTCGACCAGCTCCCAGATCGGCTTGTTGCCGGCCGTCCTGGCTTCCTCGGCCACGGGCGCCCAGCCGGCCACCTTGTATTTCTTGTCGGCCTCCAGCAGCTGACCGTTCAGGCGCATGTCGCTGATGCGCCGGCCCGCGCCGGCCGCCGGGTCGCACTGGTAATGCAGGCCGCCCACGCGCACCATGTCGCCGCCCTGCTGGTAGTAGGGGTCGGGGTTGAAGAGATTGTCGGCCACGTCTTCGAGCACGGTCTTGATCGTGGCGCCCGTCATCTCGGTCACCGTGGCATAGGAATAGGTGGTGGCCGTCATGTCCATCAGCCATTCGCGCGTGATGTCCTGCCCGGCCAGCAACGATGTCCCCCAGCGAAAGCCCGGCGAGAAGGCAATCGGCGCATTCTGCACCTCCATCATGGCGTCCAGCAGCAACTGGTCGCCCGTGCCGTTGAAGTTGCCACGGCGGTACAGCGTGCCGTCGGTGCGCGCCAGCACTTCGCCCAGCCGGCTTTCATAGGGCGCACGCACCCGGGTGATCAGCGCCTGCATCTGGGCATCGGCAGGCAGGATGTTGGCGAATACCGGCAGCAGCCGGTACTGGAAGCCGCGCACCTGGCCGTCCCTGACATCGAAGTCCAGCACCCCGAGAAACTTGCCGTTCGAGCCCGCGTTGGTGACGATGGTCTTGCCGCCTGCGTTCTGCACCAGCGTGGGCACTGGCATGCCGTCATGCGTGTGCCCGCCCAGGATGGCGTCTATGCCGCGCACGCGGCTAGCCATCTTGAGGTCCACGTCCATGCCGTTGTGCGAGAGCACGACCACCACCTTGGCGCCCTTGGCGCGAACCTCGTCCACCATCTTCTGCAGATTGTCGTCCTGGATGCCGAAGCTCCAGTCCGCCACCATGTAGCGCGGGTTGGCGATCGGCGTGTACGGAAAGGCCTGGCCGATGATGGCCACGGGCACGCCGTTGATCTCGCGGATCACATAGGGCTTGAACACCGGATCGCCGAAATCGGCGGTCTTGACGTTTTGTGCCACAAAGTCGAGCTGCGTGCCGAAATCCTTGTCGATGATCTCCTGCACGCGCTGCATGCCGTAGGTGAATTCCCAGTGGCCCGTCATCACGTCCACGCCCAGCAGCTTGCAGGCATCCACCATGTCCTGGGCATTGGTCCAAAGCGAAGTGGCCGAGCCCTGCCAGGTATCGCCGCCGTCCAGCAGCAGTGCGCCAGGACGCGAGGCGCGCATGCGCTTGACCAGCGTGGACAGATGGGCAAATCCGCCCACCTTGCCGTAGCGCCTGGCCGCCGCCTCGAAGTCCAGATAGCTGAAGGCATGGGCCGACGCCGTGCCTGGCTTGATGCCCACGGAGCGCAGCAGATGCTCGCCCACCAGATGCGGGCGCTGGTTCTTCATCGCAGCAATACCGAGATTGACACTGGGTTCGCGAAAGTGAATCGGGTTGAGCTGAGCATGGCAGTCCGTCATATGCAACAGGGACACATTGCCGAACGGCGCCACCTCATACAAGGCCTTGTCGGCCAGCGACTGATCGGCGTAGGCATAGCGCTGCAATCCCATGCCCGAGACACTGGCTGCTGCCAGCACTTGCAGAAATTCGCGTTTGGAAAGACTCATGCTGATATCCGTTGGTACCTATGCAAACAAGGAGGCAAGCACGGGCATTTCTACCCTGCCCGATCCGAATTTGCATAAGTTGTGTGCGTAATGCTGCGCGCCGCAACTGCTTGGCAGACGCCAGGCAAGGGGTGCGAAGGGTCATCCCCTCTCGAATTGCGAAGCAATGCGAGAGAGGGGCAAGCGGCATAGCCGCTCAGAGGGAGCTATTTGTTGACGGGAGAGGCAGGATCGACAAGCAAGGCGACAAGATCTCGTGTCTGCGCTTCGGTGAGGATGCCGGAGTGACCGAAGCGGGGCATGCCCGAGCAGGCGTTGTAGGCCTTGGCGTTCCAGATCTTGCCCCAGGTGTACTCGACGATGGCTCTGGATTCGGGGCTAGACGGATCCTTGATGCCGCGAATCTTTCCATAGTTGTAGAGACTGGGGCCCAGCGTGCCAAAGGAGATTTCTTCCTTGCTGATCTGGTGGCAGTTGTAGCAGTTGCCGCCATTGGCGCTGCCTGCCTTGTCGCTCCAGGTCATGCCTCTACCGTTCTGGGCGATCTTTTCGCCCTCCTTCCAGTCGCCGAGCAGCTTGCCATCCTGAGGCCATTTGACGGTCTTGAGATTGGCAGCTTCGATGGCTTGCGCACGTGCAGGTGCCAACGGCTTGCCGGATGCATCGGCAGCGCTGCAGGCCGCATTCGATTCGTCCTGCTGCAGGCGATCGACCTTGGCGATGCCCTGGTCGCGGAAAGAGGTCTGCACCATCCTGGCCGTCAAGGCATCGATGTCCGCCGCCCCGTCGACGGAGGCACAGCCCAGCACCAGCAACGATGCGGCCACGGCCAGGTACGGCATGTGTTTTTGCTTGCGCATAGGGCCTCCTTATCGCTTGATGGCCGGTGCGGTTGACGTCCCGCCCTTGCCGTTGACGCCCATGAACACCCCCAGCGCCACCGTCACGTCGCTGGCGTAACCGGGATAGGGAAAGCGCTGCTGACGGAAGCAGTCGTTGAGGCGGCGCTGCATGCTCCAGAGCTCGCCTGATGAAACCCGATAGGCGGGCCAGGCGCCAAAGCCTTCCGCAGCCCCGGGGTTCCTGGTCAGATTGGGCAGATCCTGCATGCGGATTCGCTTGCCATCCGCACCATGGCAGGAAGCACAGGCAAAGTCATGCGGGCCGCCGCGCATATAGAACATGCGCTTGCCCGCCTCGTACATCTGCCTTTCCTGCGCATGGCCTTGGGGCAGGTTGAACTTCATGCCTTTGGACTGCGATGAAATCCAGGCCACCAGCCCTTCCATGTTCTTTTGCTCGTCCTTGCCGAACGCTGTTGCCGCAATCTTTTGCGCGTCCAGCCCCTGCAGCCTTTCCATGCAGGTCAGCAGGCGCGACTCCAGATCCTGCACCCTGCCAGTGTCGGCAAAATAGCGCGGCAGCTCCACAAAGGCACCCCTGACCACGCCCGGCCCCTTGCCCAGATCGCACTGCTCCATGGACGCCTTGCGGGGGCCGCGCTTTTGCTTCCACAGCTCCTCACCCTTCATCTCGAACAGCTCGGCAGGGTTGCCGTCCTGCAGCATCTCGCGGTACTCGGCAATGCCGTCGGCTGTGGACTTTTGCGCCAGCACCGGCGCGGCCATGCACAAGGCCAGCACGGCGGCAGCCGCCTGGCCCGGGGAGGAATGTCTCATGGGGCACCTCTCTGTTTTTTGATTGATTCTGGACTTGGGTGAAGGCTGGCCGGCGGCCAGCCGCTGTCTCTGCCGTGCTCAGCTCACGGTCGCTTCATCGGTGCGGGTTTCGCCCTTGTTGTCCTTCCAGCTCACCGAAATCTTGTCGCCAGCCTTGGCACCCTTGACCACGAACTGCAGAAACGGGTTCTTGGAAACCGCGGGCCCCCACTCAGCCTGCAGCACCTGCTTGCCGTTGTGCGCGGCCGTCACCTCCTGAATAAACCAGGCGGGCACGGTCTTGCCTTCCGCATCCTTGCGCTGGCCGGTCTCCATTTCATGGGACATCAGCACGCGCACGGTGGTCTTGTCACCTGCAGCCTGGGCACGAATACGCATTGGATCAGCCATGTTCTTCTCCTGTTTCAGATGACTTTTTGCAATCAACCGCCGCAGCCACCGAGGGTGACCTTGACTTCCTTCTTGGCATAGAAAGCCTTGCCGTCATTGGTGATGGCCACGGCATACACATCGGAGGACTGCCCCAGCTTAGCGCGGGTCAGGAAGTTGGCTTCCAGCGCCTCGTTGACGGTGAAGGCCGCAACCAGCGTGTTGGGGTTCTTTTCCACCAGCACCAGCATCTGCTTCACATTGGGCAGGCTGGTCGCGGCGCCCAGAGGCACGACGGCCCCGTTTTCGGCGATGTCGGGCGCCGTCAGCGTCACGTCCTTGCTCTCGGCAGGCGCAGCAGCTCCCATGGCCTTGAGCACATCGGCCACGGTCTTGGCATCGAAAGCGGTCTTGTTATAGGCCGCCTGCGCTGCTTGCGGCAGCAGGCCGGCGGCCACCAGCATGCCGAGCACGGCCGCACTGTTCCTGAGGGCGTCTCTACGTTTCATCTTTGTCTCCTTTTCATTCATTTCACAGTCGCACGACACAAGCTGCATCAGGGCTTGGCGCCCGCCGCCAGCCACTGGGCAATCACCTTGGCATCAGCATCGCTGAGATTGGGCTGGGGTGGCATGGGTGTTGATCCCCAGACGCCGGAGCCTCCGACCCTGATCTTGTTTGCCAGATAGTCCAGCTGGCCACCGTGCTTGCTGGCAATTTCGCTGAAGGCCGGGCCGACGAGTTTCTGCGCCATGCCGTGGCAAGCCATGCAGGCGTTCTTCTCCAGCAAGGCCGTCGGTGCCGCACTGCCCGATTTCCTGTCAACCGCAGGCTTGACCGCCTTGCTTGCACCGCCATCGGTCTCGATGCCGCGCTGGGCACCGACCAGCCGGTTCTGCTGGGCCAGATTGCCGTGGTTGTTGCTGGCATGCTCGGGCAAGGCCGAGCGCAGCCTGGGCTCGGGGCCGCAGTTGCTCATGCAGGCAGTGGCCAGCACATCGGGCCTGACGCTCTTGCCGAACTCATTGCCGGGCCACAGAGCATGCCGGGTCGTCATGCCGTTGCGGTTGGGCAGCTTCCGCTGCACCTCGGCAATGTTCGTATCGCTGAGCGTGAAGCTCTCGGGCACCACGCCACCGAGGTTGAGCAGATAGGCCGTGACGGCATACACCTCTTCGGTGGACAGCGACTTGGGCGCATTCCAGGGCATGGCACGATTGATGTAATCCCACAGCGTGGACACCGTGGCCACCTTCATCAGGGTCGTGCGGCCCGGAAAGGCCGGATCCTTGAGCCGCGCCACATGCCCGGTCTTGATGTCCTCGGCCGTGGTGCCGCCGACCAGCGGGCTGAACACCTCGTTGGATTCGCCGAACACCCCATGGCAGGACGCGCATTTGGCCTCCCACACATCCATGCCTTTTTGCACCGAGCCCGAGCCTGCGGGCAGCCCCTTGAAGTCAGGGCGCACATCGATATCCCAGGCCAGAACCTCCTTGCCCGTGGCATTGCGGCCCACGCCGGGATAGCGGTCTTCGGCAGACTTGCTCTGCGCTGCAGCGGGCCCGGCGGCCACGCCCATGGCAAGCAGCGTCAGCAGGAGCAGAGGTTTATGCAAGCTGAACATTCGCGACCTCCCCGTTGGCACGTACCGCCCAGGACTGGATGGAATTGTTGTGATAGATGGAGCGCGTGCCGCGCGCGGCACGCAGTTGCTGGTAGCTGGGCTGCACATAGCCGATCTCATCCATGGCGCGGCTCTGGATGATGCATTCCTCACCATTCCAGACCCAGTCCAGGTTGAAGCGCGTCAGGCATTTGCCCATCACCGGCCCTTCGAGCCGGGCCGTGCGCCAGTTGCGACCGCCATCCACACTCACATCCACGCGCTTGACCTTGCCGCGCCCCGACCAGGCCAGGCCCGTGATGTTGTAGAAACCCTTGTCCAGCAGCATCTGGCCGCCGGACGGCGTGGTGACCACACTCTTGCACTCCTGAATGCTCGAGTACTGACGGTGCTGTCCATCGGGCATCAGGTCCACATAGTGGATCGCCTCGTCCTTGGCTGCATAAGGCATGTCGCCCACCTCGATGCGGCGCAGGTATTTCACCCAGCTCACGCCCTGCACGCCGGGCACCACCAGACGCAGCGGATAGCCCTGCTCGGGCCGCAGCATCTCGCCGTTCTGGCCGTAGGCGACCAGCACCTCGCCCGAGGTAATCAGCTCCACGGGGATGGTTCGCGTCATGGACGAGCCATCCGCCCCCTCGGCCAGAATGAACTTGCCCTTCTTCAGATCGGCACCGGCCATCTCCAGCAGCGTAATCAGGGGCACGCCCGTGAACTCGCTGCACGACAGCATGCCGTGTGTGTACTGCACCGTGGGCACGGCCACATTGCCCCACTCCATGCCGGTGTTGGCGCCGCATTCTATGAAATGAAAGCGCGACACCGAAGGCAGACGCATGATCTCGTCCATGGTGAAGACCTTGGGATTCTTCACCAGACCATTGATCATCAGCCTGTGCTTGGAGGGGTCGATGTCCCACCAGCCCTGGTGGTGGCGCTCGAAATGCAGACCGCTGGGCGTGACGATGCCGAACAGCGACTGCAGCGGCGCAAACGATACCGAGGCCTGCTTGGTCTGGGTCAGACCCGGGCTCTGGCGCCGCTGCACATTGGCCTCATATCTGGAGGGCTTGCCGTAGCCGTCGGTGACCACCGGCTGACCCAGGCCCTTGCTGTGTGCGGGCAGCTCCAGAATATTCGGGTCCCCATCGCCGCTCACGGCCTGCCGGTCCTGCGCATGGACGGCTGCAGCGCTGGCTGCCGCGGCCGCGAAAGCCCCGCGAATGAAGTCACGCCGACCTGCCCTGGCTTCGGCAAACACCGTACCTACATCGTCCGCCCGCACAAAGTTTTCGGGTGCCTTGCGCACCTTGCCCATCAACTGGCTTTGCATAAGCTCTCTCTTTGATCGTTGGTGGCGCTTACTGGGAAAGCACGACACGCCTGTTTCATTTGGAACCCTTGAGAATCCAGGCCGCCAGCGTCTGGGTGTCCGCATCGCTGAGTGCTGGCTGGGCGGGCATGGGCACCGGCCCCCATTTGCCGGAGCCACCGGCCTTGATGCTTTTGACCAGATAGGCCTGTGCATCGGCCTGGGTCGCATATTTCCTGGCCACATCCTGGAACGCCGGGCCTACCAGTTTCTTGTCTGCCGCATGGCAGGCCATGCAGGCGTTCTTCTGCGCCAGCGCCTGATCCGCCTGCGCCAGTGCAGGAACAGCCAGCCCCAGCAACACCGTCAAGCCACCCAGCCAGGATGCAGTCTTCATCGCTTGGTCTCCTTATATTTATATATAAGCATGTTGTTATTTAAAGTATCCAACAGCTCGTCAAATTTGAGATCCCGCGCTAACCCTCGTTATTCCCGAACAGGAACAGCGATACCCATACCCGGCTCAACGCCCCTGCACCGCCGCGCGGGCCGTCTGCATGCGCTCATCCAGATAAGCGCCATAGAAGTCGGGGATGGAGCTGCCGCTCAAGCGCTCGGCCACCTCCTTGTGAGCAGCGCCATAGAAGAGCACGGTCGGCGCCACCTCGATGCCCAGTTGCCTGACCATGTCGTCATGCGTGGTCGCCGTGCCATCCCAGCTCTGCAAAGGCTCACGCGACTGAAAATGAATCTGAGTCACCAAAGCCCCGGACTGTTGCAACGGCAGCAGGTAATGTTCGCGCACGATCTTGCAGAACGGGCAGCCATGCAGGCTTGCCATCACCACCAACGGCTGCTTGCGGGCCAGCGCCAAGGCCAGGTCGTGCTGCAGACTCTGGCTGGTGGGCAGCAGGCGCTCAGAGGCATCGAGCGCCGCCCATGCCGGGGCCGCGCCCGCCAGCAGCAGCTGCAAGCACAGTCTTCTGCGGGCACGAAAGGAGCTGGCTGTTTCCATCACGGCTTTTCCTGCTCCATCAGCAAAAAGGTGTTGTAGGCATTCATGCGATTGGCTTCCTTGAACAGCGGGTAAGCCGAGAACCTGGACCAGTCCGTCGCCTGATAGGCCTCGTCAAACGGGTCGAGATTGGCTGCGGCCTTGCCCATGGCCTCGCGCAGATAGTGCAGATAGTCTCGCGTCAGCTGCATGTCCTGGCGCGGCTGCTCGGAGGCCGGGCCGTGGCCCGGCACCATGACCTTGACGGGGAGCTTGAGCAACTCGTCCAGCGCGGCAATCCAGTGGCGGCTGTCGGCCTGGCCCACATAGGGAATGCGGTTGCGAAACACCACATCGCCAATGAACAGCACACCGCTTTGCGGCAGGAAGATGGCCGTATCCTCCGGCGTATGCGATGGCCCCATATGCTGCAGCACAAAGTCCACGCCCCCCACCTTCAGCGTGGAGCTATCACCCGACACCCATTGACTCGCGGGCACCAGGCGCGTGCTCCGGTCGACCCAGGGCGCCAGGTCCTTGCGCGAAGCCTCGAGCCGCAGATGCGCGGTTTCTGAGTTGATGTATTCACGCGCCTGGGCATGGGCCACGATTTTTGCGCCCAGGGCCTCGAACACCTGCAGGCCATAGATGTGGTCGGCGTGATAGTGGGTCAGCAGCACATGGCTGATGGGCTTGGGCGTCAGCGTACGGATTTTCTGCACCAGCTCCTCGGCCAGTGCGGGCGAACCCAGCGCATCGATCACGACCACGCTGTCATGGGTGATGACAAAGCCCGCATTGGAGATGAAGTTGCGATTGGCCGGGCTGCCCAGCGCCGATACGCCCTGCACAAAAAATACATTGGCAGCCACCTGTTGCAACTCCATCACGGGCGCGCTGACCGCTTGCGGAATGAGCGACCTGGGGGCTGCATCATGCGCGGCCGCTGTACCTGTCGCTGCAATCGCTGCCCACACAAAGCTCCTCAGCGCAGCTCCTGCCCAGCTTGTCATGGCTTTGTCTCCCTTGCATGGGCAGCGCGTCATGCTTGCATGTCGCCACTAGCGCTTGCCCTATTTTTGAATGTTTGCGTCATCGTTAATATAAGCAAGTGGCAATATTTAACCAAGGGCATCTTCCCTGATTCCCATAGACACCACAGGAGACATTCCATGAAGCGCCAGTTCATTGCCCTGAGCTTTGCCCTGTGTACGGCGATTGCCGCCGCTCAGGATGTGAAAGTGGTCTATCACGTCAACACCGGCGTGGAGACAGCGGCCGCAATACTCGCCAATATCAATAACGAACTCAATGCCTCGCCCACGGACAAGATCGTGGTGGTCACCCATGGCCCAGGCATAGACTTTCTGCTGAACAATGCCAAGGACAGCAAGGGCCGCGAGTTCAGCGGCCAGGTCAGCGCACTGGTGGGGCGCGGCGTGGAGTTCAAGGTCTGCAACAACACGCTGCAAACGCGCAAGCTCGATGCCTCAAGCCTGCTGATGGAGGCCTCGGTCGTCCCCTCCGGTGTGGCCGAAGTCGCACGCCTGCAGGCCAAAGAAGGCTTTGTCTATCTCAAGCCCTGAACCACATACGGCCATGAAAAAAGGCGCCTGGTGCGCCTTTTCTTCTTTTGGGCTCAAGCCGTCAGTTCTGTTCGATGGCAATCTGCACGCAGATGGTGCGGCACATATGGACGACCTTCTCGTTGGCGATGAAGTAGTAGATGCTGACCCCTTCGCGCCTGCGGCCCAGAATGCCGGACTGGTACAACGTGTTCAGATGCTGAGACATATTGGGCTGAGTCGTGTCTATGGAAGCCAGCAGCTCGGAGACGTTTTTTTCTCCGTTGCACAACGCGCTGATGATCTTCAGCCGCATGGGCGCAGCCATGGCTTTGAACAGCTCGGCCGCACTCTCGAAAACGCTGTCATCCTCAAGCTCTGACGATTCCATGAAACACTCCTGAACACCGCTTCAGACGGCAACCCTCAAATAGAGGTGGTACGCCATGGTGCATGGCACCAGTTTATAGGAAGGTCATGCAGCGCCTGTCATCACCCGACGACAAACACTGATAGGCATCAGGCAATCCCGAAAAAGAAGCAGCCAGCGCCTGACTGCTATGAATTTCAGGAACTTTTATAGCTGAAACCCATTGCCAATATACGCAAGCAGCTATCAAAAAATCAAGCTGGCTTCCACTCCAGAGGCCAGGCACCGCTTTGCACGTTCTGCAGCCACAGGCAGCAGCTCAGGGTCTTGGCGTCGGTGACCTGGCCGCTACGCACGCCGTCCAGCAGCTCATCAGCCGTCATGCTGCAGACATCGAGAAACTCGTCGGCATCGAGCTGGCGCTCGCCCGCAGTCAGGCCGCGCGCGAAGAAGATGTGAATGACTTCGTCGGAGTAGCCGATCGCCAGATGCATGGGGCCGGCATAGGCCCATTCCCGCGCGCTGTAGCCGGTTTCCTCCAGCAGCTCGCGCTGAGCGCAGATCAGCGGCTGCTCGCCTGCATCGAGCTTGCCTGCAGGAAACTCCGTCATGACCCGGCCCACGGGGTAGCGAAACTGCCGCTCCAGCAGCACGCGGCCATCGTCGAGCAGGCCTATCACCACCACGGCGCCGGGGTGCACCACATACTCGCGCGTGGCCTGCCCGCCATGAGGCAGACGCACGGTATCGAGCCTCACCTGCAGAAAACTGCCCTGGTGCACCAGCTCGCTTTTGATGGGGTGCTCGATCAGATGGGCTTCCTGAGCCTGTTTGTCTTGTTGGGTCATCTCCGACTCGTCTTTCAAAGCGCTGTGGTGACAGCGCAAATACATCCAAGGTTTTAATCTTCGCAGAAGCCGGCTTCACTTTCCTCCACTCAGACCATGATGCATCCCATCGACACAGCCCAGACAGACATACAGCGCCACCAGTTTGGCCGCGTGACGGTGTTTCGCGGCGCCAAGGGTGGCAAGTATCCGGACGGCAACCAGGTCATGACTCGCGGCAGCGATACGCTGGCAGCGCTGGATACGCCTATCGTTGCCAACCATATCGGGGCCGAGTTCGATGCCACCGAGCTGGTGGTGATGGGTCATGTGCATGAGGACCATATGGCCGGCCTGCACCGCCTACCAGACGCGCAGGTCTTTGCTCACGCGGGCGATCTGGCGGCCTTGCAAAGCTGGGAGGGCCTGGTTGCCACCTTTGGCTGGGCTGATTCGGCTCAGGCCGGCATCATGCGCAGCAAGCTGGAGAGCGAATTCTTCTACGCCCCCAGACCCGATGCCAGGGGCTACGAGGATGGAGCCGTCTGGGAGCTGGGTCAGTCGCAGATTCGCGCCATTCATATGCCTGGCCATACGGCAGGCCATACCGTGCTGCTGATCGAGCCCGAAGGTGTTGCCTTTATCGGCGATATCGACCTGACAGGATTCGGCCCTTATTACGGCGATGCCTGCTCCTGTCTGACGGACTTTCGCCGCAGCCTGGCGCGGCTGCCCGAGATCGATGCCCGGGTCTGGGTGACCTCGCACCACAAGGGCATTTACACGGAACGCGAGGCGTTTATTCGAGACCTCAAGCGCTTTGCTGCGGTCATTGACGAGCGCGGTGCGCGCATTCTCGAATGGCTGGCGCAGCGGCCCATGACGCTCTCGCAGATGGTGGAGCAGCGCCTGCTCTACCCGCAAGGCTTTGATGCGCCCTGGGTACAGGGGGCCGAGACGCGCAGCATTTCCCAGCATCTGGATGAGCTGCTGGCGGTCGGAGAAATCCTGCAGGAGCGCAACGTGCGCGGCGAAGACCTTTATCTGCGGGCTTGAATCCAGAGAAATAAAAAAGCCGACTTCTCAAGGAAGTCGGCGGTGGCAGGCGCTTGGCCACGCATCCACCAGGCAAGCGTGACAAACGCACAGCGGCTAGATCAGCCGGGCCCGGTCACCCGGGCTTTGAGACTCAGGCCACAGCGTCCATGGGCTTGCGCAGAAAGCCCTGGTTGGCCCCTTTGCGGTTGGGTGCGAAGCCGTTCTTGGCCAGGGTTTCATCGGCGGTTTCGTAGAACACGCCGATCTGCTTGATCTCGCGGGCCTGCTGGGCCGTGGCAATCGGGCGACCGAACTCGCCCGCAATGCGCACCAGCTGCTTGATCTGCTCCACGGTGCTCATCTTGCCGGTGCGGGTCTGATTCCACAGCACGTCTTCGATACCGCAGCGCACATGCAGACCCAGGGCCATGCCGATCATATTGATGGGCAGCACGTTCAGCACCGAGCTTTCCACCGTCACGATGGCGTTGTCGGGCACGGCGCGCAGCATATTGGCCAGGTTGTAGATATTGGCCTGGTCCATGCCGCCGCTGATGGCGACCCAGTTCATGACCAGCGGCCCCTTGTAGACGCCACGGCGGATCATGCGCTCTATGGTTTCGAAACTGTTGATGTTGTAGACCTGGAAGGCACTCTGGATGCCCTTTTCGGACAGGCGACGGATATGTTCTTCGACGAAGCTGGGGTTCGAGGGAACAATCATGTCCTTGTAGGTCTTGTGCAGATGCGGGAAGCCGCGCGAGACACCGCGGAAGTCGTCTTCGCCGGCATGCTCGGTCACGTTCATCTGCGTGGTGTTCACGGTCACCGTCACCTGGTCGGGCACGGGTGTCAGCTCGGCCAGCATATGGCGGGTATCGTCGGAGAGCCACTTGGCTTCGCCGTCCGGGCCTTCGGGCGCAAAGCTGATGGAGCCGCCGACCTGGATGATCATCTCGGGCACACGCTCACGCACACCGGCAATAAGCTCGTTGAACTTGGACAGACGCTTGCTGCCCTTGCCGTCGTCTTCACGCACATGCAGATGCAGCACGGTGGCGCCGGCCTCATAGCAGTCCACGGCCTTCTGAATCTGCTCTTCCATGGTGATGGGGATGTCCTCGGGGAAGTCCGAGGGAATCCAGCCCGGAGCGTAGGGAGCAGCAGTGATGATCAGCGGTTGCTGGTTTTCGGGATACAGGTGACCGTCAAGAAAGTTCATGGTTGTTGTCTCCGGTTTGAGTGCGAGAAATCAGTGTCTGGACAAACTGCATCAGCCGATTTCAGGCCATTGCCGATGCGTGAAGCCAGTATCAAATGCCGTACGAGATGCCACTTTGCATTTCAAGACACGCGCTTTCTCAAACGCGACAAGACCAGCAAACCATGCCTGAAGGTGATTGGCTCAGGCAACAGAGAGACAACATCGGCTCATGCACTGCAAAAGTCCAGGCGACTGCCGCGCACCATCGGCAACCTGCGACCTCCCCCTCCTCGCGGCTCCGATTGCAAGGCGCCCATACCGCGCCTCAAGCACGCATCGAAGCCATGCAGGCTGCAGCCCTACATCGGGTAAGTGCGGAGTACTGCAGTCATCAAATGCGAAGTCGCAGGCATGAAACGCCAAGTCACCGGACTTGCGGACCTCCATCATGAATTGGTGCATTCCTACACCCCAAGCACAAGAGCGCAGGGACATGCTGGCAGATTCAGCGGATCACCTATTCGTTGGGTCTGCCCCCTGCGAGACAGAGATCGGCGTCATGCCGAATGTCTGCCCCCATGAAAAACGACAGGAGACATCAATGACAACCGCTGTGAATTTTGCTGGACCACCCGGCCCGCAAGTGATGCCCGTGATTCGCGTCTTGCGAGCCAGGGCCGATAGCGCCGCAGCAAGACAAGCGCTGAATGCTTGCGTTCTTGAAGATGGGCGGGTTACAGACTCTCCCGCCAGCACCATCTGAGCAACTCCATTTAGGGAGCAACACATGCGAAACATTCCTCGAACCCTGCGTTCCTGCGCCGCAATTCTTTGCGTCGGCGTAATGGCCAGCACCGCCGTACAGGCTCAGACCCCCGCATCCGCCTGGCCCGTCAAACCCATCCGCCTCGTCGTTCCTGCGCCTCCTGGTGGCATCACCGATGGTGTGGCGCGCCTGGTGGCCGATCATCTGCAGACCAATCTGGGCCAGCCCGTGGTCGTCGACAACAAACCCGGCGGATCGGCCGTGATTGCCGAGCGCGCCGTGATGAATGCACCTGCCGACTGGCATACGCTGATGATTGCGCCCTCCAGCATCTGGACCGACTTTCCGCTCACCGTGAAGACGCCCTTCGATGTGCACAAGACCTTCACCTATGTCTCGGATGTGGCGTCCATGGTGCATATGCTGGTGGCCAACAACAGCTTCCCGCCCAACAGGATTCAGGAGGTGCTGGACTATGCGCAAAAGAGCAGCAGCCCGATCAATATCGCCAACCTGAGCCCCGGCACCCGCTCCGACATGCTCGGTGAGCTGCTGAGCAAGAAAAGCGGCGGCAAGATCACTGCCGTGCCCTACAAAGGCTCGGCCCCTGCCATCGTCGATCTGATCGGCAATCAGGTACAACTGACTTTTGAAGTGGTGACCAATGCAGCCCCGCTGGTCAAGGCCGGCAAGATCAAGGCCCTGGGCGTGGTCTCGCCCAACCGCTCGCGCCTGCTACCCGATGTGCCCAGCTTTGCCGAGCAGAACATGCCCGACTTTGTGCTGCCCGATGCCAGTGTGGGACTGTTCGTGCTGAGCAGCACGCCCCCGGCCCTGATCCAGAAGGTGCGCCAGGAAATGGACAAGGTGACTCAATCCGCCAAGTTTCAGGCGCAGCTCAAAACCCAAGGCTTTGACGCACCCCAGCCCAGCACGATGACGGAGCTGCAACAAAAAATGCTGAACACGGTGGAGCAGAACCGCAAAATTCTGAGCAAGCTCAGAATCGCCAGCAACTGAAGGACGCTGGCGTAGCCGCCCTCTCCCTGGGGTGGCACTTTGGTAGTGTGTTTGGCGGGCCCTTACGGCCCGCTTTTTTATGCGCCGCCCGTGCCTTCGGTCTGCGCCTTGGCACGGCTGTCCTTGGCACTGCAGCCGAACTGGCTCTGATACCAGCGTGAAAAACTGCTGGGGGCCGTAAAGCCCAGCAGCTCGGCCACTTCGGTCAAAGAGCGGTTGCTCTCGAACACATAGCGCACGGCCAGCTCCTTGCGGATATCGTTCATCAGCGAGGAAAAGCTCTGCCCCTTTTCCGTCAGCCGGCGCTGAATGGTGCGTGGCACCACACCCAGGTGCTCGCTGACTTTCTCAATGCTGCAGCGCCCGCTGGGCAACAGCAGCAAGATGGTGCGGCGCACATCGTCCAGCACTGCTTCCTCGCTCATGGGAGCCACGGACTCCAGCAGCTTCTGGGCATAGCGCACCATGGCAGGGTCGGCAAATTCGTTGCGCGTATCGAGATCGGCCTTGACGCAAACAATGCAGTTGAACTCTTGATTGAACTCCACGCGCGGGCCGAACATCAGGTGATGCATGCTCAGGTCCTTGGGCGCGGCGTGCTCGAAACACACCATGCGAGGCTGCCAGTCGCGACCTATCAGCTGCCGAATGGCGCGCACCATCACGCCCAGCGCCAGCTCCACGCGCTGGCGCGTAGGCTCATGGGCACGGCCGGCCAGCAACAGCTCACGGATCAGCACCGTGTCGGCCTGCTCGTCCAGCTCCAGCGTCATGGCGCCGTTGAGCAGGGCCAGATGACGCAACAGCAGGTTCAGCGAATCGCGCAGCGTAGCCTGATCGCGAATCAGCAGGCCCACCGGCCCCATATTGGACAGCAGGCGCGAGCGCGCCATGCACAGACCAAAGCTTTCATTGCCCGACTGCGTGGCCGAGGCCTGCAGCAAACGCCCCACCTTGTCCACCGGAATCATCAGATCCGGCTCGTCGAGCACACCGGGGCTCAGGCCGGCATCGAGCAGCATGCGCGCGCCATTCAGTCCCGAAGCCTGGGCGACTTCGGCGTAATTGGTCAAGCAGGCGGCGCGAACGAGAGAGGCCATGGGGTTTCACTAACTTGGCACTAATTGCAAAGCACCAGTCATGTAATGACAAGCGCCGATCGAGGGGAGTTTTCACACTGGCGACATTGATTCTATAAGGAGACTTCCCAATGAAAAACGAGGTTGGCGCAGCACCCGCCCTTATCCGCTCCAGCTCTTTGACCCGCTCGCTGGAAGTCAATCCTCTGACCTGCTCCATCGGTGCGGAGCTGTCCAACGTTCACCTGGGAGCGGCCGCCGAGGACGAAGGCCTGATGACCGAGATCCGCCAGGCACTGCTCAAGCACCGCGTGATCTTTTTCCGCGACCAGGACATCACACGCGCCGAGCATGTGGCATTTGCGCGCAAATTTGGCGAACTGGAAGACCACCCGGTGGTGGGAAGCCACCCCGAGCACCCAGGCCTGGTGCAGATCTACAAGACCCCCGACAACCCTCTGGACCGCAACGAAAACTCATGGCACACCGATGCCACCTGGCGCGAGCAGCCCCCCATGGGCTGCGTGCTGCGCTGCGTTGAATGCCCGCCAGTGGGCGGCGACACCATGTGGGTGAACATGGTGATGGCCTATGAGAACCTGCCAGACGACATCAAGGTCAAGATCGAGCATCTGCGTGCCCGCCATAGCATCGAAGCGAGCTTTGGTGCCGTCATGCCTATCGAAAAGCGTCTGGCACTCAAGGCCCAATACCCCGACGCCGAGCACCCCGTGGTCCGCATCCACCCCGAAACCGGCGAGAAGATTCTGTTCGTCAACAGCAGCTTCACCACCCATTTCACCAACTACAACACACCCGCCAATGTGCGCTTCGGCCTGGACAAATCGCCCGGTTCCTCGCAACTGCTCAATTACCTGACCAGCCAGGCCATGATTCCCGAGTACCAGGTGCGCTTCAAATGGAGCAAAAACAGCGTAGCCTTCTGGGACAACCGCTCCACCCAGCACTACGCAGTGATGGACTACCAGCCCTGCCACCGCAAGATGGAACGCACCGCCATCATCGGCGGCCCCACGGACTGAGCCAGGAGACAGAAGATGACCTTGAAGCACACGATTCTCATCATCCCCGGCCTGCGCGACCATGTGGAAGAGCACTGGCAGACGCTGCTGGCAAAGGAGCTGACTGCGCAGTCCGTCCCCTGCGTCACCGTTCCACCGCTGGAGCAGGACAAGCTCAGCTGCCATGCCCGCCTGGACGCGATCGACCGTGCACTGGACAGCATCGACGGCCCCGTCATCATCGTGGCGCACAGCGCCGGCTGCATGATGGTCGCGCACTGGGCGCTGCGCCGAGCCCGTCCCATTCTAGGAGCCTTGCTGGCCGCCCCCGCCGATGTGGAAACCCAGATGCCTGCCGGCTACCCCCCCAAGGATGTGCTGGCAGCCCACGGCTGGACGCCCATCCCGCGCCAGCGCCTGCCGTTTCCCACACTGCTGGCAGCCAGCAGCAATGACCCGCTGACCGCGTTGGAGCGCGCGCGCGGCTTTGCGCGCGACTGGGGGAGCGAGCTGGTGGAGCTGGGCCCCCAGGGCCACCTGAACCCGGCCTCGGGCCATGGCCCCTGGCCGCAGGCAAAACAGCTGATCGAGGATTTGCAGGCTCGGATCGAAGCCCGACAGCCCGAGCCAACGGCCTGAACCGCCCGAAGACCATCACGATGAATGCGCAGCCACCCACAATATATAAAAGGTGCGCGCAGATGGGGAGCCAGATCTCCCCATTGAAGGAGACAAGCAATGAAGGCAACGACACCCGCCTCACGCAATTCAGTGGACACCGCAGGTTCTCGCACCGCGACAGCCTGCGCACTGCGCCGGAAATTAGGCCTGGCCGTCATGGCCGTGGCCGCCAGCCTGGCCTTGCCCGCACAGGCCGAGCAGACCGTGGACTGGCCGACCAGGCCCATACGCCTGATCGTCACCGGGCCTGCCGGCGGCACGGCTGACACCCTGGCCCGCCTGCTGGCAGAGGGCATGCAGCAAGAGCTCAAGCAGCCCGTGATCGTGGAATCCAAGCCCGGTGCCTCGGGGGCCATCGGCATCCAGGACCTCAAGTCCCATGGCAAAAACGGCTACACCTTTCTGGTAATTCAGGACGGAGCACTGAGCGAGGCGCCCCTGGCCCAGAAAGTCAGTTTCGACCCGTTCAAGGACCTGACGCCGCTGGCCCAGCTCACACGCACCGGACTGGTCATGGTCGCCAACAAGGATTTGCCGTTCCAGACCCTGCCCGAATTCATCAGCTACGCCAGACAGCAACGCGACGGCGTGGACTTTGCCTCCTACGCCACGGGCCTGAAAGGTCACACCTCGGGCATGCTGCTGGGCCAGTTGGCCAAGATCAATATGCGCCATGTGGGCTACAAGGGCTCGCCCCCTGCGCTGGTGGACCTCATGGGAGGTCATATCCCGGTGATGTTCGATGGCGTCACCACTTCGCTACCCCTGATTCGCAGCGGCAAGATCAAGGCGCTGGCAGTCGTCTACCCGAGCCGCCTGCAGACTTTGCCAGAGGTGCCGACCTTCACGGAGCTGGGCTACCCCCAGCTTTCCAAACCAGGCTGGTTTGCCCTGTGGTCCCACCCGCAAACCCCGGCAGCCATCCAGCAGAAGCTGCGGGACGTGGCGCTGGCACATTTCCGCAAGGAGGCCGTGCTCAAACAGCTCGCCACGGTGGGCATGGAGCCCGGCCAGCCCCTTACCACGGCAGAAATGACAGCCGACCTCAAAGAGGCCAGCCGCAAACAGGCAGCCCTGCTCAAGTCCATAGGCTACAAGCCCGAAAACTGAGGCCCGGGTCCTTGAGCAGTTGCCCTCAAGCTGCTCCATTACTTATCCGATTCAAGACCTCTGCCCAGTGCCAACCCTTGGCACCGTGGGCGGCCGCACCCGGCTCCAGTCCTTTGGCGGGATTAGAGCTGGGGGCTTGCCTGCGCCCTAACCCATCCCCAGGCCCGGCCTTGCCCTGCTGTGTTTTTCGTCGGTTTGCCACCAGGCATCTTTTTTCAACGGTTCAAGGAGACATGAATGACTACAAAAAAAATGGCTTTCAATGCGCTGAGCGCTCTCGCATGCACGCTGGCGCCGCTGGCAGCCTCGGCACAATCCTCTGTGCAGGTCTATGGCGTGGTGGATATGGCCGTATCCAATTACCGCGGCGCTGGCGCAGGCTCGCGTCAGATGCTGACCTCCAGCGGCAATCAGGCCAGCCGCCTGGGCTTCAAGGGCCGTGAAGATCTCGGCAACGGTCTGGCCGCCGGCTTTGATCTGGAAGCGGGTCTCAATACCGACAACGGCACCGGCCAGGCCTCCAACACCAACAACCAGCCTTCGGGGGCAGGCAGCAGCAACGGTCTGAGCTTCAACCGCAAGGCCCTGGTCTATCTGCAGAGCAAGCAATGGGGCGAGGTACGCCTGGGCCGCGACTATGTGCCCGCCTTCTGGAACATGTTCAACTACGACCCCTTTCGCCTGGGCGTGGGCATGAGCCTGCATGTGCTGCACGGCACGACGGTGACGGGCTTTCGCGCATCGAACAGCATTGGCTACTTCTCGCCCGGCTGCTCCAGCTCCAGTTGCAAAGGCCTGTTCTATCAGTTGATGACTGCATTCGGTGAAAACGATGCCGGCCCCAACCGCCAGGACGGCCGCGTCTATGGTGCACGCCTGGGCTATGGAGGCGACAACTGGGATGCAGCCGTCGCCATCACGTCCACCAAGAACCGTGCGGCCGACGATTACAGACAGATCAATGCCGCCGCATCCTACCTCTGGGAGGGCCACCGCCTCATGGTTCTGGCTGCCGATCACCGCACTGGCAACCGCCTGGCAGGTCTGGACAATGCCGACCATGTACGCTACTGGCAGCTGGGTGCCATCTGGAAGGTCGGTAACGGCAATATCCCCATGAGCTTCATGCGCCTGAACCGCAATGACAACAGCGGCAGCAGCTCCAACAAGTACGCAGTGGGTTATGTGCACAACCTCTCCAAGCGCACCGCACTCTACGGCACCTATGCCTATGTAGACAACCGCGGCAGCATCAACCTGCCGGTGGCCACGGGCGCGCTGCAAGGCCCGATTCCAGTCGCTGGCGGCAATGCCTCGGGCTTTGACATCGGCATTCGCCACACGTTCTGAGTCCAATCCATGGCAACCGGCGCCTGCCGGTTGCCGGCCAGAGGACATCAATCCTGAAACCATAGAAGAAGGCCCGCAGAGAAAATCTGCGGGCCTTCTTCTATGCACATCAGCGCTCGATGGTTTATCAGCAGTTGTCAGGCGGTTTGAGCCAGAGCAGTCCCTCTCTGACAAGAACTTCGTAGAGAGGAATCGTCATCTGCGGCGATGCCGTGCACTTGCCGCTGCGGATATCGAACTTGAGTCCATGCGCGGGGCAGCTCAGCACATGGGCATCGCAATTGCCGCCGGCCATGGAGGCACCCGCATGCGGGCAGCTGTTCTCCAAGGCATAGAACTCGCCTTCGACATTCAGCAGCAAGATGCTCTGGCCACCAGGCGTGAAGACCAACTTTCGCCCGCCAGGCGGCAAATCCCGCACGGCACCGGCGGCCAGCAATGCGGTATCAGGCGAAGATGCTGTCGGCAACACGGGCATGCTCCATGGCGCGCAGCAGCTCCGCGGGCGCCACCGCGCCCGTCACCTGCAGACGCTGGTTGAACACCATATGCGGCACGCCGCCGGTATGGCCGGCCTCGCTTTGGTAGCGCAGCGCATCAAAGCGGGAAGGATTCCAGTCCAGTGCTGCCGAGTGCGCCAGCTGCTGCAGCACCATGACCGAGCCTATATCGCGGCCCTGCACAAAGTAAGCGGCAAAGATGGACTCCACAAAACGGATCATGGATTCACCATCGAGCAGAGTCTGGGCGTAGTTGACCAACGCACAAACCAGGCGCGTGCTGGGGAAGGTTTCAATCAGCGCATGATTGATCTGCAGGCCCGCCGCATGGGCCGCCGAGCGCACCTGGGCACGGCGAACCTCCACGGCCCTGGGACCGCCCAGCCTGGCTTCGTAGAAGGCCTGGTAAGGCACTCCATGCTCCGGGATATGGGGCAGCAGAGTGTCTGCATGCCAATGGATTGCAAGCTGCTGGTCGGGATATCTGGCCAGCAGCATCTCACGGGCGGCCAGCAGATTGCGCAGACCGATCCAGCACCAGGGGCAGATCAGGTCCAGCGAAAAGTCGACCTGCAATGTCGTTGCAGCAGAGCTTTGAGTCATGGCATTTATTTCTTTGGGCAATCACCAGGGTTGATGCAAAAAAGGGCTGAATGGCTCAGCCCTTTTCATACAGAAGTGCTGCCTTTGGTATCTCAGAGCGTGAAGATGGCCGATCCCACAATCTTGCGGGCTTCCAGATCGCGGTGAGCCTGAACGGCGTCTTCCAGCGCATAGCGCTTGCTGATATCCACCTTGATACGGCCTTCGGCCACATGGGCGAACAGTTCGTTGGCCAGCTCTGCACGCTCCGCGGGGTCGGCGATGTAATGCGCCGATGCAGGACGCGTCAGGAAGAGCGAGCCTTTGCCGGCCAGAATCTGCGGGTTGAATGGCGCAATGGAGCCCGAAGCCGTACCCAGACAGACCATCAGCCCGCGCACCTTCAGGCTGTTGAGCGAGCCCTCGAAAGTGTCCTTGCCCACGCTATCGAAGACGGCATTCACGCCCACGCCGTCTGTCAGCTCACGCACGCGCTTGGCCACGTCTTCGTGGCTGTAGTTGATGGTGTGAACGCAGCCGTTGGCCTTGGCCACTTCGGCCTTGGCATCGCTGGAGACTGTGCCGATCACGTTCAGGCCTTCCAGCTTTGCCCACTGCGACACCAGCAGGCCCACGCCACCGGCTGCAGCATGCAGCAAGATGGTGTCGCCCTTCTTGAAGTCCCAGATGCGGCGCATCAGGTAAGCCGCCGTCAGTCCACGCATGGTGATGGCTGCTGCGGTTTCAAAGCTGATGTTGTCAGGCAGACGGATCAGGGGGGCAGCAGAAATCAGGCGCTCCGTGGCGTAAGCGCCGATGGTGTTCAGCGCGCCGGTATAGGTCACGCGGTCGCCAACCTTGAAATCCGTCACGCCGTCGCCCACGGCCGTGATCGTGCCGCAAGCCTCGCTGCCCACGCCCGCGGGCAAAGGAGCGGGATACAGACCGGAGCGGAAATAGGTATCGGCAAAGTTCAAGGCCACAGCGCCCTGCTTGAGACGGACCTGACCTGGACCGGGTTGGCCGACTTCAATGTCTTCCTGTCGCAACACCTCGGGGCCGCCAACTTCGTGATAACGGATTACTTTAGCCATACAAACTCCCAGTCAGATACCAATCAAAAGGTGATACGGCACACCGCCTCACCTCGAACAGAAGCAATACGAATCAATGACTTAGGCCATATCCCCGGTATTCCTCCATTCAGACTGGACTGAATTTATGGGAATTCGGCTCCAGGACATTTCCCGAGAGCGCCGCTCTCTTGTCTTTACGCGACACCACGGGTAAACACCAAGTCAAAAAAGTTAACTATAAAGTTTCTCTTTGATTGAAAGCTTGCCGCAAGCGTTGGCCACCATATTGCGCGTCTGCGACTGCGGCAAGCCCGTCACAGCCTCTAAAATCATTCCGTTTACGTAAACGTCAAACCAATGCGAGGTCCTGACATTCTTGCCAGGCGCCAGACATGAAGTCGAGGGAAGCCCCTGCCATCCGTGGCAGGCAACATCCCCAACAATCCAAGGCACAACCCAGGTCTGGCAGCCAGCCGGGCCAGCATTCAAGGAAACAGAGACGATGACCTACAAAGCGCCCATCAAAGACATGCTGTTCGACATGGAGCATCTGGCCCAGATCGAACAGGTCGCCCAGATTCCCGGCTTTGAAGATGCGGGGCTGGAGACCGCGCAGGCCGTTCTCGAAGAATGCGCCAAGCTCTGCGAAGGCGTGGTCGCCCCCCTGAATGTTCCCGGCGACCTCAATCCCTCTTCCTTCAAGGATGGTGTGGTCACTACCACGCCCGGCTTTGCCGATGCCTTCAAGCAGTACGCCGAAGGCGGCTGGCAGGGTCTGCAACATCCTGCCGACTTTGGCGGCCAGGGCCTGCCCAAGACCATTGGCGCGGCCTGCATCGAGATGCTCAACAGCGCCAACCTGAGCTTTGCGCTGTGCCCGCTGCTGACCGACGGTGCCATCGAGGCGCTGCTGACAGCGGGCAGCGACGAGCTCAAGGCCACCTACCTGGAAAAGCTCGTGACTGGCGAATGGACCGGCACCATGAACCTGACCGAGCCCCAGGCCGGCTCCGACCTGGCCCTGGTGCGCACCAGGGCCGAGCCTCAGGGCGACGGCAGCTACAAGGTCTTCGGCACCAAGATCTTCATCACCTATGGTGAGCACGATATGGCGGACAACATCGTCCACCTGGTGCTGGCCCGCGTGGCGGGGGCGCCCGAGGGCGTCAAGGGGATCAGCCTGTTTGTCGTGCCCAAGTTCCTCGTGAACCAGGACGGCTCCTTGGGCAAACGCAACGATGTGCACTGCGTCAGCATCGAGCACAAGATGGGCATCAAGGCCTCGCCCACGGCCGTGCTGCAATTTGGCGACAACGGGGGAGCCATCGGCTACCTCGTGGGCGAGGAAAACCGCGGCCTCGAATACATGTTCATCATGATGAACGCAGCGCGCTATGCCGTGGGCCTGCAGGGCCTGGCCGTCGCCGAGCGTGCCTACCAGCACGCCGTGGCCTACGCCAAGGAACGCGTGCAAAGCCGCCCCGTCGACGGCTCGGTCAAGGCCAGCGCCACCATCATCCACCACCCCGATGTGCGCCGCATGCTGATGACCATGCGTGCCAGCAACGAGGGCTGCCGCGCCATGGCAACCACCGCCGCTGCCGCCTACGATGCCGCCCACCACCACCCGGACGCCGAAGTGCGTCAGGCCAACCAGACCTTCTATGAATTCATGGTGCCCCTGGTCAAGGGCTACAGCACCGAAATGAGCCTGGAAGTCACCAGCCTGGGCGTACAGGTGCATGGCGGCATGGGTTTTATCGAGGAAACCGGCGCCGCCCAGTATTACCGCGACGCCAAGATCCTGACCATCTACGAGGGCACGACCGCCATCCAGGCCAATGACCTGGTCGGCCGCAAGACCGCGCGTGATGGCGGCCGGACCGCCAAGGCCATTGCCGCCCAGATCGAGAAGACCGAAGCGGCTCTCATCGCCAGCGGTACCGATACGGCCAAGGCAGTCGCGAGGAATCTGGCCCAGGCCCGTCAGGCCTTTGTGCAGGTGGTGGACTTCATCGTGGCCAAGGCCAAGGCCGACCCCAATGCAGCCTATGCCGGCAGCGTTCCTTATCTGATGCTCACCGGCAATCTGATCGCCGGCTGGCAGCTGGGCCGCTCGGTGCTGGCTGCGCAGGAGCTGCTGGCCAAGAGCCAGGACACGGCCTTCATGCAGGCCAAGCTGGCCACGGCACAGTTCTATGCCGAACATATCCTGACCCGAGTGTCCGGTCAGGCCGATGCTGTGATCAACGGCGCGGCCAGCGTAATGGCATTGCCCATGGATCTGTTCTGATCCTGCACCTGACGGCGGGGCGGCAATGCCCCGCCCCATCAGGAAATGCATGGAAATAGCGGCTGGTGCTTATGGATAAAGCGCTGACCGCTATTTTTTTGAATCTCTACAACGCACCTGGGCCAGTTGCCAGGCAGACTCCGGGGCCATCGCTCACGCGAGCAAACACGCGCCTCGGGTGGAATAAGCGATCTGTGCAACCCAGGAAGTGAAGCCATGGGCTACGGCTGCGCAATGCAGATACGTGCGATTTGCGTAACAAGCAACGAGGTAATCGATGCAGCTGTCGTAGCGGATCTACTGGAGCAAATGACGCTGAATGCACTCTCACTCACAGCAGCACGATATCGTATTGCTCCTGCGCCATAGCAGTCTCGGCCTGCAGCGAAATGGGCTTGCCGATGAAGTCGGAGAGACTGGCCAGATGCTGGCTTTCCTCGTCGAGGAACATCTCCACCACCTTGGGGGATGCCACAACGCGGAACTCATGCGGATTGAACTGGCGGGCTTCGCGCAGGATTTCACGCAGCACCTCGTAGCAGATGCTGCGCGCGGTCTTGACATTGCCCTTGCCGGAGCAGGCTTCACAGGGCTCGCACAGCATATGGGCCAGCGACTCGCGCGTACGCTTGCGCGTCATCTCCACCAGGCCCAGCTGAGAGAAGCCGCCAGCCATGGTCTTGACGCGGTCGCGTGCCAGCTGGCGGCGGAATTCGGAGAGCACCTCGCCCTGGTGCTCCTCGCGCACCATGTCGATGAAGTCCACGATGACGATGCCGCCCAGATTGCGCAGCCGCAGCTGACGTGCAATGGCGTGCGCCGCTTCCAGGTTGGTCTTGAAGATGGTGTCGTCAAAATTGCGCGCACCTACATAGCCGCCGGTATTCACATCGATGGTGGTCAGGGCTTCAGTCTGATCGACGATCAGATAGCCGCCCGACTTCAGATCCACACGCCGCCCCAGCGCACGCGCGATTTCCTCGTCGATGTTGTAGAGGTCGAAAATCGGCCTCTCGCCCTTGTAAAGCGCCAGCTTGGGCACAGCCGCCGGCATGTATTCCTGGCCAAAGCTCTTGAGCAGCGCAAACTGCTCGCGCGAATCGATGCGAATGCTCTGGGTGTTCTCGCCGACCAGATCCCGCAGCACACGTTGCAGCAGGTTTAGATCCTGATGCAGCACCGACATGACGGGCAGCTTCTGCGCCGCATCCTTGATGCGCGCCCAGGTCTTGCGCAGATAGCGGATGTCATCGGCCAGCTCGGCATCGCTGGATTCCTCGCCATTGGTGCGCAGAATGAACCCGCCGCCACCGCCCCCCTCCTTGGTGCCGACCAGCTCCTGCAGACGAGCCCGCAAGGCATCGCGCTCGTTCTGGGGAATTTTCTGGGAGATGCCGATGTGGTCGTCCTGTGGCAGAAACACCAGCAGACGCCCCGCAATGCTGATCTGCGTTGACAGGCGCGCACCCTTGGTACCTATGGGGTCCTTGATGACCTGCACCATGATGGACTGCCCTTCGAACACCTGCTTTTCGATGGGCGTCAGCGGCTGGTCCTTGCGCGCGAACATCGGGGCTTCGCCATTTTCCTGACGCTGCCAGACATCGGCCACATGCAAAAAGGCCGCACGCTCCAGACCGATATCGATGAAGGCGGACTGCATGCCTGGAAGCACACGCGAGACCTTGCCCAGATAGATGTTGCCGACGAGTCCCCGCTCCAGCGGGCGCTCCATGTGCAGCTCCTGCACGGCGCCGTTTTCGACAATCGCCACCCGCGTTTCCTGCGGCGACCAGTTGATCAAAATATCTTGCTGCATTGACTGTCGTTCTTTCTTTATATGTCCTGGCTTTTGCTGCGCCCAGTGTGCGACGCGCGCATGGCTGGCGCAAGACAGCTGCCATGCAGACCTTCCCGCAGGGAAGACTCAAGAACAGAGTGCCGATTGCGCCAAAGGTTCAGAGCGACCAGCCCAGCTGGCGCAAAAGCTCGGCAGTTTCATAAACCGGCAGGCCCATGATGGCCGAATAGCTGCCACGAATCTCTGCAATATGTGCGGCCGCCCTGCCCTGTATGCCATAGGCACCGGCCTTGCCCATGGGCTCGCCCGTGAGCACATAGGCATCGATCTGCGCCTCGGTCATGGACGCAAAGCGCACGGTGGACACCGACAGGGCCTGCAGACGCCGCACGCCGCTTTGCAGCGCCACGGCGGTCAGCACCTCATGTTCGGCCCCGGAGAGCAGATGCAGGATGCGTCGCGCGTCTTCGGCATCGGCGGGCTTGCCCAGAATCTGCTTTCCCAGGGCCACGGTGGTGTCGGAGCACAGAATGGGCGCCTGCGGCAAACCGCGCCGCGCATGGCGGGCCACGGCAGCATCGAGCTTGCCGGCCGTCACGCGCTGCACATAGTCATGAGGGTCTTCCCCAGCCAGCTCGGCCTCTATGGCCTCGGCATCCTCGGCGATGTCGCCGGCTGCATTGGGCAGCAGCAATTCATGCGCCACGCCCAGCTGCTCCAGCAGCTGACGACGGCGGGGACTTTGGGATGCAAGATAGAGAAATGGCGCCATGATTTTTATTAAAAATGGCCTCTAGCGCCCATATATAAAGCGCAAAAGGCTATCAAAATCATAGTATCACGCACTGCGCGAAATTGCACGCAGAGTCCGCTCACAAGCGCTTATTCGCGATGGTAGGGATGGCCGGCATTGACCGACCAGGCGCGGTACAGCTGCTCGATCAGCAGCACGCGCACCATGGCATGCGGCAGGGTCAGGTCGGACAGACGGATGCGCTCGTGTGCCGCGGCCTTGAACTCGGGGTCCAGTCCGTCGGGTCCGCCGATGACCAGGGCCACATCATCGCTCTCGAGCTGCCAGCCCTTGAGACGCTGGGCCAACGCCTTGGTGGTCAGATTGGTGCCGCGCTCGTCGAGCACCACGATGCGAGTGCCCCTGGGGATGGCGGCTTCGATACGCTTGCGCTCTGCCGCATACAGGGTCTCCAGCGTCTTGGAGCCGCGCGGCTCGGTCTTGACGGCCTTGAGTTCGACCTTGAGTTCGGGCGGAAAGCGCTTGGCGTAATCGTCGTAGGCCGTCTGCGCCCAGTCGGGCACATGCAGGCCTACAGCCACGATGGTCAGCTTCATTTAGGCCTTGGCGCGGGGAGCACGCTTGGCTGCGGGTTTGGCCGCAACCGGCTTGGCAGTACGGGGCGTGCTGGGCTTGACGACCACGGTCTTGACCGTCTTGGCAGCGGCGGACTTGGCAGCAGGCTTCTTTGCCGCAGGCTTGGCACCGGCAGCCGTCTTGGTGGCGGGCTTCTTGGCCGCAGCCTTCTTGGCGGCAGGCTTTTTCTCGACCACGGTGTTTTCCGCAGCTGCCTTTTCCACTGCCAGCTTGGCAGCCAGCTTCTTGGCGGCCACTTCGGCGGGCTTGGGCTTGGCGGCACCGATCTTCATGCGCACCGGTGTCTCGCCCCAGATTTCTTCCAGGCGGTAGTACTGGCGGATGGCCGGCTGCATGATGTGGCAGACCACCGAGCCGCAGTCCACGATGATCCATTCGCCGTTCTGCTCACCTTCCTGGCGGGGCACGGGAAACCCAGCTTCCTTGACGGCTTCGCGCACGCTGGAGGCAAGTGCCTTGGTCTGGCGGTTGGAAGTACCCGAGGCCACGATCACGCGCTCGAACAGCGGCGACAGTGCTTCGGTGTTGAACACCTGGATGTCGTGGGCCTTGACGTCTTCGAGGCCGTCAACAATGGCTCGCTGGAGTTTGGTGACGTCGCGCTTGGCTGCGGAATCCGATTTGGTGGAGGTGGTCATCAGGCGATGGAATCAGTAAATGATGGGATCAATATAGCGTGTGCTGCGCCACACCCGTATCAGGGCTGGGTTAGCGTCTGCGTTCAGGCCCCTAAGACCTGCGCTCTTCACGCATTGAAAAAGGTTGACGCGCCAGTCGATAGCGCGCATCCAGCTATGGAAATTATAGTTTTCTAAAAATTTCCTTGCTGACAGGGCTTTATGCGCTGCCTGCAAGGAAACAGACTGATTACAGCCAGTCGCGGCGAATCAGGAATTTATCCAGCAAATCACGCTCAGGGGTACCCGGTGCATCCTCGCGCTGATAGCTCCAGTCCGCATGAGGCGGCATGGACAGCAAAATGGATTCGGTACGGCCGCCGGACTGCAGGCCGAAATGCGTGCCGCGGTCCCAGACCAGGTTGAATTCCACATAGCGGCCACGGCGGTAGCGCTGGAAATCCACCTGCTGCTGCGTGTACTGCGCATTCCGGCGGCGTTCCACGATGGGCAGATAGGCCTTCAGAAAGGCATCGCCAACCGAGCGCAGCATGGCAAAGCTCTGCTGCTGGCCCAGTTCGCTGAAATCATCGAAGAAGATGCCGCCAATGCCGCGCTGCTCGTTGCGATGCTTGAGGAAGAAGTACTCGTCGCACCATTGCTTGAAACGCGGATAGAGCTGATCGCCAAATGGCGCCAGCGCATCGCGGCAGGTCTGATGGAAATGCACGGCGTCTTCTTCAAAGCCATATACCGGCGTCAAATCCATGCCGCCGCCAAACCAGCAGGTCTTGGGCTGCCCCTCATGGCCAGCCGAAATCATGCGCACATTCATGTGCACCGTTGGCACCAAGGGACTGCGCGGATGAAATACCAGCGACACGCCCATGGCCTCGAACGGCGCTCCTGCCAGCTCGGGCCGATGCTGTGTGGCCGAGGGCGGCAGTTGCGACCCGCGCACATGCGAGAAACCGCAGCCTGCGCGCTCGAACACGCGCCCGCCCTCCATGATCTTGGTGACACCGTTGCCTTGCAGCTTTTCGCCCGGCTCCTTGTGCCAGGCGTCGGCCAGGAAACGCGCACCACCCTCGCCTTCGATGGCTTCCAGCGCCTCGGTGATGCGGGTCTGAAGACCCATGAGGTACTCACGCACCTCGGCCACAGGCAGCTGATCAGCCACAGAAGATGAGGATGTCTGGTTCATCAGTCGGCCTTCTTGACGGCACGGAAGCCGATGTCACGACGATACTGGGCACCATCGAAGTGGATGCCACGTGCCACGTCATACACCTTCTGCTGCGCCTGCTTGACACTGTCGGCCAACACGGTCACGCAGAGCACACGACCACCGCTGGTCACAGGCTGGCCGTCAGCGCCCAGCTGGGTGCCGGCATGGAAGACCATGGCATCGTCGGCTGCGGCGGGCAGACCGGTGATGACATCGCCCTTGCGCGGGTCTTCGGGGTAGCCGGCAGCAGCCATGACCACGCCCAATGCGGTACGGCGGTCCCACTGCAGCTCCAGCTGGTCGAGCTTGCCTTCGCAGGCTGCCAGCATCACATCCACCAGGTCGCTCTTGAGACGCATCATGATGGGCTGGGTTTCCGGATCGCCCATGCGGCAGTTGAACTCCAGCGTCTTGGGGTGGCCTGCCTTGTCGATCATCAGACCTGCGTACAGGAAGCCGGTATAGGGCACACCGTCTTTTTCCATGCCACGGATGGTGGGCAGAATGATTTCGCGCATGGCGCGGGCATGCACATCGGCGGTCACCACAGGTGCCGGCGAATAAGCGCCCATGCCGCCGGTGTTGGGGCCCTGGTCGCCGTCCTTGAGACGCTTGTGGTCCTGGCTGGTCGCCAGTGCCAGCACGTTCTTGCCGTCGCACAGCACGATGAAGCTGGCTTCCTCGCCATCGAGGAATTCCTCGATCACGACGCGTGCACCGCCTTCGTTGTGCTGCACACCGTACTTGTTGTCCACCAGCATGAAGTCCACGGCGTCGTGGGCTTCCTGCAGCGACATGGCAACCACCACGCCCTTGCCGGCCGCCAGGCCGTCGGCCTTGATGACAATGGGCGCACCGAGGCGATCCACATAGGCATGGGCCGCAACCGGGTCGGTGAAGGTTTCATATTGCGCCGTGGGGATGCTGTGGCGCGCCATGAAGTCCTTGGAGAAAGCCTTGGACGACTCCAGCTGGGCTGCAGTCTTGGTCGGGCCGAAGACCTTGAGTCCGTGGGCACGGAACTCATCGACCACGCCAGCCGCCAGCGGAGCCTCGGGCCCCACGACGGTCACGGCAATCTTTTCGGCCTGGGCCCATTCGCGCAGAGCCTTCACATCGGTGATGTCGAGGTTCTCCAGCTTGCCGCCAGCCAGGGCAGTGCCACCGTTACCGGGAGCCACATAGACCTTGGTCGCCTTGGGCGATTCGGCCAACTTCCACGCCAGAGCGTGCTCACGGCCACCGCCGCCAATCACAAGAATTTTCATAGTTCTGCGTTGTGGTAGACGTCCTGAACGTCATCCAAGTCTTCAATCATGTCCAGCAGCTTCTGCATGCGAGCTGCATCATCGCCTTCGAGGGCGATTGTATTTTCGGGGCGCATGGTCACCTCGGCCATGTCGGCGGTAAAGCCGGCGGCCTGCAGTGCGTCACGCACGGCTTCAAAGTCGCCGGGGGCCGTCAGCACCTCGATGCCACCTTCGTCATCGGTGATCACATCGTCGGCACCGGCTTCCAGCGCGATCTCCATGACTTTTTCTTCGTCCGTGCCGGGGGCGAACATGATCTGCCCCACATGCTTGAACTGGAAGGCCACCGAGCCTTCGGTGCCCATATTGCCACCGTACTTGCTGAATGCATGGCGAACATCGGCCACCGTACGTACGCGATTGTCCGTCATTGTGTCCACAATGATGGCCGCGCCGCCGATGCCATAGCCTTCGTAACGGATTTCCTCGTAGGTCACGCCGTCGAGGTTACCCGTGGCCTTGTCGATATTGCGCTTGATATTGTCGGCCGGCATATTGGCGGCCTTGGCCTTGTCCACCGCCAGACGCAGACGCGGGTTGGCGCTCAGGTCGCCGCCGCCTTGGCGGGCTGCGACCATGATTTCACGAATGATGCGCGTCCAGATGCGGCCACGTTTTTCATCCTGGCGACCCTTGCGGTGCTGGATGTTGGCCCATTTGCTGTGTCCTGCCACAGGGAATCCTTTGATATTTGATTTAACCTAGCGGGAGCGATTTTACTTTTGACTGCATGCCCCCCCAGAGGAAACCCGAAATGGCTTCACCCCTTTTGATTGCCCAGCACTCTGCCACAGAATGTACCCTGCTGCCCGGACTGGCCAATCGGCATGGCCTGATCACCGGCGCAACAGGCACCGGCAAGACTGTCACACTGCAGAAACTGGCCGAAAGCTTCTCGCAGATCGGCGTGCCGGTTTTCATGGCCGACGTCAAAGGAGACCTGAGCGGCATCAGCCAGGCCGGCAAGATCGAAGGCAAGCTGGCGGCCTCGCTCAAGGATCGCGGCCTGGACCTGCCACAGCCCCTGGCCTGCCCTGCCACGCTGTGGGATGTGTTCGGCGAGCAGGGCCACCCGGTGCGCGCCACCATCTCGGACATGGGCCCGCTGCTCATCGGCCGCATGCTGAATCTGAACGAGACCCAGATGGGCGTGCTCAATCTGGTGTTCAAGATTGCGGACGACAACGGCATGCTGCTGCTGGATCTCAAGGATCTGCGCGCCATGCTGAACTTTGTGGGCGACAACGCCAAGCAGTTCACCACCCAGTACGGCAACATCAGCTCGGCCAGCGTGGGAGCCATACAGCGCGGGCTGCTGACCATTGAAAGCCAGGGCGGCGACAAGTTCTTTGGCGAGCCCATGCTCGACATCAACGACCTGATGCAGACCGATGCCAATGGCATGGGCGTGATCAACGTGCTGGCGGCCGACAAGCTGATGAATGCGCCGCGCCTGTACTCGACCTTTTTGCTCTGGCTTCTGTCCGAGCTATTCGAGCAGCTGCCGGAAATCGGCGACCCCGAGAAGCCCAAGCTGGTGTTTTTCTTTGACGAGGCCCACCTGCTGTTCAACGATGCGCCCAAGGTGCTGATCGAACGCATCGAGCTGGTCGTACGCCTGGTGCGCTCCAAGGGCGTGGGCGTGTACTTCGTCACCCAGAACCCGCTGGACGTTCCCGACAGCGTGCTCGGACAGCTGGGCAACCGCGTGCAGCACGCCCTGCGCGCCTTCACCCCACGCGACCAAAAGGCCGTGGCCTCGGCAGCCTCCACCATGCGCCCCAATCCCGGTCTGGACATTGCCGCAGCCATCACCGAGCTGGCCGTGGGTGAGGCCCTGATCAGCTTCCTCGACGAAAAAGGCCGCCCCAGCGTGACCGAGCGCGTGTTCGTGATTCCGCCCGGCAGCCAGCTCGGCCCCATCACGGCCGAGCAGCGCAAGGCGCTGATCGATGGTTCCCTGGTCGCCGGCGTCTATGAGAAAGCCGTGGACCGCGAATCGGCCTTCGAGATATTGCGCGACCGCACTGCGAGCGCCACGCCCGCCAAGCCCGGCGATGCCCCGGCTGCTGCCGGAGCGGCCGGAACGTCCCCGCAAGGCAGCGCCACGGACTCCATGATGGACGGACTCAAGGAGCTGCTGTTCGGCCGTACCGGCCCGCGCGGCGGCCAGCACGACGGTCTGGTGCAGACCATGGCCAAGTCCACGGTACGCACCGTGGGCAACAGTCTGGGCAAGGAGATTCTGCGCGGCGTGCTGGGCGGCATTCTGGGCAACAAGAAGCGCTGATCCCAACGCGCTCACTCGCTCCAAGGGCCTGCGTCAGCAGGCCTTTTTTGCGGCCGCCGCACAGAAAGCGCTCAAGGCGGCAGTCATTATGTCGATACATAATAAATCCATCCCCTGGTGCCAGCCGCCAGTCTCTTGGACATGTGCTGCTGCCTGCAGGCACAGCCGCTTCTTTCCTCTACGCTAACCACGCTGCCCAGTCTTGCCGCAGACCACCAGTTCGCTCGGGCCGGGCAGTGCTTTTGCAAATTTTCTGCCAATGCAATTCAATCAATGGCGTGTATCCACCAAGCTGTGGTGCACTTTGGGCGGGCTTCTGACCATGATGCTGGCCGTCTCGCTATGGAACCAGCACTCATCCACCCAGGCCCTGCAGGCCGGCATGCAGACCCTGACCGACTATGACAATCGCATCAATCTCGCCCTTCAATGGAAAGGTGCGACCGAGACCACGGGCGAACGCGTGCTCACCAGCAATATGACCACCGACGAAGCGCTGACCCAGCGCATGGACGAGCGCGTCAGCGAAGGCGTGGCCGTCAACGGGGCGCTGCAGGCGCAGGTCATCAAACTGGCTCAAAGCGATGCTGACAAGGCTGCCCTGCAGAAGATCGCCGCCGTGCGCGCCGAAGTTCTGGCGCTGAACAAGCAGGCAAGGGAGATCAAGCTGAGCGGCGATATCGAAGCCATGCGCGACTTCATCCGCCTGCAATATCTGGGCGCCATCGGCCGCTATGTCGATTCGCTGCAGGACTTTGTGAAGCTGCAGGAGCAGCAGCGCGACGCCGCCAGCCTTCAGCTGCAGCAAGACCAGCAAAGAGCGATCTGGCTGTCCTGGGTGGTGCAGGCCCTGGTGCTGACCGCCGCCCTGGGCCTGGCGCTGGCCCTCACCCGTTCCATCACCCAGCCTCTGAATGAAGCCGTGGAGCTGACCCAGGCCATTGCACAGGGCGATCTCACGGTAACCGCCGGCAACGACCGCCATGACGAGTTCGGCCGCCTGCTGAGCTCCGTCTCGACCATGGCAGCCCAGCTACGTAGCCTGGTGAGCGATGTACGTACCAGCGTGCACTCCATCAGCACCGCCTCGGCCGAAATCGCTACAGGTAACCACGACCTGTCCGCACGCACCGAGCAGACCGCCGCCAATCTCGAGGAAACCGCAGCCAGCATGGAGCAGCTGACCGCCACCGTCGCCCAGGCCTCGGACACCGCCCGCCAGGCCAACCATCTGGCAGGCAATGCCGCACAGGTCGCTCAGCGCGGCGGCCATGTGGTGCAGTCCGTGGTCAGCAGCATGGGACGCATCAGCGACAGCGCACACCGCATCTCCGACATCATCGGCGTGATCGACTCCATCGCCTTCCAGACCAATATCCTGGCACTCAACGCTGCGGTCGAGGCCGCGCGCGCCGGCGAACAGGGCCGAGGCTTTGCCGTGGTTGCCGGCGAAGTGCGCGCCCTGGCCCACCGCAGTGCCGAGGCCGCCAAGGAGATCAAGGCGCTCATCACCACCTCCGTGGACGCCGCCCAGGAAGGCGCAGACCAGGTCTCCCAGGCAGGCCGCGTGATGGAAGAAATCGTCAGCAGCGTCGGCAAGGTCTCGGACATGATTGGCGAGATCAGTGCCTCGGCCACGGAACAGCATGACGGTATCAGCCAGGTCAACCAGGCCGTGACCAACCTGGACCAGATGACGCAGCAAAATGCAGCCCTGGTCGAGGAATCCACGGCTGCCGCTGTCTCGCTGAGCGACCAGGCCCAGCGCCTGACCGGCATGGTGGCCGTGTTCAAGGTCCATACCGCAGACAGAGCGCCAGCCCTGACTGCCTGATTCTGGTTGAAGTTGCTGGAACACAGCATCCATCTCTTCACCAGCTTCTCTGCCAGCCGCTCCATGCACCCAGGAGGGAACGGCTGGCACCGCAGGTTTGACCCAGACCGGCTTTTCTGTCTGCAGTCGCAAGTGTGACTGGCGCGGCCTACGCAGCAAGACACCATGCCGGCATGCCCCATACCTCTGACGACACCTTGCTGACCGCCGGTCTGAGCAGCTTTCGCCTGGACCTGGTCGACCATATTGCCCATCTGGTGCTCAACCGCCCCGATGCCTTCAACACTCTGAATCCCAGGTTCTGGCAGGAGCTGGACCTGGTGCTGGACACACTGCAGCGCAGCGGCCAGTCGCGCGCACTGGTCATCAGCAGCACGGGCAAGCATTTTTGCGCCGGCATGGCACTCGAGACCTTTGCCGACCCCGCCTTTGCGCCCAATGACCGCACGCCCGAGGGCCGCGCCGCCATCATCGACACCCTGGCCCAGTTGCAGTCCACCTTCAACAAGATCGAAGCCCTGCGCATGCCCGTGATCTGCGCCATTCAGGGCGCCTGCGTGGGTGGCGGACTGGATCTGGTGGCCACTGCCTGCATACGCTATGCCAGCGCCGAATCCTTTTTCTGCGTGCAGGAGATCAATATCGGCATGACCGCCGACCTGGGCAGCCTGCAGCGCCTGCCCAAGCTGATGCCGCTAGGCATCGTCAAGGAGCTGGCCTACACCGGCCGCCGCATGACAGCGCAGGAGGCCGCCAGTCACGGTCTGGTCAACGCCGTCTACGACACGCCCGAAGCCACCGTCACAGCAGCTCTCGCCTGCGCGCGCGAAATCACGGCCAAGCCGCCCGTGGCCATCTGGGGCAGCAAGCAGGTGATCAACTACGCGCGCGACCACAGCGTGAGCGACTCGCTGCAGCAAATGGGCTGGGTGCAGAGCGGCATCTGGAGCAACCGCCATGTCATGGAGGCCGTGAGTGCCATGCAGGCCAAGCGCGCCGGCGACTTCCCCCCGCTGGAGCCGCTGCAGGCGTTTGCACCAGCACTACCTCAAGCGGGCGATCGCTCCTGATTGAATAGCTATCAGCACTTACCAATAAAGGCCTGCATGCCTTTTCCGCTCGTATTTCTCTATCTTCTCGATGGCCCGCTGGGCGCCATCGACAGGTAGCCGAGCCGCAACGCAGCAAATCGGCTTGAAGTGGGCGAGGCGCCGTTATCATGGATTCAGTACCACCCCAGCCTGTCTTGCCATGAGCACAAACACCGCCCCCCTGCCCACTTATGACGATGTCGTGGCCGCTGCCCAGCGCCTGCAGGGCGTAGCCCACCGCACGCCGGTGCTGACCAGCCGCACCATGGACGAACAGCTGGGCGCGCGCCTGTTCTTCAAATGCGAGAACCTGCAGCGCATAGGCGCTTTCAAGTTTCGCGGCGCCTACAACGCTCTGGCGCAGTTCACACCCGAGCAGCGCAAGGGCGGCGCCCTGGCCTTTTCCTCCGGCAACCATGCCCAGGCCATTGCCCAGGCAGCCCAGTTGCTGGACATGCCGGCCCTGATTGTCATGCCCGAGGATGCACCGGCTTCCAAGATGGCCGCCACGCGCGGCTATGGCGCCCAGGTCGTCACCTACAACCGCTTCACCGAAGACCGCGAAGCCATCGCCCACAAGCTGGCGACCGAGCGTGGCATGACACTGATCCCGCCTTACAACCACCGCGACGTGATCGCCGGTCAGGGCACGGCGGTCAAGGAATTGCTGGAGGAAGTGCCGGATCTGGACTACCTGTTTGTCTGCCTGGGCGGCGGCGGTCTGCTCTCCGGCAGCCTGCTGGCCGCAAACGCCCTGGCTCCGCAATGCAAGGTAATCGGCGTTGAGCCCGAAGCGGGCAATGATGTGCAGCAGTCGCTGCGCGCCGGCCATATCGTCAAGATCGATACGCCGCGCACCATTGCCGACGGTGCCCAGACCCAGGCGCCGGGCGATCTGACCTTTGCCATCATCCAGCAGCGAGTGAACGAAGTTCTTACCGTTAACGACGAGCAATTGGTCCAGGCCATGCGCTTTTATGCCGAGCGCATGAAAATCGTGGTCGAACCCACGGGATCGCTGTCTCTGGCAGCTGCCATACACGGCGGTTTGCCGCTCAAGGGCAAGCGCGTGGGCATTGTGATCAGCGGCGGCAATGTGGATTTAGAGCGTTTTGCCAGCCTGCTGTCCGAGTGACAGCGAAAATAGCGTCCGTTGCGGCCCGGCCCGCATCCGCCTGATCCCATTTTTTGCAAGCACAAGTCCGCCACAAGCGGGCCTGCCTGCCTTCACCACAAAGACCAAGAACATGAGCACTCTGCATTTGATCGACCACCCTCTGGTCCAGCACAAACTGACACTGATGCGCCGCAAGGAAGCATCGACCAACAGCTTTCGCCGCATGCTGGGCGAGCTGTCCACACTGATGGCCTATGAGCTGACGCGCGACTTCCCGCTGCAGGATGTCGAGATCGAAACCCCCATGGAAAAGACCATGGGCAAGGTCATTGACGGCAAGAAGCTGGCCCTGGTTTCCATTCTGCGTGCCGGCAACGGTTTCCTGGACGGCATGCTCAACGTGGTGCCCGGCGCGCGCATCGGTCACATCGGCCTGTTCCGCGACCCCGAAACCCTCAAGCCCGTCGAGTACTACTACAAGATGCCCGAAAACATGGGCGAGCGCGACGTGATCGTCGTCGACCCCATGCTGGCCACCGGCAACTCGGCCGTGGCTGCCGTGCAGCAGCTCAAGGACAAGAGCGCGCCCAAGTCCATCAAGTTCATGTGCCTGCTGGCCGCCCCCGAAGGCGTGAAGACCATGCAGGCCGCCCACCCCGATGTGGACATCTACACCGCCGCCGTGGACCGCGAGTTGGACAGCCATGGCTACATCCTGCCCGGCCTGGGTGATGCGGGCGACCGTATCTTCGGCACCAAGTAAGCGAGCTCTGACTCAGTCGATGAGCCCCGGCAGTTGCCCGACTGCCGGGGTTTTTTCATATTGCCTGATGTCCGCCCCAGGCGGCAGTGCTTGCTCAGCCTGAGCCTGTGCTGGCCCAGGCTAGCGCAGTGCCATATTGTTGAGCTTGTCCAGCCGTGCAGGCCAGCTGTCCTCCCGGGCCGACTGCAGCAGGATACGCGTCCAGGCAATCCAGGCATCCCACTGCACGCGCTTGTCCCAGGCATTGCCCCAGGCGCAAAAGCACTGCAGCGCGCTATCGGCGGCCCGGGCGGCATCGGTGTTGCGGCCCGCGCTCAGGTATAGCTGGGCCAGCACCATCTGCGGCTCGCCCACCCAGGGGTTGAGCGCGACAGCCTGCTCCAGCGTGGCGGTGGCAGCGTCCAGATCGACCAGCGGCTGATCGAGCTGAATCACCGACCAGTACAGCGCCACGGCCGCAGCCTCGTTGCCAGCGCTCAGTAGCTGGCTGCAGTTCGCAAAAACGGGCGGCAGCGGCAGCTGGGTCTTGAGCGCAGGATGCTGCAACGCCTGGCCCAGGCCGCTGATCTGGCTGAGCATGCGGCTGCTCGGGCGCATGGGGCCGGGCCACAGCGACGCCGCCCAGTGCACGGCCTGCTGACGACTGTGGTCCACAGCCGGGAAGCGCGAATAGATGTCTTCCTGCCAGCTGAACCACTGCTCCATGCTGTCGGCCATGCTGACGATGGCGAACACAGCCACTTCATAGGCGGTGAGCCTGATGGTCTCGCGCGGCTCGGGGCCGTTGCGCTCCAGCTGCATGCTGCCGTCCGCCGCGATATCGCCGGCCAGCAGCTTTTGCACGAACTGGGTGCGGCTCATGGTGCAGAACAGATAGACCAGATGCTCGGCCTGCACGCCGATCAGGCGCTTGAGCTGATCGCGCTCATTGCCGGCATCGAACTTGACCAGATCGACAAAGGCATTGCCGTAGACGCTGTGCAGCAGACCCAGCAGGCGCACGTCCCTGGGTTGCTGCCACAGCGCCAGAGAGCGCGCCACGCCTGCCAGATGGTGGCGAAAAGTGCCGGCCTTGTGCCAATCCTGGCCCACACCGCGCTCCAGCACCACAGGCAGCAGCGGCGCCAGATCGACGTCTCGGCTCAGCCATTCCTCGTCCAGCAAAGTCTTGGCGCGCTCGAACAGCGCCTCATCCAGTTGATTCCAGGGCTGATTCATGCGCTCACCATGCAGTTGTGTAGGCACCCTTGAAGGTCTTTTCCACAAAGGCCTTGACCTCGGGTGACTGGTAGGCCTTCACAAACGCCTGCAGGCCTTTGCTGTTCTCATGGCCAGCGCGCGTGACGATGAGCACGGTCACATAAGGCGTGTTCACATCTTCCAGCGCCAGCGAGTCGCCCTGGGGGGACAGGCTGGCTGCCACGGCGTAGCTGCTGTTGACGGCCGCGGCGTCCAGATCATCGAGGGCGCGGGCCAGCTGGGCGGCTTCGAGCTCGACAAACCTGAACTTTCTGGGGTTGGCCGTGATGTCCAGCACCGAAGCGCGCGCACCGGCATCGGCCTTGAGCGTGATCAATCCCTGCTTGGCCAGCACCATCAGAGCACGCGAGCCATTGGTGGGGTCGTTGGGAATGCCCACGCGCGCGCCGCTCTTGAGATCAGCCAGCTTCCTGACCTTTCTGGAGTAAACGCCCATTTGCTGGTTCACAGCCTTGGCCACGGGCACCAGCTTGTAGCCACGGTCCTTGTTCTGGGCATCAAGAAAGGGCTGGTGCTGATAGATGTTGGCGTCGAGATCGCCGGTGGACAGCGCCGCATTGGGCTGGATGAAGTCGCCAAACTCCACCAGCCTGACCTTCAGGCCCTGCCTGGCTGCAACCTGCTTGGCCACTTCGGCAATCTGGGCGTGGGGGCCGGCCGTCACGCCGACGGTCACGGCCAGATCCTGGGCCTGGGCCAGCAATGCGGCAGGTGCCAGGGCGGCAACTGCCAGGGCTTTTACGAGAGAACGCTTGTGCACCATGGGCACCTTTCAAGACAAATCCGGGAAACTCAGGTCCGCCAAGCATGTACACGCTCAGGGACAGCAGCTTGAAACTTAACGCATAAAGCAAACCTCAGCAGCCAGGCTGGGGCCCGCCCCCATCACAAAGCGGAATGGCTGGCAGCGCGGCTCGGAAAATATCAATAGAAACCGACCCAATCCCTTACCTATAAAGCGATTAAAGCTATCAAAACAGGAATACCTCGAGCACACCGCGAGCTTGACATTGAACTGCACTTCAAGCTTAAGTTGGGAGCCACAGGAGACTCCCCATGCCCCGTCGCATTCTTCACGTCGTCAGCAACGTCGCCCATTACGATGACCCTGCCGAACCCACCGGCCTGTGGCTGTCGGAGCTCAGCCATGCCTGGGAAGTCTTTGCCCAGCGGGGTTACGCGCAGCACCTGGTCAGCCCGCTGGGCGGCCGCTCGCCGCTGGAGCCGCGCTCGCTGAAATGGCCGAACCGGGATACCACGGCCAGGGCATGGCTGGCGGATGCAGCGCGCATGGCCCTGCTCTCCAATACGGCCGCCCCTGATGCCGTGGACGCGCAAGACTTTGATGCCATTTATTTCACCGGCGGCCATGCCGTGATGTGGGACTTTCCATCCTCGCAGGGGCTGCAGCGCATCACGCGTGACCTCCATGAGCGCGGTGGCGTCGTTGCCTCGGTCTGCCACGGCTATTGCGGTCTGCTAGAAACCCGCCTGTCCGACGGCCCGCTGCTGGTCGCCGGACGCAGGCTGACAGGCTTTTCCTGGCTGGAGGAAAGGCTGGCAGGCGTGGCCAGCAAAGTGCCGTACAACGCCGAAGCGCTGATGCGCCAGCGCGGTGCCCAATATGAGAAAGCCTGGCTGCCCTTTGTCTCCAAGGTCGTGACGGACGGCAGGCTGGTGACCGGGCAGAACCCCCAGTCGGCCCGGGCCACTGCCCTGCAGGTGGCTCAGTTGCTGGGCTGAGCGGGTCGACCCGCCGCCTCCTCGTCCGGCCCCAGCAAGCGCATTTGCGACAGCACACGCCGAGCGTTGCCGGCGCAGTCCATGTCTTCGGGTCTGGCCTCGATCTGGGCAATCAGCTCGCCCAGATCGGCGCGATTTTGCGTCAGCTGTGCCAGCATCAGATCGATGCTTTGCAGCTTGCGATGCAGTGTGGCCAGCAACTCGTCATGTTGCCACTGTTTCAGATCCTCGGGCAGCAGCTGGCGCAGCTCCTGCAGGCTGAAGCCGGCCTGCTGCGCCGTAGCAATCAGCCTGAGCGCCAGCACCGCCTCTTCGGGATAGCTGCGATAGCCGTTGGCCTGACGCTGGGCAACGCTCAGCAGGCCGATGCGCTCGTAAAAACGAATGCGCGATGCGGCAAGACCTGTGCGCTGGGCGAGTTCTCCGATTTTCATGTACGCCATTCTCGCGCAATCCGCGCGTGACCTTGAACCTGACTTCAAGCTCACGCTTGCATCACTCCCGGTCGTTGAGGCCGGCAAAGCCTGTGCTTCAAGGAGTTAAAACGCCGATCCATATCGGGCACCAATGGTCAGATCGCCTTGCGCTGGACTGCGTAGGGCGATTTCTGCCCGGACAGCCTCGGAGGATGAGCGGGCAGAGTTTTCAATGGAATAAACAGCGTCCTTGAACTGTTTACAGCAGGTCAACCTCAAGGAGATCTCCATGACCTGTCTCGCTTCCTTCGCCACCCTCACCTCGGTGTTCCTGGCAGCCTGTGCCGTGACAACTGCCGCCCAGGCGCAGACGCCCGCTTCTGCCATGAATGGCGTGCTCGTGGGCCCCAACCAGATGACGCTGTATGTCTTCGACAAAGATGCCGTCGGATCCGGCAAGAGCGTATGCAACGGTGGCTGCGCCACGAACTGGCCGCCTCTGACGGTGGCCCCGGGGGCGACGGCTACCGGTGACTGGAGCTTGGTTGTCCGCGACAACGGTGATCAGCAATGGGCCTACAAGGGCCGTCCTCTCTACTACTGGGCCAAGGATGCCAAGCCCGGAGACAGAACGGGAGATGGATTGCTCAACAACAGCTGGCACATCGCCAAGCCCTGAGAACTCAAGCCTGGATCATCAAGAGGAAGAAACAATGAAGCTCCGAAAAATGAAGCTCGCGCTGAGCTGTGTCATGGTGGTGTCGCCGGTTTTCACCCTGGCAGCCGAGCAGGAGGTGACGGCACCGCGGGTGGTCCAGGCTCTGGAAGCGACCTTTGGCGTTCATCAGGGAGAGCGCCGCAATCACATCAAGGGAACCTGCGCGGTGGGCGAATTCACCGCTACCGCCGAGGCCGCCAGCTACTCGCGCTCTGCACTGTTTTCCGGCCAAGCCGTTCCGGTGATTGCGCGCTTCTCGCTGGCAGGAGGAAACCCCAAGGTTCCAGATGTTGCCCAAAGCGCGCGTGGAATGGCCCTGCAATTCAAGCTCCCCAAAGGGCAGTTGCACCAGATGTCCATGCTGAACACCCCCATGTTTGGCGCCGCCCACCCCGGAACGTTTCTGGACCTGACCGAAGCTCAGCGCCCCGATCCAGCCACCGGCAAGCCGGACCCGGAAAAGCTCAAAGCATTCAGGGCCTCCCATCCTGACAGCCTGGCTCAGGCGCAATACCTGGCCAGCCACAACCCTCCCGACAGCTACACCCGCAGCGCATTCTTTGGCATTCACACCTTCAAGTTCATCAATGCTCAAGACAAGGTGACTCTGGTGCGCTGGCGCTTAGTACCGCAGGAAGGGGAGAAGCCGCTAAGCAACGAGGCGCTGAAGACGGCTGGAACGGACTTTCTGGAAACCGCCTTGATCCGCAGCACATCAAATAAACCGGCTCGCTGGGACATGCTGGTGACGGTCGGGCAGCCGGGTGATCCCCAGGACGACCCCACGCAATCATGGCCCGCACAGCGACCTGAGTTCAAGGCCGGCACCTTGACGATCACGAGTGCTTCGACTCAGAAAGGAGGCTTGTGCGAGCCGATCAACTTTGATCCGATGGTGATGGCCGACGGCATTGCGCCCACCAATGATCCGGTGCTCCGCTTTCGCTCCCAGGCCTATGCGGTGTCATTTGGCAAGCGCTTGAGTGGTCAATGAACTCCGAGGATCAAGCTCAGTGCATTCCTCCTTAGGTTCCAGCAAGGCCAAAGTCAAGCAAGGGTGAACCTGGAAGGCAAGCTACCGGCCGATCTTCGACTGTCGTTAATCGGCCGGTAGCAGCCAGTAGCGGCCACACAGTGCCGTGTCCCAGTCACGTTGGGCATGTGGCACATGCTTGAAGATGACGCTGTGATCTGAAAAGGGATCTTGCGCATGTCACCCCTTCCACTCGAATGCGCAGGCCGTCTGGCCACTCGGTGCATTTCGCAGGCGGTTCAGAAAATTCAACTGGCTTCTGGCCGTTTGACTCCCCTTTACGGCAGCTTGCCGCAGCCAGTGAGCTGCCTCGCAGCGATCTGCCTTTACCGCAGCGCCGTACAAGGTTGGGCCGGCCAGAAGCACCCATGCCAGTGTTTCCTGCGCTTGTGCCTCGCCATCGCGGGCCGCCTGGCGCAGCAACGCGAGCATAGGGGCGTAGTCACCTGCAGTCTGGGCTTCCAAGGCCAGTTGAAATCGCTGCTCTGGGCTGGTTGCCATGTCAAAAGACAAGGGGGTCGCCAGCGCCAGCGCGCCAGACAGGGTCGCGGCGATGAACAAGGCATGCACTGCATGTCGGGCCGGTGTGGCAATTGAACGGAATTCGAATCGCATTTTTGTCTCCACTTGAACTGAGTGGACCGATCCTCGTAACAATCACGCCCGCTGAAAATTGGGAATTTTCGAAGACGCCCTCAGGGCCACCCAGAGGCTGATTCGAACTGATGTATCGACCCAGCGAAAAAACCTGCACTGGACCGCCCCGGGGTTTTGAGGAGGCTTTAACTCATAAGAAGATGAATCGGCGGCAGTCCAGTAGCAGATACTGGCTTTGGAGTCGCCGATGGCGATGTCGCAATGAAAGACTGCAGGCATTGATCAAGGCGCAGCGAACGACCGCAACGGGTCGTGAACATTCCTTGGCGGCAGGCTGCTACCGGCCAGAAGCTGTCCTCCGGCGCGAGTCAGCCAACGGCAGGTCTAGGCACATCTGAGTCAGTCCCGGAAACAGCGCAGATAATGCTCAGCTTGTTCGGAACATCACCCTGACAAAAGGGCTGACTTTATGCGTTTCTCAGCCTGGCTCGTAGCCTTCTGCCTCACCTTCTCACTCACGTCGCCTGTGCTGGCCCAATCGGCAACCGCACAACAAGCACCCACAGCGCGCGACCGCATCTCGGTGGTCGTAGAAGGAAGCGGGCCGGATGTCATCCTCATACCGGGCCTGGCATCTTCCCGCGACATTTGGCGTGGCCTTGCCGCGCGCCTCCAGCAAAGCCATCGCCTGCACCTCGTTCAAGTGGCTGGGTTTGCTGGAGCACCCGCAGCGCACGATCCGCAAGGTCCGGTGATTGGGCCCACGGCAGAAGCCGTCGCGGACTACATTGAACGCGAGCACCTACAGACACCCGCCATCATCGGCCACTCCCTGGGGGGTGAGGCTGCACTCATGCTGGGCGCGCGTCATCCCGAGCGGGTGTCGCGCCTGATGATCGTCGATGCGTTGCCCTTCTACAGCCTGCTGCTTGATCCGTCTGCAACCAGCGAGAAAGCCACGCCGGGCGCGGCCGCATTTCGCGACACGTTGCTCACGGCAACAGACGCTCAGATGGAAGCCATGCAAACCGCCTCCCTCGCCCGCCTCGCCAAGACCGAAACTGCCCGTCCTTCCCTGCTCGCCGCTAGCCGCCGATCAGACCGCCAGACTGTGGCAAATGCCACCTACGAGTTGATGACCTCAGACCTGCGCCCCGAGCTCAGCCGCATCACCGTGCCTGTGCATGTAATTTATGCCTACGACACTAGCTACGGCATCCCCGCAGGCAACGTCGATGCCACGTTTCAATCCGCCTATGCAGCCACGCCTCAAGTCAGCTTCCAGCGCATTGATGGCAGCTACCACTTCGTCATGCTGGATCAGCCCGAACAATTCGAGCGCTCCGTCATCGACTTTCTCAGCCCCGCAACGCGAACGATAAAGCCGACAAGGCTTCCAGATGAGTTCTCAACAGGCGTCTCAATACCTGTTCCTGTTGGCAAGAATCAGGAACAGTGAGCTGAAACCTCACCTTGGCGTTGGGCCCCAAATGGTTGCCTGCTTAAAAACAAGCCTCCCCCTGCTCCATTGCCGTGAGGTGCTGCAGGCAGATCTGGCAACATGAAAAGCGTCAGTAAAGACGCGGTCATGTTGATTGGCCGAATTGGAGATGTCACCGTTAGGTCGCAATGCAGCTACGAGCTACGGCAATCAGTGCAAAGCAGATGTTAGTAGTCTGAGGGTGAATGACCGCAATGGGTCTACAGGGACTTTCCCAGATCGGCCCAGAGCAGCCAAGAGCAGCCACTGAACCTAAGTCATTAGGGGGGATCGGCGCACCACAGCTCTTCATCAAAGCCAACGAAGACCGGATTGGCCGGATACTTTCCTCCAGTACCTTCTCCACCGCCCCCAGAATTAATCTTTGACTTGATCAGGGAGAACTATTTACTTACATTTAAACACTCCACAAACGACACGATCCCAATGGAAATTCGTGTAAAAAATCAAGGTACTCCTTTGCTTGATTGGCGCCAGATTTCAAATCCCCTTGATTTTTTTTGCCATCAATTGCAGCTCTAAATCACTTGCCCGAGGTCCATCGTGGGAAGAAATATACCCCTCATATTTTGAGAAAACTTTATTATTATTTGATTTTATTTGAGCCCAGCTTTTGGGTGTTTGATGCATAGGGAATAACTTTATATGCGCATGATCGACTCCGTATCCTTCCGCAATAATTCCAGTTCGCGCTACATCATCCACGCCTAAGTCAATCATTTTGCATACTTTTCTTGCTGCTAAAAATAAATTGGCAAAGCGCACATCATCTAAGTCAACTACATAGCTTGGCAGGTGCTCTTTTGTGACTACCACGGAAAAACCTGGCGTATTTGGGAAGATTGATAAAAATGCCATATGATTCTCATCTTCCCACAATATATGAGCGGGGGATTTTCCATTTATAATTTGACAAAAAATACAATCATTAACCATTTTTAAAAACCTTTCCTCCAGAGTGTCTTGGAAAACTCATCGAATTCCAATATTCTTCCATATGGTCAGATTCGGCCAATATTCCGCAAATGTGACCAATTATTAATGAACTGACAACACCTGCTATTTCCGTGTTGACTGGTCCAAAACTGGGACCAATAAACCATGGATTTCTTTTCCATATTGAGGTTGGTGTGTCACCATTTAATTTCCCTAATCGGGTATAGTAAACGTCACTATGAATATACCCAGTATTTATTACCAGTGAATCAAAGTAATCTCGGATATATTTTTTTATGCCCAATGGCTCATCAGCACTAACTACAACAGCATCGTAGTCTTTTCCAAAATTGTGAAGTGTTTCTGGCGTAATTTTAGAAAGTGTTTTTTTAATATTTATGCCGAAGTATCGACTTTCGATAACCTCTTCTAATGTATCGCACTTAAACCGACCTATATCTTTTCTCGTCCAAAAAAATTGTCGATTGAGATTTGTGCTTTCTATCTTGTCGTGATCAACAAGATGAATATCATTTATTCCAGCGCCACATAGATTAATAGCAACAAGAGAACCAATGCCGCCGCAGCCAACTATGAGCACTTTTGATTTTCTGATATTTTTATAGTAATCAACCAACTTGGTGCAGCTTCCACTACATGCTAAAAAGTAGGAGGCAGTTCGGCTAGTAACTGGATCTTTTAAAAGGAGTTGACTTTTCACAATTTCCTCTGGTGTTCCGAAACAAATTGCACCTGCATCAATCATACTTTGGTAAAAAATCTCCTGACTTTTTGATTTATTCTGAACGACTCCATTCCTACCAACAATGCCAATTTCATTGGCTACATCACTGAAAATAGCGGATGGCAAAATAAGACCTACAGGCACTTGGTCGATCAATACCACTCCATCTTTAATTTTAACGTCATTATTTTCGCTGAAATTCATGAGCCATGCTTCTTGATTATTCATAATAATTATTAAAAAACGGAGTAGGAGGCGCTCAATGCCTCCCAAATAATTTAAATTAGTTACACCCGTAATACCATCTCGCCATTGGGTCATTGATCATGTGCGAGTCAGGTGAATTCATCAGCACATTACAGCCAGCAGACCAACTAACCAATATTTTTGCAGCGGCATCCTTAGAATTCGCCACGGATTGATCAACTTCCATAGTTTGATCTGCTGCAATGGTTTTATCCATCGCAACAGGGCGATTTATCAATTCTCCATTCTTGGATTGAACATATGTTGGTATTGCTTGAGCCTGAGCCGCCAAAAGAATGCTTGCTACAACTGAACATTTTGCTAATTTATGCATGTGATTCACTCCTTTTAAATACGAATGATTCTCATTAATGCATTTGAATTTAACGAGTTACCGAGCGCATAAAACTAGGGAAAATACCCATAAACTTAATTGATATTTTGATTCCAGCAGCGGCGTTAGCGGGTCTAAGCCCAGCATTTACGCCACCGCTGCAAGCCTGTCTGCCTTCCGAGCTAAGCAGGCGGGCCCGCCATTCCTGCGCAATCTGCGCTTGACCTTGAACCACGCTTCAAGCTTACGCTTGCCTCGTTCCCGGTCATCAAGGCTGGTGAAGCTATTCATCTAGGAGCAGGAATGCAGACCATATTGGGCGCCAACGGGCAGATCGCCACCGAGCTGGCGCGCGAACTCAAGCGCAACTACAGCGATGAACTCAAGCTGGTGAGCCGCAGGCCGCGCAAGATACATGACACGGACCTGCTTGAAGCCGCCGATCTGCTCGATGCCGAGCAAACAGCCAGAGCCGTTCAGGGCAGCAGCGTGGTGTATTTCACCGCAGGGCTGCCTCCCGATACCCAGCTTTGGGAGCAGCAGTTTCCGGCCATGCTGCACAACGCCCTGGCGGCCAGCCGCACTGCGGGGGCCCCATTTGTCTATTTCGACAACACCTATATGTATCCGCAGAACGCGCAGCTGCAGACCGAGCAGACGGCATTCGCCCCTGTGGGGCGCAAAGGCCGGGTGCGCGCCGCCATGGCCGAGATGGTGCTGTCCGAGATGGCACGCGGGGAGATCCCCGTGCTGATCGCACGGGCGCCCGAGTTCTACGGCCCGGCCCAGACGCAGAGCATTACCAACACCTTGGTGATTGACAGGCTCAAGGCCGGCAAGACACCACTGGCCCCGGTGCGAGACGACCGCCTGCGCACCCTGATCTGGACCCCCGATGCCAGTAGGGCTCTGGCCTTGCTGGGCAACACGCCCGATGCTTATGACCAGACCTGGCATCTGCCATGCGACGATACTCGCCCCAACTACAAGCAGCTGATCGACTGGGCCAGCCAGAGCTTTGGCCGCTCTTCCCGGTCTTCCCGCCATCACCTGCTGCCCCGCTTGGTACTGAGCGCAGCCGGCCTGATCTCCAAGCCCGTGGCAGAGCTGCGAGAGCTGCTGCCCCGCTATGCCCACGACAATCTGTTTGACTCCGGCAAGTTCAAGCAGGCATTTCCGGGGTTTGTCGTTACCAGCTACCGGCAGGGGCTGGCGCTGATTGCCGATGAATTTCATAGAAATCAGCAGCAATCCTTTGCCCAGCCTTCAGAAGCAGCTATCAAATAAGCATCGATAGTTAAAAAGCTACCAGCTCAGCGCCTGGGCCAGCTGCTCGGCCCGGGTTTGCTCGCGCGGGCTTCCCACCGAGGCGCGCAGGATGGCACGGCTTGCACCCTGGTCAACGATCCAGAAGACGACGTGCTTGATGGGGGTTGCGCCCGACCTGCTCTCCTGCGGGCTCACTTCAAATGTCCATTGGCGGCCTTCAGGCCGGCGGTCCCTGGACCGCGTCGGCGCAGTGAAGCTGCGCTTTTTCAAGCTCCCGGCCTTCAAGCGGAACTGCTTTTCCAGCGCTGCACGCAGCAGCTTTTCCTGCGCTTCGTCGGACTCGGGGATCTTCAGCTCCGTGGTCAGACCCAGTTGCTGCCCGGTCATCAGATCGCGGTACATCACGCGCTGCGAATCCTTAGGCTCCTGCAGATGAAAGCCCGCCGCACGCATGGGCAGCACCATGCCGGTGTGCCGGTTTTCCAGGTCGGCCACCTGCGGGTCACTGGCCTGCACCCAGATGTTCTGCAGCCCGCCAGCATTGCGCAGGTACTGGCGCATCAGTCGCGCGGCATCGGCGTCGCGGCCCTGCCGCGCCGCCAGCTCGGCCCCATATTGCTGGGCCAGGTCCACCAGCTCGGACTCCAGCCTGAACAGGCTGACATAGGGCCAGGCCTTCAGTGCCTGATCCAGATAGCGGCCAGCCTCGGCTTGCTGACCGGCCTTGAAGGCCGAGATCCCAGCCACTGTACTCAGGCGCGCCAGCTCGGCAGGGAACTGGGCATCGGCCAAGGCCGCGCGGGCCAGTTGACCGGCCCTGGGCCAGTCGTCATCGACCCGCCAGGCATGACTCACCTCGCGCTCCTGGCGCGGTAGCTCTGGCGGCAGCTCGGGCGCTTTGGGCCATTGCATGGCCTGCCACAGCTGGGGCAGTTGCTGCAGTGCGCTGTCACGCTCGCTGTCCATTTGCTCGGCGTGCAGGCTCAGTTTCCAGTTGCCGCGCACCAGCCCCCAGTCCAGATGCAGGATGTCGGGCCTCCCCTCTTCTCTTTTCTCGCGGCTGGCCTGCTGGCTTTGCACAGCGTCGCCGAACGGCAGGGCCGGTAGCCTCAGCCCAGGCTCTGGCGTCTGCTCGCTTGCAAAAATGCCACGCTCCTGCTGCAACGACTTCTGCCTGGCTGCAGCGTCCATGTCTTTCAGACCATCGTCATAACCGAGCCGCATGCGGACCCGCAGGCGCCTGCCATCGGGTTTCAGATAGACGTACTCCAGGCTCGCGACATCCTTGCGATCCTTGGTCGGCTCCAGCTGGACCAGCACCCAGCGCCCCTGCACCAGCGGCACGCTGAGCTGTGCGGCCTGGTAGTGCAGCTGCTGGTCTGCCGTATTCCACTGCCACAGCGGCCCAAAAGCCTTGGACTCCTGCTTGAGCGCCTGCAGATAGCGAGTCAGTGCGCCTTGATCGCCGGCCATCATGGCGGCCGTCAGACCGCGCTGTATCAGCGCCTGCATCTGACCGCTGACCGGGTCGTAGCCCTCGGCCGCGGCCAGAGCCATCATCCGGTCGGTCTGCAACACGGCCTGCGCATACTGTCCCTGCTGATAGAGCAAGGCGTAGAGCAAACCCGATGCATCGAGCTGTTCGTAAGGATTGCCGCGTGGCAGCGTCATGTCCAGCAGCTTGCGCGCCTGGGCAACGGCATCGTCCCAACGCTTGCCCTGCGCGGCCTCGACCACGGCACGGCGCTGCTTGAAAAAAGGCGAATCCTGTTCGGCAGGCGAATCCGCCTGTCGCGCAACCCCCGTCTGCCTTTCAGGCTCGGCCGCCTGCGGCGCGGGGCCCGACAGCAGCAAGACCACCGCCATGGCAGTCAGAGAAACAGGCGCGGGGATGCGAGGCAAAAAATACATGAAGGCAATCCACAAGGCAGTTCAGCAGCATTGCAGTATAGAAAACCGCTGCCTGCCCGCAGGCCAGGGGAAAGTCAAAAAAAAGAGCGGCCCAGGGCCGCTCTCTTTGCCAGACGGCAATGACTTCAGTCCACCAGACCGGCGTAGACATGCTGCACGTCGTCGTCGTTTTCCAGACCGGCCAGGAATTCCTGCACTTCTTCCTGCTGCTCGGCAGACAGGCTGCTCATGCTGATGGGGTTCTTGGCCTTGTAGCCCAGCTTGACCGACAGCACCTTGATGCCTTGCGCGGGCAGAGCCTTGCTCACGGCGTCCAGATCGGCAATATCGGTAATGAACAGCGTCGTGCCTTCTTCTTCACCGGGCTCGAAGTCCTGGGCGCCAGCTTCGATGGCGGCCATTTCGACGTCGGCGCCGTTTTCAGGCTCGCCTTCGATCATGCCCACATGGTCAAAATCCCAGGCCACAGCGCTCATCTGGCCCTTGCGGAAGCAGACACGCATATTGGGAGCCGTGCGATTGGGATTGTCGGTCAGGCACTCCACCATCACGGGCACGCGATGGGGGGCATAGCCTTCAAACAGCACGCTGGAGTAGTTCACGGCGTCGGCGCCAACGCCGGCCCCCTTCTTGATGGCACGATCCAGCGTGTCCTTGGGCATGGAAGCCTTGCGGGCCGCTTCCACCGCCATGCGCAGACGCGAATTGGCTGCGGGATCACCACCGCCCAGGCGCGCAGCAACCATGATTTCCTTGACCAGCTTGCCAAACAGCTTACCCTTGGCATCGGCGACCAGCGCCTTGCCCTTTGCTTTCCATTGCGCGCCCATGGCTGCGTTCCTTGTTGAATGTTGTCAAAACCCGCGCTATGCACACGCAAGCCGCCCGCCAAAACATCGGCGAGCAAAAGCCGGATTTATACACCTGCGCGCAATCTTTTGTCGGCAAACTGCATCAAGTCCGGGTCATAAATACAGACAAACAGCAAGCGGCTCACCGCCCACCTAGGAGGAAAAAATGCACCGCATCACCATTCACGCCCTCGCTTGCAGTGTGCTGGCCCTGCTCGGCTCGCAGGCCCTGGCTGCCGCCGAGCTGAGCACGCAAACCGTGGCAACGGGGCTGGAGCACCCCTGGGCACTGGCCTTTTTGCCGGACGGACGTTATCTGGTAACGGAACGCCCTGGCCGCATGCGCATTGTGGAGGCCGGGGGCAGGCTCAACGCCCCTCTCAAAGGTCTTCCCGCCATCGCCGCCTCCGGGCAAGGCGGCCTGCTGGATGTGGTGCTGGACAGCGACTTCGCCAGCAACCGCCAGCTCTATTTCTGCTTCTCGGAACCTGGTCAGGGTGCGGACCGGGGCAAGAACAGCACGGCCATGGCCAAAGCCCGACTCTCGGCCGATGCCAGCGCCCTGGAAAACGTGCAGATTCTCTTCAGCCAGCGTCCCAAGATCGATTCGGCCCTGCACTTCGGCTGCCGCATCGTGGAACGCAAGGTGAACGGCAAGCCCGACGGCTCGCTGTTTCTGAGCCTGGGCGAGCGCTACAAGGCCATGCAGGAGGCCCAGAATCTGCAGACCCATCTGGGCAAGATCGTGCGCGTCAACAAGGATGGCAGCGTGCCTCGCGACAACCCCTTTGGGGGCAGGCCCGATGCGCTGACCGAGATCTGGAGCTATGGCCACCGCAACAGCCAGGGCGCCGCACTGGGGCCGGATGACGAACTCTGGATGACAGAGCATGGCCCGCAAGGCGGCGATGAACTCAACCGCATCGAGCCGGGCAAGAATTACGGCTGGCCCGTCATCACCTATGGCGAAAACTATGGAGGCGGCAAGATCGGTGCCGGCATCAACGAAAAGACGGGCATGGAGCAACCCCGGCATTACTGGGTACCGTCGATTGCCACCTCGGGGCTCGCCTATCTGAGCAGCGAGCGCTATGGCATGGCCTGGAAAGGCTCCTTCATCACGGGTGCACTCAAGGCCATGCAACTGCAGCGCCTGCAGATTGCCGATGGCAAGGTCACCGCCACCGAAGTGCTGCTGCCGCGCCTGAGCCAGCGCGTACGTGATGTGCGCCAGGGACCGGACGGTCTGCTGTACCTGCTCACCGATTCATCCAATGGACAATTGCTGCGTGTGCTGGCAAAGCCTTGAGTTCGGATCAGCGCAGCACGCCGCGGCTTTTGAGCCAGTAGAAATAGCCCACAATGCAGAACCAGAAGATGGCCTCTCCCAACCACAAGCCCAGCGACAGCATATCGACCTGGCTGCCGAGCCTGCTGACATACCAGAACATGCCAGCCTGACTGACCACGCCGAGCACCACGTAGAGAACGCCCAGCAGCAGAGCCGCACGATTGCGCGTCCACAGCAGCCACACCAGCGTGAAGCACATGGCCGAATTCAGCGCCAGCATGGCCTGCAGCACCAGAGCCCACTGGATCCTGGCACCAGTACGCCAGCCGTCCGAAAAATCGGCCTCCAGCAACATCCAGCCGCTCATCAGGCCAAGAAAACCGAACAGACACATCAACAGGGCCAGCCCCTTGCCATAGGGCTGCTCCCAGAGAACTTGCTTTGCTGTCATCCGTCCACTGTCCCTGTCTGATTCAAAACATCTGAGGGCCCGCCATGCTCTCCCGGGCAACCAAGGAGCCACAGTGTGCCATTGCTGCCCCGGTTTCGCGCCACAATCGGCTGCAGTACAGAACAGGCGCTTATATGCTCAATGCCTTGTGGCTCGGTTTTTTTCTCGTGGCAGCGGCAGCTGCGCTCGCGCAGTGGCTGCTGGGCGGTCAGGCAGATGTGTTCTCATCCATGGTGCAGGCTCTATTTGCCATGGCCAGGCTGTCCGTCGAAGTGATGGTGCTGCTGTTTGGCACGCTCACGTTGTGGCTGGGCTTTCTGCGCATTGCAGAAAAAGCGGGCGTGGTCGAATGGCTGGCAAAAATGCTGGGTCCGCTGTTTGCCAAGCTCATGCCCGAGGTGCCGCGCGGTCATCCCGCACTGGGCCTGATCACGCTGAACTTTGCCGCCAACGGGTTGGGGCTGGACAACGCGGCCACGCCCATGGGCCTCAAGGCCATGCGCGCTCTGCAGGAGCTGAACCCGAAGCCCGACACCGCAACCAATGCGCAGATCCTGTTTCTCGTGCTCAATGCCTCGTCACTGACGCTGCTGCCGGTCACCATTTTCATGTACCGCATGCAGCAGGGTGCGGCCGATCCGACGCTGGTCTTTCTGCCGATTCTGCTGGCCACTTCCGCCTCTACGCTGGTGGGCCTGTTCAGCGTCGCACTCGTGCAGCGGCTGCCCCTGTTCAGTCCCGTGGTGCTGGCCTATCTGGTGCCCGTGGGGTTGGCGCTGGCAGCCTTCATGGCCTTTCTGGCCACGCTCAGCGCGGCGGCGCTGGCCCAGCTTTCCTCGCTCATGGGTAACCTCACGCTATTTGCGCTGATCGTGCTGTTTGTGGGCCTGGGCGCGCTGCGCAAGGTGGCCGTGTACGACAGCTTTATCGAGGGGGCCAAGGAGGGCTTCGATGTGGCCAGGAACCTTCTGCCCTATCTGGTCGCCATGCTCTGCGCCGTGGGCGTGTTTCGCGCCTCGGGGGCACTGGAATATGCGCTGTCGGCTATCCGCTGGACGGTGGACGTTTTGGGCATGGATGCCCGCTTTGTCGATGCCCTGCCCACGGCGCTGGTCAAGCCCTTTTCCGGTAGCGCGGCGCGCGCCATGCTGATCGAGACCATGCAAAGCCAGGGCGTGGACAGTTTTGCGGCTCTGGCTGCAGCCACGATTCAGGGCAGCACCGAAACCACCTTCTATGTGCTGGCCGTGTACTTTGGTGCCGTGGGCATTCAGCGCGCGCGCCATGCCGTACCCTGCGCACTGGTGGCCGAGCTGGCCGGCGTGGTCGCCGCCATCGTGGTTTGCTACCACTTTTTTGGTTGATATCCTGGAAGCAGCATGACCGCTTCAGATCATCTCTTCGAGCGCTCCTGGCTGCGTGCCTGGCAGACGCTTCACGCCACACCGCCCCAAGGCCTGAAGCAGGCCCTGCTGGCCGCCTATGCCGAGCCGCAGCGCCACTATCACACGCTGCAGCATCTGAGCGAATGCCTGGCGCATTTCGAAACCGTGGCGTACCAGGCCCGGCACCCTGGCGAAGTAGAGATCGCGCTTTGGTTCCATGACGCCGTCTACGACGTCAAGGGCAAGGATAATGAGCTTCGCAGCGCACGCTGGGCGGCCCAAGTCCTGGGCAACAGCGGCGTGGACGAGGCCGCTTGCAGGCGCGTGCAGGCCCTGATCATGGCCACCTGTCATGAATCCACGCCCGAAGACGATGAAGCCCGGTTGCTCGTGGACATCGACCTGGCCATCCTCGGTGCCGCCCCCGACCGGTTTGCCGAGTACGACTCCCAGGTGCGTGCCGAATACGCCTGGGTGCCGCGCCCCATCTATGCGCTCAAGCGCAGGCAGGTGCTCAAAGGCTTTCTTCAGCGCAAGACCATCTACGCCACCTCGCACTTCCACGCCCTGCTGGAGCAACAGGCCCGCAGCAATCTGCAGCGGGCCGTGGCCTAGGACGGGCGGGCGTCGTCATTCGCGCCATGGCCTGACGCTATTGCGTGCGGCCCACCACGAGGCGCACCGCCGCATAGTCCTCCAGCGGCTTGTCGCTGGGAGCGGCCCAGGCAGCGCGCGTCGCCTCCGATGCGGGCAGATTGATGGCCACTCCCGTCGGCGGCACGGGCTTCATGAACCACTTGTCGTAGAGCGCGGCCACTTCGCCGCTGGATGCCATCTCGCGGATCTGGGCGTCGAACAGCTTCTTGAATTCAGGCGACTTCCTGTCCAGCATGATGGCAATGGGCTCCACGCTGAAGGGCTCGCCCACGATGGCGTACTGCCCCGGATCACGCAGCCGCGACAGTCCCGACGCCAGGATCTGGCCGTCCGCCACACAGGCATCCGCGCGGCCCGTCTCCAGCAGGATGAAGCATTCGGCATTGTCCTTGGCCATCAGCACATTGAAGTCCACGCCCTTTTCCTTGCTGAAGCGCCTGAGCAGGGTCACGGCCGTGGCGCCCGTGGTCGCGGCCACGTTGCGCCCCTTGAGCTGTGCCACCTCGGTGATGCCCGAGTTCTTGCGCACTGCCGTGCGCACCTCCTCCATGTAGACCGTGGGTGCGAACGCCACCTCCTTCTGGCGCGCCGCATTGTTGGTGGTGGTGCCGCATTCCACATCCACCGTGCCGTTGGCGACCAGGGGCACGCGGTTTTGCGCCGTCACCATCTGGTAGCGAATGTCCAGCCGCGGCAGCTTCAACTGCTGCTGCATGCGTGCCAGCGCCTTCTCGCACAGCTCCACATGGAAGCCCGCGTACTTGCCGTTGCCCAAGGTGTAGGACATGGTGCCCGAGGCCTCGCGCACGCCCATGGTCACCACGCCCGTATCCCTGATCCTGTCCAGCGTCTCGGCCTGCGCTGCGACGGCCAGACAGGCTGCCGCACCCATGACGATATGGCTCAATGTGACTTTCATCGCTCAATCCTTTTTGTTCTTGCCTGGAGAAAAACACCGCTTTGCGGGCGCTGCTGGAACAGGCCCGGACGCAATTCACCGCCTACTTGGCGAACAGCTGACTCATGTCCTTGAAAGCCTTGAACTCCAGCGCATTGCCGCAGGGGTCGAGCAGGAACATGGTGGCCTGCTCGCCCACCTGGCCCTTGAATCGGATGTAGGGCTCAATGACGAATTCGGTGCCAAAGGACTTGAGGCGCTCGGCCAAGGCTTCCCATTGCGGCCATGCGAGCACGATGCCGAAGTGCGGCACCGGAACGTCGTGGCCGTCGACTGGATTGGTGTGGGCGCTGTCCTGGGCTGTGGTCTTGGGATGCTCGTGGATCACCAACTGGTGGCCGTAGAAGTCGAAGTCCACCCACTGCGTGCTGGAACGCCCCTCGGGCAGGCCGAACACTTCGCCATAGAAACGGCGCGCCGCGGGCAGGTCATACACGGGAATGGCCAAGTGAAAGGGAGACAGGCTCATGGGGAAACTCCGGAAATCGTTATGGGGTCGAGTCAAGGGTCGGGAAAAGCCTGCAGGCAAGGCCTGGTTGCGTTGGACCTCGATGCCCGGCGTCGCTGCGGGCCCCGGCGCATGCCTGAGACTGCAGCCATCGTAAAAAACCTTGATAAAAAACAAAATCAATATATTTTTTCCAAATACACAAATAAAATTTATTAATGTTGAAAGAGCTGAACACCTTCATCGCCGTGGCCCGCGAAGGCACCTTCGCCGCGGCGGGCGACCGGATAGGCTTGACCCAGGCTGCCGTCAGCGCACAGATGCAGCGCCTGGAAAGTGAATTGGGGTTCGCCTTGTTCGACCGCATAGGCCGCACGGCCCGTCTGAACAAGATGGGGCAGCAGGTGCTGCTGCAGGCGCAGGAACTGCTGCGTCTGTACGCCAACCTGGGCTCTTCGGCACAAGGGCAGCCCGCCAGCATTTCAGTGCAACTGGGCTCCATCGCATCTCTGCAGCGCTCCCTGCTGCCCGATGCGCTGGCCAGACTCCACCAGCAGTTCCCCCAATGCCGCACACGCATCATTCCCGGCGTATCGCTGCAGCTGATGAATCTGGTGGATGCGGGCGAGCTGGACATGGCCGCGCTGATACGCCCGCCCTTTGCGCTGCAAAGCGATCTGCGCTGGACGGCGCTGGCGCACGAGCCCTTCCGGTTGCTGGTGCCGCGCGCCACCCGGGGCGACGACTGGGCCGAGCTGCTGGCCAGTCAGCCCTTCATACGCTATGACCGGACCTCGTTCGGCGGCCGGCAGGTGGACCGTTTCCTGCGCGGCATGCACTTCACGCTGAAGGAAGTGTGCGAAGCCGACGAGCTGGAAGCCATCGTCAAGCTGGTGGCCAACGGCGTGGGCGTGGCCCTGGCGCCCCAGACCACGGCGCAGCGCCGCTGGCCCGCGGCCGTGCGTGCCATCGACCTGGGGGCGCACACCTTCCACCGCGACGTGGGCCTGGTACATCGCGCCGAGCGGCACCTGAGCGAGCCGGCGCGGGTGCTTATCACCCTGCTCACCAAGCTTGCCCGGTGCGCCCTGCCGCAGGAGCACTAATGCGGCTCAGTTGACCGGCGGTGCTCAGCCTTCGGGAACCAGATTGCTGCCGTAGTCGTAGAGGTCGCCCAGAATCTCCTCGCCGCGCTCGTCCACGGATTCCGACAGCGCATCGATCATGGAGAACATCTGCTCCGCCGTGCGCGCCCCGCCCTGGCCTTCGATCAGGCAGGCAGCGCGGTGTTGCTCCCAGCGCTGCTGCTCGTCGGCATCCAGCGTCTGCGGGAAATTGCGCGCACGATAGCGCCAGACCAGCTCAGTCAGGCGTGCGTCATCAAAACCGGTCTTGTCCAGCGCCAGCTCCTGGGGCGAGAGGCGCTTGATGCGCTCCAGACGGCGGCGGTCTTCATTGCCCACAAAGCCGCCATACAGATCCTGGTCGGCATCCAACGGCTCACCTGCCTCGCGCGTGAACACGGCCTTCCATTGCGCGCTCATGTCGGGCAGGTCGCGGGCAATCGCCGCATGCTGCATCGCCAGCTCCATGTCCACGCCCCATTTTTCGGCCATCGCGGGGCTCAGGGTCTTGAGGCTTCCCACCACCATGGGCGACTTGTTGACGTGGATGCTCTTGATGGGCAGGCGGGTCACGCCCTCGGGCAGCTCGGCCTGACGCGTGAACAGGCGCAGGCGCAGCTCTTCGATGCTGATGCCCGAAAGCTCGGCCGGGTCGGCCGCCAGATCCCAGCAGATGACTTCGTTCTTGTTGGTGGGATGGGTGGCCAGCGGCCACATCACGCCCAGACAGCCACGCGCGGGGCTGATCATGCCGGTCACATGCAGAAACGGGCGCGCGTGCTCCTGTGTGGCGGGCAGGCCCATCTCGCGCAGAGCGCCGTCCTTTTTATGCAGTCCAAAGGCAAAGTCAAACAGGCGCGGCTGCTTTTCGCGAATCAGTCGGGCCAGAGCAATCGTGGCGCGCACATCACTCAGCGCATCGTGGGCCTGCTCGTGCAGCAGTCCATTGGCGCGGGCCAGGTCTTCCAACCTGAAGCTGGGCGTACCGTCTTCCTTGGTCGGCCACTGAATGCCTTCGGGACGCAGCGCATAGACCATGCGCACCACGTCGAGCAAATCCCAGCGGCCGCAGCCGTTCTGCCATTCGCGCGCATAAGGGTCGATGAGATTGCGCCAGAACATGAAGCGCGTGATCTCGTCGTCGAAACGAATGGTGTTGTAGCCCACGCCCACCGTGCCGGCCTGCGCCAGCTCGGCCTCGATCAGCGCTGCAAACTCATGCTCGGCAACCCCTTCCTCCAGCGCCCGCTGGGGCGTGATCCCCGTGATCAGACAGGATTGCGGGTCTGGCAGATAGTCATTGGCCGGCTGGCAGTACCACATCACGGGCTCGCCGATTTCGTTGAGCTGGTCATCCGTGCGTATGCCCGCAAACTGCGCGGGACGGTCGTAGCGCGGCTGGGCGCCAAAGGTTTCGTAGTCGTGCCAGAAGAAGGTATGAGCCATGGGCCCGAAGTATGCCTGCGAACCGGCACGGCTTGCGGCTCAGTCCCATCAACTTAAAGCCTTTCTGGCCTTCAGCGCCTTTGGATAAAGCGAAAGCAGCTATCAATATGATTGTTTGAGCTACTCCCAATTCAAACCAAATTTGTGCAGCCGGTCTGCAGCGTTGACCACGGCCTTTTGCTGGCGCGACTGGTCAAGGACATCGATGCCGTCATGGCCGCCCAGAAGGACTTGGTGGAAGTGCACCATACCCTCAGGGTCAAGGGTTGAATGAGGCGGGAACATGGACTCACGCCTCATTGCCAGAAAGTAGGTCCATCGTGCAAGCCATTGAACAGAAAGCCATTCCGGGTGCGCACCTACTATTGGAAGTCATGCGCGCCGCCGCACTCCAACAAAGGCACGATATGACGGTGCTGCTTGCCGGAGAGTCGGGCAAGCCAGGCTGGGGCTTCACCTCGCCCAATAGCAACCAAGACTTGCTCATTTAGCAGGTTGTGCGATAGCGCGCAGAGAAAGCAGGCTCCGAAAACGAGTAGGCACAAGAGTTAAGCTCAGCGCCCGAGAAGTGCGTATGCTCAAGCTTGGAGCAAGGTGCAAGCAGCGATTCGGTTTTGTTGGAGAGTTGAATGAATGGTTCCGCAATAGCGGCACTACTACCGGTGATTGCGTTGATCGGTACGGGGTTTGGCTTGGCGCGTGTCGGGCTGGTGCGGCAGGCAGCAGTCAAGGACATGTCCAACCTTGTGTTCCTATTGCTTCTGCCTTCACTGCTGTTTCGCACCATGGCTCAGGTCCATATCGGCGAATTGGATTACCGTCCGATTGGCGTGTATTTCCTATCGGCCATCATCGTGTTCGTGACAACGATGCTGGTCTACGGCTTCAACACTCTGGCTGCGGCGCGCGGATTGGCCAGCATGTTCAGCAATGCAGCCATGATCGGCGTACCGCTTGTGGGCCTGGCCTTTGGCGAGCAGGGGCTGGTGACGCTGTTCACCTTGATCTCGGTGCACGCCCTGGTATTGCTGACGGCCGCGACCATGGTGTTCGAGTTGGCATCCTCCCGTGAACAACATGCGGACGACACCCACCACAAACGGTCCATGGGGCGCACTGTCTGGCAGGCAGTGAGCAATAGCATCATCCACCCTGTGCCTTTGCCGATTCTGGCCGGCCTGCTCTGGTCATTGACCGGCTGGCCTCTGCCTGACGTGCTTGATACCTCACTCAAGATGCTGGGCTCGGCCATGGGCCCCATGGCGTTGCTGCTCGTCGGCATCACGCTGGCCTACACCAGGATCGGAGCTTACTGGCGACCCGCGATGCGCATCACGCTGGTCAAATCGCTGGTGCACCCACTTGTGTTTCTCGTCTGCGCCTGGACACTTCAGCTGCGCGGCCCGGCCATGGGCGTGATGCTGATCTGCTCGGCCTTGCCTGTGGGTGCCAACGCACTGCTCTTCACCCAGCGCTACCGGGTTGCCGAGGATGAGGTGGTGGCCAGCATTGCCCTCTCCACACTGCTGGCCCTGGTGACCATGCCACTGCTGCTGATGCTGCTGCACGTCCTGCATGGGACATAGTCATCAAGGTAGTCCTTCGCGTATATCCACCCTGATTCAATCGGAGTTCGGTCTTGCCCTGCCGACGCATGGCACTCCGGCATCGGCTGAAACATTGCAGTGAACCGGTCAGGAGCCGGCCAGCGAAAGTTGGAGCAGATCTCGACCTGTCCTGAAGAAAAGCTGGGCTTTGGCGTCCAGGCAGCTGCTCCAAGTGCAGGACGGGATGACGCAGATCAGTAGACAGGGAACAGCGCTCATCCAGTTCGGCAAAGTGGAAGAAGGCGAGGACTCGGGCTCTGTCGCTTAGAAGCTGCAATTACCCATAAAAAGGTGCCCCAGGAACTTGCAAAAAGTTACACTTTAAATGCATGGACACAAATTGACACGAGCTCTCAAACCGAAAACATTGGCTGCTAAAGGAGGCGCGCGAAATGGATCGTTTGAAAATTTCCACTCGGCTGACTTTCTCGTTCATGACATTGATGGTGCTGATACTAGTGCTGGGAGGGGTGGCACTTTGGGGGTCGTCGACTCAGCGCTCAGCCCTCACCGACATCACCCAGAAGCAAATCCCGATCATTCGCACGCTGAACACCATCACGGATGGCGCCAATGAACAGGCAATTCAGTTCCGCAACCTCGCGATCTTTTCCACGGAGACGCTCCAGGCCTCGGCACGTGCCATGATTCAGAAGACCCGCACCGAGCTGGCTGCAGAAATGGATTCGCTGGGCAAGCACACTCACTCCGGCCTGGGGCAATCGCTGCTGGAGGATCTGAAGCAGCGGCGCGTTGCCTTCCTCAAATCCGGTGATGAATTTCTTGGACTGATCGATCAGGGCCAAAGAGATGAAGCGCTGAGATTGCTGGAAACCCAGCTGCGCCCCAACCAGCTCGAATATCAGCGGGTCATCCGCAGCATGCTGGATCACCAGACCCAAAGCTCCGACGTGGCCAGCCAGAAGGCAGAAGCTGCTGCCGACAATCTGTTCCGGGAAGTGTTGGCGACAGGTGCAATCGCCATTCTTCTAGCGGTGACTCTTGCCATCACGATCACTCGCTCCATCACCCGCCCCCTGTCCCTGGCCATGGCAGCAGCCGACCGTGTGGCCAGAGGCGATCTCAGCGGCCAGATCACGGTGAAATCTCAGGATGAAACCGGTCAACTGCTGAGCGCGCTGCAACGCATGCAACACAGCCTCGTGAGCACGGTGTCGGCGGTGCGTGGCAATGCTCAGGGAGTTGCGTCGGGCAGTGCTCAGATCGCCATGGGCAATAACGACCTATCCAGCCGCACGGAAGAGCAAGCAAGTGCCCTTGAACAAACTGCTGCGTCCATGGAGCAGTTGAGTGCGACGGTCAAACAGAATGCCGACAACGCACGCCAGGCCAATCAGATGGCCGTGAATGCATCCTCTGTGGCTACACAGGGCGGTGAAGTGGTCGCAGAGGTAGTGGAGACCATGAAGAGCATCAATGAAAGCAGCCACAAGATTTCCGACATCATCGCTGTCATTGATGGCATCGCTTTCCAGACCAATATTCTGGCTTTGAATGCCGCCGTCGAAGCTGCCCGCGCCGGCGAGCAAGGACGAGGCTTTGCAGTGGTGGCAAGCGAAGTACGGGCTCTGGCTGGACGCTCGGCTGAGGCCGCCAAGGAGATCAAGCAGCTCATTACCACCAGTGTCCAGCGCGTGGAACAGGGTTCCTTGCTCGTGGACAAAGCTGGCGAGACCATGACCGGTGTGGTCACGGCCATTCGGCGCGTCACCGATATCATGGGTGAAATCAGCGCTGCCAGCCATGAGCAAAGCTCGGGCATGGCCCAGATTGGGGAAGCCGTCACCCAAATGGATCAAACCACGCAGCAGAACGCAGCCTTGGTCGAGGAAATGGCCGCTGCAGCCAGCAGCTTGCACAACCAAGCACAGTCGCTGGTCGAAGCGGTGGCAGTCTTCAAGTTGTCAGAGCACGAGCAACATGCCTCTGCCGCAATGCAGGCAGCGTCGGTCAACCCGACAAAACCGGTGACAGTGGCTAAGGTATCGGAGTCGCCTCCAAAGCCCCTCATGGCCACCAAATCCCCTGTGCTGCGTCGCCCGGTTGCTATCGCTGGAACACAGCAGGCCACGAATAAGAATGGCGATGACTGGGAAACTTTTTGAAGGAGCTTCCGAGCGGATCCGTGAGCAAAGGCGGTGAGGCGTCAAGCCTGCCGCTTTTTGAACCTATCGGTGTCGTTGCATAACTCAGTGCTTGGCAACAGATAGCGTAGACGATGAGCAACTCCACACACCAGGACCTGCTGCCAGTGGCTCCTTGGGAACATTACAACGGCCAGCCCTGCGTGATGCCCGCCAGCCATCACCTCTGACAGCAACTCTGTTTTTATTCGAGACGATGATAGATCGGGATTCTGGGGGAACCGCCTCCCCGCACTAGAGCAGACATCCAAGTACTCGCATATCCCACCGGCTGCGGCGGTACTTCGCAGTTCACAAATTGCCATCATGGCCAGTTGGCTCGGGGTCCGGCTGGTCGCTCCACGCAAGGTGCAAGTTACGCGTTTCACGGAGCGTGCACAGACGTTTTACAGTTCCACCCGAGCTTCGCGCCGTACGGCCTGTGGCGGCATGCCGAAGCCACGTAGGAAGGCTTCGCGCATATGGCGCCGGTCACGAAAACCTGTCTCCCGAGCAATCACCTCCAGCGGATGCCGACTGCCCTCAATCATCAGCCGCGCGGCTTCTAGCCGAAGGCCCTCCACGGCTTTGGCGGGGGACTGGCCCGTCTCGGCCGTGAACACCCGGCTGAACTGGCGCGGACTCAAGCTGGCAGCCTCGGCCAGCTCTTCCACACTCAGTGCTTGAGAAAGATTGCGCCGTGCATGCTCCAACGCCTGCTGGATACGGTCTGACTTGGGTGCCAGCTTGAGCATCTCCGAATGCTGTGACTGTCCTCCCGAGCGGCGCTGGTGCATGACCAGGCGATGTGCAACCGACCGTGCAACCTTCGCGCCCAGATCTTTTTCCACCAGCGCTAACGCCAGGTCGATCTCCGCTGTCATACCGGCAGAGGTCCAGATCGGTCCGTCCGCGATGTATATGCGGTCGGCCTCAATCTGCGCCTGTGGGTGGCGCTGCTGCAAGGCCTCGGCCCAATACCAGTGCGTGGTGGCGCGGCGCCCGTCAAGCAGGCCCGCGTCGCCCAGCAAGAAAGCGCCCGTGCACAGACCGGCCACGCGCCGCGCGGATACCGCCACCTTGCTCAGCAGCCGGATCAGTTCCGGTGCCGTAGCGACGTCCCTTGGAGTGAGGTTGCCCGCAACCAGCCAGGTGTCTGCCCTGCTGTGTGCGGTGAGGGGCTTTGCCTGCAATGCAAGTCCTGCCGAAGCTCGGGCCGTACCACTCATCGCATAGGTCTCCACCTCATAAAAGGGCTTCTCCACCATCAGGTTGGCGAGTTCGAACACAGCCTGGGTGGCCAGCGCCATGACTTGGAAGCCTTCCGGCAGCATGTAACCGATGCGGTGCATAAGAAACGCCCTTTCCAATGTCCTTTTTCATGACTATATACGTCATTTACGACAAACCACGCACATCGCACCATTCAGGCCATGGACAACATCCATCAACCTCAAGGAGTTTCACCATGGCACAAACCCATCTCGGTACCGCCCTCATTACCGGGGCATCCAGCGGCATCGGTGCGCTATATGCAGAAAAGCTCGCTCAGCGTGGCTATGACCTGATCCTGGTCGCCCGCAACCGCGAACAGCTGAACGCGCTAGCGAGCAGCATCACCACTCGCACCGGCCGTGCGGTAGAAGTCCTGCCGACCGACCTGAACGACCGCAATGAACTGGCACGCGTGGAAGAGCAATTGCGCACGGACGCCAGCATCACCTTGCTGGTCAACAACGCGGGCATGGGCACACATACCCCCTTGCTGCACAGCGACGTTGAAAAGATGACCCGCATGGTCGATCTGAATGCCACGGTGCCCATGCGGCTGGCCTATGCGGCGGCTCCTGGCTTCGTGGCTCGTGGACGCGGAGCGATCATCAACATTGCGTCCATCGTCGCCATCTCCCCTGAGACCCTGAATGGCGTCTACGGTGCCAGCAAGGCTTTTGTGCTGGCCTTCAGTCAGTCGCTTCAGCATGAGTTGACCGACAAAGGTGTTCGGGTGCAGGCAGTGTTGCCTGGTGCTACGGCCACGGACTTCTGGGCCATCGGTGGATTGCCGGTAGAGAACCTGGATGCAAGCATCGTGATGAGCGCCGAAGACCTCGTCGATGCAGCACTGCTGGGGTTTGAGCGAGGAGAAAAGGTCTCCATCCCCTCGCTGCATGCTGGCGAGAAGTGGGATGCCTATGAGGCCGCACGCCGAGCTATGGCAGGCCAGCTGTCCAGCAACATCGTCGCCCAGCGCTACGCCGCCGCGCACTGACCATCGCAAGGAGCCCAAGTCATGAAAGCCGTTATTGCAGCTTATGCACGCTCGCCATTCCAATTCGCCCGCAAAGGCCGCCTCGCCGAGGTCCGGCCGGACACGCTGGCCGCCCAGGTTGTGCAGGCTTTGCTGAAGCGCTCCGACCTGGATCCTGCACTATTGGAGGATGTGATCCTCGGCTGTGCCTACCCCGAGGCCGCACAAGGCAACAATCTGGCGCGCATCGTCGGTCTGCTGGCCGGCCTGCCCGAAACCGTGGGCGGCATGACCGTGAACCGCTTTTGCGGCTCGTCGATGCAGGCCGTGCATATTGCCGCAGCGCAGATCGAGGCCGGCATGGGCGACGCCTTCCTCTGTGTGGGCGTGGAGTCCATGACGATGGTTCCGCAGGGCGGTTTCAACTTCTCGCCGAACCCCCAGTTACAGGCAAATACCGACGCCTATATTTCAATGGGCGAAACGGCGGAAAACGTGGCGCAGAGATGGGAGGTGACCCGCGCCGACCAGGAGTTGCTGGCACTGCAATCCCATCTGAAAGCCGCCGCTGCTCGCGACCAGGGTCTACTGGTCGATGAAATCGTGCCTATTCTTTTACCGGACGGGGAGCTGCTGGATGCCGACGGCTGCATACGCCCAGCCACCACACTGGAGGCCCTGGCCGGACTCAAGCCCGCCTTCAGGCCAGATGGCTTGGTCACGGCGGGCACATCGTCGCCGTTGACCGATGGCGCGGCGGCCGTGCTGGTCACCCGCGACGATTTTGCCGAACGCCATGGTCTGCAGGCACTGGCGCGCATCCGCAGCTTCGCGACCGTGGGAGTGGACCCCGCGATCATGGGCATAGGCCCGATACCTGCCGCACGCAAGGCGCTGGCCCGTGCCGGTCTCACTGTGGCCGATCTGGACGTGGTTGAGATCAACGAAGCTTTTTCGTCACAGGCGCTGGCCTGCATCCGAGACCTCGGCCTGGACATGGCGACCGTGAATATTGACGGCGGCGGGCTGGCCATCGGTCATCCACTTGGCGCCACTGGTGCGCGCATCACGGGCAAGGCAGCTGCCTTGCTTTCACGACGGCAGGGACGATATGCCCTGGCCACCCAATGCATCGGCGGTGGGCAAGGTATTGCTACGGTGCTGGAGAGACTGTGAGCTCGTATCGACAGAGACCAAGACTTCAACTCCACTCAAGGAAACCATGATGCTCCGTAGCACCGAAACCCTGGACAGTCTGCTTGAACGCCAGCGCGGCACACTGCCCGATACCTTTGGCGCGCGACCGCTGGCACTTGCAGAAGGCCGCATGACCATGGAGCTGACTATTGCGCCGTGGATGATGGCTCCCAATGGCTTTCTACATGCCGCCACGCAGGTGATGCTGGCCGACACCTGCGCCGGCTATGCGACCCTGGCGCATCTACCGGAGGGCGCGAAAGGATTCACGACACTGGAGCTGAAATCCAACTTCCTTGGTACTGCGAAGCAAGGAATCCTGCACGTGGAGGCCGTGGCCGAACATCTGGGGAGGACAACGCAGGTGTGGTCGGCCACCTTGTTCGATGACAAGGGGCGTAGGCTATCGCTATTCCGCTGTTCGCAGATCGTGCTCTGGTGACTGGCTCGTTGTCGCGCTTGAGTCGGCAGCCTAAAAACATCCGACAGAAATCGATGGTCCCCAGGGTGAAGACGGAGCGCAGCACGTAGGTCAGGCTTTTGCGGTGACCTGCGATCCGCACGAACTGCCAACCTCTGTGCGCAGGTGAGCCGAGTCGACGGCCAAGACACTTCCCCGAGTTTGCAGGAACCGGAATACCTGCGCCGTACATTCCGACGGCCTGAGCTCCACCAGGAGTTTCAGGCTGGAGCTTTGGCTGCATGGCCCGCACCTATGCAGAACACGAGCCGCTCAAGGGCGGCACACAAATCCCTTGGCACTCCCCGCCACTTTATGGAGCGCAACCATGCACCGCTGCTGCGCCGCGATTTCCACCCGACCGATGGCGACGAACCCGAGGAGCATGCAGACTGTTCCCCCCTGCCCTCATCCGTTGCGCGGAGGGAATGAGCTAGCTTGCCTCGATCAGGCCCATCAGGACCTGACCCACATCGGCCTCCACCTTGAAAGCCAGCAATGCATCGGCCCTTGTCACGCCTTGATTGATGGCCACGATGGACTTGCCCTGCTCATGCGCTGCCAGCGCAAAACGGTAACCCGAATAGACCATCAATGAAGAGCCTGCGATCAGCACGGCGTCGGCCCTGGCCACTGCCGCCATGCAGGTCTGCACGCGTTCACGCGGCACGGTCTCGCCAAAGAACACCACATCGGGCTTGATCAGGCCTGTTCCGCAATGTGGGCAGGCCGGCACGACAAAGCGGCTGAAGTCCTGGTTTTCCAGATCGGCGTCGCCATCGGGCGCCGGTGCTGCATACAGTTCAACCCAGGCCGGGTTCAGCGCCAGCAGCCACTGCTGCAGATCGGCACGAGCAGAGCGCTTGTCGCAGTCCATGCAGCGCACGGTGTCGATGCGCCCGTGCAGGTCCACGATGTTCAGGCTGCCGGCCGCATCATGTAGGCCATCGACATTCTGGGTGATCAGCAACTCCAGCCGGCCTTGCTGCTCCAGTCGCGCCAGTGCCTGATGGGCGGAACCGGGCCGCGCCTGACCCATCACGCGCCAGCCCAGCATGGAACGCGCCCAGTAGCGCTGACGCACCAGCACATCGCCCATGAAGGCCTGATAGGTCACGGGCTGGGGGCGCTTCCACTGTCCGTTGCGGTCCCGATAGTCAGGGATGCCGACTTCGGTGCTGCAGCCGGCGCCACCAATGACTACCACACGCGGGTGCGCATGCAGCCAGTCTTGCAGGCGCCACAGCGCCAGAGCATCCACACAATGGTTCAAGGTTTCACTCACTACAGCAGCGGCGATGTCAATCGGGCCACGGAACCGACCAGCCGTCGCCGCAGACCTTTTTCGCTGCGATATTGCACCATTCGAGCCTGGCCCAGGTCAGCCTCGAACTGCGCAGCGATGGCCTGATTCAGCTCTGGCCCGTAGCCAATCACACAGACCTCGTAGTTGAGGAAAAAGCTGCGATAGTCAAAATTGGCCGTGCCGATCATCGCCATATTGTCATCGACCACCAAGGTCTTGGAGTGCAGCATGCTGGCCGCATATTCATAGATATGCACTCCGCAGCGAATCAGCTCGTCAAAATAGGAGCGCGCAGCGGCCGTCACCAACAGCGAATCAGACTTCTTCGGCACCAGAATGCGGACCTCCACACCGCGCAGTGCAGCATTGGTGAGAGCCGTCAGCGCGCCTTCGGTCGGCACAAAGTAAGGCGTGGTCAGCAAGATGCGTTGCTGTGCCGCGTTGATGGCCGCCAGATAGGAGCGATAGATGGCGTCCAGCTGGTCGTCAGGCCCGGAGGTCACGACCTGCATGGGGATGGGGCCGTCTTCGCAATCTGGCAGCAGATCATCAAGATCGTTGGGCAGCCGGTGCGGATCGTCGCTGCGGGTGTAGGCCCAGTCCTCGAGAAACACTGTCTGCAGCCAGTTGACGACGGAGCCTTCGACCCGGATATGCACGTCATGATAAGCATCGTCACAAATGCGCTCGTTCTCTTCATCGGTGACATTCACACCGCCCGTAAAGCCCACTTTTCCATCACAGACCAGAATCTTGCGGTGGGTACGGAAATTGACCACGGGTCGCAGCCGCCGCCCTATCTTGGCATCGTGAAAGCGCAGCACCTCGGCCCCGGCCTGCTGCAGCGGCTCCAGAAACTTTCGCCCCAGCTTCTTGGAGCCCAGAGCATCCACCAGCAAACGCACCTGCACGCCTGCACGTGCTTTCTCGATCAGCAGATCACGCAAGGCCGTGCCGGTCTGATCGGGCTCGTAGATGTAGTACTCCAGATGCACGTGGTGGCGTGCTGCGCTCACGGCCTCGGCAATCGCATCAAAGGTCGCCGCGCCCCCCACCAGCAACTGCATGGAAGTGGCCGTGCTGACCGGGAAATCGCTGGTCATGCCAACCAGCCGTGCCACCTGACGCAGGCGCTCCTGCTGGGCCGGAATGCGTTCCCTGAGTTTTTGCATGCTGTTGCGCACACGCGAACGCTTGCGCGAGCGCAGCCGCTTGATACGCTGGCGCTTCATGCGCTGCGGACCGAAGTAGTAATAGACCAGCAGACCCACCACAGGTAACGCAGCCATGGACAACAGCCAGCTCAGTGTGGCAATCGGCTGGCTGCGCTGCAGCAGAATCCAGATGCCTACCACGACGACATACAGCGACCAGCCCACGGACAGCCAGAGCTTGACGCTCTCGTGGCTCAGCTGCATTGCTATCCAGTCCAATTGCACACTCCTGTTGTTCGATGAACCATCACCACCATGCCCTCGCAGTATGGCAGCGGCATGGCAGACTGCGGCGACCCGCCTGCCCGGGGGAAACACCCTCCAGCAGGCGCCATGCTTTTGTACCGCGCTACAAAGAGTATATTGATACGCATGATTTCCGAACTCATCACGACTCTGGCCCAGGCCCGCAAGGCCGCCCGCATCACCCAGGCCGATCTGGCCGAACGTGCCGGCCTGTCACGCATGGCCGTACAACGCACTGAAACCGGCGATGTGGACCCGCGCTTTTCCACTCTGCAGGAAATGGCCCGTGTGCTGAATATGGAGCTGATCGCCGTGCCGGCCGAGCTGCACGCCCAGGTGCTGGCACTGATTCAGCCCCAGACCGGCCAGACGGCTGCAGCCGACCACATCGCCAGTCCTGTGACCGACCAGGATTCGCTATGAGGTCTTACGTATTGTTAACTTGAGAACCCTGTTTGCTCGGCCACAATGGCCCGAGGTTTGTTTGCGCGACATTCAGAGGTTTGAGAGATGGCGATTCACAACTGGGATTACGCACCGGAGGCACTGGAGGTACAGGTCAGCGAATTGTTGCTGGCCACGGCAGATCGAAGTGACGAACTGGTCGATGAAAACGTGCGCCTGGTCCTGCAGGAGCTGCGCCAGCACCTCAATATGGAGGTGATTTTTGTCTCCGAGATCCGCAACGGCCAGCGCATGTTCCAGCATGTCGATACCGCCCCCGGCCAGGAATTGATTGCCACTGGCGGCGGCGGTCCCCTTGAAGAGTCGTTTTGCCAGTGCGTGCTCGACGGCATTCTGCCCGGCCTGGTCCAGGATGCGACCAGCCACCCAGCCTTTGCCAAGCTGCCTGCAACTCCTTTTCGCGTGGGCGCCCATCTGAGCACGCCCATTGTGCTGGCCAGCGGCAAGGTCTACGGCACGCTGTGCTGCTTCAGCCAGGCGGCCGATGAAAGCCTGACGGCCAAGGACCTGCAAAAACTCGAATGCGTGGCCAGGATCACGGCCAGGCGAATCGATATCAAGCAGGCCCAGCAGCTCCAGCCAGCCGAAGAAAAGCGCACGCCTTCCGGCCCGGCTTCTCCCGGAAAGCTCTAAAAACCAGCTCTCCGGGAAAAAGCAGCGTCAGTTCACTGCCACGCAGACCTGGCGCTGCTCGCCCAGCCCATCGGCACCCAGCCGCACCACATCGCCGGGCTTGAGAAAGACGGGCTGCGGCTTTTGCCCCAGACCCACGCCCGCAGGCGTTCCGGTGAGAATCACATCGCCGGCCTCCAGCGTCATGAACTGGCTGATATACGAAATGAGCGTGGGCAGGCTGAAAATGAAGTTGGCCGTACTGCCGTTCTGCATGCGCTTGCCGTTGACTTCCAGCCACAGGCCCACGCGATGCGGATCGGTAATTTCGTCGGCCGTCACCAGCCAGGGGCCCAGCGGCGCAAAGGTGTCATGGCTCTTGCCCTTGGTCCAGGTGCCGCCACGCTCCAATTGCCAGCCGCGCTCGGACACATCGTTGGCCAACAGATAACCGGCCACATGGGACAGAGCCTGCGCCTCGGTCACGCGCCGCGCGCGGCTGCCGATGACAACGCCCAGCTCCACCTCCCAGTCGACCTTGTCCGCGCCCTGCGGAATCTGCACCGCATCGCCCGGACCGCAGATCGCCGTCACGGCCTTCATGAACAGCACGGGTTCGGCCGGCGCTGGCAGTCCGGCCTCGGCCGCGTGGTCAGCATAGTTGAGACCCGCACAGACCAGCTTGCCCACCTGTGCCACGGGGCAACCCAGGCGTGGCGTTCCGTCAACCCTGGGCAAACGGCTCCAGTCCGTATGCCGTATGCGCTCCAGCGCATCGGGACCTAGCTGGCCCGGGCCCCAATCGGGCACCAGGGCCGATGCATCACGCAGCACGCCGTCGGCGTCCAGCACGCCCGGGCGCTCCGCACCCGCGCTGCCATAGCGAAGCAGTTTCACGATGGTTGTCTCCTTATGAATCGGTCAGTGTCGCCCTCTAAGGCCTTCATCATGCAATATCGAACAGGCGGCCCCAGCCTTTGACGGCGGAAGGATCACGCCCGGCCGCGCGCAGCATGCCCCAGACCGTGGTACTCACGGTATCGAGCAGCGGCACGCCCCAACGGCGCTCCACCTCTTCGGCCAGGTGCGCAGCGCGCAAATTGGTGCAGTAAGTCACGACGGCGTCAGGTTTGCCTTCTTCGATCACGTTGCCGATGAGTTGCAGCAGTTGCTCGGGCTCCACCAGCGCAAAGCTGTGGTTGACCGAGATGTCCAGATGGCGCTCTGCCGTGGTCTCGACGCCTGCGGCGCGGTAGTTGTTGACGATGCATTGCTGCACATCCGCCGTGTACGGGCTGACGATGGCCAGCTTCTTCACGGAGAGCTTTTCCATCAGCTCATTGAGTGCCAGGATGGCCGTCGTGGCCTTGATGCCGGTGCGCTCGGTAATACGCTCGCACAGCCGCATATCGGTCTCAAAGCCGCGCCATCCTGCGGCCGTGCCGCTCCAGCCGATCACGTCCACCTTGGCATCGGCCAGCAGCTCGGCGGCGGCCAGGATCTTGCTGTCGTCAAACTGGTTCAGTGCCCCCTCTGCCAGCGAAATCTCAGTCACCGTGAAGCGCGAAAAATGGGCCGAGCAGTTGCCGGCACTGGCAGCCAGCGCGCTGGTCAGAGGCTCCAGCGCGGTGTTGGAAGAAGGCGTGAGCACGCCCAGGCATGTCGTAGTTGCAGTCATCTTGCTTGTCTCCGTTGTATGGCCAACCGGCAAACCGGTTGGCCGGCATTGTTCACCTCACCCAAACAAACGTCAACAATATTGTTGACAATAAATCAAAATCCAATCGCTCAAAGTTATCCGACAAGAAAATCTTCACTTCGTCACCGCCTTTCGCCTCACAACATATTTCAGAGAAAAATTCCCAAATAGGTGTTTACGATATTGTTGACAATATTGTCGACATTTAGATTTCGACCTCACATCGAACAATCAACCAACCGATGGAGCGAGACCCGAGATGCAAAACCCAACCACACTTGCCGCGCCACAGGCGGCGGCAGCGCCGACCAAGGTGCGCTGGAAGATCTTCCTGATGATGCTTTTCCTGATCGCGGTCAATTACATTGACCGCGCATCGCTGTCCGTGGCCATGCCCATGATCGCCAAGGAGTTCGATCTCAGCCCTGCTGTTCAGGGCCTGCTGATGAGTTCCTTCTTCTGGACCTATGCCTTCATGCAGATTCCCGGCGGCATGCTGGCCGACCGTTTCGGCCCACGCGTGGTCATCGTCTGCTCCACCCTGGGTTGGGGCTTCTTCCAGGCCATCGCCGCAGCTTGCACCGGCTGGGTGTCGCTGCTGATCACCCGTCTGGGTCTGGGCGCTTCCGAGGCCCCCATCTACCCTGCAGGCGGCAAGCTCAACGGCATCTGGATGACCCAGAACGAACGCGGCCGCGGCGCCACACTGCTGGACGGTGGCGCACCTCTGGGTGCCGCCCTGGGTGCGCTGATCATCGCCGGCCTGCTGACCCATTTCGACTCCTGGCGCGTGTCCTTCGTCGTCGCGGGCGTTGGCACCATGATCGCGGGTGTCTTTGCCTGGTGGTATATCCGCAACCATCCCCGTGAGCACGCCGGCGTCAATGAAGCCGAAGCTGCCTTCATCGAGGAAGCACATGCCGCCGACCTCGCCGCCGAGCCCGCCCATGCCAGCGGCAAGGTGATGGACTTCTTCAAGTACCGCTCGGTATGGGGCATGTTCTTCGGCTGGATGTGCTTCAACGCGCTGTTCTACGGCCTGCTGACCTGGATGCCCACCTACCTGTCCAAGGTGCATGGCATGGACATCAAGCAGATGGGTGGCGCCGTGTTCATCATGTTCTTCTCCGGCTTCGTCGGTGAGATGGTCGGCGGCTGGATTGCCGACAAATGGAAGGCTGCGGGCGCTTCGCAAGCCAAGGTGCTGCGCACGCTGTTCGGTATCGCCTCGATCATCGCCACCATCGCCATCTACAACGTGGCCCGCTTCAAGGACCCCGTGACCATCGTGATCCTGCTGTCGGTAACGCTGTTCTTCCTGCGCTGGTGCGGTCTGTTCTGGTGCGTTCCTTCCATTCTGGGCACCCGCAAGCGCGTCGGCTTCCTGGGTGGCGTCATGAACCTGGGCGGCAACTTCGCCGGCATCGGCGTACCCATTCTGGTGGGCTTGATCGTGCAGGCCACCGGCTCCTACGACATGGCCATGATGCTCTTCGCTGCTGCGGGCGCAGGCCTCTTCGTCTGCTCGTCGATCATGATCGACTACAGCAAGAAGATCCCGGTCTAAGTACCGCCCTGCCTCGCCTGGACACTTTGATGGAGAACCCCATGCCCTTGCCCACACGCCGAGCCGTGGCCCTGACCTGCGCCACGGCCATCGCCTCTACCCTGAGCGCATATGCCGCCACGCCAGCCAGCCGCAACTCCGTCGGCGTCCAGGCGAGTCCCGATTTCCCTGCTGCCGCCCCCGAGTCCGTAGGCGTGGATTCGCGCCCTCTGGTGCAGTTGTCCGAGATGATCCGCAAGGAAAACCTCGACGTGCGCAGCTTTCTCGTCGTCAAGGACGGCAAGCTGATCTATGAGCGCTACAGCCAGGGCCTGACGCGCAACCACAACTACGAGCTGTACTCCATCACCAAGAACGTGACGGCCCTGGCCGCCGGCGTTCTGGTGGACGAGGGCCGCAGCAAGCTCGACGAGAAAGTGGCGCCCATCCTGACCAAGGCCCGCCCCGACCTCCAGGATGCCTTCTCCGACAAGCAATCCATCGAACTGCGGCATGTGCTGTCCATGTCCACGGGCCTGGTCTATAACGTCAAGCCCACCGACGACCCCATCTACTACGGCGCCCCCGACCGTCTCAAGCTGGCGGCCGAAACTACGCCCAAGGTAGCGCCCGGCACGACCTTCGACTACACCGACGTCAACCCCATCCTGGCCAGCGCCACGCTGGGGGCCGACGCCGGTATGCCACTGCAGGACTTTGCGAAGGAGAGACTCTTCAAGCCCATGGGCATGAGCCATTACACCTGGGAGCGGGCTGACGACAAAGGCCTGGTCTCCTCCGGCTGGGGACTGCGCCTGCGCGCCGTGGACATGGCCAAGCTAGGCCAGTTGGTGCTGACCAGCGGCCGCTGGGACGGCAAGCAGATCGTCTCCCAGGCCTGGGTCCGGACCATGACCACGCCCGCCTCGGCGCCATGGTATGGCTATTACTGGTGGATCAACGACATCGTCGCCACCGAGCCCGAAACCCACGCCATGGGCTTCAAGGGCCAGTTCATTGTGGTATTGCCCGAGCGCAATGCCGTGGTGGTCATGACCAGCATGCTGCCCATCGAAGGCGGCCTGCGCGAATCCCGGAACGTGCTGGCCATCCGCCGCATGGTCAATGACTACGTGCTGCCCGCACTGAGCAACCAGGCCCATGCCAAACCCACGCCCGCCCGCCACAAGGCGTTGGCGCGCGAACTCGAACTCGCATCACAACACCAGGGCAAGTCCGGAGCACCGGCAGACCCGACCGACACCCCGAAACTCTGATATTCAGCATGAAATCCAGCGAATTTGATCTCGTAGTGCGCAATGCGCGCGTTGCCACCGCCAGCGACATCTTTGAATCCGATATAGCCATTCGCGACGGCAAGATAGTCCAGCTGGGCGCCAACCTGCCCGCCGGCGCCCGCGAATATGACGCTGCCGGCCGCGTGGTCACGCCCGGCGGCATCGACGCCCACTGCCACCTGGACCAACCCATGGAACCGCCGGTGCGCATGGCCGACAACTTCGACAGCGGCACGCGCGCCGCAGCCTGCGGCGGCACCACCACCGTGATTCCGTTCGCGGCCCAGGCCAAGGGCCAGTCGCTGCGCGCGGCCGTGGAGGACTACCACCGCCGCGCCGACGGCAAAGCCCACGTGGACTACGGTTTCCACATGATCGTCAGCGACCCCACCCCCGAAGTTCTGGAGAAGGAACTGCCCCAGTTGATCCGCGAAGGCTATACCTCCTTCAAGATCTACATGACCTATGACGATCTGAAGCTCAACGACGGCCAGATCCTCGACGTGCTGGACGTGGCGCGCAAGTACGACGCCACCGCCATGATCCATGCCGAGAACGCCGACTGCATCCAGTGGCTGACCAAGCGCCTGGAAGCCAGCGGCCGCTCCGCTCCGCGCTACCACGCGGTCTCTCGTCCCATGCTGGTGGAGCGCGAAGCCACCCACCGCGCCATCGCGCTCTCGGAGCTTGCCGATGTGCCAATTCTCATCGTCCATGTCTCGGGCCGCGAGGCCGTCGAGCAGATCCGCTGGGCCCGCTCCCACGGCATGAACATCATGGCCGAGACCTGCCCGCAATACCTGTTCCTCAGCGCCGAGGATCTGGGCATAGATGACAGTTATCAGGGCGCCAAGTGCGTGTGCAGCCCACCGCCGCGCGATCAGGCCAACCAGGAAGTGATCTGGAACGGGCTGAACGACGGCCTGTTCACCGTGTTCTCCTCGGACCATGCGCCGTTCAACTACGATTCACCCGAAGGCAAGAAGCCCAATGGCGAGGAGGTGTCCTTTGGTCACATTCCCAACGGTATTCCTGGCATCGAAACCCGCCTGTCGCTGCTCTACACGCATGGTGTGCTGACGGGCCGCATGACACTCAACCGCTTCGTGGAGCTGACCTCCACCAACCCGGCCAAGGTCTACGGCCTGCATCCGCGCAAGGGCAGCATTGCCATCGGCGCCGATGCCGACCTCGTGGTCTGGCAGGAAGGCGAACGCGCCATCAGCAACCGCGATCTGCACCACAACGTGGACTACACGCCCTATGAAGGCCAGCAGCTCAAGGCCTGGCCCTGCCTCACCCTGTCTGCGGGACAGGTAGTCTGGGACGGCGAGCAATTCCACGCCCGCGCCGGCAGCGGCCGCTTCCTGCAGCGCGGCGCGCCCACACTGCTGCCCAAGCGCCACCAGGCCCGCTTCTGAAACTTCAGCACGAACACACCATGAAACTGCTCATCATCAACCCCAATATCTCCGAGAGCGTCACCGCGCTCATCGAGAAAGAGGCCAGGCTGGCCGCCGCGCCAGACACGGAAATCACCATGCTGACCGCTCCCATGGGGGTGGCCTATATCGAGACGCGCTTCGAGGCCATGATTGCCGCCTACGCCGTGGCCGAGCTGGCCGCCGAACATGCGCACCAACATGACGCCGTCATCCTGGCGGCCTTTGGCGATCCGGGCCTCGAAGGCCTGCGCGAGGCTCTGGACATTCCCGTGCTGGGCATGACCGAGTCCGCACTCATGAGCGCCTGCATGCTGGGCAAACGCTTCTCGATCATTGCCATCTCCAGGCGCATTACCGCCTGGTACCGAGATATGGTCGAGCGCAACGGACTCATAGACCGGCTGGCCAGCATTCGCTGCCTGGACGAGCCTCTGCGAGATATCGGAAGTGTGCAGGATGACCATGCAGCACGCCTGCAGGCCTTGTGCGAAGCAGCGGTCAGCGAAGATGGCGCCGATGTACTGATCATTGCCGGCGCCCCGCTGGCGGGCCTGGCACGCTCCATCAAGCAGAGTTTGCCGGTGCCAGCCGTCGATGGCGTCTCCAGCGCCGTCAATCATGCGCAGAGCCTGGTCTCGCTGGCTCCCGCTGCGGCACGCGCAGGCAGTTTTGCCAAACCACCGCGCAAGGACTTCAAGAACCTCCCCCCGGGGCTCACCCAGCTATTGAGCCAGCTGCCCTGAACAGGCTGCGGGATAACCTCAATCGGGATGTTCGAATCCGACATGCCGCGTGACACTAGAATTCACCGGCATGTCGACAAAACACACTACAAAAGTGAACAATCGAAGCAACACATCTCGATCTGAAATTACCGTGGATGAAATGGCAGCCCGCATTGCCACAGCCATCCATGAGCACCGCCTGCTGCCGGGAACCAAGCTCGGCGAAGACAGGCTGGCCAATATCTTCAACACCAGCCGGGCTCGCGTGCGCGAGGTCCTTGCCCGCATGGCCCGCGACCAGATGGTGGAGCTGTTCCCGCAGCGCGGAGCCTTTGTTGCCAAGCCCAGCATCGAGCAGGCGCTGGACGTCTTCGAAGCGCGCCGGCTGATAGAGCCAGGCATTGTGCGTCGCCTCGTTCTGAACATGGACAACAGCAAGATCCGTCGCCTGCAGGCTCATCTGAAGCAGGAGCGCGATGCTCGCGCCAATTCCGACAAGCGAGCCACGGTTCGCCTGTCCGGCGAATTTCATGTACTGCTTGCCGAACTGGCCGGCAACTCCGCGCTGCTGCGCAGCATGCGTGAACTGTCCACGCTGACCTGCCTGACGATCTCGCTGTATGAATCGGCGGTCAACACCTGCTGTCTGGTGGACGAGCACGAGGCCGTGGTCGATGCCATTGTCGCGGGCAATGGCGAGCTGGCAGAACAGCTGATGCTCAGCCATCTGGATCACATACAGGGCAGCCTGCGCCTGGAGGCCGATGCCGACGACGCAGATCTGGAACAGATACTGGGCGACCTCTGACCTGCGCCAGGCGTCGCGATCCGGCAACGGGAGCCATCAAAGTGATCGATACGCCCTTCTCTACTGAAGATGGCTGGCAGCTATCCGGGCAGGGGCGTCCGCATTAGCATCCACGGCTGATCGCCATCACTTTCTCCAGAGGCCCAGAGGCCCTTTCAATGAGCTCACCCGCCCCTTCCTCGCTGCCGCAAGCCGAGCGGCCACGCCCGCGCCATCTGAGCGAACTGTTCTGGTCGCTGACCTTTCTGGCCTTGCAGGGCTTTGGCGGTGTGCTGGCCGTGGTGCAGCGCGAACTGGTCGAAAAACGCCAATGGCTGAGCAATGAGGAGTTCATGGAGGATTGGGCCGTGGCACAGATCATGCCCGGCCCCAATGTGGTGAATCTTTCCATCATGCTGGGCGAACGCTACTTCGGCTGGCGCGGCGCCATCGTGGGGTTGTGCGGAATGCTGACGTTTCCCATGCTGGTGGTCATCAGCCTCACCCTGATCTATACCCAGTTTGCGGCCAACCCGGCCGTGGCCGGAGCCCTGCGCGGCATGGGCGCCGTGGCGGCAGGGCTGGTGGCGGGCATGGGCCTGAAGCTGGCTGGCACGCTGCGCAAGCACCCGCTGGGCAAGTGGTATTGCGCAGGGCTGGCCATCGCCGCCTTTGTGCTGGTGGCCGTGCTGCGCCTGCCGCTGTTCTGGGCCTTGCTGCTGGTGGGCGCAACAGGCTGCGTGCTGACCTACCGGAGGCTGGCATGAGCACGCTGACGATCGAGCTGCAGACCGTGGACTGGCTGCATCTGTTTGCCTATTTCCTGACGCTGTCGCTGATGGCCGTGGGTGGAGCCATCACCGCTGCGCCCGATATGCACCGCTATCTGGTCGACGGCAATCGCTGGCTGTCGGAAACCCAGTTCACCAGTTCCATCGCCATTGCCCAGGCCGCCCCCGGCCCCAATGTGTTGTTCATCGCCCTGCTGGGCTGGAACGTGGGTCTGAATGCAGGAGGCGGCACCGGCCCGGCGGCCTGGGGACTGGGAGCACTCGGAGTTGCCGTATGCATGGTGGGCATTTTGCTGCCCAGCTCGCTGCTGACCTGGCAGGCCTCGCGCTGGGGTCAGCGCAACCGGGACAAACGCGGCGTGCGCGCCTTCAAGCAAGGCATGGCTCCGCTGGTGATTGGTCTGCTGCTGGCGACAGGCTGGCTGCTGGGCAGCGCCAACGGCAACCCTGGCAGGGACTGGAAGCTATGGCTGCTGAGCCTTGCATGCACATTGCTGGTATGGCGCACACGCATTCATCTGCTGTGGCTGCTGGCTGCCGGCGCGGCGCTGGGTGCGCTGGGCTGGGTGTAAACGCAGTACCGCCCCCCGGGGTCGGAAGATCGACGTCAACTGCCAAAGCAGTCTCCTCACCGAGACAGCCGCTAGCAATCCCATCCTGGCCTACTCGGGACTTGCCAGCAGCAAGGGCAGCACCTGTGCCGATGGCATGGCGATCATCTGGTCGGCCACCGAGTCCAGCTCGCTGGCATGGGGGTTGATGATGACCACGCGCGCCCGGTTGCGCCGTGCGATCTTGGCCAGACCTGCTGCCGGGTAGACTGCGCCCGACGTGCCGATCACCAGCATCAGCTGACATTGCTCTGCCGCCTGCTCTGCCCTGGCCCAGGTCTGGCTCGGCAGAGACTCGCCAAACCACACGACGGCAGGCCGCAGCAAATTGCCGCAGGCGGCGCAATGAGGCGGCTCGCCCGGGACAGCCTGCTCCATGTCGCAGGACGCACAACGGCGATTCAGCCAGCGATTCCTGCTCAGCTCCCCATGCAGGCTCAGCACACCTTCACTGCCCGCCTGCTGGTGCAGACCATCCACATTCTGCGTGATGAGTGTCATTCGACCGGGATGCTGCCTTGCCCAACGCGCCAGCGCCAGGTGCCCCTCATTGGGAGTCACCTTGGCAACCAGCGCACGTCGGTGCTCGTACCAGCGCCAGACATGAGCCGGATCGCGGCGATACCCCAACTCGCTGGCCATTTCCTCGGGCTTGAACTGGGACCAATACCCGTTTGCATCCTCTCTGAAAGTGGGCACTCCCGACTCGGCGCTGACACCTGCCCCGGTCAGCACGGCCAGTCGCTGCGCCTCGCCCAGCCAGCGACGTACGCAGGCAATCGCACCCAAGGACGTCGAAGAATTGTCAATAAGTGCTTGAACCAAGGCTATAACCTCAAAAATCGAGTTGCAACGTGGAATACTTGAATTTCCCTGCGGAGCTTCTTCTTTGCCTGATATTGCACCACACCAGCATATGAACGAATCGGGCCAATTGTTCGCACTTCAGCAAGCCATGACGCCTGCAGCATTGGCATGGGGTCTTGTTGATGTCCAGACATTGGAACTGCGCTTTGCCAATCCTGCATTGCAGCGCCTTCTGCAGCCCAGTCACCAGGCACCCGGCATTCCCGCGCGCGAGATTCTGGAAACAGCCAGGCTGGCTATCAGGCAGTGCGTGGAGACAGGCCTGGAAGCGACTGCAAACTTGCCCGATCACCCCGGACTCTGGCATTTTTCGCCGATTCAGGGCAATGGCGCGGCAGAAGCGGTGCAATGCTATGTATTGCCGACCGAAACCTCGTTTCGTGAACCCGATGACGAGCTCGGGCTGAGGCATGTCAACCGCTTTGAGGACTTTCTGGACCACCTGCCCTACCAGGTCTGGATTGCAACACCCCATGGAGAGGTGACCTGGCTCAACCGGGCCCTGCATGAATACGCCTACCGGGAAGTACGCCCCCTGAGCCTGCGCGAAGGCATATGGATTGATATCGTGCATCCAGACGATCTGGCGACCGTCAACACCGGGCTGTCGCGCGCCCTGATCACCGAAAAGCCGACGGGATACCGGCTGCGCATCAAGCGCCATGACGGACAGTTCCACTGGTTTTTCTCGTCGCTGTCTCCCGTCAAGAATGCGCAGGGCAGAATTCTCTACTGGGTCGGCGCCAACCTGGGCATAGACAGCGTCCGGCAATCCGAGAATCAGCTGCGCGACCAGATCACCACGCTGAGCCACCAGCTGAGACTCAAGCAGCAGGCGCTGGATCAGGCCGAAACCTACCTCGCCCAAGCCCAGAAAATGGGCATGGTGAACCAGTTGTCTGCCGGTGTCGCGCATGACATGAAGAACCTGCTTTTCATCACCGGCCTGCATGCCGGCATGCTGGAGAAGCAGCTGGGCGAGCCCGAGCAGCTCGAACATGTGGATGTGATACTCAACACCATTCAGAAAGCAGGCAGCCTGGCATCGCATCTGACGGGATTCAGCAGTCGCAAATCCATGCAGCTGGCTGCCGCCGACCCCTGTGCACTGGTGCAGGATCTGGAGCCTCTGCTGAGCAAGGCCGTAGGCCAGAACGCTGAACTGCAGCTGCATATGGCGTCCAGCATCTGGCCCATCAGCGTGGACAAGCTGTATTTCGAAAACTCGCTGATCAATCTCTGCATCAATGCGCGTGATGCCACCGAAGAACACGGTCAGATCACGCTGACAGCGGAGAACGTGCTGCTCAAGCGCACCAGCCATGCGGGTGACTACGTAATGATCAGCGTGGCCGACAACGGCATGGGCATGAGTGAGGAGATCAAGGCCCGCATCTTCGACATGTTCTTCACCACCAAGCCCGAAGGCAAGGGCGCGGGCCTGGGCCTGCCCATGGTCAAGAACTTCATGGACCATGTCCAGGGCCTGATCGAAGTGGAAAGCACTCCAGGCCTGGGCACCATCGTGAGCCTGTACTTTCCGCGTGCACAACCGGTCGTGCCGCAGAGCCCGCAAGCCTCGGCCCCTGCGGGCCGGCAGGAAACGATTTTGCTCATCGAGCCTGATCTGGCCACGCGCAATGCCATGGCCCAGGTGCTCTACCGACTTGGTTATCAGGTCGTGACCGCATATTTACCCGAAGTCGCGCTGCGCTATATCAACAGCGGCATGAAGGTGGATCTCATCATTGCCGCCGATGAGTTTTCCGGTGCCTTGAGCATCGCAAAAATGCAGGAAAAGCTGGCCCGGGAGCATGTTCTCATTCCGCTCATCCTCATGACCAGCAGCGAAGAGGCCGAAGTGCCGCATGCCCAGGAATGCCGCTACGTGGTGCTGAGCAAGCCCATGGAGATTGGCGAGCTGGCACGCACCGTGCAGCGCATGCTGCATCCGGACTTCACGACGCCAGCCGATCTGCCGGCCGTCTGAGAACGGCTCGGCCGGACCTTCAAAAAAGGCGTGGCTGCTCTCTCAGCCACGCCTTGCCTCAGATACAGGGAAAGCCGGCTCAGGCCTTGATCGCCACGGCTTCGGCCAGGCGCTGGCGCAAAGCCTCATAAAGACACACACCGCTGGCCACGGACACATTCAGACTCTCCACCGCGCCCTGCATGGGAATACTGACCAGCGCATCGCAGGTCTTGCGGGTCAGCTGGCGCATGCCATCGCCCTCGGCCCCCAGCACCAGTGCCGTCGGTCCGGTCAGATCCATCTGGTAGAGATGTTTGTCGGCATCGCCGCTGGTGCCGATGATCCAGATGCCGCGCTCCTTGAGTTCCTTGAGCGTGCGCGCCAGATTGGTGACCATGAAGTAAGGCACGGTATCGGCCGCGCCGCTGGCCACCTTGGCCACGGTGGCGTTGATGCCGGCCGCGTGGTCCTTGGGAGCGATCACGGCATGCACACCGGCGCCGTCGGCTACACGCAGGCAGGCCCCCAGGTTGTGCGGATCGGTCACACCATCGAGCACCAGCAGCAGCGGGGCCTTCACCCCCTCCTCCTCCAGGTCGTCGAGCAGCTCGTCGAGCGTGCGCGTGTCCTTGACTTCTTCCACGCGTGCAGCCACGCCCTGATGGCCGTGAGAGCCGGCGAGCTTGGCAAGGCGCAGGGCATCGGCCTCGATCAGACGCACCCCGGCTTCCTTGGCACGTTCCAGAAACTGGCGCATGCGCGCATCGCGGCGCGAAGCCTCGAAATAGACTTCGATGATGGATTGGGGGGCGGTCTTCAGACGCACGCCTACGGCGTGAAAGCCGAAAAGAACTTTGGGGGACGACATGGGGCCACATTATCCCGGCGTTTACGGCAGACCTGAGACTCGCAGGGCCATGTCTGGGCTGACAGCTGAGGTTTTCCATTGCCGCTACACTGCGCCCCCAACGGGCAAGGCACCGGTTCATCAAGCAGTACCAGCATGGTTTTTTCCGAGTGCGAGTCTTCACATGAAGCTCCACTGCCGCCCAGAACGACTGGCAACAGGCTTGAGCCTGCTGCCCCGGCATTCACGCATATAGCCTCTTCATGTCCGGCATGAGGAGGCTTACGTGTTTGTATCTCCCTCCCATCCCATAACGAATACCCAGCATGCTCAACGCCTTGCTCGATTGGTTCAACCGCAGCAGCCTGGTGCTGCAGATTCTGATTGCCCTGATTCTGGGCGGCCTGGTGGCCTGGCTATGGCCGGCCGCCGCCCAGTCGGTTTCCCTGTTGGGCAGCTTGTTCATTGCCGCGCTCAAGGCTGTCGCTCCGGTTCTGGTGCTGCTGCTGGTCATGGCTGCCGTCAGCAGCCACCGCCCCGGCCAGGAAACGCAAATCAAGCCCGTGCTCTGGCTGTACGTCATCGGCACGCTGGCGGCGGCCTGCGTGGCCGTTGCAGCCAGCGCGCTCTTTCCCTCGGTGATTCACTTTCGTGAAGCGCCCAAAGTCCAGAGCGTGCCCGGCGAGATCAGCCAGGTGCTGAGCACCGTCGTCCAAAGCCTGTTCGACAACCCCGTCAATGCATTGCTGAACGCCAACTACATCGGCATTCTGGCCTGGGCTATCGCGCTGGGCTTGGCACTACGCCACGCCACGCCCACCACCCGCACCATGGTGGAGGACTTTGGCCATGCCATCACCCGCGTGATTCAAGGCGTGATTCGCCTGGCCCCCTTCGGCATCTTCGGCCTGGTGGTCGCCACCTTCTCCTCCGGCGGGCTGGAAGCACTCAAGGACTACGCCCATCTGCTGGCCGTGCTGGTCGGCTGCATGGTGTTTGTGGCATTGGTGATCAACCCAGTCATTGTCTGGACACAGACTCGCCGCAACCCCTACCCGCTGGTGCTGACCTGCCTGCGCGAAAGCGCAGTGACCGCCTTCTTCACGCGCAGCTCGGGAGCCAACATTCCCGTCAATCTGGCCTTGGCCCAGAAGCTCAGGCTCGACGAGAACACCTACAGCATCTCCATCCCGCTGGGCGCCACCATCAATATGGCCGGCGCTGCCGTCACCATCAGCGTGCTGACACTGGCCGCTGCCCATACGCTCAATATCTCGGTGGACATTCCCACGGCCATACTGCTGTGCGTGGTCTCTGCGGTCTGTGCCTGCGGTGCCTCGGGCGTACCCGGTGGCTCGCTGCTGCTGATTCCGCTGGCCTGCAGCCTGTTCAACATTCCCAACGATGTGGCCATGCAGGTGGTCGGTGTCGGCTATGTGATCGGCGTGATTCAGGATTCGACCGAGACAGCCCTCAATTCCTCGACCGACGTGCTGTTTACCGCGGCCGCCTGCCGCGCCGCAGAGCGCAGGGCCGGGCTGGAAGTCGCGCGCATCTGAGGCTTGAACTCAGAATCTACTGATTTGATAGCTGCAAGCGCTTATTTGATAAGCGCCAGATCCCCAAAAAGGCCTGTGATCACACAGGCCTTTTGGTTTTTCAGACAGAGCGCCCGGCTTCTATGGTGATGCTTCGATCACATTGCGCCGCAATCTCGCGGTCATGCGTCACCAGAATCAGAGTCGTGCCGCGCTCGCGGTTGAGCGCAAACATCAACTCCATGATGGTCTGGCCCGTGGCGAAGTCCAGACTGCCGGTGGGCTCGTCGGCCAGCAGCACGGTCGGCTCCACCACAAAAGCACGCGCCAGGGCCACGCGCTGCTGCTCGCCGCCCGACATCAGCCTGGGATAGTGATTGAGACGCTGGCCCAGGCCCACGCGCTCCAGCATCTGCGAAGCTCGTGCTCTCGCATCGCGCTGACCCGCCAGCTCCAGCGGCAGCATGACGTTTTCCAGCGCCGTGAGATTGCCCAGCAACTGAAAGCTCTGGAAGACAAAGCCCATCTTCTGTGCCCGCACCGCTGCCCTGTCGTCCTCGCTGAGTGCAAACAGATCCTGGCCCAGCAAGCGGACCGTGCCGCGACTGGGGGTATCGAGGCCGGCCAGAATCGACAGCAAAGTGCTTTTACCCGAGCCGGAGGCACCCACAATGGCAACGGTTTCGCCGGCCGTGAAACTCAGATTGATATCCCGCAAAATATCCAGCACGCCTGTGGAATCGCTCACCGATTTGGACAGTTGCTCAACGGCAATCAAAGGAATGGCAAGAGTTGTGGACATGAATCAATTGGATAGCAAAAACGTCAAGAGTCGCAACCAGCACTTTGCACTGCAGCGCCGTCACTGTATCGCTGTTGCTCTGTCGCTCGCCATTTCAGGGGCTTGCGGTGCGGCAGTGGCCTCATCGCCCGCCAGGAACAAGGAGCCGGCCAAGGCCGCTCCCGGCGCGAAACCCGGCCCGGTGCTGGTACTTGGCGATTCTCTGAGCGCCGAATACGGCCTGACGCGCGGCAAGGGCTGGGTGCAGTTGCTGCAGCAGCGCATGAATGACGAAAAGAATCCGCGCAAGGTGGTCAATGCCAGCATCAGCGGCGAGACTACGGCCGGCGGCAGAGCGCGCCTGGCATCGCTGCTCAGGCAGCATGAGCCGGGCATCCTGATTCTGGAGCTGGGCGGCAACGACGCATTGCGCGGCCTGGCGCTGCAGAGCACTCAGCAGAATCTGGAAGTCATGATCAAGGCCGCCAGGGAGGCCGGGGCCCAGGTGCTGCTGGTGGGCATGCAGGTACCGCCCAACTATGGTGCGGCCTATACCGAGCAATTTGCCGAGATGTTCAGGAGCATTGCCGACGCGCAAAAGCTGCCGCTGGTGCCGTTTCTGCTGTCGGGCATCGGCGATGCTGCGGACGCCGAGCGATGGTTTCAGAGCGACCGCATTCACCCCAATGCCCAGGCTCAGCCACAGATGCTGGCCAATGTCTGGCCCAAGCTCAGGCCATTGCTGAAATAAGTGACGGCCGCGCGGCCTCAGTCGCCGCTGCCTCCGCCATCACCGCCGGAGTCGCCGCCGTCCGTGCTGCAGACACCTTCGCCGCTGCCCGAGCCACAAAAATAGCTGTCGTTGAAGACGTCGCTGCCGTCTTCACGACTGCTTGCCGAAGTCCAGGCCAGCTGCGAATCAGCGCTGCGCCCCGGCACGCCGGACTGAGGCGAGAAGATTTTTTTCAACCAGTTCCAGAACTCCATGACATCCCCCCTCATTGCACCTTAAGCAGGGTTCTCCTTGCTTTCGGCGCGGACGCTGGCTTTATAAGCATGCCAGCTGGTGCAACCCAGCAGCGGCCCGATGACGATCAGACCTGCACTGTAGAAGAGCAGCGAGACCGCGATCAACACGGTGATGATCAGCCCCCACAGCAGCATCACACCCGTGTTGGCACCCACCACGCGCATGCTGGTGATGCAGGCCGTCAAGGCATCGGTATCCAGATCAAGAATGGCGGGCAGTGAAACCACCATGCTGGCAAACACCAAGGCAGCAAATATCCCGCCAACCGCGGTGTAGCCCAGCAGGAACTCCCAGTTCTCGGGCCGCAGCAGGGTCTGCAGCAGGGTTGCCGTACTGGGCATGCCGGTATCGAACGAAATGGCGAACACCACCATGGCGGCGCGCCCCCAGAGCATCTCCAGCACCATCAGCACCATGACCAGCATGCCCATGCTGGCCAGATGCTTGTCCCAGCAGGTCAACGACTCCGACAGCAGCACGGGCTTGCCCTGCTCCAGTTGCTTGCTGACGTAGTACAGGCCCATGGCCAGGAAGGGGCCTACCAGCAGACAGCCGCTGGCCATGGACATCAGATATTCAGGGCTGGAGCGAAACACCCAGGCCATCAGACGTGCCATGCCCCAGAAACACAGGCCATAGAACAGCGCAATCATTGGTGCGCGCCGCACATCGCTAAGGCCGAGCAGCAGCCATTGCCAGGGCTCGCTCCAGCGCAGTTGCAGAATCTGCAGATTGCCGGACTCGGCCTTGACCTCGGAAACAGGGGAAGCTTGCATGCGAGACCCTCCTTGTCGCCCGTACCGCGCCTCGGTGGCGGCAGCTGACAGGAACAAGTTACCCGCTCAACCTCGAATCTGCATTGCGGAAAGCCCGCATGCCGGCCTCCGCGTTTTCACTATGAAAACAAGAGCTTATAGCGCCCATTCTTTATTGACTTCAGTCAATAAAAGCATTGAAATCGCTTCTCGACAAGCGCTGTCAGCTCCTATTTAAATAGCTTCAACCAAAGGCCCTGAGCAGGGCCTGGGCCAGGTCGGCCTGCAGATCGCTAGTATCCTCAAGGCCGATGGCAAAGCGCACCACAGTGCCCGCCTTGATGTGGGGTGTGGCACGGCTGCGCATCTCGGGCAGCTCATAGGGCACGACCAAACTCACGGGCCCGCCCCAGCTGTAGCCCAGCTTGAACAGGCGCAGGCTGTCGCAGAAGCGATCGACGGCCGCCTGGTCGAAGCGCTCGTCGATGACCACGCTGAACAGACCGGCGGCCACGCCATCCTGGCCCTGCCCTTGTCCGCACAGCTGCTTCCAGCAAGCATGGCCCGGGGCATCAGGCATGGCGGGGTGCAGCACCTGCGCCACGGCACTCTGGGCAGCCAGCCACTGCGCCAGCTGGCGTGCCGAGCGATCCTGCGCGTGATAGCGCAGGCCGATGCTGGGCAGGCTGCGCAGCACGGCTTCGGCGTCGTTGCCGCTCACGCCCAGGCCCAGGCGCATGTGCGCGAGCTTGATGCGCATATGCAGGGGCTGGTTGCGCGTGATGATGCTGCCCATCAGCACATCACCGCCGCCGCTGGGGTATTTGGTCAGGGCATGGACCGTGACATCGACGCCCAGGCTGCCATCGCCCAGCAGGTCGAAGGGACGGAAAGCCAGACCCGCGCCCCAGGTGTTGTCCAGCACCATGGTCACTCCCCTGGCCCGGCACAGGCGCACCTGCTCGACAAGATCGGGGAACTCCATGGTTACCGAGCCAGGAGCCTCCAGCCAGACCAGCTTGGTGGCCGGCGTGATCTTGGCTGCCAGGTCTTCGACGCACATGGGGTCATAGTACTGATGGCGAATGCCAAAATGAGCCAGCTCACCCTCGGTCAGCGTCTTGTTGGGACCGTATACGTTATCGGGCACCAGCACCTCGTCGCCCGTCCTGAGCAGCGCCAGCGACACCGTGGCAATCGCGGCCAGGCCGCTGGGTACCAGCAGGCATTGCAGACCACCTTCCAGCGAGGCCAGACGTTCTTCCAGGGCATAGGTCGTGGGCGTGCCATGCAGACCGTAGGTGTAGCTGCTCTTGTCAAGCCAGCGGCGCTCGCGCATGGCCTGCACATTCTCGAAGTACACAGTCGAGGCCTTGTGCACGGCAAGCTGGGGGCCTTCGAAGTCCGTCGGTGGCTTGTAGGGATGATGGATCAGATGGGTGGATAGCTTGTGGTCGGCTTGGGTCATGCCCTGATCTTAGTGCCATGCAGCCACAAAAAAGCCAGAGGGCTTGCGCGCTCTGGCTTCATGCGAGGTGGCGACCTAGGGGGATCAGCCAGCCTTCACGGTCAGGTTGTTGTTGACCGAGGTCACGCCCTTGGCAGCCTTGGCGATCTCACCGGCCTGGGTCTTGACGGCTTCGCTGGGCACGGTGCCAGTCAGGGTCACTGCGCCGCCCTTGGTGTCCACATTGATCTGCAGAGCGCTGATTTCCGGGGCCTTGATCAAATCGGTCTTGACGGCAGCGGTAATGCCGGCGTCATCGAGGGCAGCACCCGCCTTGGCAGCGCCTTCTTCCATCTTGTTGCCAGCCTTTTCCATGGCGGCACCGGTAGCTTCACCAGCCTTGGCCAATGCATCGGCAGCTGCATCGCCGGCCTTGGCCGTACCTTCTTCAATCTTGCTGCCAGCATTTTCCGCAGCCTTCTCGGTCTGGGAAATGGCGGAATCGAGCTTCTGGCCAGCGGTCTTGTTGTCGTCGGACTTGCCGCAGGCAGCCAAGCCAAAGGCCAAGGCGGTAATGGCCAGAACTTGAGCGGAACGCTTGAACATAGTGGTCATATCGATTTCTCCCTTAATGCTTGCAAAAACATGACGGTCAACTGTAACGAACCACCATTTTGGCTCGGATACGAACTTTTCCCGCATCCCTGTAGGACAAATTTGCCCGAATTTGTGACATTTGATTAATAAGTGTTTTCTTCTGTGATTTACAGAAACTCTATGCAAGCCATGCACTAATCCGCAACCTCTTGCATGCGCGGATGGCGCGCAAATGCCAAGCCCAGCAGGGTAGCCAACAGCATGACAAAGCAGGCAAACAGGCTCACGGCCAGCTTGATGCTCCAGTGGTCGGCAATCCAGCCCACTGCCATCATGGGCAGCATGGAGCCAAGCAAACCGATGGTCTGATAGGTAGACAACATGCCTGCCCGGTTGTCGGGTCTGGCAAGACGGCCCACCATGGTCATGCCGGCCAGCATGCACATGCCATGCCCCAGTGCCGTCAAACACACGCCCAAGATGAACAGCAGCGTCGAGCGCATCTGCAGATTCAGCAACAGCATGCCGTTGCTGAGCACCAGCAGCGCCATGCCGGCAAAACCGCAGCGGTGCAGCGGCAGGCTGGCAGCCACCAGCTGAATGCCTGCAGAGACAAGCAAAATCACCGCAATGGCCGTACCGCTGACCACCGGGCCGCTCCAGGGAATCATCTGCTGTAGAAACAGCGGCGCCATGGAGGCATACAGCCCGAATACGCCGAACGCCACGAACGGGTAGCCACAGGTCAGTGCAAAGGCCAGGGAATCCTCGTGCACAGGCCAGGTCAGCCGCGGCAGACAGTCCCGCCAGTGCAGGCGGCCCGGGGCCTGCCCCAGTTGGCCCGCACCCCGCAGCACCGACTCCGGCAGCTTGAGCGTGACAACGCCCGCCACACCGATGCAGCCCAGCACCAGCGGCACCAGATAGGCCGTCGTCAAGGGCTGAGGCAGCCACTGCCCCGCCACGCCACCGATCAAGGGCCCCAGACCAAAGCCCAGCACATTGAGAAAGCTGGCCACCATGGCCACGCGCTGCGGCTGCAGACCGGTGCTTGCGCTGGAAGCCAGCAGCGTCAGCCCCGTGGTGGCGCTGATGGTGATGAGGCTTGAGGACAGCCCCACCACAAAGCGCCCGACGATCAGGCTGGGCAGATTCCAGGCCAGCATGGAGATCAGGGTGCCTGCCAGCGTCAGGCACAGGAAACACAGCATCACGCGCTGAAAGCCGATGCGGTCGGGCAGACGCCCCAGAAACAGCAGGGCGCACAGGCCACCGCACATATAGAGCACATAGATCAGCGAGATATCGCTGGGCCGCAACTGCCAGGCTTGCTGATAGAGCGCATACAGGGGACTGATCAGCGCCGCCCCCAGCACACCCACCACCAGGCCGAAGCCCACCCACCAGACCGAGGCCTGTGCCGTTGTGGCGCCGGCCTGCCATGTATTGCTTTGCGACATTTGCTGCCTCTTGATCGGGCCGGGCCTGCGACAGGGACAGAGCGGACAGTCGTTGGTCCTGCCGCGCCGTCAGAGCGGGCCAGCCACTTGCTTGTGATGAGAACATTGTCTGCAAAGCCGCATCGGCACGCATAGGCCAAACAAAGGATACATGCCCCAAACTATTTGCTATCAAGTACAGGAAGCTATGCTTTTTGCTGATCAAAACCAGCACGTCAATGGTTCAAGCACCCGTCGCTATACTTTGCGCCCTAATGACAGCAGGATTTCCCGGCATGTGCCTGAATGCTTTTTTGCGCCCCTTGGTCTGTTTGAGTCTGCTTGGCCTTGCCGCCTGCGGCAGCAATCCCCCCAGCCCCGCAGCGACTCCTGAGGCCCCCTCGACCACCGCATCAGCCCCTCCGATCAAGATCGGCCTGGCGCTGGGCGGCGGTGCGGCCAAGGGCTTTGCCCATATCGGCGTCATCAAGATGCTCGAGGCCAATGGCCTCACGCCCTCGTTCGTGGCAGGCACCAGCGCCGGCAGCGTGGTGGGTGCGCTCTATGCAAGCGGCATGAACGCATTTGAGCTGCAGGAAAAAGCCGTGGCGCTGGACGAAGCCAAGATCCGCGACCTGCAGCTGTCCGCTGGCGGCCTGGTGCTGGGCCAGAAGCTTGAGGACTATGTGAATGAACAAGTCCGCCGCAAACCGCTGGAGCAGATGGCCAAGCCTTTTGTTGCGGTTTCCACGCGCCTGGAAGACGGTGAACGCACCGTGTTCGCACGTGGCAATGTAGGCCAGGCCGTGCGTGCCTCCAGCAGCGTGCCGGGCGTGTTCCAGCCCGTCACCATCGGCAGGCACCACTATGTGGACGGCGGCATTGTCAGCCCCGTGCCGGTGGATGCCGTGCGCAATCTGGGGGCCGACATCGTGATCGCCGTGGACATCTCCAACAAGGCCAGCGGCAAGACCCCCGCCAATATGCTGGGAGCGCTCAATCAGTCGATTGCCATCATGGGTCAGAAGCTGGGCCAGGCCGAGTTGGCGCGTGCCGACATCATCATTCGTCCCAAGGTGCTGGACATCGGCCCGGCCGACTTCGCACAGCGCAGCCACGCGATTGTGGAAGGCGAGAAGGCCGCCACTGCACTGATGCCGCAGATTCGCGAACGCATCGCCCAGCTGCGCGCCGAACGCACCAAAGCCACTCAAATAGCGCAGCAGAAAGCCGCCGAAGCCAGCTATCAGGACTGCCTGAAACAGCGCTCCAGCCTTCAAAAGCTGTCCGGTATGGTGGGTATGAGCGGCAACTGCGAAAAGCCCTGAGCTGAACCTGCTCCATGAAAAAGGCCCGCTGATGCGGGCCTTTTTATTGCACTGCGAGGCTCAGAACGCCTCCTCCTCCATCCCTGCACAGGTCATGTCGCGCGCCTTGACCACCTGTAGCCAGGCGCCGATGCGCGGCAACTCGTAATGGAAGAAGTAGCGCTGCGCCGCCATGCTGCCGCGATGAGCTGCAATTGCCAGATCCTTGTCCATGGCCAGAACGGCCAGCGCCACATCCAGCCAGATCCAGGCCAGCACCAGGTGACCGAAGGCCTGCATATAGGGCACGGCATTGGCCAGTGCCTCCTGCGGGTTGCCCGTGGCCCAGGCTGCCTTGGTGGTTGATCCAACATCGGCCAGCGCACGCGCCAGTTGATTGGCATAGCTGCCCAGCTTCTCATGCTGCATGGCCCGCTGAATGGTGGCATTGATGCGTGCAGCCAGCAGTTGCAGGCCCTTGCCGCCATCCATGACGACCTTGCGGCCCAGCAGATCCATGGCCTGTATGCCGTGCGTGCCCTCGTGAATCATGTTCAGGCGGTTGTCGCGCCAGTACTGCTCGACCGCGAAATCGCGCGTATAGCCATAGCCGCCATGGATCTGGATGGCCAGCGAATTGGCCTCCAGGCAGAACTCGCTGGGCCAGCTCTTGGCCACCGGCGTCAGCACCTCCAGCAGCAGCCTGGCTTCTGCCGCCTGCTGTGCTTCGCCCGTGTACTGCTCGTCCACCAATCTGGCGCACAGCAGGTTCAAGGCCAGCGCACCTTCGCAATAGGCCTTCTGCGCCAGCAGCATGCGCTTGACGTCGGCATGTTCGATGATGCGCGACTGCGGCCGGCTCGCATCCTTGCCGCCCTCGCCTATGGGCCTGCCCTGAGGACGGCTTTGCGCATATTCGAGACTGGCGTGATAGCCGGCCATGCCCAGCATGGAGGCCGCCATGCCGATGGAAATGCGCGCCTCGTTCATCATGTGGAACATGCATTTGAGGCCCTCGCCGGGCTTGCCGACCAGATAGCCGATCGCACCCGCGCCGCGGCCGTCCAGACCACCACCATGCTGACCGCGCACAGGGTATTTGCCTTCGCCGAAATTGAGCAAGGTATTGGTCGTTCCGCGCCAGCCCAGCTTGTGGTTGAGGCCTGCCAGGGCCACATCGTTGCGCTCGCCGGTCAGCCGGCCCTCGGCATCGACCAGCTTCTTGGGCACGATGAACAGCGAAATGCCCTTCACGCCGGGAATGGTCTTGCCATCGGCGCCCGGAATCTTGGCCAGCACCAGATGCACGATGTTCTCGGTCATTTCGTGGTCGCCCGAGCTGATCCACATCTTGTTGCCCTTGAGGCGATAGCGCGGCCCCAGCGCGTCACTCTCATGCTCGATGCCATCGGGCTCGGCGCGCGTGGCGATGTCCGACAGCGACGAGCCCGCCTGCGGCTCGGACAAGGCCATGGTGCCGGCCCAGCTGCCGTTGAACTCATTGGCGGCAAAGACTTTTTTCTGCCGCTCGCTGCCATGGGCCATGATGGCATTGGCATTGCCCGAGGTCAGCATGTTCGAGCCTATGCTGATCGAGGCCGCCGCGAAAAAGCAGTTGGCCGCCGCCTCCACGGTGTAGGGCAGCTGCATGCCGCCCATCTCGTAGTCCTGAGCCGCGCTGAGCATGCCCGATTCGGCATAGGCCTCGCGGGCTTCATAGGTGCATTGAGGCAGGATGACTTTTTCGCCATCGAACTGCGGCTCCTGCAGATCCACCGTGCGATTGAAGGGCGCGTATTTCTCGCGCGCGATACGCTCGCAGGTATCCATCACCGCATCGAAAGTATCACGCGAATGATCGGCAAAGCGGGGGCGGCTGGTCAGGCCTTCGGCCTGCAGCCAGTCGTAGAGCAGAAAGTCAATGGTGGAACGCAGGCGCATAGATTACCTATCAAAGCAGGCTTCATCGCTTATGGATAAAGCGCTTGAAGCTATCAATTTCATATATCCAGAGGAGAAAAAAGCCGCCTCCAGCCCCTACCCCAAGGTGACCAGAAGGCGGCTTGGCTGAAGCCCTGCTTACAGCACTTCAAACACGCCCGCTGCGCCCATACCGCCACCAATGCACATGGTCACGCAGACACGCTTGGCGCCGCGGCGCTTGCCTTCGATCAGTGCATGCCCCGTCAGGCGCTGGCCCGAGACACCATAGGGGTGGCCCACAGCAATCGCGCCGCCGTTGACGTTGAGCCTGTCGGCAGGAATGCCCAGCTTGTCGCGGCAGTAGATGACCTGCACGGCAAAGGCTTCGTTGAGCTCCCACAGGTCGATATCGTTGATCGACAGACCCAGCTTCTTGAGCACCTTGGGAATGGCGTAGATGGGGCCGATGCCCATTTCGTCGGGCTCGCAGCCGGCCACGGCAAAGCCCAGGAAACGGCCCAGGGGCTTGAGGCCCTTGCGCGAGGCATATTCCTCGCTGACCACGGCGCAGGCGCCGGCCCCGTCGGAGAACTGGCTCGCATTGCCGGCCGTGATCACCCCGCCGGGCAGCGCGCTGCGCAGACCGCTGATGCCTTCCTTGGTCGTACCCTCGCGAATGCCCTCATCCTTGCTGACGGTCACCTCCTTGGTGATCAGGCCGCGCACCTTGTCGGCCACGCCCATGACGGTCTTCATGGGAGCAATTTCCGCTTCGAACAGGCCGGCCGCCTGTGCCGCAGCCGCTTTCTGCTGGCTGGAGGCGCCGTACTCATCCTGGGCATCGCGACTGATGTTGTAACGCTTGGCCACCTGTTCGGCAGTCTGCAGCATGCTCCAGTAGATCTCGGGCTTCATGGCCGTCAGCTCGGGATCGAAGGCCATGTGCGGATTCAGGTGGGGCTGCACGCAGGAGATGCTCTCCAGACCGCCCGCCACCAGCACATCGTTCTCGCCCGCGATGATGCGCTGGGCAGCCAGCGCAATCGCCTGCAGACCCGAAGAGCAGAAGCGGTTGATGGTCAGACCCGATGTGGTGACCGGCAGACCTGCACGCATGGCAATCAGACGGGCGACGTTGCCGCCGGTCGTGCCTTCGGGCAGGGACATGCCCATGATCACGTCCTCGACCTCGGCACCCTCAATGCCGGCGCGCTCCACTGCGGCCTTGACGGCGTGGGCCCCCAGGGTGGGACCGTAAGTCATGTTGAAAGCGCCCTTCCAGCTCTTGGCCAGCGGAGTGCGCGCGGTAGAAACAATCACTGCGGATGTCATGTTCTGTCCTTTGATTCTGGGTGTTTCGTGGCAAATCGTCCGCGCCTAGCTGAACTGCTTGCCTTCGGCGGCCAGCTTGGCCAGCAGCGGTGCGGGCTGCCAGAACTTGGCATCGTCGTTGGGGTTCTTGGCAAAGCGACCCATCGCCTGAACCACGTTGAACAGGCCGACCTCGCCCGCATAGTGCATGGGGCCACCACGCCACAGCGGAAAGCCATAACCGGTCAGATACACCATGTCGATGTCGCCGGACTTGCTGGCAATGCCGTCTTCCAGAATCTGAGCGCCCTCGTTGACCAGCGCATAGACCAGGCGCTGCACGATTTCCTCGTCGGAGATCTTGCGCGGCGTGATACCCAGGCTCTTGCGGTGCTCGTCGATCATCTTGGCCACCACCTCCGAAGGGATGGCATCGCGCTTGCCGGGCACATAGTCATACCAGCCCGCACCAGTCTTCTGGCCGAAGCGACCCAGCTCGCACAGACGGTCCGCACTGGCGCTGTACTTCATATCGGGTTTTTCGACATAACGGCGCTTGCGGATGGCCCAACCGATGTCGTTGCCCGCCAGATCGCCCATGCGGAACGGGCCCATGGCAAAGCCGAACTTCTCGATGGCCTTGTCCACCTGCTGTGGCGATGCACCTTCGTCCAGCAGGAAGCCGGCCTGGCGCGAGTACTGCTCGATCATGCGGTTGCCGATGAAGCCGTCGCAGACGCCGGAGACCACGGCCGTCTTCTTGATCTTCTTGCCCACCTTCATCACCGTGGCCAGCACATCCTTGGCTGTGGCCTTGCCGCGCACCACTTCCAGCAGCTTCATCACATTGGCGGGACTGAAGAAATGCATGCCCACCACGTCTTGTGGACGCTTGGTGAAGGCGGCGATCTTGTCCACATCCAGGGTCGAAGTGTTGGATGCCAGAATCGCGCCGGGCTTGGCCACTTCATCGAGCTGCTTGAAGACCTGCTCCTTCACGCCCAGCTCCTCGAACACGGCCTCGATGATGAGGTCGGCATTCTTCAGATCGCCATAGTTAAGCGTGGTGGACAGCAGGCTCATGCGCTGCTCGTACTTCTGCTCGGAGAGCTTGCCCTTCTTGACCTGGGCTTCGTAGTTCTTGCGGATGGTCGCAACGCCGCGATCCAGGGCTTCCTGCTTGGTCTCCAGAATCGTGACGGGAATGCCCGCATTGAGGAAGTTCATGGAAATGCCGCCGCCCATGGTGCCGGCGCCGATCACGCCCACGGTGCGGATCTCGCGCACCGGTGTATCGCCGGGCACATCGGGGATCTTGGAGGCGGCACGCTCGGCCATGAACAGATGGCGCAGCGAACGCGACTCGGGCGTCATCATCAGCTGCATGAAGGCTTCACGCTCGGCCACCATGCCGTCGTCGAACTTCTTGGTCGTGGCGTTCTTGACGGCCTCAAGACAGCGCAGGGGCGCAGGGAAGTTCTTGGACATGCCCTGCACCATGGTGGCGGCGAACTCGAAATAGGCCTCGCCCTGGGGATGCTTGCAGGACAGGTCGCGCACACGCGGCAGCGGGCGGACATCGGCGACCTCCAGCGCCAAGGCCTTGGCCTCGGCCAGCAGCGTCTCGGCCGATGCAGACATCTTGTTGAACAGCTTCTGGCCGGGCAGCATGGCCAGCATTTCGCTCATCACGGTCTCGCCGCTGACAATCATATTGAGTGCGGCTTCCACACCCAGTACGCGAGGCAGGCGCTGGGTGCCGCCGGCGCCTGGCAGCAGGCCCAGCTTGACCTCGGGCAGCGCCACGGCCGTGCCGGGGGCGGCAATGCGGTAATGGCATCCCAGCGCCAGCTCCAGCCCGCCCCCCATGCAGACGCTGTGAATCGCGGCGATCACAGGCTTGGTCGACAGGTCCAGTTGCTGGATGACCGAAATCAGATGCGGCTCGCGGTAGGCATCTTCCTTGCCGAACTCTGTGATATCGGCTCCGCCCGAGAAGGCCTTGCCGGCGCCGGTAATGACGATGGCCTTGACGGCGTCATCCGCCAGAGCCTGGCGCAAACCCTCAACCACACCTCGTCTGGTGGCCAGACCCAGGCCGTTGACCGGCGGGTTGTTCAAGGTAATGACGGCGATGGCTCCGTCCACTTTGTATTCAGCAGTCATGCTGTTGTCCCCTGTTCAATAAATAGAAAAGAACGGTCGTGCGTTTTTATTTTCCGAATTTTGCTGCGTTGCGCAACTGATGCTTGTCCTGAGCGAGACAGCTCACAGAATGAGCACACCTCATATCAGAGACATCAAGCAAGGGCCTGGGCGGCCCCGCCGCCCCGCAGCCAGGATGTCGTCCCCCTCTCGCAAAGCGAGAGAGGGGGAAGCGGCAAAGCCGCTCAAGGCGGTGTATCAGCTCAAACCTCCAGCCACTCCTTGCGAACCTTTTCGTTCGCTCTGAGGGTTTCGGGAGTTCCGTCAAAAACAATATGCCCATGGCCCATGACCAGCGCCCGGTCCGAGATATTCATGGCGATGGTCAGCTTTTGCTCGATCAGCAGCACGGACACGCCGCGATCCTTGATCTTCTTGAGGTATTCGCCCACCAGCTCCACGATCTTGGGTGCCAGCCCTTCCGTGGGTTCGTCGATGATGATGAGATCCGGGTCGCCCATCAGCGTGCGGCAGAGTGTGAGCATCTGCTGCTCGCCGCCCGACATCACGCCGGCCTCGGTGTGCTGACGCTCCTTGAGGCGGGGAAACATGGCATACATGTCGTCAAAACCCCAGCGACTGCCTTTGCCCTTGCCTTTCTGCCCCAGCATCAGGTTCTGATGTACGGTCAGATTGGGGAACACATCGCGGCTCTCCGGCACATAGCCAATACCCAGATGGGCCACCTCATAGGCTTTCTTGCCATGCAGGTTCTTGCCTTTCCAGTCCAGTGCCCCCTCCCAGTGCACCAGTCCCATGATGGCCTTGGCTGTGGTGGAGCGGCCCGAGCCGTTACGCCCCAGCAAGGCCACGATCTCGCCAGCATGGACCTCGAAGTCCACGCCATGCAGCACATGGCTTTTGCCGTAGTAGGCATGCAAATCGTTGATCTTCAGCATCTCAATGCGCTCCTGCCTGTTGGTCTGCGACGGAAGATCCCAGATATGCTTCTTGCACTCTGGCGTTGGCACGCACGGCTTCAGGCGTGTCATAGGCGATGACCTCGCCGTAGACCACCACGGCAATCTTGTCCGCCAGCCCGAAGACCACGCCCATATCGTGCTCCACGGTCAGCAGCGTCTTGCCTTCGGTAACCTTCTTGATCAGCTGTATGAAATGCGCGGTTTCGCTGTTGCTCATGCCGGCCGTGGGTTCGTCGAGCAAGATGACGCTGGCACCGCCGCCGATGGTGATGCCGATCTCCAGCGCACGCTGCTCGGCATAGGTCAGGTTCACCGCGAGCGTGTCGCGCTTGCGGTGCAGACCGATCATCTCCATCAGCTCGTTGGCGCGTTCGTTGGCATCGTGCAGATTGGAGAGAAAACGCCAGAAGCTATAGCGGTAGCCCAGACTCCAGAGCACGCTGCAGCGCAGGTTTTCAAACACCGAAAGCTTGGGGAAGATATTCGTGATCTGAAAGCTGCGCGACAGCCCCATGCGGTTGATCTCGAACGGCTTTTTGCCGTTGATGCGCTGGCCGTGCAACAGCACCTCGCCGCTGCTGGGCTCGAAACGGCCGCTGATCAGATTGAACAGAGTGCTCTTGCCAGCACCGTTGGGGCCGATGATGGCAATACGTTCGCCGGCATTGACTGCCAGGTTGGCGCCGCGAATGATCTCGGTCTTGCCGAAGCTCTTGCGCAGATCGCGCAGCTCCAGTGCATGGCCTGACTGCTGCGCCGCTTGCGCAGCCGGTTGATGGATGGCGATGCTGGACATGGTTCAGCCCTCCCCTTTCTTGATGCTTTCTTCAATCGCTTCCTGTATGCGACCCCAGCGACGGGCCGTCAGGCGGCGCACGCCCTCCAGCAGGCCCAGGCCCACCACGAACACCACAATCGCCACGGTCCAGGTGGAGGCTGCGCTAGTGTCCAGCTCGGCGCCCATGAAGGGCACCTTGGGGCCCAGCGCCGCATTGAGCTGCATGTGATAGATCATCTCGATCAGCGACGCGGCACCTACCACCGTCACGATGCCGGCCGCCAGAATGCCCAGATAGGGCATGAGCAGGCGCTTGAAATGACCGAACTTGGCTACGCGCAGATTCATCATGATCAGGCTGGCCACACCGCCGGGCGCGTACATGACCATGAGCAGGAACACCAGGCCCAGGTACAGCAGCCAGGCCTTGGTCAGCTCGGACAGCAGCACCGAAGCCAGCACCAGCAGCACCGCACCGATGATGGGGCCGAAGAAGAAGGTGGCGCCGCCCAGGAAGGTGAACAGCAGATAGCCGCCCGAGCGCACCACGCTGACACTGTCCATGGCCGTGATGATCTCGAAATTGATGGCCGTCAGCCCGCCACCGATACCCGCAAAAAAGCCTGCAATGATGAAGGCGAAGTAGCGCACGCGCTGGGTGTTGTAGCCCACAAATTCCACACGCTCCGGGTTGTCGCGCACGGCATTCAGCATGCGCCCCAGCGGCGTGCCGGTGAAGGCAAACATGGCAGCAGTGCAGACAAAGCAATACACGGCAATCAGGTAGTAAACCTGCAGGCCGGAGCCGAAATCCAGCCCGAAAAACTTGCTGTAGACCCGGTCCGTGGTGATACCGCCCTCGCCGCCGAAGAACTCGGGAAACATCAGCGCCATGGAGGCCACCAGCTCTCCTAGACCCATGGTGATCATGGCAAAGGTGGTGCCCGATTTCTTGGTCGTCACATAGCCGAAGAGCGCAGCGAAGAACATGCCCGCCAGGCCACCCACCACGGGAATCAGCACCAGCGGAATTGCCATCTCGCCTGCAGCAGCCTTGTTCATGGCATGAATGGCCAGAAACGAGCCCAGGCCAGTATAGACCGCATGCCCGAAGCTCAGCATGCCGCCCTGCCCCAGCAGGATGTTGTAGGACAGACAGATGATGATCAGATAGCCGATCTGGCTGAGCATGGTCAGCGCCAGCGAGCTGGTGAAGATCAGCGGTGCCACGATCAGCGCCAGCGCAAACAGGCCCCAGATCAGAATTCGCCCTATGTTCAAGGGCTTGAAGCGGTAATGCGCCTGAGCCCGAGCTTTGTCGGCAGCAGAAGAATTCATGGATGTTTTTGCAATCGAAGACATGGCTCAATCCCCTCTGGTACCCAGCAAGCCCTTGGGGCGGAAGATCAGAATCAGCACCAGGAACAGGTAAGGCAGGATGGGCGCAACCTGCGACAGCGTCAGCCGCAGCACGGGCCAGCCGAAGGTGGATTCATTGACCTGATGCCCCATGGAGGCGAACAGGCCGGCCAGCGACCAGTCCAGCGCCACGGCAAAGGTCTGCACCACGCCGATCAGCAGCGAAGCCACGAAAGCCCCCGCCAGCGAGCCCATGCCGCCCACCACCACCACCACGAAAATGATGGAGCCCACGGAGGCCGCCATGGCGGGCTCGGTCACATAGGTGTTGCCGCCAATCACGCCGGCCAGACCGGCCAGCGCGCAGCCGCCGCCAAACACCAGCATGAACACGCGCGGCACGTTGTGGCCCAACGCCTCCACCATTTCCGGGTTCTTGAGCGCGGCCTGAATCACCAGGCCGATGCGCGTACGCGTCAGCAGCAGCCAGACGGCCACCAGCATCAGCAGCGCCACCAGCATCACAAAGGAACGCGACTTGGGGAACTGTGTGCCATACAAGGTAAACAGCGGCCCCTGCAGCGCCGATGGCAGCGCATAAGGCACTGTGCCGCGCCCCCAGACGAGCTGCACCACTTCCAGAATCAGATAGGACAGGCCAAAAGTCACCAGCAGCTCGGGCACATGGCCGTATTTGTGCACGCGGCGCAGGCTGTAGCGCTCGAACAGCGCTCCCAGCACGCCCACCAGCACCGGGCTGAAAAAGAGCGCGGGCCAGAACCCGATGATGCCGCTAAGCGTGTACGCGAAATACGCGCCCAGCATGTAGAAACTGGTGTGAGCGAAATTAAGCACGCCCATCATGCTGAAGATCAGCGTCAGGCCTGAGCTGAGCATGAAAAGCAACAGCCCGTAGCTCACTCCGTTGAGCATCGATATGGTGAAAAATTCAGGCGTCATCGACTTGCCTTGTTCTCATTAGCAAAAAGACCGCTGCAGCACTGCACCTGTTATGCGCTCTTGTGGGTGCGGATGCTGCAGCACGAGGGAGAGTGAGAATATGCGAGCCTGACTCAGGACGGACGCTTCATCTGGCAGCTGGTGGGCGTGCTGGCCACATAGGGCTCGTAGTACTTCACGGGGGCGAAGGTGTAGCCGGTGTTTTCCGCGTCATAGGGGAACTTGCCGCCCGCCTTCTGCCACTTCGAGATGTACAGGCCCTGTTGCAGCTGGTGGTCACTCTTGCGCATCTCGACATCGCCGTTGAAGCTTTTGAGCTTCATGCCCTCAAGCACCGCCGCAACCTTGACCGGGTCGGTGGATCCCGTCTTGACAAAGGCCGCATCCAGCAAGGCGAATACATGGTAGATCGAGCTTTGCGTCAGGTCGTCATTGAACTTCTTCTTGAAGCTGTCCATGCTGGCCTGAATCGGCGCGCCCATGTTGTAGTGCCCGTAGGTCACGGTATAGACCTTGCCGTCGGAGGCCGCGCCCATGGCTGTGGGAGCGCCGGCGCCAAACGCGTAATAGGTATAGAACTTGACGTTGTTCAGGCCCGCGTCGTTGGCAGCCTTGAGCAGCAGCGACAGATCCGCGCCCCAGTTGCCGGTGATTACCGTATCGGCTCCCGACTGCTTGATCTTGGCCACATAGGGCGCGAAGTCGCGTACCTGGGCCAGCGGAGAGAAGTCATCGCCCACGATCTGCACATCGGGACGCTTTCTCTTGAGCAGGTCCTTGGCGAACTTGGACACCTGCTGACCATGCCCGTAGTTCTGGTTGATCAGATAGACCTTCTTGACCTCGGCATCGTCCTTCATGAAGGTGGTCAGCGCCTCCATCTTCATGGAGGTATCGGCATCGAGTCGGAAATGCCAGTAGCTGCACTTGCTGTTGGTCAGGTCGGGATCCACGGCCGCGTAGTTGAGATAGAGCAGCTCCTTGCCCTTGTTGCGCGCATTGTGCTTTTCCAGCGCATCCATGATCGCCAGCGCCGGGCCCGAGCCATTGCCCTGCGTCACATAGCGCACGCCCTGATCCATGGCCGAGCGCAGCGCGGCCGTGGTCTCCTGCGGGCTGAGCTTGTTGTCCAGCGCCACGATCTCGAACTTCACGCCCGAGGCATTTTTCTTGTTGAACTCCTCCGCCAGCAACTGAAAGGTCTTGAGCTGATTCGTTCCCACGGCAGCCATCAGACCCGACAAGGGATCAATCCAGGCGACCTTGACGGTTTCGCCCTTCTGAGCCCAGGCTCCACCTGCACTCACTGCCATGGCCGAGACGGCCACTGCTCGCATAACCCATTTCATACTTGTCTCCTTTCACCATTTTTGCTAGCGACTGACGCCAATCTACCGGCCGGTAGACTTTTTCCCGCTGGGGAAAGCCTTAGGAACTATCACGCATGCGACTTGCCGGGCCGATTCGCGGCAGTTGGCGACACTTGCGCGACAGCTGATCGCACTTGCAGACGAATGAAACCCGAGATCAAAAAAGGGCGCCACCTGGGCGCCCCGAAATCCGCTTCTCTCGCATCGCCTCAGGAGGGACGCTTCATCTGGCAGCTGGTGGGAGTGCTGGCCACATAGGGTTCGAAGTACTTCACGGGTGCAAAGGTATAGCCCGTGTTCTCGGAGTCCATGGGGTATTTGCCGCCGGCCTTTTCCCAGCGCGCGATGTACAGACCCTGCTGCAGCTGGTGGTCGCTCTTGCGCATCTCGACTTCGCCGTTGTAGTTCTGGAACTTCATGCCCTCCATGGTCGCCGCGACCTTTACGGGATCGGTGGTCTTGGCCTTGGCAAAAGCCTGATCGAGCATGTTCAGCCCCGTGTACACGGTGCCGGTGTACATATCCTCGTTGACCTTGGCCTTGAAGCCCTTGACGATCTTGTCCATGGTGCCGGGCATGTTCAGGTGGCCGTAGCCCACCATATAGACCTTGCCCGCCGCCGCCGCCCCCATGGCCGTGGGCGCGCCCGTGGCAATGCCGTAATAGGTGTAGAACTTGACGTTGTTCAGACCTGCATCGTTGGCGGCCTTGATGAGCAGCGCCAGGTCCGAGCCCCAGTTGCCGGTGATCACCGTATCGGCGCCCGACTGCTTGATCTTGGCCACATAGGGCGCGAAGTCTCGCACCTGGGCCAGCGGAGAGAAGTCATCACCCACGATTTCCACATCGGGGCGCTTGCGCTTGAGCATCTCCTTGGCGAACTTGGACACCTGCTGGCCATGCGAGTAGTTCTGGTTGATCAGATAGACCTTCTTGACCTCTGGCACGTCCTTCATATACGTGGTCAAGGCCTCCATCTTCATGGAGGTATCGGCATCGAGGCGGAAATGCCAGTAGCTGCACTTGCTGTTGGTCAGGTCCGGGTCCACCGCCGCATAGTTGAGGAACACGACCTCCTTGCCCTTGTTGCGCGCATTGTGCTTTTCCAGCGCATCCATGATGGCCAGCGCCGGTCCCGAGCCGTTGCCCTGGAACACATAGCGCACGCCCTGGTCCATGGCCGAACGCAGCGCGGCCGTGGTCTCCTGCGGGCTGAGCTTGTTGTCGATGCCGATGATCTCGAACTTCACCCCCGAAGCATTGCCCTTGTTGAGTTCCTCTGCCACGTACTGCAGGCTTTTGAGCTGGTTGGAACCCAGCGCTGCCATCAGGCCCGAGAGCGGGTCAATCCAGGCGACCTTGACGGTCTCTCCCTTCTGGGCCATCGCACTCCCCGCGCACGCCAGGATCACCGATGCTGTCAAAGCCTTGATTGCAAACTTCATAGAGCGTCTCCGTTGGTGTTTATGAGCGACGCCCAGACTAAAGGGCAAGCCAGCGCCTGCGGCCTGGGGGTTGCCCTAGCGCATATCACTTTGGCGACTGCAGGGTTTACCTCAGGCCGAAGCTCCCAAAACAATAGCTGCTGGCGCCCGCCTATAAAAGTGCAGAGACTTATCTGATTCAGCGACCTAGAGCGGCAACTGGCTTTCCGTCAGCGGCAGGCCGCTGGAGCTGGTCAGCACCTGCGGCTCCGGCAGTTCCCTATCCTCCAGATGCGGACCTATATCGCGCATCAACTCGTCGAAACTCAGCCTGCCGGCCTTGACCTTGGCCAGCAGTTCGACCACTCCGGGCAATTGATCAAAGCGTGCTCCTGCAATCAGCGCCAGACACAGATAGTTGAGCAGGTCGCGCGTACCAGCAAGCCCATGGCGGCGCGCAAACTCCAGTTGCTGACGCGCAAACCAATGCATTGCCAGCGGCGGCAATCTGTCGCGCAGATGGACCTGGTTCAGATTCAGGTAATAGATCAGCAGATCGGGCACATTGCCCTTTACCAGCGCATCGACCTGAGCGGTGCCGAGCTGAAGCGGCAGGGGCGCCGCAGGCCCGGAAAGATCAGCCACCGCATATTCATGCAACCGGCCCGATCGGCTCCAGCACCACCAGTATGCAACCGGACCCAGCAAGGCCAGGCACTGAGCGGGGCGCAGCACGGGTTCGATGCCGGTTTGCGTGTCCGGATCGCTTTGCCCAAGCAAGGCCGCCAGCACGGCAGGGTCCCAGAAGGCAAGATAGCTGCCGTCGCCGCCAGGCAATCTTGGATCCATGGCCAGGCGCAGATGGGCCAGCAGCACCGGCATCTCGCACTCGCTTGCCAGCAAGCTGGCACAAGGGCTGGCCTGCACCACATTGAGCACGGCATCGAGAAAATTCTGCTGTGGCGTTTTCAAGGCCTGAGCAGTGCTGCCAAGGTGTACCAACCAGGGACTGAGCTTGCCCTCCTTGCTCGCGCGCGTGAAAGCAAACAAGGCCTCGGCACCGCTTTCCGGCACCTGTGCCAACAAGTCCTGGTTCTGCGCCGCATCCAGCAACAGATACAGCTGCAAGGGCTTGCCTGTTGGCTTGCCGGTCGAATTGAGCTGCGACCAGCGCAGAGGCCAGCTCTTGCGTGCAGGCCTTGTTTGCGGCCACAGCGGCCCGGCGCTCATGGCAACTCCTTGTTCACAAAGGCCGAGCGCTGCTGTGCCCGGCGTGCCAGACATTCCAGACACACATTGCGCGGCGCAGCCGGGGCGACAGTCTCTGGCCCGCAGGCTGCTGCAGGCAGACTCCATGCCCCCAGCCCGCCCAGCAAGGCGGCTCCGAGAAGCTGGCGTCGCGGCAAATCGTGGGCACGACCACCATCCGATATCAAGGGTGGCGAGCAGTCGCAAAAACCGGGAGCTGAAGGCATGGATGTCAACCAATGGCGCCAGAAAAGGCACAGGCAAAAAAGCCATCATCTCACGATGATGGCTTTGCTCCGGCCAGGCCGGGGAACGTTCAGACCGCCGTGGGCAGCTGGTAGTCCTTGAGTTCCTCGCGCAGACGGGTCTTGAGCATCTTGCCTGTGGCACCGATTGGAATAGCGTCCACAAACACCACATCATCGGGAATCTGCCACTTGGCTGTCTTGCCCTCATAGAACTTCAGCAACTCCTCGCGCGTGATTTCCGCGCCGGGCTTCTTGACCACGGCCACGATGGGGCGCTCGTCCCACTTGGGATGCGGCATGCCTATGCAGGCCGCCATGGCCACGGCCGGGTTGGCCATGGCGATGTTTTCAATATCGATGGAGCTGATCCATTCGCCGCCGGACTTGATCACATCCTTGCTGCGGTCGGTGATCTGCATATAGCCATCGGGGTCTATCGTCGCCACATCCCCCGTCGGGAACCAACCGTGGCCGTCAGCCCCGCGCACCAGGGGGTTGCCGCTGCCTTTGTAATAGCTGTCGATGATCCAGGGGCCGCGCACCAGCAGGTCGCCATAGCTCTTGCCATCCCAGGGCTGTTCGTCACCGGCGTCGTTGACGATCTTCATCTCCACACCATAGATCGCGCGCCCCTGCTTCTGCCGGATCTTCATCTGCTCTTCCTTGGGCAGTTCCAGATGCTTGTTCTTGAGCGTGCACAGCGTGCCCAGCGGGCTCATCTCCGTCATGCCCCATGCGTGCAGCACCTCCACGCCGTAGTCGTCCTGGAAGGCGGTGATCATGGCGGGCGGGCAGGCGGAGCCGCCGATCACCGTGCGATTGAGCTTGGAAAAACGCAGGCCGCCCGGCTTCATATAGCCGAGCAGCATCTGCCAGACGGTGGGTACGCCAGCAGCAAAGGTCACGCCTTCCGACTCGATCAGCTCGTAGACCGACTTCCCATCGAGCGCCGGGCCCGGAAAGACCATCTTGCAGCCCGTGAGCGCCGCCGAATATGGCAAGCCCCAGGCATTGACGTGGAACATGGGGACCACGGGCAGCACCGAATCACGGGCCGACAGGCACATCACATCGGGCAGCGCTGCGGCATAGGCGTGCAGCGTGCTGGAGCGGTGGCTGTAGAGCACGGCCTTGGGGTTGCCCGTCGTACCGCTGGTGTAGCACATGCTGGATGCGGTGTTCTCGTCGAACTGCGGCCAGCGGTATTGATCGGACTGGCCCGCAATCCAGCTCTCGTAGCTGATGAGGCCTGGAATGCCGCTGTCTGCCGGCAGCCGGTCTGCATCGCAGAGCACCACCCATTGCTGCACCTGCGGGCATTTGGCATGCACGGCCTGGATGATGGGCAAAAAGGTCAGGTCAAAGCACAGCACCTTGTCTTCGGCGTGATTGACGATCCATGCGACCTGCTCGGGATGCAGGCGCGGGTTGATGGTGTGCAACACCCGGCCCGAGCCGCTGACGCCAAAATACATCTCCATGTGGCGATAGCCATTCCAAGCCAGGCTGGCCACGCGCTCGCCCGGCACCAGGCCCATGGCATCGAGCTTGTTGGCAAGCTGACGCGAGCGCGCCGCCAGATCCTTGTAGGTATAGCGGTGGATATCGCCTTCCACACGGCGGGAGACTATCTCTCCATCGGCATGGTTGCGCGCGGCAAACTCGATCAGGGAAGAAATCAACAGCGGCTGGCTTTGCATCAGACCCAACATTGGCAGTCTCCTGGATATCGTTGTGATGATCGGGAAGCATCCTAGCGCGGGCTTCCAGGCCGTCATCTGAGGACTGTCACCAATGCGTAACCTTGGCGACCTTTGTCTGCATCCTCCCTCTGAACGATGTGCGCGCACTCAGGGAAAAACCTAGGCTGCTCTCCAACGGAAACCGGCTCAACAACCCTGCAAACCCTGTCCTTGATGCTGCTCAAGCACAATGATTGCATGAGCGAATCCCCTGCCCCGCAATGGCGCAAGCCCGGCCGCTTCGAAGCTCTGGGCCCGGCTTTTTTCACCTATCTCCAACCCACGCCCGTGCCAGAGCCGCACTGGATTGCCGCCAGCGTCAGCACGGCCCGCTGGATGGGTCTGAACACCGAGTGGCTGCACAGCGCCGAAGCGCTGCAAATCCTCAGCGGCAATGCCGTCTCCGGCCATGGCAAAGGCGGCAGCAAGCCGCTGGCCACTGTCTATAGCGGTCACCAGTTCGGCGTCTGGGCCGGCCAGCTTGGCGATGGCCGTGCCATCCTGTTGGGCGAGACTGAGCAGGGCTTTGAAGTCCAGCTCAAGGGCGCTGGCCGCACCCCCTATTCACGCATGGGCGACGGCCGGGCCGTTCTGCGCTCGTCGATTCGCGAATTTCTCTGCAGCGAAGCCATGGCAGCCCTGGGCATTCCCACCACGCGAGCGCTGGCGCTGACGGGCTCGCCCCTGCCCGTGGCGCGCGAGACCATGGAAACTGCCGCCGTCGTGACCCGTGTGGCCGAAAGCTTCATCCGCTTCGGCCATTTCGAGCATTTCGCCGCGCGCGACATGCAGACCGAACTTAAAGCCCTGGCCGATCTGGTCATAGACCAGCATTACCCGGAATGCCGCACGGCCGTTGCACTGAACGGCAATCCCTATGCCAATTTTCTGCAGGCCGTGAGCGAGCGCACTGCCCGGCTGATGGCCCAGTGGCAAGGCGTGGGCTTTTGCCATGGTGTGATGAATACCGACAATATGAGCATTCTGGGCCTGACCATCGACTACGGCCCCTTCCAGTTTCTCGATGCCTTCGACCCCGGCCATATCTGCAACCACAGCGACAGCCAGGGCCGCTATGCCTTTAACCGCCAGCCCCAGGTGGCCTACTGGAATCTCTACTGCCTGGGCCAGGCCTTGCTGCCGCTGATCGGCGACGAAGAGCTGACGATTGCTGCGCTGGAGTCCTACAAGACCGTCTTCCCCGCCGCCTATGCGCGCCAGATGCTGGCCAAGCTGGGCCTGCCCGAAAACGAGGCCGGCACGCCTGCCACCGAAGGCCGCTTTGCGCAGTTGGTCAACCCGCTGCTGCAGATCCTGGCCGACAGCAAGGTGGACTACACCATCTTTTTCAGCCGCCTGACCGATGCTGTTGCACAAAGGCAGGAAACGAAAATCGACTTTGAGCCACTGCGTGACATCATTCTTGACCGGGCCAGCTTTGATGCCTGGTCACTCACTTATTCAGAGCAGCTGGCGCAAGTGGACAAAGCACAGACCGTCGATTTGATGCAAAAATCCAATCCGCGCTTTGTGCTGCGCAACCATCTGGGCGAAACCGTGATTCGCGCCGCCCAGGCCGGTGACTTTGCGCCTGTGCAGCAGATGCTGGCCGTGTTGCAGACGCCTTATGACTCGCACCCGGACCACGCCGACTGGGCCGGCTTCCCGCCCGACTGGGCTTCCTCGATTGAAATAAGCTGTTCATCATGAGCTTTCCTGTCCAGAAATCCGACCAAGAATGGCAAGCCCTGTTGCAGGACAAGGGCGCCGAAGCTGCGGCCTTCCAGGTCACACGCCACGCAGCCACCGAGCGACCTTTCACCGGCAAATACGAGCAGTTCTGGGCCGATGGCAGCTACCACTGCATCTGCTGCGGCAACAAGCTGTTCGACTCCCATACCAAGTTTGACGCCGGCTGCGGCTGGCCCAGCTTTGACCAGGCCCTGCCCGGTGCCATCACCAATATCGTGGACCGCAGCCATGGCATGGTGCGCACCGAGACGGTATGCAGCAACTGCGGGGCCCATCTGGGCCATGTCTTTCCCGACGGCCCCACCGACACCGGCCTGCGCTACTGCATGAACTCGGCCTCGCTGGATTTCCAGAACGAGCCCCCAAAATAAGAGCTGGCAAGGCTTGAGCAGCAAGGGCCGCGCGGCTTCGGACCGGGCTCACTGCGCCGGCCTTGCACATCAGCTTTGATAGCTGAATCCGTCCGGCGTACAAGGCTTTGCCCACGGTAAGACCCGCGCTTTGGTGCATGATGCGACTTTGCTCGCAGCACCGGGAACCTTGTCGGTACTGCACAGTCTGAATTTCAGAACGACTACCATTTCGCGCATGAAGCTGCTGATTGATTTCTTCCCCATCATCCTGTTTTTCGTGGCCTTCAAGGTCTGGGGCATCTACACCGCCACGGCCGTGGCCATTGCCGCCACCGTGGCGCAGATCGCCTATCTGCGCTTCAAGACCGGCAAGATCGAACCCATGCAATGGATGAGCCTCGGCGTCATCGTGCTGTTTGGCGGCGCCACTTTGCTGGCCCATGACGACAACTTCATCAAATGGAAGCCCACGGTGCTTTACTGGCTCATGGGCGGCGCGCTGCTGATCGGTCAGTTGGTGTTCAAAAAGAACCTGCTGCGCTCCGTCATGGGCGCGCAGCTGCAACTGCCCGACGCCATCTGGCTCAAACTCAACTGGGCCTGGACTGCTTTCTTCGCCGCCATGGGCGGACTCAACATCTGGGTAGCCTATAACTTCGACACCGATACCTGGGTCAACTTCAAGCTGTTTGGCGGCATGGGACTGATGGTGGTGTTTGTGATTGCACAAGCCATCTACATGAGCCGCTACCTGCCCCAGGACGGCGTGCCCAACGCAGCCGAAGCCAAGGACAAGCAGCCATGAGCGTGACCATCAGTGCCCAGGCCATGGACGCCGCCCTGCGCCAGCGTCTGGCCCCGACCCGACTCGAAGTCATCGACGAGAGCTATCAGCATGCCGGTCATGCCGGCGCCAACGACAGCGGTGTGGGCACGCATTTTCGCGTGCGCATCGCCGGCCCTGCCTTTGATGGAAAAACCCGCGTGGCACGCCACCGCCTTGTGTATGATGCACTGCAAGACTTCATTGACCAGGGTGTTCATGCCATCGCCATTGAAGTACTTTGAGAACGCACTGTTCTGACCACAGGCTCCTTGACGGGAGCCTGTTGCGTATGGACTGAACTTCACTCACTTTTCTCAATCACAACTCGAATGAGCATGAAACAAAAGCAACTGGCCCGCATCGTGGCCGCCGCTGTTCTGGGCGCAGCCGCCCTGTCCGCCTCGGCCCAGAATGTGGCCATCGTCAATGGCAAGGCCGTTCCCATGGCCCGCGTCAATGCCTTGAAGACCCAGATCGAAGCCAGCGGCCAGCCCGTTGTGCCCGAGATGGAAAAGATGATCAAGGATGAAGTCATCGCGCGTGAAATCTTCATGCAGGAAGCCAACCGCCGCGGTCTGGCCGGCTCCGAAGCCTACAAGCAGCAGATGGAAATGGCACGCCAGACCGTGCTGATCCGCGCGCTGTTTGACGACTTCCGCAAGAAAAACCCCGTGACCGATGCCGAAGCCAAGGCCGAGTACGACAAATTCGTCGCTGCCAATGGCGGCAAGGAATACAAGGCCAGCCACATCCTGGTGGAGTCCGAAGACCGCGCCAAGGCCATCATTGCCGAGGTGAAGGCCGGCAAGAAGTTTGAAGACATCGCCAAGAAGGAATCCAAGGATCCCGGATCGGGTGCCCGTGGCGGTGATCTGGACTGGGCCAACCCCAACAATTACGTACCCGAGTTCACCGAAGCCCTGATCAAGCTCAAGAAGGGCGAGATGACCGACGCGCCCGTCAAGAGCCAGTTCGGCTGGCACATCATCCGCATGGATGACGAGCGCCAGGCCGAAATGCCCAAGTTTGAAGATGTCAAACCCCAGATCACGCAACAGCTGCAGCAGCAAAAAGAGCAGCAGTTCCAAGATCAGCTGCGCAAAAGCGCAAAAATCCAGTAACATGATCTAACGTCAGTACCCAAAAGTACTGGCCAGACCATCACCCAAGCCCGCGTCAAGCGGGCTTTTTTTGTCTCACTGTGGCGGATATGCTATATATTTAGAAGCATCCCACCCAGACCTGGCATCATCCGGCTGCGTTTCCCCATGCTTTCGCGGGCGGCAATCCAGCGGCTTGCCTGCGATGCCTGAGGCTTTGTCCGCCCCCTCTTTTGCAGCTTGCGTGTTGCCATGCACCTCGGCCGTCAAGGGGCATAGCGGCAATTGCGCGCTTGACCTGGAGATCTGCGGCGCCATGGCCTCCGCCGTGGCAGCAGGTTCTGTGGTCTCATCGCTGCGGGATGGCGCTTTGGCAGCCGGCTTTGCGGAGCGCGCCAGGCTGGCAGAGGCTGCCGCACCCGGGGCCGGAGCAACCTCTGGCCGCAGCACAGGGGCTGATGCAGCTATAGATGCTTCCATATCCATAGCTTCTGGTGTTTTCCCTGCCTGGATTCGAGTCTTTTTTTCCGTGGATTTCTGCGCCAGCGCCGCCGCGCCCGGAGCCGATTCCACCAGGGCGGCGCGATCCGCACCCTCAACTGCCGGAGCCGGCTGCGATTCAGCTGGCTGGGCCACTGCTTCGGCCCTGGAATCTCGCTCGCCCTCCTTGTCCGGCCCACTCCACCAGGCGGCGTGCTGCAGCATCAGCCAGCCCACCAGTCCGACGGCCGCCAGTCCGCCCAGCGCATGACGCAGCCAGAAGCGGTCATTGGCGGCAGGCTTGTCCATAGGCTCCGTGGGCTCCTGCCCCACAGCTGCCGCGCGCTGGCGTGCGCGCTTGAGGATGGCTGCGCTGCTTTGCGCACTGGGGCCACGATCCTCTGCCACGGCCTCGTGGTAGAGCTCGCGCAGCGCATCGGGCTTGTCGTCGCCAGACGGGTTTTCGGGGTGCATATTCATGCCAGTTCCTCCAGCGCGGCGCGTAGTTTGGCACGCGCATAGCGCAAGCGGCTTTTGGCCGTTTCCTCGGCAACGCCGGTGGCCTGGGCAATTTCGGCCAGCGTCAGATCAGCCTCGACCTGCAGCAGAAAACACTCGCGCTGCTCGGCCGGGAGCCGGGCCAGCGCTGCCAGGATGGCCTGGGCCATGAGTTGACGATCGAGATGCTGCTCGGGCTCGAAGCCCGAGGCAGCAAACAGGCTTTCGGCCAGCCGCATGGACTCTTGCGTGTCTGCCGACAGGCTGATGCCCGGCCGCTGCCTGCGCCAGTGATCGACCAGGCGGTTGTGCGCCATGGTGAACAGCCAGGTCGTGAACCTGCTGCGCACCTCATAGCGGCAGGCGCAGTCCACGACGGTAAGCCAGAGGTCTTGCGCCAGATCGTCGGCCAGCGCCGCATCGCCCGTGTTGCGATAGAAATAGCGCCATATGCGCAGGCTGTGCCGGGCATAAAGCGTCTCGAACGCCGTGGCCTGCCCTGCGGCATAGCTGCGCATCAGGGCTTCATCGGCGAGTTGGGCTTGGGCAAGCGGCGGTGCAAGCATGCCCGCGATTATGCAAACTCCGACGACAGCGCAATCAACTCAGTTGCGGGGTGGATCCGGCACAAAGCCGTTGTCCCCGGGAAAAGGATTGGGCGCGCGCGGCTGGGACGGCCGTGGACGGGGCTCGCGAATCACGCCTCTGGCGACCAGGTTGGCATAGCTGTCGTAGCGGATGCGCACCATCTGCCGGGGCTGGTCTGTATCGGCCTCGAAGTCCACCTGGGTGACTTGCGAGCGCTCCACCGCGCCATGGCCCGTGCCTAGCGAGGGGGTCGGCGAGGCCTGTGGCGCACGGCGCTCGGCGCTGCGGCTCTTGCTGGCAGCCTGAGGCACGGCGACATCCGCCGCAGCAGATTCAGCCGACGAGGCACTGGCCTGCGCTTGCGACTCATGGAGCGGCCCCTGGTAGGCAGCAGGCTCTGGCAGCTTTTCACGGTACAGCGCAACTCCGATCACGCCCACATCCTGCGGCCTGCCGGTTCTGGCGGCATAGGACATATCGCTTTCGGAGAAATAGAACGCGGCCACATTGTCATTGCTCTTGCGCCAGCCCCGCACATCGTAGCTGTCGCCCGCATCCAGCACATAGCCGCCTTCGGCGCGGGAGCTTGCCGTGCGGCCGTTGATGGCATTGACCCCGTCGACGCTGATGACGCCCATAATGCGGCGGCTCTCGAGGTTGCGGATGCGCACCGCGTAATTGGCACCGGGGCGGCCCACTACCCACAGCTCGCCCTCGTGGCTGTACTGGGGCAGTACCCGGCCCGTGGCGCGTTCGACGATGCTGATCTGGGCCAGCTTTGGGTTGCCGCGCATCCAGGCCGAAGCCGGCGTGGCGGCCACCATCGCGGCAGCGCAGAGCAGCGAAGCGCGCAGCAAACGGCCGCGCGACAGCAAGAAACCAGGAACCGGGGGTTCGATAGGGACAGACAACATGGACAAGGCCTCCTCAAGATACAGCCACAGCGGCTGAAACAAACTTGTCGGAGGCTGAAACGCAGCAGCAGACGCAACGGGGTCAAGACAGGCACTTTGATTTGCAAGCATTTGCAACACAGCTTTGCGCTGCAGTTCTGCCCCGCCGCAGCATGTCTGGCACAATCGCGCTCGCTGCAGCCCAAGGCAGGCAGCAATGCTGGGGGTGTCCTGACCATGACCGGTCAGGGCTGAGAGAGTCCCTTTGAACCTGATTGCGCAAGCGGTGTCTTGACCACCGCTTGCCCGAGATCATCCTCGCGCAGGGAAGCTGTCCAAGGTGTCAGACCGCGACTGGCCATGTCTTTGCTGGCTCGCCGCGCAAACCATGCGGCCCCTGCTTCGTTTTTCTGGCGGAGCATTCATGAATTCATCTTCTTCCACATCGGCCAATCGGGCCCTGGCCCCGGTGACGGCTAAGGAGCGCGTCTTTGCCTGGCGCGACCATGCCTCGCTGTGGTTCAGTCTGGGCGTTGGCCTGCTGGTCATGCAGATGGGCGCCTATCTGCTGCCTGCGCTCAGCCCGCTGCATGCGCTGATTGCAATAGCTATCGGCTCCCTGATCGGCGCCGGCCTGCTGGGCTGGGTGGGCAAGCTGGGCTGCGACAGCGGCCTGTCCAGCGCCGGGCTGATGCACAGTGTCTACGGCCGCCGCTTCGCACGACTGCCTATCGTGCTCAACATCATCCAGCTGCTGGGCTGGGGCAGTTTCGAGCTGGTGGTGATGCGTGACGCGACCGTGGCGCTGGGCAAACAAAGCGGCATCATGGGCGCTGCCTATTGGCCCTGGCTGGCCACGCTGCTCTGGGGTGGCGTGATCCTGCTGCTGATGAGCGGCTCCATGACCACCCTGGTGCGCCGCATCATTTCGCGCGTGGCCTTGCCGCTGGTGATTGCCTCGCTGCTGTGGCTGAGCTGGCAATTCCTCAAAATGGCCGGCGCCACCGGCCTGGGCAACTTGATGGCCCGCGAAGGTGCAGGCGGCATGAGCATGCTCGGCGCCGTCGATCTGGTGATCGCCATGCCCATCAGTTGGTTGCCGCTGGTGGCCGACTATGCGCGCCACGGCAAAAGCGGAAAGTCCGCGCTGACGGGCGCCTGGACCGGCTTTGCCCTGGCCAATATCTGGTGCTACTCCCTGGGCGTGCTGGTGGCCCTGACCCTGCCCAGCGAAGACCTGGTCACGGCCCTGCTGCTGGCCCAGGGCGGGCTGATTGCGCTGTCGCTGATTCTGATCGACGAGGTGGACAACGCCTATGGCGATGCCTACTCGGGCGCCATGTCGGCCCACAGCCTGCAACCGCGCTGGAGCATTCGCCGTTGGGGCCTGCTGATCGCGGCCCTGTGCACGGCGCTGGCCATGGTACTGCCCATGCACAGTCTGGAACCGTTTTTGCTGTTGCTCAGCTCCTGCTTTGTGCCGCTGTTCGGCGTGATGCTGGGTCGCCTGGCCTTTGGCACCGATGCCGTACAACTGATGCAAAAAGCGCCCGCCGTGCGCTGGGATGCCGTGACCATCTGGGTGCTGGGGATTGCCTTCTATCACCTGCTGCCCTATGTCAGCACGGCCCTGGGCTCGGCCCTGCCCACGCTGGCGCTGACCTTTGTGGTGGCAGTCGCCACACGCCAGCTGCAGCCTCGCTCCGTTGCTGCCTGACTGAAACTCAAAAGCAATAGCATCACACGCGCGGTAGAAAGGCTCTGCAGCCATCTCCTCTGTTCTTACTTGGCGCCCGCCGCCTGCAGCATATGAACCACGGCCTTCTGCCCGCGCTGGCGTGCATGGGCCAGGGCCGTCACCCCATCCTTGTCGGGCAGGTTCAGATCGGCCTTGGCATCGATCAGGGCCTGGATGATGGCCTGATGGCGCGGCCCGCCGTCGCTGAGCACCACGGCTTCCATCAGGCAGGTCCAGCCCAGCCGGTTGACATGGTTCGCATCCACGCCAGCCGTGATCAACGCCTGGGCTGTTTCCAGATGGCCGCGCTCGCAGGCCGGAATCAGGGCCGTGCCGCCATAGCGGTTGGTGCTCTTGAGATCGGCGCCATAGGAAATCGTCATGCGCACAATCTCCAGCCGGCCCTGCGCGCCGGCCAGCAGATTGCGCACCGCCACGACATCGCCCTGCGCGGCAGCGGCCAGCAATTGCTGGCCCGGCATCTGCGGGTCCCCGGCTTTTGGCGCCGCAGCGGCGGCAGGTGTTACAGCCGGAGCATTCGCCGACGCCCTACTCTGGCAGGCCGTGAGCAGGGTCGCGGCGGCCAGAGCCGTCATCGCAAGCGTCAATCGGGTGGTCAACGAGGCGCTCCCATGGGCGCGAACTGGCTGGTTCATGGCATTCCTTTATGACTGTCGGGTGTTCAGCCCCTGTCAGCTTTCTACAGGAACTATAGCTAGCCACGCAAGTCCGATGAGGGTTACAGCCTGTTTTTAATCGTTCGAAGGAGAATCTGCCCCGTGCCTTGCAACCGCTGGATCCGCACCGCCGCCACTTCAAGCCTGATCGCGCTGGGTGCGCTCACCGCCGGCCTGCTGCCGGCCCTCGCACAAGCCCAGGAATTTGTCAGCATCAAGGGCACGACCGTGAATGTGCGCGAGCAGCCCAACACCCGCTCCGCAACCCTCTGGGAACTGAGCAAGGGCTATCCGCTGCAAGTCACCCAGCGCAAGGGGCAGTGGCTGCGCGTCAAGGACCATGAGTCCACGCTGGGCTGGGTCCACGCCCCGCTGACCAGCAAGAGCCCGCATATGGTGGTGACGGCGCGCACGGCCAATCTGCGCTCCGGCCCCGGCCAGAAGCACAAGCGCGTGGGCAAGCTGGAGCAGCATGAGGTGCTGCAGACTCTGAAAAAGCAAGGCAGCTGGGCCCAGGTCCAGCGCAGCAACGGCCAGAGCGGCTGGGTGGCCAAGAATCTGGTCTGGGGCTGGTAAGCCCTGCAACACGAACACCCAAAGCAAAGGCCTGCAGCAGCAGGCCTTTTTTGCGGGTGCCGGCAATCAGCCTTCGACGATCAGCTGCGCGCGCGGCGCATAGCCGTGATTGAGGGGGCCGTGACCCTGGCCGGTATAGACCTCGGCGCCCGCCTCGATGGCGCCCAGAATATAGCTGCGCGCCTCGGTCACCGCGGCCTCCAGCGCCAGCCCCTGGGCCAGGAAGGAGGCAATCGCCGACGACAGCGTGCAGCCCGTGCCATGGCCGTTATGGGTGACGATGCGCTGCGATTGCAGACGCAGATAGTCGCCGGCCTGCCGGCCTTGCCGGCCCAGCACATCCATGACCAAGTCGCCGCTCAGATGCCCGCCCTTGAGCAGCACTGCAGGCGCGCCCATGACCAGCAGATCGGCCACGGCCGCATCCAGCGCTGCAATGCCGTCGATGTTGCGACCCAGCAGCAAAGCTGCTTCATCCAGATTGGGTGTAATCACCGTCGCCAGCGGGAACAGCTCCTGGACCAGCGCCTGTGCTGTCTCGGGAACGATCAGGCGATCGCCGCTGGTGGCCACCATCACGGGGTCCAGCACCACGTTCCTGATCCCGTGGCGACGGATCGCATCCGCCACCACGCTCACCACATCGGGGGTTGCCAGCATGCCGATCTTGACGGCATCGACGCCTATGTCCTGCACAACGGCATCGATCTGGCCGCGCACGGTATCGAGCGGAATGCCGTGAATACCCGTCACGCCCAGCGTGTTCTGCACGGTGATGGCCGTGATCGCCGTCATGCCGTAGCAACCCAGTGCCGCACAGGTCTTGAGGTCGGCCTGGATGCCGGCACCACCGCCGCTGTCCGAGCCGGCAATGGAGAGCACGCGTGCGTAGCGCTTTTTTGCGGCGCCGGAAATGGAGGAAGAAGCAATCACTGTCATGGCAAAAATTATCGCCCATGCGCATGGTCAATGCGTGCTGTTTGCGGTTGTGCTGTAATGTCCAACGGACGAAACAGGGGTGTCCCGCAGGCAAGCAGCCTGTGCGGACTGAGAAACACCCTGGGGCTGCGCCAGCCACGGGCTGCGCACCAGAGCACCATCCGTGCCCTGTGCCCCCTGCACCCGATCCAGGTCATGCTGGCGTGGGGAGTTTCACAAGCCGCAAGGCATGCCGCGTTTTGTCCTGCACATGGCCCTGTTCCTGTGTCCGGATGGAAAACGATTTGCACATGTCATTGCTACAAGCTTCTTCAAAGATCGCAATTCTCGGCGGCGGCCTCATGGGCCGTCTGCTGGCTCTGGCCCTGGCCCAGCGCGGTCACGCCATCGACCTCTATGACGCCCATGGCCCGCAAGGCGATGGTGCTGCGGCGCGCGTGGCGGCTGCCATGCTGGCGCCGCTGGCCGAGTCGGCCATTACCGAGCCCGGCGTGGTGCGCATGGGCCAGCATGGGCTCAAGCGCTGGCCCGAGCTCATAGCTCAGCTCGAGCAGCATGTGTTTCTGCAGCAAAACGGCACGCTGATTCTCTGGCACCGCCAGGATCAGGGCGATGCGGCGCGCTTTTTCGGTCTGCTGGAGAAAAACCGGCGCATCAACCCCAGCCTGCCGGCCATGCAGGAGAAGACCGGCGCGGCGCTGCAGGACTGCGAGCCCGCGCTGCAGGGACGCTTCAACCAGGCCGTCTATCTGCCCGGCGAAGGCCAGCTCGACAACCGTCAGCTGCTGACGGCGCTGGTCGACAAGCTCAGCGCCCTGGGCGTGCAGCTGCACTGGGACAGCCCGCGCGAGGTCGGCGACTTACGTCCCGGCGAGGCCGGCCAGCCCGACTTCGTGTTCGACTGCCGGGGCCTGGGTGCCCGCAGCCAATGGAAGCAGCTGCGCGGCATTCGCGGCGAGGTGGTGCGCATCCATGCGCCCGAAGTCACGCTGCAGCGCCCCACACGCCTGATCCATCCACGCTACCCCATCTATATCGCGCCCAAGGAAGACCATCTGTTCGTGATTGGCGCGACCGAGATCGAATCCGACGATATGTCGCCGGCCAGCGTGCGCTCCACGCTGGAGCTGCTGAGCGCGGCCTATACCGTGCACTCGGGCTTTGCCGAAGGCCGGATTGTGGAGATCGCCACCCAGTGCCGCCCCACCCTGCCCGATAATCTGCCCGCCGTGCGCCTGCTGACGCCGCGCGTCATGGAAGTCAACGGCCTCTACCGCCACGGCTTCATGATCTCGCCCGCCATGCTCGACGTGGTGCTGGAGCTGGTGGACCGCAACGACTCGCCGCTGGCGCGCGAGTTCGATGTCGCCGTGCATCGCGGCTGAGCCGCGAGCCCGAACTTTGGCGCACAGCACTTGCACCTCCTGCGCACGCAAGCGCCGCCGTGCAGAGGTTTAACTTAGCACCCGCTTTATTTTCTGTTTCATGCCATGAAGATCACCCTCAACCAGCAAGCCACCGAGCTGCAAGCCCATGCCACCGTGGCCGATGCGCTGGCGCAGATGCAGGCCAAGCCCCCGTTTGCCGTGGCGGTCAACACGGTGTTTGTGCCCAAGACGCAGTACGCCGACCATGCGCTCAACGAGGGCGACAGGATGGAAGTCATCTCTCCAGTGACAGGCGGCTAGGAATGACCTCCCTGAGTCGCTTCGCGCCTTCCCCCTGGGGGCGACACCCTCGCGGCGAGGCGGCTCTTGCTCGGTGTCACTGACTGGGCACATGTCTGTTTGAGGCTCACTGGGCTTCACACGCATTGCGGTACAAAGACAAGAGATATAGATAAATCATGAATACAAAAACCACCGACGACACCCTGGTTCTCTACGGCCAACGTTTTGAAAGCCGCTTGCTGCTGGGCACCTCGCGCTATCCCTCGCCCGCCATTCTCGAAGCGGCTGTGGAGCGTTCCAGGCCCGCCATGGTCACGGCCTCGTTGCGCCGCCAGGGCAGCAATGCGGCCGAGACCGGCGCCAGCTTCTGGGAACTGCTGCGCAAGCTCAACGTGCCCGTGCTGCCCAACACGGCAGGCTGCATGACCATCCAGGAAGCCGTGACCACGGCCCAGATGGCGCGTGAAGTCTTCGACACACCCTGGATCAAGCTGGAGCTGATCGGCGACGACTACACGCTGCAGCCCGACACGCTCAACTTGGTGGAGGCTGCCTCTATCCTCATCAAGGACGGTTTCCAGGTCCTGCCCTACACCACCTACGACCTGGTGCTGTGCCAAAAACTGGTCGACGTGGGTTGCCAGGCCGTCATGCCCTGGGCTGCGCCCATAGGCACCGGCCGCGGCCCCATCAACCCCTATGCCATGCAGATGCTGCGCGAGCGCCTGAAGGTGCCGCTGATCGTCGATGCCGGCCTGGGCCGTCCCTCCCATGCCTGCACCGTGATGGAATGGGGTTATGACGCCGTGCTGCTGAACACCGCCGTGGCCCTGTCCGAAGACCCCGTAGCCATGGCCGGCGCATTCTCCGATGCCGTCAATGCCGGTCACGCCGCCTGGCGCGCTGGCGCCATGGCCGAACAGAACGCCGCCCAGCCCAGCACGCCCGTGCTGGGCACCCCTTTCTGGCATCAGGAATAAAGGCCGGCCCATGGACTCCGCAGAAATCAAGGCCCTGGCGCAAGCCATCGTCCACCAGCACTGTGCCCATTTTGGCGCCCAGTTGCACCACGATGCCAACTCGGTCGAGCTGACGCCCCAGCCCGTGCCGCCCGCGCTGCGCCAGGAGCCCGCCTATCTGGCTGCGCTGGAAGCCTGCAGCGAGCTGGGCTTTATCGCCGTGGATGCACAAACACTGGCCCAGGCCTGGCAGTGCCAGAGCGAACGCAACAATCATTTCGATGTCACCCACTGGCCCGACGACCCACGCGACTTCGGTCTCGGCAAGGCCGACCCGGCACTGGCTTTTGCCCATTGCCCGCGCGAGCTGGGCCTGTATGGCGTGCTGCCCACGGCCGAATGGGTGGGCCGCATGGCCCGCGCGGGCGTGCCCACGGTGCAGCTGCGCTTCAAATCCGGCGACCAGGCCGCCGTGGCCCGTGAAGTCAAGGCTGCTGTCGAAGCCGTCAAGGGCACGCAGGCACGCCTGTTCATCAACGACCACTGGCAGGCTGCGCTGGACGCAGGCGCCTACGGCATCCATGTGGGTCAGGAAGATCTGGACGTGATCGGCCAGCGCGATCTGCAGACCATCCGCAACTCGGGCACACGCTTGGGCGTCTCCACCCATGGCTACGCCGAGATGGTGCGCGCCCATGCGGTCCAGCCCAGCTATATCGCCCTGGGCGCCGTATTCCCAACCACGCTCAAGAAGATGGCGACTGCCCCGCAAGGTCTGGCGCGTCTGGCGGCCTATGTGCGACTGATGCAGCAATACCCGCTGGTGGCGATTGGCGGCATTTCCGAGGACCTGTTCCCCGCCGTGCGTGCCACGGGCGTGGGCTCGGTAGCCGTGGTGCGCGCCCTGGTCAACGCCCCCGATCCGGAAGCCGCCGCCCAACATCTGCTGCAGCGCATGCAGGCCGCAGCCTGAGCGCATCTACCTCCGACTCAATAGCTGCCAGCGCTTGATATAGGTGCCGGCAGCTTTTTTTACTGCATGCTCAACGACTGCAGCAGTGCCGAACATGCCTGGTGCACGAAACTCCGGAAATGACAAGATTGAATGCCCGCAGCCAGCGGGCATTTTTGCTGGCAGCCGCTGTGCAGACCGCATATCTGCTGGGTTTTCTTGATCGGCGCAAGCCCTGTTCGCGGTAAAAGCGGACGCACAGGTGACAACCCTGAGTCCCGCAGTTGCGGCACAGCCGGTCCCACACGCGACAATGGGGCGGTTACCAGTCACGCATAAGACAGAACATGGACGAGCCAATTCTTAGTATGGAAGAACGTGAGGCGATCAACTCTGGTCGCTGGTTTTCATCCCTTTCGCCCTCTTTGCGGCACGACATTCTTCGATGCGCTTACGTCAAACGATACAAAGATGGCATGCTCATCTGCGCTCGCGGCGAACCGCCCGAGGAGTGGATTGCCTGTGCACGTGGAGCGGTGCGGGTCAGCTCCACCTCCATCACGGGCAAGCAGATCACGCTGACCTATGTGGAGCCGGGCATCTGGTTCGGGGATGTGGCGATTCTGGATGGCGACAAGCGCACGCACGACGCCTATGCACATGGCGAGACCACGTTGCTGTGCGTCTCCAAGGCGGACTTCAAGCGCATTCTGGCAGAGCATGTGGAGTTTTCCGAAGCGATCTTGCGCCTCAATGCGCGCCGCGTGCGTCAGCTCTACGGCCTGGTGGAAGACCTCAACACCTTGCCGCTGCGCGCGCGCCTGGCCAAGCAGCTGTTGCACCTGACGCGCAGCTATGGCGTGATGAGCCTGTCGGACAGCAACGAGATCCGCATCGGCCTGCATCTGGCGCAGGAAGAGTTGGCGCAGCTGCTGGGCGCCTCGCGCCAGCGCGTGAACCAGGAGCTCAAGTCCATGGAACGCGAGGAAGTCATTCGCATCGAACCGGGTGGCCTCATCGTGCGCGACCGGGTGACGCTGCTGCGTATTGCAGACACCGACCACTGATTCACCCCCTGAGCGGCTTTGCCGGGGGCGGCCCCGCCGCTTCCCCCCAAGGGGGGACGACATCTTCGCTGCGGGGCGGCCCTTGCTTGATGTCTCACTCTTGGGCTGCGCCTGTTTTCGGGGCAGCTATCTTTGGCCGTCCTCAGCGTTCACGCTTTCTTGCATCTTCGCCGCGCGTTCTGCGGCAACTCCCCCCTTTCACGCATTCGCTTGCCGCACCTCTGGTGCGGCACGGCGGGCTGCGCCTTGCCCATCACAAATCGAACAAAGGACTGAGACAGCATGAGCACTTATGAGCATTTCGTCGGCACCCGCGCGGTTTCCGATCAGCATGCGTTTGATACCAATGCCATGACCGACTGGATGAGCCGTCATGTCCAAGGCTTTGAAGGTCCACTGCAGGTGGAGATGTTCAAGGGCGGCCAGTCCAACCCCACCTACAAGCTGATCACGCCCGGCAAAAGCTATGTGATGCGCGCCAAGCCCGGTCCCGTGGCCAAGCTGCTGCCTTCGGCCCATGCGATCGAGCGCGAATACCGCGTGATGAAGGGCCTGGCCGGCACAGATGTGCCCGTGCCGCATATGTATGCGCTGTGCGAGGATGAATCCGTCATCGGCCGCGCCTTCTACATCATGGAGTTCATGGAAGGCCGCGTGCTCTGGGACCAGTCCCTGCCCGGCATGACGCCTGCGCAACGCGCCGAGATCTACGACGAGATGAACCGCGTGATCGCGGCCCTGCACAGCGTGAAGTTTGCCGAGCGCGGCCTGGCCGACTACGGCAAGAGCGGCAATTACTTCGAGCGCCAGATCGGTCGCTGGAGCAAGCAGTATGTGGCCTCCGTCACCCAGCCGATTCCCGAGATGGACAAGCTGATGGAGTGGCTGCCCGCCCATATGCCGGCCAGCGCGCGCGACGAGGGACGTGTCTCCATCGTGCATGGCGACTACCGTCTGGACAACCTGATGTTCCACCCCACCGAGCCGCGCGCGATCGCCGTGCTGGACTGGGAACTGTCCACGCTGGGTCATCCGCTGGCCGACTTCAGCTACCACTGCATGAGCTGGCATATACCGGCCGAGCTGGGCCGCGGCATCGCGGGGCTGGACATCGCGGGCCTGGGCATCCCTGCCGAGCACGATTACATCCAGCGCTACTGCCAGCGCACCGGCATTGCCGATGTGGCCACGCTGCAGCGCGACTGGAACTTCTACCTGGCCTACAACATGTTCCGCATCGCGGCCATCCTGCAAGGCATTGCCAAGCGCGTCGAGGCCGGAACGGCCTCCAGCGCCCAGGCCAAGGCCTCGGGCGACACCGCCCGCCCCATGGCCGAGCTGGCCTGGTCCTTTGCTCAGCGCGCCTGACTTTTTATCCACCACCACGCAACTTGACCGTCCCACAATAAAAGGAGCACTCATGGACTTCGACTACTCGCCCAAAACCAAGGACTTGCAGCAACGCCTGCTCAAGTTCATGGACGACTACATCTACCCGGCGGAAAAGGAGTATGCCGAGGAGATGCAGGCCAACACGGCCGCCGGCAAGCGCTGGACGCCGCTGCAAACCATTGAAAAGCTCAAGCCCAAGGCCCAGGCCGCGGGCCTGTGGAATCTGTTCCTGCCCGTGGACAGCGCCGAAGCCTCGGGCTACCACGGCGCGGGCCTGACCAACCAGGAATACGCACCGCTGGCCGAAATCATGGGCCGCGTGCCATGGGCTTCCGAAGTCTTCAACTGCTCCGCGCCGGACACCGGCAATATGGAGACCATTGCCCGCTACGGCAGTGCCGAGCTCAAGGAGCGCTGGCTCAAGCCCTTGCTGGAAGGCAAGATCCGCTCGGCCTTCGCCATGACCGAGCCCGAAGTCGCCTCCTCCGACGCCACCAATATCTGCACGCGCATCGAGCGCCAGGGCGACGAATACGTGATCAACGGCCACAAGTGGTGGATCTCGGGTGCCGGCGACCCTCGCTGCCAGGTCTTCATCACCATGGGCAAGACCGACCCCGAAGCGGCCAAGCATTCGCAGCAGAGCATGATCATCATCCCGGCCGATGCCAAGGGCATCCGCATCGAGCGCCCGCTGAACGTGATGGGCTATGACGATGCGCCCCACGGCCATATGGAGATGTATTTCGAGAACGTGCGCGTTCCCGTCGGCAATATTTTGCTGGGCGAAGGGCGCGGCTTCGAGATCGCCCAGGGCCGCCTGGGCCCGGGCCGCATTCACCACTGCATGCGACTGATCGGCCTGGCCGAGCGCGCGCTGGAGCTGATGTGCAAGCGCGCCAGCAGCCGCGTGGCCTTCGGCAAGAGCGTGGCCCAGCAGACCGTGACGCAGGAGCGCATTGCAGAAGCGCGCTGCAAGATCGACATGGCGCGCCTGCTCACGCTCAAGGCCGCCTGGCTGATGGACGTGGCCGGCAACAAGGTGGCCAGGACCGAGATCGCCATGATCAAGGTCGTCGCCCCCAGCATGGCCTGCCAGGTTATAGACTGGGCCATGCAGGTCCACGGTGGAGGCGGCATGTGCGACGACTTCCCGCTGGCCTATGCCTATGCCGCAGCACGCACGCTGCGCTTTGCCGACGGCCCCGACGAGGTGCACCGCAACGCGATCGCCAAATGGGAGCTGGGCAAATACGGCAGCTACGGCAAGAACGCCGAAGTGCCCATCACGCGCGGCGGCTGATGCGAGGCGGCAAGAGCGGATCACGCCGCTCCTGCTCCCCGGAAACAAAAACACCCCGTCAGCCACGGCTGCGGGGTGTTTTTGTTTCGAAGGCAGGCTTGTTACTCGCTATCAACAAAGAAGCTTATACCGCCTTATATCAAAGGATTTCAGATGAAAAACATATTGAAATTCAATGAATAAATACGATAGAAGCTCCTTAATCAATAGCAAAATAGCTAACAACACCAGGCCCGGCACCGCACGCCCGTACCGGACTTAGAAGCTCTCCCACTCGCCATCGTCTGCCGTTGCTACCTTTTGCGGCTGGGGCGCTGCTGCGCTTTTCGCGGGGCTCAGGACCGGCGGCTTGCTCCCCGCCGACATCGCCGGGCGCTTGAGCGCAGCCGACGGGGCCTTGAGCGGGGCCGAAACCTTGATCGCAGCCCTGGCAGGCGCGGACTTGAGCGCCGCAGGCGCCAGGGCTGGCGTGGCTTGCAGACCGGACTGGGCGCCGAGCTTGAAGAAGCTCACCGTCTCGGCCAGCGCGGCGGCCTGGCTACGCAGCGCGTCGGTCGCGGCTGCGGCCTCCTCCACCAGGGCAGCGTTCTGCTGGGTCATCTGATCCATCTGCGTCACAGCCTGGGTGACCTGCTCGATGCCCGAGGTCTGCTGGTGGCTGGCCACCGAGATCTCACCCATGATGTCGGTGACACGGCGCACGCTCATCACGATCTCGTCCATGGTCCTGCCGGCCTCGTCGACCTGGGTGCTGCCTTCCTGCACCTTGCTCACGGAGTCGTCGATCAGCTGCTTGATCTGCTTGGCCGCCTCGGCCGAGCGCTGGGCCAGGGTGCGCACTTCGGAGGCCACCACGGCAAAGCCACGGCCCTGGTCACCCGCACGGGCCGCTTCCACCGCCGCGTTCAGCGCCAGGATATTGGTCTGGAAGGCGATGGAGTCGATCACGCCGATGATGTCCACGATCTTGCGCGAGGAATCGTTGATGGCCGACATGGTCTGCACCACCTGGGCCACGGTGGCTCCACCGCGTACGGCTACCTGGGACGCTGCAGACGCCATCTGATTGGCCTGCTGGGCATTGCCGGCGTTCTGCTGCACGGTGGCGGTCAGCTCTTCCATCGAGGCCGCCGTCTGCTCCAGCGAGCTGGCCTGCTCTTCGGTGCGTGAAGACAGATCCTGGTTGCCACTGGCAATCTGGCTGCTGGCCGAGGCAATCGAGTCCGTACCCTGGCGCACCTGACCCACGATGCGCTGCAGGCTGGTGTTCATGTCCTTGAGCGCCTGCAGCAGCTGGCCCACCTCATCCTGGCTTTGCACGGTGATGCTGGCGCTCAGATCGCCCGCAGCCACGGACTGGGCCAGTTGAACGGCCGACTGCAAAGGACGCGAGATGGAGCGTGCGATCAGCACCGCCAGCGCCACGCCGATGACGATGGAGCCCAGCAGCAGCGCCATCACCCACCAGCGGGCAGCGGCATACAGGTCATCGCCGGCCTGATTGGTTTCCTCGGTCGCCTGATGGTTGATCTCGCTGAGAGCATCCAGACGTGTATTGATGCCGCGGCTGATCTTGAGCGACTCGCCGCGCAAGATTTCGCTGGCCTCATCGTTGAGCAGCTTGTGCGACAGATCCACCACCTTGGCCGTCTGCACGGCATAGGCCTTGAGCTCCTCGCCGATTTCGGCCAGCAGGGCTCGCTCCTTGTCGGTTCTCACGTACTTGGCATACGACTGCTGGTTCTGGACCAGCTCGTCCCAGAGCTTGGGCATGCTCTTGTCATAGACCGCCATTTCCTCGGACGACTGCGCCATCACATGCTGCATGGTCTGCGAGCGATAGCGCTGAAGCTGATAACGCATGTCCTGCAGGTTGCGGGCCGCCGGCAGCCACTGGCGCGCCAGATCGGTGGCCGTGGCATTGACACGCTCCATCTGGACCAGGCCATACAGACCCGATACCGCACTGATCAGCAGGATCAGCACAAAAGACACCAGCAGCTTGTTGGCCAGCTTGAGGTTGCGAAAGAAGTTCATGGGGGAATTGGGCGCCTGGGCGACCTGCAAGGTCTGGCACCTGCGAGATGGGATATAGGGAAAACTGCCTGAAAGCGCGTACACACTGCGCGCGCCTGCGAATTCTATTCAGAATTTGTTACTTCGAGTAACGGCATCCATGAATAAAACCGATGGTGGTATCAGGGGCATAGCTGGGTTCAAAAAGACACCCCGATGAAGCACTCAAAAACCCTGTCGAAGGCCATTGCATCCTTACAGCCGTCCGGCATGAGAAAATCAGCCCTTATTTATCAGCAAGAACAACGGATTCACCATGGAAGCAGAACGCGTCAACTCTATCGGCAACACCCTCCAAGATCTGGCCGAGCGCACGGCAGATCTCCGGAGGTATCTTTGACTACGATGCCAAGTACGAACGCCTGCGCACGGTAAACGCCTCGCTGGAAGACCCTGCCGTCTGGAACGACCCCAAGAAGGCACAGGAGCTGGGCAAGGAAAAGAAGTCGCTCGACTCCGTCGTGCTGACCCTGGAGAAGCTCACCACCGAACTGGCCGACAATTCCGAGCTGTTCGAGATGAGCAAGGAAGAAGGCGATGATGCCGGCCTTGAAACCATCGAAGCCGAAACCGCCAAGCTCAAGCCGCTGATCGAGGAGCTCGAGTTCCGCCGCATGTTCGGCGGCGAAGCCGATCCGCTCAACTGCTTCATCGACATCCAGGCCGGTGCCGGCGGCACCGAAGCCTGCGACTGGGCCAGCATGCTGCTGCGCCAGTACCTGAAGTATGCCGAGCGCAAGGGCTTCAAGGCCACGGTGGAAGAAGAGACTCCGGGCGACGTGGCCGGCATCAAGAGCGCCACCATCAAGGTCGAAGGCGAGTATGCCTATGGCCTGCTGCGCACCGAAACCGGTGTGCACCGCCTGGTGCGCAAATCGCCCTTCGACAGCTCGGGCGGCCGTCACACCAGCTTTTCCTCGCTGTTCGTCTACCCCGAGATCGATGACTCCATCGAGATCAACATCAATCCGTCCGACGTGCGTACCGACACCTACCGTGCTTCCGGCGCCGGCGGTCAGCACATCAACAAGACCGACTCGGCCGTGCGTCTGACCCACATCCCCACGGGCATCGTGGTGCAGTGCCAGGACGGCCGCTCGCAGCATAGCAACCGTGACGTGGCATGGCAGCGCCTGCGCTCCAGGCTGTACGACTTCGAGATGCGCAAGCGCATGGAAGAGCAGCAAAAGCTCGAGGACACCAAGACCGATGTGGGCTGGGGTCACCAGATCCGCTCCTATGTGCTGGACAACAGCCGCATCAAGGACTTGCGCACCAACGTCGAAGTCTCGGCCACCCAGAAGGTGCTGGACGGCGACCTGGACGTGTTTATCGAAGCCTCGCTCAAGCAAGGCCTCTGATCCTAGAAAGGAATCGATATGCTGCAACTGCGTGACGGGCAAGCCCCGGCCACCGCGATTTATCGTGCCGACTACGAGGCCCCGGCCTGGTGGATCGACACGGTGGACCTGACTTTTGACCTGGACCCGGCCAAGACGCGCGTGCTCAGCAAGATGCGCGTGCGCCGCAACCCCGAGGTGCCGGCACAGGCACTGCGCCTGGACGGCGACGAGCTGAATCTGGCACGTGTGATGGTCAACGGTGGTGGTACCTCCTTCAAGATGGATGGCGACCAGCTGGTGCTGGAGAATCTGCCCGAGGGCAACGAGCCCGTGGAGCTGGAAATCTTCACCACCTGCGCCCCCATCAAGAACACCAAGCTCATGGGCTTGTATGTGAGCGAGGACACGTTCTTCACGCAGTGCGAGGCAGAAGGCTTCCGCCGCATCACCTACTTCCTGGACCGCCCCGACGTGATGGCCATGTACACCGTCACGCTGCGCGCCAGCAAGGTCCAGTATCCGGTGCTGCTGTCCAACGGCAATCTGGTGAAGTCCGGCGATCTGGAGGACGGCCGCCACTTTGCCAAGTGGGTCGATCCGCACAAAAAGCCCAGCTATCTGTTTGCGCTGGTGGCCGGCAATCTGGTAGCACGCGAGCAGAAGATCAAGAGCCGTGCCGGCCGCGACCACCTGCTGCAGGTCTTTGTGCGCCCTGGCGATCTGGAAAAGACCGAGCACGCCATGAACTCCCTCATGCACTCCGTTGCATGGGACGAGGCCCGCTTTGGCCTGAGCCTGGACCTGGACCGCTTCATGATCGTCGCCACCAGCGACTTCAACATGGGCGCCATGGAGAACAAGGGCCTGAACATCTTCAACACCAAGTATGTTCTGGCCAGTCAGGCCACGGCCACCGACACCGATTACGCCAATATCGAATCCGTCGTCGGTCATGAATACTTCCATAACTGGACGGGTGACCGCGTCACCTGCCGCGACTGGTTCCAGCTCAGCCTCAAGGAAGGCCTGACGGTATTCCGCGATCAGGAGTTCAGCATGGACATGGCGGGCACGGCTTCGGCCCGTGCCGTCAAGCGCATCGACGATGTACGCGTGCTGCGCACCGTGCAGTTTCCTGAGGATGCCGGCCCCATGGCCCACCCCGTGCGCCCCGACAGCTATATCGAGATCAACAACTTCTACACGGTCACGATCTACGAAAAAGGCGCGGAAGTCGTGCGCATGCAGCACAACCTGGTCGGCCGCGAAGGCTTTGCCAAGGGCATGAAGCTGTACTTCGAGCGTCATGACGGTCAGGCCGTGACCTGCGATGACTTCTCGCAAGCCATTGCCGATGCCAACCCGGACTCTGCTCTGGCTCAACATCTGCAGCAATTCCGCCGCTGGTACAGCCAGGCCGGCACGCCTGTGCTCAAGGCGGTTGGCCAATACAATGCCGACGCCCGGACCTATACGCTGACGCTGTCGCAAAGCTGCGCGCCCACCGTGGGTCAGGCCGAGAAACTGCCGTTCGTCATTCCCGTGCAAATGGGTCTGCTCACGGCCAGCGGCCAACCCATCGCCCTGCAACTGCAAGGCGAAGATGCGGCCCAGCCAGTCACCAGCCGCATGCTGGTATTGACCGAAGCCGAGCAGAGCTTTGTCTTCAGCAATGTGAGCGAAGCCCCCGTGCCCTCGCTGCTGCGCACCTTCAGCGCACCCGTGGTGCTGGAGCATGAATTCAGCGATACCGATCTGCTGACCCTGCTGGCTCATGACAGCGACCCGTTCAACCAATGGGAAGCCAGCCAGCGCCTGGGCCTGCGCTATGCCCTCAAGGCCATCGCGGCCAGCGGCGACGCCAGTGCCGAGATCCTGCCTGAAGCCTTTATCGAAGCCATGCGCCGCGTGCTGCGCGACGACAAGCTGGACGCGGCGTTCAAGGACCTGGTGCTCACGCTGCCGTCCGAGAGCTATATCGCCGAGCAACTGGCCGAAGTCGATCCGCAGCGCGTTCATGCCGTGCGCGAAGCCATGATCTTGCAGCTGGCGACCGCCCTGCAGACCGAGTGGGAGAGCATCTGGGAGGCCAACCGCGACACCGGCGCCTATCGCCCCGACCATGTCAGCGCCGGCCGCCGTGCGCTGGCGGGCCGCGCCCTGTCCATGCTGTGCCTGCAGGCGGCCCGCACCGGCGACACGGTCTGGCCCGGCAAGGCCTACCAGCGCTGTAAGGATGCCGGCAATATGACGGACCGCATGGCGGCCCTCTCCGCCCTGGTCTACAGTGCCAGCCCGCTGGCCGAGCAGGCGCTTCAGCGCTTTCACGCCCTGTTCAAGCAGGACGCACTGGTGCTGGACAAATGGTTTGCGCTGCAAGGTGCAGCCAGCGACCGCAGTGGCGATGTGCTTCCGGCAGTCAAGGCGCTGATGAAGCATGCCGACTTCCAGATCAAGAACCCCAACCGCGCACGCAGCCTGATCTTCAGCTACTGCAACAATGCCGGCGCCTTCCACCGCGCCGATGCGGCGGGCTATGTGTTCTGGGCCGATCGCGTGATCGAGATCGACGGCATCAACCCCCAGGTGGCCTCCCGCCTGGCCCGGGTGATGGACCGCTGGAAGAAACTGGCTGAGCCTTACCGCTCTGCGGCCCGCGAAGCCATCGCCCGTGTGGCTGCCAAGCCCGATCTGTCCAACGACGTGCGCGAGGTCATCACCCGCGCCCTGGCGGACTGATGGGTCTGAACATGCTTGCTCGACACGCGGCTCGGGGCATGAAGGCCCTTGCCGTCGCTGCGGCGAGCATGTCGCTGAGCACTCAGGCAGCAAAGCCTGATGCGGGATTCGAAGCCCGTTTTGCGCCCCTCTATGCCACTGTCTTCAGCGAAGGCGGCAGCTTCAGCGGACGAGCCATGAGTGCCGATCTGCAGGCGCTGGAGCCGCTGTTGAAAAAGCCGGGGTTCGCTGCACGCGATATCTTCCGGCTCTACTACACACAGGCCAGCGTCTACGCCCGCCGAAGCATGCCCAAAGAGGCAGCCGGAGCAGCGCAGACGGCACTGACGGCTTTGTCCGGCACTCAGGACCCGGAGCTTTCATACGCTCATTTTTTTCTGCGCTACTCAAGCATCCGCTGGCTGGCAGATGCCGGGCAGCATGAAGCGGCGCTCAAGTGGGTCAAAGCCTTTCAGGCTCAATACCCGCTGCAGCAGATTGCCGTGCTACCCGCCGAAATGCGCTGGGACGAGAGCGTGAGGCCTGCACGGGCTCTGGATTTTCCGAGCCAGATGCAGATTCTCGGCGTCTATGAGGACGAAGGATATCTGCTGCATGAACTGGGGCAGTTTCGCGCGGCCAGGCAAGCCAACGAGCGACTGCTTCCTGTCGCACGTGAACGACTCAAAGCCATGGGCAAGCTGCAGCAAATACGCGGTGTACTCACCAATATTGCGCAAAATTGCTATGAGCTGGGCGATCTGAATCAAGCTGCCATCTATCTTCAGGAGCGTCTGCAGATTGCGCAGGCGGCGCAAGACCATGCCACCGTCTACGACAGCTATTTCCAGCTCATGGTCCTTGCCCATGAGCAAAAGCAAGAACCGCAGGCCCGCCAATGGCTGGCCCGCTATGAACAATACGCGCTGAACCAGAAAGACAGCAAGCAGCAAACCCGCGTCAAGGAGCTGCTGGCAGAACTGGAGCAGCGCAATGCAGGGCGTCCAGGCAAGTGATCGGGCCCCCTGCCCTCAGTCCATTTCAGATTTGCATCGAATATCAAGGAGTTGAAGCATGAAGAAAAACATCAGCCTGACCCGCTATCTGGTCGAGCAACAACGTGTTGACGGGCTCATCCCCGGCCAGTTGCGCCTGCTGCTGGAAGTGGTGGCCCGCGCCTGCAAGCGCATCAGCTTTGCCGTGAACAAAGGTGAGCTCGGCGACGTCATGGGTACGGCCGGCAGCGAAAACGTGCAGGGCGAAGTGCAGAAAAAGCTGGACATCATCGCCAACGAGACCCTGATTGAAGCCAATGAATGGGGCGGCCACCTGGCCGCGATGGCATCGGAGGAAATGGAAGGCATCTATGTGGTGCCCAACCGCTACCCTCAGGGCGAATACCTGCTGATGTTCGACCCCCTGGACGGTTCGTCCAATATCGACATCAACATGTCCATCGGCACCATCTTCAGCGTGCTCAAGAAGCCTGAAGGCCACCCTGGCGTGCACGACAGCGACTTCATGCAGCCCGGCACCCAACAGGTGGCTGCCGGCTACTGCATCTACGGTCCCCAGACCACCCTGGTGCTGACCGTGGGCGACGGTGTCTCCATGTTCACGCTGGACCGCGAGCAAGGTTCGTTCGTACTCATCGAGGAAAACGTCAAGATCCCCGAAGACACCAAGGAATTCGCCATCAACATGTCCAATATGCGCCACTGGGACGCCCCGGTGAAGCGCTACGTGGACGAATGCCTGGCAGGTGCAGACGGCCCGCGCGGCAAGAACTTCAACATGCGCTGGGTTGCTGCCATGGTGGCCGACGTCCACCGCATTCTCTGCCGCGGCGGCATCTTCATGTACCCCTGGGACAAGCGCGAGCCGCAAAAGGCCGGCAAGCTGCGCCTGATGTACGAAGCCAATCCCATGAGCTGGCTTGTCGAGCAGGCCGGTGGCATGGCCACCAACGGCCGCCAGCGCATCTTGGACATCCAGCCAACGCAGTTGCACGAGCGAGTGAGCGTCGTCCTCGGCTCCAAGAACGAAGTGGAACGCGTGACCAGCTACCACCTCGAAGCCGATGAAAAAGCGCTATAATCTATAGCTTATCGCCGGTGTAGCTCAGTCGGTAGAGCAGCTCATTCGTAATGAGAAGGTCGGGTGTTCGATTCATCTCTCCGGCACCAGAATAAAAGCCCCAGGTTCACAAGAGCCTGGGGCTTTTTCTTTTGCGGCTCCTCGGTTTCATCACGATTTGCGCATAAAAGAACAATGCTTTATAATCTGCGGATTGCTGCGTGGCACTTGCCCTGCGCAGTATCTCTCAGGCAGTTCTCACGTTGCCCACGCTTGACTCCATACAGTCATAGCACTCCATGGCAAGAAGCTTAAGCCACCCGCAAGCGGCTGGCTTATTTGATCCCGGCTCATCAGAGCTGGACTCCTTCATTTTTCATTGGTCGGCATGCCCTGCCCTGGGTTTGTGCCGCCCGTTGACTCGATATGCATACAGAACAAATCACAGAGCGTGTCGGCAACTACATTGTGACTGCCCTCACCCAAATGACTCACTCCGGCAAGGTTGCTGCAGCGGTTTCCATCCGACGCGGAACCTATGACCGGATTTTCAGGTTTATCCGCCAGTTCGACACCCCGGATATGGCCAGCAAATATGCCCTCGCCGAGGGGCGCAGCATGGTGCTGGACAACCAGTTGAACTGACCTCTTTGTAGAAAGGAAATATTTTGGCCAAAGAAGAATTGATTGAAATGCAAGGCAGAGTGGACGAGGTTTTGCCGGACGCCCGCTTTCGTGTGACGCTGGACAACGGCCACCAGCTGATTGCCTATTCCGGCGGCAAGATGCGCAAGCACCGTATTCGCGTGCTGGCAGGCGACAAAGTAACGCTGGAGATGTCTCCCTATGATCTGAACAAGGGTCGCCTGACCTTCCGTCATATCGAGCGTTCCAACAACAGCAACCCTGCGCCGCAGCAGCGCCGCCACTAAGCCTCGGCGGTTGATCTGGTGCGCTACGGCGACCAGTTCGACATGCTTGTGTCAGCTGCAGGATCACGGGGCCGCGCAAGCACCCGGCCTGCAGCTCAATTGCAAGCTCTGCCTGCTCCAGATGCAGATCGCAGAGGTCAGCTCTGGCTCTTCGATGCTCGCACTGCCTTCAGCGCGTATCGATATGGATCGCTGAGGCACTCTCACGCCATTTGTTTGAGATTCCCACCGCCTGCACATCCAGCCTGACCAGCCGGGAATCAGGCATGCACAAAGTCCGCCACCAGTCATCGGTGGCGTTGCTATCGCCGGCCTCATCCCAGCTCCTGCCCCTCGCTGCAAGTGTTGAATTTCCTTGTAGATCTGCGACCTTCCTGCACGTAGCGCTGGCCTCGATGCAGGTCATAACTATCAGAGCCAGCATCAACATGATGCCCTGTCGTAAATCATGCGATAGGCCAACCTGCCTGCGTTCGCGGGCACCAGTGTTCAGGCCAGATATTCGCAGGAATACGCCAACCGACTTCGGTGCTTTTGCTGCGTCCTGCGCCGACCTCTTGGCCATGGATCGACAAATACCTCCAGGCAGCGTTCCCCTTTGGCAAGACTACGGATTTGAAATGATGGCTCGCGCCCTCAGATTGCTTGAATGTCGTCCAAGGATCCGAGAGATCAGCTCCGACAGTTCAGCACTCGGCACGATTGCGCCCAGCCGCCTTGGCCCGATACAGGGCTTGATCGGCCGCTTCAACCAGATCCAGCGGACTCGCCAGTCCATGCCTGCCCTGCATGCATGCCGCTCCTATGCTCACAGTGACATGGCCGAATTGGCTGGACTCATGGGCAATGTCGAGTCCTCGTATGCACTTCAGCAACTCCTCGGCAACGCGCATGGCCCCCTCCAGCGCGGTATTGGGAAGAATGATGGCAAGTTCCTCTCCGCCGTAACGTGCTGCCAGATCCCCTGAGCGCTTGGCCGACAGCTCCAGCTGCCACGACACCGCTTTCAGGCATTCGTCGCCGGCGACATGACCATAGCGGTCATTGAACCCCTTGAAATGGTCCAGATCGATGAGCAAAAGCGAGAGCACCGTCCCGTCACGCGCGGCACGCCGGACCTCCAGTTGCAGTACCTCGTCGAAGCGTCGCCGGTTCGCCAGCCCTGTCAAAGAATCCTGGGTGGCCAACCGCTCCAGTTCGAGGTTGGCATCCAGCAACTTCTCACGCACTGCCATCAAGGATGTCTCTGCCTGCGCACGCTGTCGGATGAGCAGGATCAGACGCCAGCCTATCAGTGTGACAACTGCCAGCAGGCCTAGCACCACACCAGCCGTCAGCAGCGCCTGGCTTCGCCAGGCTTGCAGTGCCTCATACCGCCCCCGGGCCACCACCGTGAAAACGGGATAACGATCATTGCTCCTGAAGGCATATAGCCTTTCCGTTCCATCTATGCCGGACTCAAAGGACGCCGTGCCGGATTTCAGGTTTGAGTAATAGCGCAGAAAGTTAGGGGAGCGAGAGAAGTCACGCCCCAGATCCTGTTCACGAAATGGATAACGCACCAACAACTGTCCGCTGGTCGTTGCGAATCCGATAGACCCTTGCTCGCCGACATCGATCTTGCCGAACAAGTGCAGAAAGTTCTCTATCCCCAGCACGACAACGATGACCCCGGCAAAGTCCCCCTCTTGGTTCTCAAATCGCCGGCTGATGGTAAGCACCCATTCCCCTGTAGAGCGGCTACGTATGGGCGCACCGATGAAGATTTCGTGCGACGGGTTATCGCGGTGGTATGAAAAAAAGCGACGGTCAGCACTGTTGCTTCCCTCGAGAAATCCCCCTCTCGATGACATGAGCCATTGACCGCTCGCATCGATGACAAGCAATTCATTGAGCTGGGAAAGCAGATGTTCCTGGCGACCGACCAGTTGCTGCATGCGCGCAAGATGCTCAGGCGTGGTGCCCTCCACCTCCAGGCGCTCAAGCATGCCGAGCAGCAGCATGGAGCTCTGGGTGAAGACCCCCTCGGCATAGGTGTTCAGCGTCTGTGCAAGATTGCGATTGTTGGTATCAATCTCGCTCAGAGTGCGTTGATGCGCCGACCAGATTTGCCAGCTGGTGGCTACCAGTACAGAGACCCAGATTACCAACAGCAGACTGGTCGCCAGCTGTGCATCGCGCTTGGCAGCCAGAACTTTGCACCCGCCACCACGACTGGTGACGCTGGCCTCCCTCTTCTTTTTTCGACACCACACCTCGACACTCCTCTCATCGTCAACCTGGCAAGAGCGGCACTTTTGCATTGCCTGTAGTTTCCCTGCTTAGATTGGACAGGGTCGGACGGATTTTCCACCATCTCGTGAAACGACACGGGGCAGAGCAGCAGACGAGGCCGGACCTGAAGCTACGGTTCAATCACTGCCAACGGGGCCGCAGCGATCATTCCTGCTCAAGGAAACAATGCGGCACAGCTCCCAGGGCTGCTAGGGCTGCTAGGGCTGCGGCAGCAGTTGGCAGACTGTGCCTGGTGCCCATCGACATAGGACATTCTGGTTCGCCTGCCCGGCTTGCCGATGGGAACAGCTGGCAGACGGGTGATCCATCCAGTGAGCAGGACATGGGATCACCCCTCTGTGGCGCCATCGATCCGGCGATAGACAGCGCCAGAGCCGAGCCATCTCTTGACCGCACGCGCCAGCCGAGCGACCAAGGCAACACCATCAGAAAAGGTCTGCCCGGAAAGCAGCGGCCATGGTCCAGACATGCAATCCAGCAATCGAAGCCTCTTCGGGCGCAGACATGCCTCGATAGGAAACCAGCGAGCCGGCCCAGCCCAAAGCGGTCTTGCGAGGCTCAGCCAATCCCGGCTCCGGTTTGCGAAATCAATATCCGTCTCCTGAAGCCATGACATTCGAGTAGCTGTGTCTACTACCACGGTCCAGATCAAAGCAGTTATCCATTGAAAAGCTATCTTTTGAATAGCTTGTTCCATTTCAATTTACTTGATTTCAGATAGAAATCATGTCAAAGCTAATGTATTTCAAGCACAAGCCGCTCTCTTTTGCATAAGTACCAGCACCTCACGCACGTCCAGCGCACAGCCACAGCACAAATCTCGCTCATGAATTGATACAGTCTCTTCGGTGCATTGCGCTTATGCTCGCAGCGTTCTGAAACCGATGCGGCCATGGCTTGGGCCATGGACTGCCCCACCCACAATGAAGAAAATCCTTGCTCTTGTTTCCATCTGCCTGCCTGTGGTGCTGATTGCCACGCCACTGAGCAGCCAGGCACATGATCGTCATCACCACAAGCGCGAGCACAAGGAAGAGTACTGGGACGGCCACTGCAAAGTGGAGCGCAAGTGGAAGAGCAATGGCGAGTACAAGGAAAAGCGCAAGTGCAGAGATCGTCCAGATGCCTACTATGCGCCACAACCTGTTTATGTAGCCCCGCCCCAGCCGGTATATGTCGCGCCGCAGCCGCAAGGGCTGGTGATTGATTCACGCATCGTGCTCAGGCCCTGAGCCGCTATTCGCCCAGAAGGCCGACAGCCTCCGCTGCAATCAGATCCCAGACCAAGTGCGCGACGGGCGATAGCTCACGCTGCTGCCGCTTGACCAGCATGATGCTGCGCTGCACCCGGGGCACCAGGGGACGGCTGACCAAAGCGGCACTGCCAGCTGCCGCAGTCGTAGCAGTCTGAGCTGCCCAGGCCGAGGGAATGGCGAGACGCGGCACCACGCTCAAACCCAGACCTTGCTGCACCATGCTGTAGATGGTGGCCGTATGTCCCACCTCCTGCACCACCGATGCAGCCGCGCCATGCGCCTGCAGTGCGGCATCGATCAGGCGTCGGCTGCCCGACGCATGATCGAGCAGCACCAACGATTCACCAGCCAGCTGTTCCCAGTGCACCTCTTTCTTGCGCGCCAGGCTATGCGAGGAAAGGCAGACCAGACAAAAAGGCTCGGTCAGGATGGTCTGTGCATGCAGGTCCTGTTTCTCGGATGGGTCGATCACCACCCCAAAATCCACCTCCCCGCTGCGCACGCTGAGCAGCACATCGCTTTGAATACGATCGAGCAGCTGGATATTGACGCCCGGTGACTGTTGTCTGCCACGCGCAATGCATTGCGGCAGCAGGTTGGCGGAAAGCGTGGGACTGCTGGCCACCTTCACGCGGCCCTTGCGCTGAGTCGCCAGGCCTTGCACTTCGAGCAGGCAGGCATCGAGATCCTCAAGCACGCGCGAGAGATTGCCCAGCAGCAGACGGCCTGCCTCGGTCAGCTCCACCTCACGCGTGGTGCGATGCAGCAGCAGCAAGCCCAAGGCCTGCTCCAGATCCGTCACATTGCGGCTGACAGCAGGCTGGGTCAATGCCAGGGCATCGGCAGCACGACTGAAACTGCTGCTTTGGGCCACTGCCACAAAGGCACGCAGTTGACGCAGACTAATATTCATATCAAAAAATTATAGGTCTATCGAATAAATCCATTTCTCTTTTAAATGGATTGCGTGTCCAATACGCAGCCATCGCGCACCGGTCCGGTGCTTTGCATCGATGGCTTCAGTTCAAGAATATGTCTCGCCCCCGCTTTGTCCCCGATAACTTCACACTGGCACTGATTGCCACCGTCATCTTCGCCAGCTTTCTGCCCGCCTCGGGCCAGGTCGCCAAATATGTGGAGCTGACCACCACCGGCATCGTCAGCCTGCTGTTCTTTCTGCACGGCGCCAAGCTCTCGCGCCAGGCCATCCTGGCGGGCATAGGTCACTGGCGCCTGCATATCTGGATCTTCATCGCCACCTTTGTGCTGTTCCCCGTGCTGGGGCTGGCGCTGCGCCCGGTGCTTTCGCCCCTGGTCACCACCGAGATGTATATCGGCGTGCTGTTTCTCTGCACCCTGCCCGCCACGGTGCAATCGGCGATTGCCTTCACCTCCATGGCGCGCGGCAATGTACCGGCCGCCGTGTGCAGCGCGTCCGCCTCTACCCTGCTGGGCATTCTGGTCACGCCGATTCTGGTGAGCCTGATACTGCACAAAAATGCAGAGGGTGGCGATGCAGTGCATGCCATTGGCAAGATTGCCATGACGCTGCTGCTGCCCTTTGTCATCGGTCATCTGATGCGTCCTGTGATCGGCGGCTTTTTGCAGCGTCGTGCCTCCATCATCAAGCTGGTGGACCAGGGCTCCATCCTGTTTGTGGTCTATGCCGCCTTCAGCGCGGCCGTCATCAGCGGCCTGTGGAAGCAGACACCCCTGCCCTCGCTGCTGGGCTTGATCGTGTTGTGCTGCATTTTGCTGGCCGTCGTACTCCTCATCACCACCTGGGGTGCACGCCGCCTGGGCTTCAGCAAGGAGGACGAGATCACTCTCGTGTTCTGCGGCTCCAAGAAAAGCATGGTCAGTGGTATTCCCATGGCCAATGTGCTCTTTCCCGCCGCCTCCGTGGGTGCAATCGTGCTGCCGCTGATGCTGTTCCATCAGATCCAGCTCATGGTCTGCGCCGTACTGGCGCAGCGCTATGCCAAGCGTGTGCAGATCGCCGATCAGAGCGAAGCTCATTAAGAGCACAAGACCCATAAAAAGGGGCGCTTCATGCGCCCCTTGTTCTTTTCACGGAAGATCCATCATTTCAAGTAAGCAGCGTCAGCGCGTTTTGCTGACGCAGCAGCTTCGCAGCCTCCGTATTGACGACATCGGTCACCACCACTTGAATTCCAAGCCCAGTCGCAGTCTCGACGATGGCCTGCAGCAGATGCAAGGCACCAGGGCTTTGCGCAGCCTGCTCCGAGAATTCACCACCCAGTTTCACATAGCGCAGCGGCAAGGTGTGGAGCTTGGTCAGGCCCATGGGCTGCTGATCCAGACGGCGCAGTCCCACGCCGACACCGGCCAATGCCATGGCCCGACAGAACTCGGCCACTTCCTCGGGATAAGCCGTCAGTCCATGCGCATCCAGCTCCAGACAGAGCAGGGACAGGCGATGCTCCCACTTCTGTGCACTCAGCTCTTCACGCAGCCGGCCCAGGAAGTCGGGCTGGGCCAGCGAGGGCAAGGAGATTCGAATGACCAGCTCGCAATCGTTCTGCTCAAGCCATGCAGCCCCGAGGGCCACCGCTCGCAAATCGAATTCTGCCGACAAGCCCAGGCGCACGGCGACCGGCAAGAACAGCGACCCCATCAAGGTCTCGCCGGAAGCAGTGCGCAGCGAGAGCGACGCTTCGCCGCGCTCCTGCATCCCGTTTCGGCCCTTGAATTGCAGTAGTTGAACGGACAGGGAAAGCGCATCCTGTGCCTCCAGGGCGGCAATCAGCATCTGACGCCACAAGGTTTCTCCGGCCAGATCGGAAACCACCTCATCATCGCCGTAGGCTACATATTCCACCTCGGCCTGGCCCGAACTCTCGGCTCGCATCAGACCGTAGTCCAGCCGCGCAAGCACACCTGTTACCGAACTCGATGCCGAGTAATCGGTCAGGGCAAAGCTCCAGCGGCACCATTGGCCGCTGCTCAAGGTCACACGCATGGACAGCAGCACCTGTCGGATCTGCTGCACCAACGACATGGCCTGGGGCCCGGCCAGGGCCGGCATGAGAACCACAAAGTCCGAGCCATTGAGGCGCGCCAGTTGGGCCTTGCACTCGGCATGACTCTTCAACACCTGATTGACCTGTTCACCCATCGCAGCCAACCATGCATCGGCACTGGCCCGGGACATCTGCGCATTCAGAGCCAGCAGATCACGCTGCCTGAACAGCATCACATGGCCATGTGCCGCACCGCCATCAGTTTCGCTGAGCGCGCGACGCAACTCATTGACAAAGTACTTGCGATTCGGCAGCTGAGTAACTGGATCAAGATTGACCTCCAGCTCCAGTGATTCGATACGCTCCATTTGCTCCTGCGCCGTAGCCTGCACCCGCTCTCGGGTGTCTGCAATGGCGCTGAGTACGGGCACCAGCTCGGCAACCACGGCCTTGACGGGCTTCGCCGGTGCCTCACTTCCTGCCTGACGTCCAATCGCCTGAACCTGCGCCGAGATTTCCTGCTGCAAGACCTTGCGAAACCATCTGAACAGCAAGACTACAAAGAAAGCCCAGGCCAGCCCGGCCAGCACCACCACACCCGTCAAGCGCACGCTGCTGCCCCACAGTGCCTGGCTCGCATAGCTGTCGTCCACAACCAGCGTCAATTGCCCAACCTGCTTCCAGCCATCGCTGATCACACGCTCTGCCTTTGGCGAACGCAGCGGCAGCACCTCCACAAACCACGGCGGAGCAGCACCGTCCTTGAGCTTGGCAGCAGAGGCAGAACTATCGGTAATGCCGTTGTCGCGTCTGCGCTCGAACAAGGTCTCGCCCTGCGGGGACGCCAGGCGGATCAGCTTGAACTGCCCGCCATCGAACAAGGCCATCATCAGCAGCTCCTGCGTGACCGGATCCTGGTTGGCCGGCTGCGACAGCGACAAGGCCAGCGAAGATGCGGCGTTCTCACTCTCGGACTGCAACTGCCCATCCAGATACTGACGCGCAGCACCAATGCTGAAAGCCAGGGTGCCGATCAGGATGGCCACGATGGCCACCGTCACGCTGATCAAAAGTTGTTTTAACAACGACATCTTGCTGCCTTATCTTTGTGGACCATTCAACATGGCTCCGCTGCCCGCACCGTCAAACATGACATTCATGGCAAAAAACCTTCCTGCTTCATGCGCGCCAGCAGATCGCGCCAGCGCGTAATCCTGTCCACCGAAGCAGGCTGTGCGCCCGCGACATATACACCCTGTGCATTGAAGCTGAATACAGGAGTCAAGTCCTTGCGCTGGCTTGCCGGCATGATGTTGTCCAGCAGACTGTCCAGCACCAGCGGCTCGGCTGCAGGTGTCTCGTAATAGCCCAGCACCATATGCGCAATGCTCTGCGTACTACCCACGCCCCCCAGGCGGGCACGCACATAGATCAGGCGCAGTTTCTCTACCGCCACGCCTAGGCGCAGCAGCGAAAAATACTTGCCAATCACGTAATCCTCGCAGTCTCCAGCCCCCCTGCCCAGGGTTTCAAGAGGCGTTGCCCAATAGTCCGACTGGGACCAGAGGACGCTGTCCTCCGACTGCAGCACTGCGCGATTCCAGAACGTGTTGACGGCCGGCAGTTGCTGCTGCAGCGACCTGTCTTTCTGGGCTTGCAGCATCGTCAGCCACTGACCCAGCCTCTGGACACCTGCGGCGCCATAACGAGACTGCATGCTGCTCTGCAGCCGCTCGCCGTCGAAATCCAGCGCTGCGGCGTCAAACCCGCGCTGCAGCGCCCAGCCCCCGACAAGCGCCGAGCCATACAAAAGCATGCCTCTGCGCGACAGGCGCTGCATTTTTTCCACGGGCTGTGGAAACAGGAGGCTAGGCAAAGTACTCAAGCGAGTTGCAAAAAGAGCAGGCGCGCAAGACATAAATTGCTTGAGACGCCTGTAAATATTGTGATGACCGCTATGAATCTTGAAAGGTCGATGAGAACGCAGTCAGGATTCAATGCTCACAAATGTAACCAATCAAGCAAGCTCTTGAAACAAGCTGCCGATCACAGCTGAGCGAAAAGGCAGAAGACTTGATATTTCAAGACTTCTACCTGACCTCGCCGGGGGCTGCTTATCAGCTGTGGTCGATCTTGAGCTTGCCTTGATCGATCAGCTCCTTGATCAAGGCGTTCTGATCCGCCGTGCTGGTCAACGAGTGCCCAGCGGTGAGATCCACTCCCTTGAATGTGATCAGTTGATCGTAGTTGGAGCCTGCAGCACCCAAATTTCCATCGGTAGAGACCTTGAGTACGGTATCTGCACCACTCTTGGAGAAATTCAGGAACTTGGACAGATCCTTGCTGCCCTCCTCCCCTTGCAGCAGATCATGCAGGTCCAGCACATCATTGCCGTTGGTGTCGGAGCCGCCTTTACCGAAATCGTTGATCACATCCTTGGCAGGAGCCGCAGTGGTTCCCTGATCGCCCTTGAACCACAGGAAAACATCATCTCCTTCGCCGCCAATCAATGTGTCATCGCCCTTGCCACCGACCAGCACGTCATTGCCCTTGCCGCCACTCAGCGTGTCATTGCCGGAGCCAGCCATCAGGATTTCGCTATCGTTGGTGCCCACCAGGTGGTCACCCGACTGGTAGCTTACTGAGACATTAGCGCTGTCGCTGTGACCGTCGGCCGTCTGTATGGTGTACGAGCTGTTGGCGGTAGCGCCGTCCAGGTTGACGTTGCTGTAGTCGACGTTCATCGTCAGCGTGTAGGTCTCCGCGGCGTTGGAGCCATTTCCGTTGTCGAGAACGTTAACGACGTGGATCTCATAGTCGCCCGACTCCGTCACCGGGATCTTGCCGCCACTCGGGACGACGGTATATTGATCGCCCGAGCCGGCTAGGCGGTACTCCACCCTGATCCAACCGCCGTTCAGGTTGTGGCTCAGCGTCAACACCTCACCCGCAACCAGCGGAACCAGCAGCGTATCCTGATCGTTGCCGTTACTGGCGCCGACCTTGTCCAGATAGCCCTTGACCGCCAGTTGTGCCTTGTTCTCGCCTGCGCCAGTTTTCGTGAACTCGCCGCGCGCGATCGTCAGTTCCTTAGTGTTCTTGTTGTTGGAGATGTCATAGGTCCTCAACGTGCTGCGCGTGAAGTCCTTGCCTTGATCCCAGCCCGTATTCACTGTCAGCGGGCCCATAGTCAGCGCACCCGTACCGCGCACGTCGTTGGCCAGCAGTGCGCCGGACTGAACCGTGAGCTGCGTGCCCAAGATGTTGGTAATGATCTTGTCATTCACCGCATCCGGGGTCTGGTACACCGGCGGGGTCACGTTGACCGTGATGCTGGAGCTTGCCGTGTCGCCGTCGCCGTCCTGCACCGTGAACTGGATGATGTCGGTGCCGGCCGTCTTCGGCACGTAGCAGTAGTTGCCCAGATTGTCGCCGGCCAGGTCCAGCGTGAACTTGCCATGCGCGGTGGTCACGGTCAGTTCGGACGTGGCTGCGTCGAAGCTATACGTGGCGCCCGAGGTGGCGGTCACCTTGTTGGTTGCGGCATCGTAGTTGTAGGTCTTGCCTTCGATGACCAGCTGCGTGATGCGCGCGCCGCTCAGGTCGGCGCCCAACGTGCCGCCCGCGGCGATGTCGCCGTTGATGGGTGGTGCGATGGTGCCGTCGATCGCAGCGTCCAGACCGTTCAGGTTCGTCACCAGGATGGTGTTGCTGTCGCCGGGACGGTCGGGATTGTAGGAGACCGGATCAATGTAGCCGCCAGTCGCACCAGTGCCCAAGCCGATGCCATAGGAATTGATATGGTTGTCGGTGAGGAACGTCTCCCAGGCCGCCTGCTGGGTCGAACCAACCGAGCGATTGCTGTCTGGTTCCCCGTCGGTAAAGAAGTAGGAGATGTTCTGGACGTTGTTTCCTTCAAGCTTGCCCGTGGCAGAGCTGTTCCAGGCGGCCATTGCCTTGTTCAGCGCATCCTGATAATTGGTGCTGCCGCCATAACCTAGGGCATTCACAAACACCTTGGCTTCTGCCAGGGACATCCAGCCGCTGCCCTTTTGCGTGGCACTGCTGTTGAATTCCAGAACCAGAACGCGCACGTCGCCGGCCTCTCCGTACTTGTCGAGCAGGCTGTTGACCGAGGACTTCAGCACGGCCAGGCGGGACAATTGTGTCGAACCGTTGTACACGCCGCTGGCGTAATTCATGCTGCCGGACGTATCCAGCGTCAGCATGATGTTGGTGCCGTGCGAAGACAGCGCCGAGCTTTCCGCGATCGGTTTGAGGCTGGGGGCCGTGTCGGTGATCAGCACGCCCAGGTCGCCCGTTGCCTTGCCGCCGAACTTGTCTTCCACCGTAATCTGGAAGTGGTCCTGCACGTTGGTGTCGTCACCGGTGTGCGCCTGCTGGCCGCTGGTCTGGTAGGTGTAGCTGACCTTGCCGGTCGTGGCGTCGTATCCGGTCAGCGTCAGCGTGCCTTTGCTGGTCGTCAGCGTGACCGGATTGTTCACCAGGTCGGCCAGACGGTCCAGCGTCAGGGACGCGTCGGCGTTGCCCGGGCCGTCGAGCGTCAGCGACTTCAGGCCTGCGCTCGCGGTGATCGTGAACGTGCCGCTACCGGAGGCCAGGGCTTCCGACACGCTGATGGCGCCCGGCGCAGCGAGGTTGTAGTCCTCGATGTTGACGCTGGGAGCAGGAGGTTCCACACCCGCCACTTCGAAGTGGCCAGCAGTGGAGTCACCGTCGGCATCCGTCACCTTGTAGGTGAAATCGAGCTTGCCGTCCGCGGTGCCTTGCATCGGCTGGTATTGATAGAACTCCCACTTGCCGGTGGCCGGCGTCAAGCGCATCTCGAAGATGAGATTGCCCGACGGGTCGCGGCCTTCGATCAGATTGCCGTTGCTCAGCGTCGTCGTAATGTTCGCGCCGTCGCGCGTCTTCAGGCCGCCTTCCGCACCCGTCAGTTCCAGACGACCTGCGCCGTCGGCGCCGTAGCCGTAATTCAGCGTGCCTTCGCCGTAGGCGATGGCCTGGACGGTATTGCTACCCAGGAAGGTGATGCCGGTGACGGTGAAGTCGCTGTTGTCGCTGGACGAGCTCTTGTGGTTGTCCGTAGCCGAAATCACGATCGTGTCGAAACCGCCTTCTTCGACGCGGAAGTTGGCCGCATAGTCGCCGCCGTTCTGGTCGGAGGTGAAGGTGCGTTCGGCGATCAACACGCCATTGCGGTAGAACTTCGCGACGCCGCTTTCCACCTCGCCGCCGTACATGGCGCCGAAATCGATAGTGGCGCCATAGGCAACCTTGCCACCGGTCAGGCGTATGGTCAGTTCTTCGGACGCGCCCTTGCCATCCGGTCCAACGCGGTAGTCGATTTCGTTGGCGATGTTGTGATACGGCGCATCCTTGCTTGCGACACCCAGACCGGTCTTGCTTTGGTTGACATTGGCGTCGATCAGCGTCAAGTCAGACTTGGACGTGAAGCCCTTGGCCGTGACTTCAATCGCGCCATTGCCGAAGGTCATCTTCATCTGGTTGGTGCTGGTCTGGGAACCAGCGAAGCTCACCTTGCCCGTGTAGACATCAGGGATGTTGGTGGTCTGCACCGAGACGGGGTCGTTCGGTTGCACCACCGGCGAGTCGTCCTCGATCGTGATGTTGATGTTGGTGGACACCGCCGGATTGACGCCATCCGACACCTTGACGCCGACCGACAGGCCCAGCGTGTCTTCACGCGAGGTGTCGGGGTGGTCGACCGGAGCCAGCAGCTTCACGTTGTAGGCGCCGTTATCGTCGATCTTGATGACGATGGCGTCCGTGCCGCCCGCGCGGCCCGTCAGCGTGTGTCCATTGTCGGACAGCGTCCAGACTATGGGCGTGCCGTGGGACGTCAGGGCGCCATTGGCGGGCGCAACCAGCGTAATGCTGTAGGTGGCGTTGTTGTCGTCGGTGATCGACAGTTGGCCGTTCGCCTGGGGCGAATCGGTCGTATCCGATGTACCGTTGCTGTCTTTGATGCCACCAGCCAGGCCTTCTTCGGAGACGGCCGTGTTTCCATCTCCAACGACAGGCGGCTTGTTGATGTCGACGATTGCGGCGTTGCCGCTATCGGTGATGCCCGAGGGCAGCGCGGTGCCGCTGACGGTGGCACCGGTCAGCGTCGCCGTCAAGGTCATGCTCTCACGGCCTTCGTAAATGCCGTCGGGCGTGGTCGGAACCGTGACCACGATGCCGCCGGTGGTGCCGGCCGGGACCTGGAAGCTGTAGGTGCCGTCGGCGTTGGCAGTGACGGTGACGGACTGGCCGCCGATGCTGACAGTGGGAACACCATGGTCAGCCGCGGTGATCTCGCCGCCGAGCTTGAAGGTCAGCGTGGTTTCGGCATCAACTGCCTTGTCCAGGCTGACGTTGAAGTTCGCTGCGTTGCCTTCGATGACATCGCCCGCATCCTTTACATCCAGCTTGGGCACGTCAGCGCCCGGACCTTGGCTGTCGACGATGGCGGCGTTGCCGGTGTCGGTGATGCCGGCGGGCAGATCCACGCCGCTGGCGGTCTTGCCGCTCAGCGTGGCTTCGAGGGTCAGCTTCTCGCTGCCTTCGAAGACGGCGTCGTCGGTGGTCGGAACGGTGACCACGATGCCGCCGGTGGTGCCGGCCGGGACCTGGAAGCTGTAGGTGCCGTCGCCGTTGTTCACCAGGGTGACCGTGGTGCCACCGATGGTGACCACGGGCGTGCCGATGTCGTCGGATTCGATGTCACCACCCAGCTTGAAGGTGATGGTGGTGGCGGCGTCGACGGCCTTGCCCAGCGTGATGTTGAACGTGGCGTCGGAGCCTTCGTGGACAGTACCTGGATCGGAGACGTCCAGGGTCGGGACGTCAGCGCCCGGACCTTGGCTGTCGACGATGGCGGCGTTGCCGGTGTCGGTGATGCCGGCGGGCAGATCCACGCCGCTGGCGGTCTTGCCGCTCAGCGTGGCTTCGAGGGTCAGCTTCTCGCTGCCTTCGAAGACGGCGTCGTCGGTGGTCGGAACGGTGACCACGATGCCGCCGGTGGTGCCGGCCGGGACCTGGAAGCTGTAGGTGCCGTCGCCGTTGTTCACCAGGGTGACCGTGGTGCCACCGATGGTGACCACGGGCGTGCCGATGTCGTCGGATTCGATGTCACCACCCAGCTTGAAGGTGATGGTGGTGGCGGCGTCGACGGCCTTGCCCAGCGTGATGTTGAACGTGGCGTCGGAGCCTTCGTGGACAGTACCTGGATCGGAGACGTCCAGGGTCGGGACGTCAGCGCCCGGATTGGGGTTGCCCGGATCCGTGCTTTCGGTGTCGACGATTACGGCATTACCCGAGTCGGAGATGCCGGACGGCAGCGTGCCACTGGACGTTTCCCCGGTCAAGGTAGCCGTGAGCGTCATCTGCTCACGGCCTTCAAAGACTGCGTCGTCGTGGGTCGGAACCGTGACCACGATGCCTCCCGTGGTGCCAGCGGGAAGCGTGAAGCTGTAGGTGCCGTCGGCATTCGCTGTGACCTGGACGGTCTGGCCCCCGATGGTGACCGTCGGCGCTCCGTGATCGGCCGTTTCGATCTGGCCGTCCAGCTTGAGCGTGACCGTGGTGTCCTTGTCAAGGTCGACCGTGTTTTGCAGGCTGATGTTGAACGTGGCCGAGGAACCTTCGTTCACGTCACCGGCGTCGGAGACGGTAATCGTGGGTACGTCGAGGACCGGCGTGACACCGATATTGATGATCGAAGTGGCTTTGCCGCCATTGCCGTCGTCGACGATGACCGTGAACTGGTCAGGACCGTTGTAATTCTCGTTCGGCGTGTAGGTATATTCACCCGTGGTCGGGTTGAACACCAGCGTGCCATTCTCCGGCTGCTTGTCGACCGTGTAGGTCAGGTTGTCGCCATCGACGTCGGTGCCGACGACCTTGCCGCTAACGGGCTGTTCCTCGGGCGTCGTATGCTCATAATTGGGAACCAGCGGTGCGTCATTGACCGGGGTGACGCCGATCTCGATGACGGAAGTGGTCTTGCCGCCGTGGCCGTCATCGACGATGACCGTGAACTGATCGGGGCCGTTATAGTTTTCGTTCGGCGTGTAGGTGTACTCGCCGGTGGTCTGATTGAATTCCAGCTTGCCATGCTCGGGCTGCTTGTCGACCGTGTAGGTCAGCGTGTCGCCATCGGGATCGGTGCCGGTGACCTTGCCGCTGACGGGCTGGTCTTCCGGCGTGGTGTGCTGATAGTTGGGCGCCACGGGCAGATCGTTGGTGCCGGTGATGGTGACGGTGATGACCTGAGTCGCTGTGCCGCCGTGACCGTCGTCGACGGTCACGGTGATGGTATCGGTGACCTTCTGACCTTCAGCCAGGGCCTGGACCTTGGGATCGTCGTTGTTCAGCACATAGGTCCACTCGCCGTTCTGGTCAACCGAGAAGCTGCCGTACTGGCCCTTACCTTCGTTGCTGACGCTCCAGCTGTGGGTATCGGTGATGTCGACATCGGCCACGTCGAGCTTGCCGGTGACCACCGACACGCCGTCTTCGGCCAAAGCCCCATCGGCCTTGCCGGTGAGGACTGGATCGTCGTTGGTGCCAACGATGGTGACAGTCAATGTCGAGGAAGAACTGGCGCCGTCTTTATCGACCAGGGTATACGTAAAAGTTTCGACCAGGGTCTCACCCACACCCAATGCCTGCACAACATTCAAGCTGCTATCAAGCTGATAGCTATAGCTGCCATCGGAATTGAGGGTAATCTTGCCGTACAGCCCTTGATCTGCGCCGACCAGAACAACTCGATGCTCTGTCAGAGTCCCCTCACCCAACCTGTCGTTGGCGAGCACATTGCCTTGCAAGGCAGATACGGCATCTTCGAAGATCGCACCCGAATCAGCACTGGCCTGAGGAATGCTTGTGGCAGGCTGGATCGGCGTAACTTGATCCGTGCTGTCCGCCAAAGCACTCACCCCACTAAAAAGTGGAAGGACGGTAGTCGCTGGTACAGAACGTCCGTACTCCAGCGCCAGCGGCGACACTGCCTCAATGATGCTGGAAAGGCGCACAAAAGTGCTGCCACCCTCGCTGCCACCCGACAATGTGGCCGCCGTGGGATCCAGCTCATCGAACGGATCCTGACCGGCGTTGATGGCCGCAATGATCTGGTCAATCTCTGCACTCGCGGGACTCGCTACAGCAGCCTCTTCCACTGTAGGCGGCTGAATCAGGTCTGCAGTGAGATGCACATCCTGGTTCTCGCCCACCATCAGCGGTGGCTGACCGTCCGCCTGCAACTGCACGGTGCTACCCGAAGCCGTCACTATCTCGGCGTCAGCGGGGATGCGCATGCCTTCACGGAGCACCGTCAGATTGCCATCAGAACCACGCATCCAAGCCTGGCCAGTGAGTTTGGTAACGAGAACGGTTTGAGCTGCCATGAGGGTCTGCCTATCCAGTCAGATTAAAAAGTGAAGGTGCACAAAGGCACCTCTCCAATATTTCAGCTGACATGGTAGGACCCAAGGCCCCACTGCACTATTGGCGCCAAAGCCAATCGGGATCTGTTTTATTCGATCTCTGCTGCTGTAGATCAAAAAAAGCCTGAAGCCTGCAATATGCAGGCTTCAGGCTTTTCAGCAACAGACACTCCAGGGACAAACACCGGAGGTGACTATGTATTCATCAGTAGTTTAAAAATCAGGCTCAAGCCAGCTGCTTGCGCCCGATACCGTGAACCTTCAATGTCAGCATCAATCGATCCTGTACCTGCAGCTTCTCAAAAACAGCAGACAGATGGGCGCGCACGGTACGCTCGCTGATGGACATACGTTCGGCAATTTCCGCATTGCTGTCACCCAACGATGCATAGCGGGCAACCTCCTGCTCGCGTGCAGACAATGGTTCGGCCCAGTCCGACTCATGCTCAGGCAGACGGGCGTCCACATCGCGCAACAAGCGCTGCAACAGAGAACGTCCAAGCCAGATGTTGCCGCCAGCCATGCTTTGCAGCATCCGCGACAGCACCTCCGGGCTCGATTGCGCATGGGCATAGCCACATGCTCCGCGGGATAGCAAGTTTCGGCCCTCCTCATCGCTAGGACGGTTGCTGAGAACCAGAACCTGAAGATCCTTCAGCAGCTCAATCCAGCGGGCCGCAGTCGACTCGGGCAAGGATGGCAGGGCTGCATCCAGCACTACCACGGTACGACCTTGCTGCTTCCAACGTTGCAAATCGGCCAGGCTCTGGCCGCGCGCAGGCATCCACTGAGGGCCTGCGATCTGCTGCCATTCCTGCCACAGCGTGGCATCCTGAGTCAGCATCAATACAGGCAAGGCATTCATAGAGTTCCTTTGTAATTGTTGGCGATCCATGAACTAACGTTCGATCAATGCATTGGACTTGGCACGCAGAATCGGCTTGAGCAGATACTGCATCAAGGTGCGCTTGCCCGTGAGGATATGCACCTCGGCCTGCATACCAGGAATGATGGGGCGCGAGTCATCGCCCACGTGAGCCTTCTCCGTGCGCACCTTCACGACATAAAAGGAGTTCCCCTTTTCGTCGGTAACGGTGTTGGCACCGATCTGCTCCAGTTTCCCCTGCAGACCTCCATAGATGGCAAAGTCATAGGCAGTGAACTTCACTTCAGCCTGCTGACCAAAATGCAGGAAGCCGATATCGCGCGGATTGATCTGCACTTCCATCAACAAGGTGTCATCCAGCGGCACGATGTCCAGGATGTCCTTGCCCGGCTGCACAACACCGCCGACAGTATTCGCCATCAAGGTGTTGACCGTGCCGCGCACGGGCGAGCGCACTTCGGCCAGCTTGACGCGATCCTCCAGCGCCACCTTGCCTTGCTCCAGGGTGCCCAGTTTGGCCTGGGTTTCCGAGAGCTCGGAGCGAGACTGATTGCGCATATTCAGCTCCGACTCCTGAATCTTGCGCTCCGCTTCCTGAATCGCAGCCTGAATGCGCCCGATCTGCGCACCGGCCGCCTTGGCCTCACCACAGAAGCGAGCCACATCGCGTTGCAGGCGCAGCAAATCCACTTCGGACACAGCTCCACTCTTGAGCAAGGGGCGAGTCACCGAAAGCTCTTCGGACGTCAAGCTGCAACTGGAGGAGGCCTGGTCACGGTTGGCCTGGGTTTCGCGCAGCTCCTGCTGACGTTGGCGCAACTGGTCACGCGCAATATTTACGTTGGTGTTGAGCTCCTGGGAGCGACTCTCCCACATGCGCCGCTCCATCTCCACCAACTGAGGCGCCAGAGCCTGCACATCTTCCGGAGCCTTGAAAGGCTCGCCCGATGCCAGGGCCTGAAGACGCGCGGCCTTGGCCTTCAATGCCAGAAGTTCGGCCTTGTTCTCGCCCAGGGACGAACTGTAGCGCGTTGGATCGATGCGCAAGATGACCTGCCCCTGCTCCACATGCTCGCCGGGGTGCACCAGAATTTCCTTGACGATACCGCCATCCAGGCTCTGCACCACCTGAACCTGACGCGAAGGAACCACCTTACCCTGGCCTCGCACCACTTCATCAATGCGACCCAGGCAAGCCCATAGCAGCAGAACCACCACGGTGACCAGAGATACCCATATCAACAGACGCGAACCACGCGCCTGCTGCTGCCCTGCAGCCCACTGCGCATCGGCCTTGAGGTCATCCGGCTGATGCGTTCCGACAACCTCGCTGCCGTCAAGCAACCATCGCTCCAGTCGCGTCCAGCGCGCCTTGAGCGCATCCTTGAAGCGCGACGGCTTTTTCTGGGGTTTGGACTCGCTCATGCTCGCCCTCCTACTCCACCAATCCGCCCTTGCTTCAGGGCTTCGATCACCTGATCCTTGGCTCCATCGGCAACAATTCTGCCGCCGTCAATCACGATCAGCCGGTCAACCAAAGTCAACAAGGCCGTGCGATGAGTGACCAGCAAAATGGTCTTGCCCTGGGAGGCTTCTTCCAGACGACGTTTGAGCTGTGCCTCGCTCTGGTTGTCCAGATTGCTGCTGGGCTCATCCAGCAACAATATGGCCGGGTCGTTGATCAGGGCACGAGCGACGGCAATGGATTGGCGCTGGCCGCCAGAAAGTGACTCGCCCCGCTCGCCAACCAACATGTCATAGCCCTTGGGATTGCGCGCCGCGAAATCATCCACACCCGCGATGCGTGCCGCATGCAGCATGTCTGTCTCATCCGCGAATGGCGCACCCACCAGCAAGTTGTGCTTCAAGCTGCCATAGAACAGCATCGGGTCCTGCGGCACATGCCCGATGGCCCGACGCAGATCCACCGGATCTATCTGGCGGGCATCCATACCATCGATCAGAACCGAGCCTTCACTGGGCTGATACAGCCCCAGGACCAGCTTTTCAAGCGTGGTCTTGCCCGAGCCGATACGCCCAATGATGCCAACCCGTTCGCCAGGTCGGAGCGAAAAGCTCACTCCCGAAAGACTGGCCTGCTCGCTTCCCGGATAGCTGAAGCTGACATTGCGAAACTCGATGGCGCCACGCAGATCCGGACGTGAGACGAATTCGCGCTCAGCTTCGTGCTCGACCGGCATCTTCATATAATTGTCAATGGAATTGAGCGAGGTGCGCGCATTGTGAAACTGCATCATCAGCCCCGCCACCTGACCAAAGGGTGCCAGACAACGCCCTGCAATCATGGAGGCTGCAATGATGCCGCCCATGGAAAGCGACGCATCCTGCACCTGATACACGCCGATGACGACCACGGCTATGGTGACCAGTTGCTGCAAGGTCTGAACGAAGTTCACCGTACCGGACGAGATGAACTTGATCTTGCCCCCCATGTAGGCAATGTACTGAGTGGAGCTCTCCCACAGACGCTGCACTCCGCTTTGGGCATTGAGCGTCTTGACCGCCTCCAGATTGGTCAGCGACTCCACGAGCAGCGCGTTGCGCTGAGACGAAGCCTGAAAGGTCTTGAGCGTCAGACTCTCCATGCGTGCCTGGGCCCAGAAGGAAACCAGCAAGATCGCGGCAATCGCCACCACAGGCGGAATCAGCATCCAGGGCGAAACCCATGCAATCGCCACCAGAAACAGAAGCACAAAAGGCAGATCCACCAAGGTCGTGAGACTTGCAGACGCAATGAAATCACGGACCGACTCAAACGAGCGCAGATTGGCCGCAAACGAACCGACGGATGCGGGTCGGCTCTCCATGCGCAAGTCCAGAACGCGCTCCATGATCTGCGCGGACAACTGCACATCCACACGCTTGCTCGCGGCATCCACAACATAGGCACGCGTCGTCGTCAGCACAAAGTTGAAGATCAGCACCAAAGAAATGCCGATAGCCAACACCCACAATGTTTCCACCGCGTTGTTGGGCACCACCCGGTCATACACGTTCATGCTGAACAAAGGCATTGCCAGCGCGAAGACGTTGATGAGTACGGCTGCCAGCAAGGCATCGCGGTACAGGCGCCGATTCTCCAGGATCACCGCCCAGAACCAGTGACTGCTGCGGGGCTCCATGCCTTGCTGCACGGAGCGCGGCTCGAAGCGGAACTGCGGACGCACAAAGCACATCAGCCCCGCGTAGTCCTGCAGCAAAGCCTGGGCCTCTACCTCGACCGGACTCTCCGACTCCGGATACTGCAACAGGAAGCGACCGCTCTCCAGCGCTCTGAGCAACAGACAGGCACGGTCCCCATGGAGAATCAAAATTGCCGGCAGCAAGCCCTGAGGAACGGCGTCAAGACTGCGCTGCACGATACGCGTGCTGAACTGTGCACGAGCCGCAGCGCGAGCCAGCAATGAAGGCGTCAGGCGCTGATCCACCAACGGCAGACCATTGCTCAGTGCCTGCGCGGTGTAGGGCTTGCCATGCAAGTTGGTGAGCTGCACCAGGCAATCCAGCAAGGGATCCGCATGGGTCTCATGGGCCGGCATGCGCCAGTCCCCGGCCGGTGCATGCGCCGAGCTTCGCGCCCCCAGAAAGGCCGGACCGGCCTGCTCCGCCGCAGCCGCGGCTTCCGGCAAAGAACCTTGCCCGGCCTTCTGAGTCGCATCCGTACCGTTGCTCGATGCCAATGAAGGCTCAAAGTCTGGTCTGGTCATCTTCAACAATCAACCTATAAAAGCTCTTCGTCGTCATCAATCAAGTCCAGCGAATTACGCATACGCTGGCGCGCCTGCTTGCGCTGGTTCAGCTTCTCCAGCGCCTGGGGCGGAAGATCCGTCAAGCGCAAAGCCCCATTGGCAAGCAAGGCGTCAATCAAGTCCTCGAGAACGCGGATGAAATCCGCATCCAGTGCCGACAACTCCTGCCGGGAGGACTGCTCCGACGGTGGTGAATCGCTTTTATCCATCTTGTTCATCAACTCCCACTAAAAGCTGCACCAGACTCCACCTGCTATCACTGGCGGCCCGTCGCACCAGATGCCGGCGCTTGGGCTGGAGCCCCCAGATCAACCGCTGCGCTGGCAGGCACAGGCGTCAGATTGCTGGTGTCCGGCACCGAGGATTTGCAGCTACGCAGCAGATCATCCGGCAAGTTCAGTGCCTGCTGCTCATCCGGACGGCTGTCGTCATGCGGCTGCGCGAGCCCCAGCACAGGCAGAATTTGGCTGGACAAAGTCAGCCACTGGTACTCGGCCTTCTTGAGGTCATATTGAGCGTTGACCAGGGCACGCTGGGCATCGAACAACTCGTTTTCCGTATTGAGCAGATCCAGCAGCGAACGCTGACCGATCTTGAATTGCTGCTGATACGCCACGCGGACCTTGGCCGTAGAGAGAACATGCTCACGCAGGAACGGCGTTTGCTGACGCAGGCGGGCCATGTTGTTCCAGGTAATCGACAGCTCCTGCTGGAGGTTGCGGCAGGTGTAATCGCGCACATCCTGTGCGGCATAGCCCTGGGCAATCGTCTGACGCAGGCGTGCCTCGTCCGCACCACCGCGATACAGGTTGTAAGTCAGCATCAGCTGCACTCGCGAACTCTGCACATCCCAGTAGGCCGGCGAGTTCTGATCACGATCACGCCCCGTGGATGCCAGCAGCTCGAGCTTGGGCATATGCGCCCCCTTGGCAGCCTTCTGACCGGCCTCTGCCGCTTGCACCAGAGCCTGCTTCGACAATAGCAGCGGACTCGCGCGCAGCGACGCGCCGAAATCCTTGGCCGCCCCGGAAGCAGGCAGCTTGGCACTCACATCGGGCACCGGGTCCAGCGTGGCCGCAGGATACTCACCCACCACGCGGCGGTAGCGCTGCAGCACATCGTTGAGATTGTTACTCTCGGTCATCAGATTGGTCTGCGCCAGCGACAGACGACCACTTGCCTGCTCCAGGTCAACACCGCGGCCCACGCCGGACTGCTGGCGCTCACGCAACTGCCCCAGCGTCACCTGGTGGGTGCCGAAATTTTCACGGGCCAGCTTCTCCATTTCGCGATAACGCTGCACATCCAGATAGGCGGCGACAACATCATTGGCCAAATTTTCAGTGGTGGCGCGCAGATCGTAGAACTTGGCCAGCTTCTCAAAGCCCAACTGACGGATATTGCTGCTAGTGGTGAAGCCATCAAAGATCAGCTGACGCAGTTGCAGGTTCCAGCCCGGACGGTTCCAGTTCTGCGATGGAGCATCCTGAATATGGCTGCGCCACTCGCGACCGACCCAACCTTGCGCGGTGACTTGCGGACGCCAACCTCCCCGAGCCACGTTCTGACCCTCAGCGGACGAACTGAAATCCTGAAAGCGCGCCTGCACTTCGGGATGAGTCATCAGTGCCTGCTCGACAACCTTTTGCAGTGCAACACCCTGCTCGTTGGCTTGTTGCGCATTCATGGTCGTCTGAGCCATACCCCCCATGGCCCACGAGGCCACACCCAGAGTGGCTACCACTTGTGCAATCTGACTGAATTTCATTGTCATTGTTATCCCTCTTGTTTGACTCCGACCGGGCAATGCGATGCCTAGCCCGCCAACAAATTGGCGAGAGCAATCGGTGCGACTTCTGCAAATCGTTCCCGCGGAAGCTGGTTGTTAATGCGGATCGGCTCGCTGCTGCCCGAAAAGGCATTGCATACGGCCTCAGAACTCGCAAAATGGAATTCTGTAACTCTCGTGCTCACAGCCTTTGGCGTCATGCCAACACCGCACAGGAGACTGACGGTCAGGTCAAGCTTGTTGCCTGATCGACAAAACTCACTATTTTTGCTTGACGACCCACCACTTAGCAGTGGTGAAAGGATGACATCGCCAATCCCTTGACCAAACAAATCGCGCGGACAGGCTGTGGAGCGTCTATCGGCTAGACACAGCGCATTTGGAGATTTTCCTTTCCACGATAGCAAGGCGGAGCCTCCGGTTTCCGGCCGGTGTTCTTGACGCATAACCCTGCATGCGAAGCCGTGCGTTGATGGCAGATCTCCTGGCAACACCATCAAACAAATGGATTCAGTTGCAAATCTAGCACAAGGCATGCAAGGATTTGTTTCAAAAAACCACTCAACCAGCCGAACTCCGAATTTTTTGCCGGGAATTGGCAATTCTTTTCATTCCTTCTTTATATCAAAGAAATTAAGAATCAATACCGCTTCCAGCACCGCAACCATCATAGCGGTGCACGCGTTACAAAGTGAAATCAGCCTACATCCAAAGTCAAAGTCGTAATCGAACAATTGACAATGAATTGATCTGAAATAGAAAAAGGGCTCCTGACTGAATAGTCAGAAGCCCTTGTCTAATTGGTCGGAATGGCGGGATTCGAACTCGCGACCCCTTGCACCCCATGCAAGTGCGCTACCAGGCTGCGCTACATTCCGAAGACTTGAATTATACACAGAAATTCGACATCAAAGAGAAAGCAGCGCCCTGATCTGCAAAAGCTCCTCTTTGACCTCTTCAATGCCCATTGTACCGGCAGGCTCCGAACGGCCCTGCTCCAGCATTGCAGCCAGCAGATGGCTTTGCGCCAGCTCTTGTCCCTGCAGGGGCTGGGCCGGATGCACAAGCACCGGCTGCTGCTCGACTGCTTTGCCGTGACCCGTCACCAGTTCGCGCAGACGATTTCGTGCACCGCTGATGGTGAAGCCCTGCTCGTAAAGCAGCTCGCGAATGCGACGCACCATCAACACCTCATGATGCTGGTAGTAGCGGCGGTTGCCACGACGCTTCATGGGCTTGAGCTGCACAAACTCCTGCTCCCAGTAACGCAGCACATGAGGCTTGACGTCGCAAAGATCCGCGACCTCACCGATGGTGAAATAGCGCTTGGCGGGAATTGCTGGCAAAGAAGAAGCCATGGCTGGTTGCAAGCGGTCAGTGAAGGGATGGGTGAAAGATATGCAATCACGACTTGCACAAATCCGGATCAGGCACGGTGTTTTGTCATTAGAAATGCCCACCATGCATTCCTGTTTGCGCAAGTCCTAGCAATATAGCGCGAAGAGCTGACAGGACCTTGCACCACTCGCGACGCAAAACTGTCAGCTCCTCAGTCACCGATGCTTAGCCTGTCCGCGCATCAGTGGATTTACCAATCGCTTATGACCCCGAGCCTTCGCCCTGAATCAGCTCCTTGAGCTTGCTGCTGGCATGGAAGGTCACCACGCGGCGCGCAGCGATGGGAATCAGCTCACCGGTGCGCGGGTTGCGACCGGGCCGTGGCGCCTTGGTGCGGATCTGGAAGTTGCCAAAGCCCGAAAGCTTGACATCTTCGCCCTCCACCAGCTTTTGCGAGATCAGATCGAAAAACGCATCCACCATGTCCTTGGCTTCGCGCTTGTTCAAACCGATTTCGTCAAACAGCAGATCGGCCAGCTGCGCCTTGGTCAACGCGGGGCTGTCGATGCTCTCTACGGCAAGCTCCATGGGTCGATCTCCTTGTGGATTGAACATATCAACGCAGGCGAGCCGCAACGCGTTCAACCAGAGCCGCAATTGTGCCCTGCATGGCGGCATCGATTTCCGCATCGGTCAGCGACGCAGTGTCGCTGCCCAGCGTCAGACGCACGGCCAGGCTCTTCTCGTCCTGAGCCAGGCTGCCCGGCGCCGCTTCCTCGCCAGCCTTGAGCTTCTTGGGACGGAATACATCGAACAGCGCGGCCGAGCGCAGAATGCCGCCCTGCACACCTTGCTGCACGGCTTCCATCACCTGGGCGTGGGTCACGGCCTCCTTGACGACTACGGCAATGTCGCGCTCCACGGCCTGGTGCTTGGCCACGGGCTTGAACACGGGAACCTGGCGGGCCAGCACGGCATCGAGCTCCAGCTCGAACATCACGGGAGCCTGGGCCAGATCCCATTCCTGGCGCCATTGGGGATGCAGCTCGCCGACAAAGCCGATGGCCTTGCCGTCCAGCAGCACGCGCGCGCAGCGGCCGGGGTGCATGGCGGGGTGCTCGGCAGGCTCGAACACGGGCTTGGCCGGGGCCAGCAGTGCTTCCAAATCGCCCTTGACATCGTAGAAGTCGACCTTGACTTCTGCCCTGCCCCACTGCAACTGGTCGGCAGCGCCGTAAGCGAGACCCGCCACGCGCATGGGCTGATAAAAGCCCTTGACCGTGGTGTCGGAGTCGACCACGGACTCGTCCTTGAAGAACACACGGCCCAGCTCGAACACGCGCACGCGCTGAGCCTTGCGGTCCACGTTGAACTTCAAAACTTGCAGCAGCGAACCCAGCAGGGACGAGCGCATCACGCTCAGATGGCTGGCAATGGGGTTGAGCAGCTTGATGGCGCTGCTGTTGCCAGCCAGCTCCTGCTCCCACTTTTCTTCGACAAAGCTGAAGTTGATGGTTTCCTGGTAGCCCAGGCCCGCCAGTTCGTGGCGCACGGCATAGGGGCTGCGCTCGTTCTCGGCGCGCAGCTTGGGCGAGATCGGGGCCAGCGGCTTGGTGGTCGGCAGGTTTTCGTAGCCGATCATGCGGGCCACTTCTTCGATCAGATCCTCTTCCAGATTGATGTCGAAGCGGAACGTAGGAGCAGTCACCGAAATCACGCCCTCCGAAGCCACGGTGGCAGGCAGACCCAGGCCGTTCAGGGCATCCAGGCATTGCTGCTGCGTCACGGCCATGCCGATGACCTTGGCCGCACGCGCCACGCGCAGTTGCACAGCCTTGGAGGCGGGCATATTGGGCTTCTGGTCGTCCATGGCGCCGACTTGCGTCTCGGGCGTGCCGCAGATTTCCAGCACCAGCGCGGTGATGCGCTCGATGTGCTCGGTGGTGAACTCGGGGTCCACGCCGCGCTCGAAACGGTGACCGGCATCGGTCGAGAAGTTGAAGTGGCGCGAACGGCCGGCCACGGCCTTGGGGAACCAGAACGCGGCTTCGATGTAGATGTTCCTGGTGTCGTCGGACACGGCCGTGGCGTCGCCGCCCATGATGCCGGCCAGCGATTCAACCTGCTTGTCATCGGCAATCACGCCGACTTTGAGGAAATCGTCGATCTTGATGGTGTTGCCGTTGAGCAGCTTGAGCGTTTCGCCCTCCTTGCCCCAGCGCACATTCAGTCCGCCGCTGATCTTGTCCAGATCGAAGATATGGCTGGGACGGCCCAGCTCGAACATCACATAGTTGGAGATGTCGACCAGGGGGCTGACCGAGCGCTGGCCGCAGCGTGCCAGACGGTCCACCATCCACTGAGGCGTCTTCACTTGCGTGTTGACATTGCGCACGATACGGCCCGAGAAACGGCCGCACAGATCGGTGGCGTCAATCTTGACCGGCAGCTTGTCCTGCAAGGCCACAGCAGCAGCGGGGAAGGACAGGGCTTTCAGAGGCGTGCCGGTCAGCGCCGACAGCTCGCGCGCCACACCGTAGACGCTCAGGCAGTGCGCCAGATTGGGCGTCAACTTCAGCGTGAACAGCGTGTCGTCCAGGTTCAGGTACTCGCGCACGTTCTGACCCAGCGGCGCATCGGCGGGAAACTCCAGCAGGCCGCTGGCGTCTTCGTCGATGCCCAGCTCCTTGGCCGAGCACAGCATGCCAAAGCTCTGCACGCCGCGCAGCTTGCCGATCTTGATCTTGAAGGGCTTGCCATCGGCACCGGGAGGCAGCTCGGCGCCCACGGTGGCGCAGGGAATGCGGATGCCCACACGCGCATTGGGCGCGCCGCAGACAATGTCCAGCAGCTCGGGCTGGCCGATATCCACCTTACATACGCGCAGGCGATCGGCGTCGGGGTGCTGCACGGCTTCCTTGATTTCACCGACCACGATGCCGGTGAAGGGAGGCGCCACAGGATCCAGCTCTTCCACTTCCAGACCGGCCATGGTCAGGGTATCGGCCAGCTGCTGGGTGGTCAGGTTGGGGTTGCAGTATTCGCGCAACCAGGATTCAGGAAATTGCATAGTCAGACTCTTTGGCGTTCATGCCAGTCGCACCGCAAGCGGTCTGCCACTGGCTGGGCATGCGTATCTCAAAAAGATGAGCTATCAGCGCTTGGTACATATGGATTTCAGCATCAAAACTATCTGAAATCATTTCATAGTATGCGCTAGCAGCTCACTTTTTTATTACTGAAACTGCGACAGAAAACGGATGTCGCCGTCGAAGAACAGGCGCAGGTCGTTCACGCCATAACGCAGCATGGTCAGGCGGTCGGGGCCCATGCCAAAGGCAAAGCCGATGTATTTTTCGGGATCCAGCCCCATGTTGCGCACCACATTGGGGTGCACCTGGCCGGAGCCCGCCACTTCCAGCCACTTGCCGGCCAGCGGGCCGCTCTGGAACTGGATGTCGATTTCGGCCGAAGGCTCGGTGAACGGGAAGAAGCTGGGGCGAAAGCGCAGCACCAGATCATCCTGCTCGAAAAAGGTCTTGCAGAAGTCGGTGAACACGACCTTCAGGTCCTTGAAGCTCACGTTCTCGCCGATCCACAGGCCTTCGCACTGGTGGAACATGGGCGAGTGGGTGGCATCCGAGTCCACACGGTAGGTGCGGCCGGGAGCAATCACGCGGATCTCGGGCATGGTCTGACCGGCATCGAGCGCGTTGCGGTAATTCTTCACATGCTGCACGGCATGGCGCACCTGCATGGGGCTGGTGTGCGTGCGCAGCAGATTGGGCGCGTGCTGGGTGCCGCCTTCGACATAGAAGGTGTCGTGCATGGAGCGCGCGGGATGGTCTTCGGGCGTGTTCAGCGCTGTGAAGTTGAACCAGTCGGATTCGATCTCGGGGCCCTGGGCCACATCAAAGCCCATGGAGCCGAAGATGCCCTCGATACGCTCCATGGTGATGGAGACAGGGTGCAACCCTCCCGCGCCACGACGGCGACCGGGCAGAGTCACATCTAGCACCTCGGCCTTCAGATGGGCCTGCAGCTCGGCGTCTGCCAAAGCCTTGCGACGGGCGGTCAAGGCCGCTTCGATCGCCTGCTTGGCCACGTTGATGGCGGCGCCGCGCGACTTTTTCTCTTCGACGGAAAGCTGCGCCATGCCCTTCATGAGCTCGGTCATCTTGCCCGACTTGCCCAGAAACTGCGCCTTGGCATTTTCCAGATCAGCGGGGGTGTGGGCTTGCGCAAACAGTTGCTGTGCGCTTTCGACCAGAGAATCCAACTCGTTCATATCGACTCTTTATCGACTTGTAAAAATAAACAAGGGCTAGTGCCTTTTCAAGCCCTAGCCCTTGCTGTTTGTGCATCAGCAGCTACTGAACAAGACACGACTTCTGCAATCAAGTTCAAGCAAGATGCTCGCCCATCGGCAAATGCCTTTGGGGATTCTTGTCTGCAAAAGACCTACAAGAGTAACTACCGATCGTGACCTCAGGCAGCCAGCTTGGCCTTGACTTGGTCGACGATAGCTGCAAAAGCAGCCTTGTCGTGCACGGCGATATCGGCCAGCATCTTGCGGTCGATTTCGATGGCAGCCTTCTTCAGGCCGTTGGCGAATTGGCTGTAAGTCAGACCCAGTTCACGTGCAGCAGCGTTGATACGAGCGATCCACAGCTGACGGAACACGCGCTTCTTGGTACGACGGTCACGGTAGGCATATTGACCAGCCTTCATGACCGCTTGCTTGGCAACGCGGAAGACGTTACCACGGCGACCGCGGAAACCCTTGGCCAGATTCAGAACTTTTTTGTGACGGGCGCGAGCCGTTACACCACGTTTGACGCGAGGCATGTGTTTTCTCCTAGTTCGTCAGTGAATTACAGGCCTGCGGAAGGCAACATCTTTGCGATGGAGCCCATATCGCCGGAATGCACGTTGACAATGCCACGCAGGTGACGCTTGTTCTTCGTGGTCTTCTTGGTCAAGATGTGACGCTTGAAGGCTTGACCGCGCTTGACGGTACCACCGGGACGAACGCGAAAACGCTTCTTCGCGCTGCTCTTGGTCTTCATTTTGGGCATGTGAATGCTCCTATTGAATTTGTGCTCGCAAGGCGGTGTGCAACCCGCACACACTTCGCTGGCCTCCGAGGCACTTGTTTGTCAGTCCGGCCAGGCCGGGCTGACGTCTTGCAGGCAAGCCTGCAAATTCTTTGTCTGCCGCATAAAACAAAAGTGGGCCAAGCCCACTTTTGCCGATAAGGCAAAACCGCAATTATGCCTTATCTGCAGCCTCAGGTGCAGCTGCGGCGCCATCAGCCTGTGGTTTTGCACCACCGGCGGGCTTCTTGCCGCCTGCACGAGCCGGTGCCACCATCATGATCATCTGACGGCCTTCCAGCTTGGGGAACTGCTCCACCTGGATGGAATCAGCCAGATCGTCACGCAGACGGTTGAGCAGATTCAGACCCAGCTGCTGGTGCGTGATTTCACGACCGCGGAAACGCAGCGTGATCTTGCACTTGTCGCCATCCGCCAGAAAACGGCGGATATTGCGCAGCTTGATGTTGTAGTCACCATCATCCGTACCAGGGCGGAACTTCACTTCCTTGATTTCGATGACGGTCTGCTTGGCCTTGGCTTCAGCAGCCTTCTTCTGTTCCTGGTACTTGAACTTGCCGTAATCCATCAGACGGCAGACCGGAGGAGATGCGTTGGCCGCAATTTCCACCAAGTCGACATCCAGCTCGCCGGCCATGCGCAGCGCTTCTTGCAGCGGCACGATGCCCAGAGGCTCGTTGTCGGGACCAGACAGACGCACTTCAGGCGCCATGATTTCTCGGTTCAGTCGATGCTTGCGCTCTTCACGGTGGCGCCGATCGCGAAATTCAGTAGCTATGGTTTTCACCCTTGGATTGAAATGGCTACAACAGCGTAGCCGGCTAGCGTGCCTTGCACGCTGACCGGCCCGCCACAAAAATTAATCTGCTTCAGGCCTTGGCCGTGATGTCCTTGGCGAGCAATTCAATGAATGCATCAACCGACATCACACCGAGGTCTTTGTTACCCCGGGCGCGCACTGCAACCGCACCAGCAGCCTTCTCCTTGTCGCCTGCGACGAGGATGTAGGGCAGCTTCTGCATGGAATGCTCGCGTATTTTATACGTAATCTTTTCATTGCGCAGATCTGTCACTACCCTAAGGCTTTGATTCGGCAATGCTTTTTGCAGCTTCTGCGCAACCTCCTGCGCATAGTCGGCCTGAGCGTCCGTGATATTGAGCACAGCAGCCTGCACGGGAGCCAGCCAGGCAGGCAGCGCGCCGGAGTGATGCTCGACCAAAATGCCGATGAAACGCTCGAGCGAACCCAGAATCGCGCGGTGCAGCATGATGGGGCGATGGCGCTCGCCATCCTCGCCCACGAATTCCGCATCAAGACGCTCGGGCATGTTCGGGTCCACCTGGATGGTGCCGCACTGCCATTCACGGCCCAGCGCATCCTTCAGGGTGTACTCGATCTTCGGGCCGTAGAACGCGCCCTCGCCCGGCAGATACTCGAACTCGCAACCCGATGCACGCAGACCTTCGGCCAGCGCGTTCTCGGCCTTGTCCCAGGCTTCATCGGTGCCGATGCGCTTTTCGGGACGGGTCGACAGGCGATACAGGATGTTGGTGAAGCCGAAGTCGGCATACACCTTCTGCAGCAGCGAGGTGAAAGCCGTCACCTCGGCCTGGATCTGGTCTTCGGTACAGAAGATGTGACCATCGTCCTGTGTGAAGGCACGCACGCGCATGATGCCGTGCAGCGAACCGGTGGGCTCGTTGCGATGGCAGTTGCCGAACTCGCCAAAGCGCAGCGGCAGATCGCGATAGCTCTTGATGCCTTGCTTGAAGATGATGATGTGGCCCGGGCAGTTCATGGGCTTCAAGGCATATTCACGCTTTTCCGAATCGGTGGTGAACATGTTTTCGCGGTACTTGTCCCAGTGGCCGGTCTTCTCCCACAGGCCCTTGTCCAGAATCTGCGGAGCCTTGACTTCCTGGTAGCCGTTGTCCTGATAGACGCGGCGCATGTACTGCTCGACCTGCTGCCAGACCGCCCAGCCCTTGGGGTGCCAGAACACGGTGCCGGGCGAGTGTTCGTCGATGTGGAACAGATCGAGTTCGCGCCCAAGCTTGCGATGGTCGCGCTTTTCGGCTTCTTCCAACCTGAACAGATAGTCCTTGAGCTCGTCCTTGGTTGCCCAAGCGGTACCGTAGATGCGCTGCAGCATCTCGTTGCGATGGTCGCCACGCCAGTAGGCACCGGCCACTTTCATCAGCTTGAAGTGCTTGAGCTTGCCGGTGCTGGGCACGTGGGGGCCACGGCACAGATCTTCGAAGGCGCCTTCGCGATACAGGCTCACATCCTCGTTGCTGGGGATGGAGGCAATGATCTCTGCCTTGTAGGCTTCGCCGATGCCCTTGAAGTACTGCACGGCCTCGTCGCGCGGCAGCACGCGGCGCACCACCTGCTCGTCCTTGTTCGCCAGCTCGGTCATCTTCTTTTCGATGGCAGCCAGATCTTCAGGAGTGAAGGGACGCTTGTACGAGAAGTCGTAGTAGAAACCGTTTTCGATCACAGGGCCGATGGTGACCTGCGCATCGGGAAACAGCTCCTTGACGGCATAGGCCAGCAAGTGAGCGGTGGAGTGGCGGATCACCTCCAGACCGTCGGCATCCTTGGCGGTGATGATGGACAGCGGCGAATCCTGCTCGATCACAAAGCTGGTGTCCACGACCTTGCCGTTGATCTTGCCGGCAAGTGCCGCCTTGGCCAGGCCGGAGCCGATCGAAGCAGCGACTTCAGCGACCGAAACCGGGCCCGGATATTCGCGCTTGGAGCCATCGGGGAGCGTGATGTTGATCATGAAATTCCTTGTCAAACCAAATTTGTGTGGGGGAAAGCCAGCGCCAGAGCTTTGGAGTTGCCTGAAAGCAAAAAGCGCGGAACCAGTCCGCGCTTTGATGAGGGTGTCGAGAAATCTCGGGCAGGCGCGAACCGCCAGCTGCCATCAGCAGCTGAAGTACATCTCCGATGTAGTTCGCGGTGTCATAACCGTTGATGCCTTTCTCGCCCTTGTGAATTGAAGTCGCGCCATTTTAACCCGGCAAACAAAAAAGCGCCCGAGACTTTCGCCCCGGGCGCATAACCCCACTTTTTCTACCTAGACAGAATCACGATTCAGCGCGACTCAATGGAACTGCTCTTCCTCGGTGGAACCGGTCAGCGCCTTGACGCTGGAAGAGCCGCCCTGGATCACGGTGGTCACATCGTCGAAGTAGCCTGCGCCCACTTCCTGCTGGTGCGAGACAAAGGTGTAGCCCTTGTCACGTGCCGCGAATTCGGGCTCCTGGATCATTTCCACGTAGTGCTTCATGCCCTCGCCGCGAGCGTACTCGTGGGCGAACTTGAAGGTGTTGTACCAGTTGCTGTGGATGCCGGCCAGCGTGATGAACTGGAACTTGTAGCCCAGTGCGGACAGATCTTCCTGGAAGGAAGCGATCTGGCTGTCGTTGAGGTTCTTCTTCCAGTTGAACGAAGGCGAGCAGTTGTAGCTCAGCAGCTTGCCTGGGCAGGCTGCGTGCACGGCCTGAGCGAATTCGCGGGCAAAGCCGATATCGGGCACACCGGTTTCGCACCACACCAGATCCGCATAGGGAGCGTAGGCCACGCCGCGGCTGATGGATTGCTCCAGACCGTTCTTGACACGGTAGAAGCCTTCTTGCGTACGCTCGCCAGTCAGGAACGGGATGTCGTTCTCGTCATGGTTGCTGGTGATCAGGTTGGCCGCCTCGGCATCGGTACGGGCCAGCACAATGGTGGGCACGCCCATCACATCGGCTGCAAAACGGGCGGCAATCAGCTTTTCGACCGCTTCGCGGGTGGGCACCAGCACCTTGCCGCCCATGTGACCGCACTTCTTGACCGCAGCCAGCTGGTCTTCGAAGTGCACTCCGGCAGCACCTGCCTGAATCATGTTCTTCATCAGCTCGAACGCGTTGAGCACGCCGCCAAAGCCGGCTTCCGCATCAGCCACGATGGGCAGGAAGTAGTCGATGAACTCCTTGTCGCCGGGGTTGATGCCCTTGCCCCATTGGATTTCATCGGCGCGCTTGAAGGTGTTGTTGATGCGGCGCACCATGGTGGGCACGGAGTCATAGGCGTACAGCGACTGGTCGGGGTACATGGTCTCGGAGGTATTGCCGTCGGCAGCTACTTGCCAGCCCGACAGGTACACGGCTTCCAGACCGGCCTTGGCCTGCTGCATGGCCTGGCCTGCAGAGATGGCACCGAAGGCGTTCACATAGCCCTTCTTCGAGCTGCCGTTGATCTTGTCCCACAGCACTTCAGCACCGCGCTGGGCCAGGGTGTACTCTGGCTGCAGGCTGCCACGCAGACGCACCACATCGGCAGCGCTGTAACCGCGCTTGACGCTCTTCCAGCGTGGGTTCTGTGCCCAGTCTTTTTCGAGGGCTGCGATTTGCTGTTCACGGCTCAGTTGCTGAGTCAGGGATTGGGGCATGGTGCACTCCTTAGCGGTTAAAACAAGATGAATTGGTGTTCGTCCTTGGGATCTACTTTATGTCTGCAACGTTCTTCCGCAGAGTCTTATGTCTTATAAAAGACTGAAATTTATATTCAATAAAATCAATGGCTTATTTTTATTTTTCACAATAAGAAAACGCATTTCTCGTATTGAGAAATTTTGCGGCAGCGCAACATTTCAATTTTTCATAATAAGAAATTGAATTCTTGCTTCATGAAAAATTTGCGGAAGCATGGCCTTCGGAGTCGGCATCCTTTAAACGCAGTACGAAAAAAGTCCCGGTGCCTGTCTTGATCTGCTCATTTACCCAGCACGAAGACAGGCCAAGCCACTTGAACAAAAACAGGTGACACGACAAAGACATGGCACCCAAGGCGGCGAGAACCAAAAAACAACAGTTCCCTCCCCTGGGTCAAATGCATGCAACAGCCCTGCCACACTGCTTTGCATCACCTTCTCTTGTCATTGAAATTCATTTCGCCATGCACACGCCCAGCCGCCCCATCGCCTATCTCTGCCTGGCGCTCAGCATGTCTTTGGTAGGAAGCTATGTGGCCTTGTCCAAGCCTCTGGCTGCCATCTTTCCGGTCATGCTGCTGGCTTGGCTGCGCTTTGGCATCGGTGCCGTGGCCATGCTGGGCTGGCTCAGGCCACCGGCGCACGAGACAACTCTGACCAGACAGACCAAGTGGCTGCTGTTTTTTGAGTCCTTCTTCGGCAATTTCCTTTTCACGCTCTGCATGATCAGCGGCGTGGCCTTGACCAGCGCGGTCACGGCGGGCGTGACCATGGCCGCAATTCCTGCCGCAGTCGCCATCATGAGCTGGCTTTTTCTGCGCGAAGCCGTTGGCGCACGTACATGGACAGCCATTGCTTTCGCAGTGGCCGGCATAGGGCTGAATGCCTTGAGCAAAACCGAAAGCAGCAGCCTTGCCGCACATCCCCAGCAAGGCCTGGGCCAGTTGCTGCTGATTGCCGCCGTGCTGTGCGAGGCCGCATATGCCGTGATCGGCAAAAAGCTCACCGCCAGCGTAAGCCCCAAACGCATTACGGCGCTGATCAATCTCTGGGGGTTTGTGCTTTCCACACCCGCCGGGCTCTATCTGGCCTGGCAGTTTGATTTTTCCCGGGTTTCGGTGCCAGCGTGGGGTCTGTTGCTGTTTTACGCTCTGGCCGCCTGCGTCTGGACGGTGTGGCTGTGGATGACGGGATTGCGCGCCGTGCCCGCATCACGGGCCGGCATTTTTACCGTGCTGCTACCCATCAGCGCCGCTGTGGTGGGCATGCTGGCCCTGGGCGAGCGCATCGGCAGCATGCAATTGCTGGCCTTCGGCATAGCACTGACCAGCGTGGTGATTGCAACCTGGCCCGGTTCATTTCAGATCAGGCGCTAGGCGCCGTCGATTTCAATCAAGAAAGCAGATTGCGGCGGCTCAGCACAATGCCGTCGGCGTCGGCATACAGCCAGTCGCCCGGGCGAATCCACAGGCCGGCGATCTGCACATAGACATCGCGCAGTCCCTGACCTTGCTTGACGGTAGGCATGGGGTTGAGCGCCAGCGCATACAGACCCACGGGCGTGGATTTCAGCTCGCCCACGTCGCGCACGCAGCCATAGACAAGCACCCCGGCCCAGCCGTTCTGGGCCGCCGATGTCGCCACATTCCCCCCCACCAGAGCGCGGCGCAGCGAACCGCCGCCATCGACCACCAGCACACGACCACCTCCCGGCTCGGCCAGCGCCGCTCGCACCAGGCTGTTGTCGTCCAGACACTGCACGGTGCTGACCTCCCCCATAAAGCCGACATTCCCGCCATAGCTGTGGAACACGGGCGGCAGCACACGAAAGTCGCTGCTGTCATCGCTGATATGCGCATCGCACAAATCGCAGGTGCTGAAGCCAAGAGAAGCCGAGGAATCGCTCATGAAAATCTCCACAGAACCAAGTCTCCCGCATCTTGCCCTGAGCACCTGACATAGCACAAGCACCAGCGGACACACACAGAGAGCAACTTTTTCACAACACTCTCGAGGAAAAACCCGTGAAAACGGACACTAAAGGGCCTGAGAGCAACAAATCGAGGCAAAAAAACAGCCCACTAGCTTGGAAGAGCGATTTTTTGCCATTAGCATCAGACTCAGCCAGTGGATTGCAGCTGTATTTCGCTGGTGATAAGTCCACTACCCAATTAGGAATAAGCAATATGGCAACTGCAAAGAAGGCACCCGCTGCAGCACCGGCAGCAGCTCCCGCCGCTAAGAAGCGCACTCCCAACGCTGCCTTCATGAAACCTCTGACCCCCAGCGCCGCTCTGGCTGCCGTGGTTGGCAAGGATCCCCTGCCCCGTACTGAAATCATCAGCAAGCTGTGGGTCTACATCAAGGCCAACAACCTGCAAGACGCTGCCAACAAGCGCATGATCAACGCCGACGCCAAGCTCAAGGAAGTCTTCGGCAAGCCCCAAGTCTCCATGTTCGAGATGGCCGGTCTGATCGGCAAGCACGTCAAGTAAGCACTGCGCTTGCGCTGACCACAAAAAAGCTGGCCCGAGCCAGCTTTTTGTATTTCTGAGGCAAGTGTCGCGTACAGGCCGACGCGACTGGGACGGCTTTACCGCAGCAATGCATGTGTGCATGCCTCGGTCTCGACGCCGACGGAATCACGGCCGCGAACGCTGGTCAGGACGGAACCGGCCGGCAGGTCTTTCCGACAACCGCGCGGCCCTCCGATTGGCGCGGCCCTCACGAAGCTGACCCCGGGCTATCTCCGCCATCGTGCCCCGCCATGCTTGCCCCCTGAACCGCACATTCCTGCAAGACTGCAGCTGCCGGGCAGCCAGGACATGGGCTCCACAGGCATGGAGACGCGTGCGCACGTTCGGGTCTCGGTGCGGCGAACGCCTCCCCGGCAGCCCCGGCCATGGGAGGTCCACAAGCTTGAGCGCTGTCCCTCAGTAACCGTCCAAAGCCGTCACGACGCCGGCAATGCCCATGAGACATCCGCAGAGGAGACCGGCCAAGAAAATCAGTGCTGCAATTCCAAAGCTCATTAAACGCCTCTCCTGCCGCGCAGGGCCGTGTGATTGCGGCACGCCGTGCGACTCATGACGCCCCCCTTGCGATACGCGCGTCCGCTCCTTCTGGGCGTGTGCTGTGCAGTGCATGGCGCTCGTTGACAGGCGGCCAGAGCATGTCGACGGGCATGCCTGTGATTTCTGCAATGCGCTGTCGAATGCGGGCCGATACCGCACGACCGCTGATGACTTGCGACACGCTGCTGTTGGCCACGCACATTTCGGACGCCAATGCCGTGGGGGAAATGCCTTTCATGCGCAGCGCCGCTTTGATTTGCTCGGGATGCATCTGGTAGCCTTTCGCCTAATTATTTAGGTTGAAGCACGTCGTCGTGCTTTTGGCGAATTATGGGAAAGATTTCTTTCCCATGCAATACACCTTGGACAAGTTTTTATGACCCTAGGGGAACGGCTGCGCGAAGAAAGAAACCGGCTGGGCATGAGCCAGCCGGCCTTCGCTGCACTTGCTGGCACTACGAAGCAAACTCTTTTTTCCTGGGAATCCGGCAAGACAGCGCCGGATGGCTTTCAGATGACCGCGCTGAGCGCACACGGAGTGGACCTGTTGTATGTGCTGGCAGGACACCGCACACCGGCAGTTCACCCTGCAGAGGCTCTGTCAGACGATGAACTCCGCCTCCTTCACGGGTATCGCAGCTGCAATGCGGATGGAAGGCAGCACCTCATACGATCCGCAGAACTGCTGTCTGCGGCACATGCCATGTCCGCCGAAGACCGCAAGCAGGCCCTCCAGGATCGGCCATATCGATCGGGTGAAGACGCCCTCTGATCCATCCTGCCCGATGTCCGAGCGGTGCGGTACCTATAGGATGCGGTGCAGTCCTGCTCCAAGACGGTGACAGGGCCTGCTGCCATCCCCCGCCTGGACGTGCTCAATACACATCGCGCCGGTAGCGACCCGAGCCCAACAGCTCGGCCACCTTGGCCTCGCCCAGAATGGCCTGCAGCGTCAGATGCACGCCTTGGCCCATGCCGTTCAGGCTGCCGCAAACATAGATGGCCGCACCACGCTCCACCCATTGCCGGACTTCCTCTGCATGGCTGCGCAGCAAATCCTGCACATAGCGCGAATCCTTGCCGTTGCGCGACCAGGCATGATCCAGCCGTGCCAGTCGGCCCTGCCTGAACCATGCGCCCAATTGATCGGCAAATAGCGCGTCATGCTGTGGACTGCGCTCTCCGAACAACAGCCATTGATCACCTAGCTCCTGCTGCACACGGGCCTTGATATGGCTGAGAAGGCCCGCCAGGCCCGAGCCATTGCCGATCAGAATCAGCGGTCGCCCGGCGTTGTCACCGAGTCTGAAGCCGCGGTGCTCGCGCAAGGTCAGCGGCAGCACATCTCCCTCGGCCATGCCGCAGCACAACCAGTTCGACGCAAGGCCCGGCGAACCATCGGCGCGCGTGCTCTCGCGCACCAGCAGTTGCAGGCTGCCGTCGGCCGTGATCGAGGCGATCGAATAGTCGCGCGCGCGCTCAGGGTCGGCGGGCACGCACAGAGACACCAGATCGCCCGACTCCCAGTGCGGCAGCTCGCCGGACTGCGGCGTCCACTCCAGCAGGTATAGCGCCCCGCCCTGGCTGCCGGGATTGAGCAAACGCCGCCGACCAAGCACAAAGGGTATGCTGACCGGCGCCTGCAACCAGTCCGAATCCGGTTCCTGGGCGGGCGCAGACTCGCCCAGCAAGTCCTGTCGCATCTGAGCGACCTGAGTCTGCCAGCTCTGCAAGCTCGAGGCATCCATATTGTCCACGCAGACCAGATCGCTGCGCGCGCCGCTGGTCTGCAACCATTCGTGCACCTCCACACCAAACGCACAGAACTCCTGGTATTCACGATCACCCAGCGCCAGCACCAGGCTTTGGTGCTGGGTCAGCGCAGGCTGAGTGGCCATGAGCTGCTGCACAAAGCCCAGCGCATGGTCGGGTGCATCGCCCTCGCCCGTGGTGGACAGCAGCCACAGGCTGTGTTCATATTGCTGCAGCAGCTCGCTCGTCAGCTTCTCGACAGGCAGCAGGCGCACCTGCAGACCGCCGTCGACCAGCATCTTTACCGTGGCACGGGCCAGAGCTTCGGCCTGCCCCGTCTGGCTGGCATAGGCGACCAGGACGGCAGGCGCAGCAGCATCGCCCTGCGAGACATTGCTCTCGGCCTCATCGGCCAGTCGCTGCTTTCGTACCTTGGTGCCAATACCCCAGCACATGCCTGCATAGGCCGCGACCAAACCCATAGCCCCATAGATGCGCTCGGGCGTCAAAATCCATTCCACTGTCATGCCTCAAATTGGTTGATCCAGGCCGGTGTCTTGAGCACCTGTCTGCAGGCCTCATTGCCACCGGAGGCGAGATGCGATGTGAGCACAGCCGCAATCTCATGTTGGCGGGCAAAGTCCATGCCTTGCTGCGGACCCAGCACCGTGAGCACGGTGGCCAGCGCATCGGCGTGCATGCATTCCTCATGGAACACGGTCACGCTGGCCAGATCATGCGTCACCGGCCAGCCCGTGCGCGGATCCAGCGTGTGCGAATAGCGCCTGCCAGCCTGCGTGAACTGATGCCAGAAATCGCCCGAGGTGGCAAATGCACCCTCCCTGCAGGCCACGACCAGCGACTCGGCCTCGACAGAACCTCCCGTGCCCAGTTGCACCTGCCAGGGCCGCCCATCAGGGCGCTCCCCCCAGCTGCGCAGCTCACCGCCGATTTCGAACATGCCCGCAGCCCAGCCAGCCGCCTGCAGCTTTTGCACCGCCCAATCCACGGCAAAGCCCTTGGCAATGCCGCAAAAATCCAGCTCCAGACCACCGCTCTGCTGCAACTGCCGGGTCTGTGCATTCCAGCGCAGATGGCCATGGCCGCTGGTCTTCAGCAAGCGCTCAATCTCCTTGCCGGCCGGTGTCTGCCCTGAATGCGGCTGCAGCGGGTTCTGGCGCGGCCCGAACCCCCATAGCGAAACCAGCGCTCCCATGCCGGGGTCCATCGCCGCGCCTGAAAGCCTTGCCCAATGCAAGGCCGCTTCCAGAACCTGAGCAAACTCCGCCGGAACTACATGCATTTCACCGGGTCTTGAACGATTGAACCGGGTGATCAGCGAATCCGCCTCCCAGTTGCTCATCTGGGCAATGACATCCTCAAAAACCTGCTCCAGCAGGGCCTGCACCGGCTCCATGGGCAGGTAATCGGAATTGAGCAGGCGCAGCGACCAGTGCGTGCCCATGGTCTGGCCGGACAGACGATGAATACGCCCGTCCTGCTGGTGTTGCAGGCTTGCAGGTCTCCAGCGCTGCACGCCAAAGTCAAGCGCCGGCGTCCGGGGGCGAGCCTGACTCTGTGCCGCCGACGAGGGCAGTTGCCAGAGACTGGCGTCAAAGCGTACGCGGGGGGGGGTGGGCATGGGCATCCAGACAATGACGAAAACAGCAGCGAAAACAACGACGCGCCCGGAGCGGGCGCGTATTCAATCCATCAAGCGCCAACGCTTAAGGCAGGACTTCCAGAGTCGCGATATAGCCCAGGCGGCGCTCCGTTGCCTTGGCAATGCTGGTCTTCTTGTCCGTGGCATCGGCATTCAGCCAGAACAGACCTGCACGGGGGAACTTGATCTTGACCTGACCCTTGGCATCGGTCTTGAGCTTCATGGCGTCCACACCGTCGCGATAGCGAATACCGTCGGCCACCAGCTCCAGCTCCAGATCCGCAGCGGGCTTGCCGTCAAGATGGAATTCGAAAGTCGCCTCTTCGCTGGCCACCAGGTCATTGGGGTGAGTCACGGGCTTGAGTTCCAGACCCTTGCCGGTCAGCGCCAGCGCCGAGGGCTTGCCCAGAGACACAAAGGTTTCCATGCGGCGCAGATTCTCGGTCACGCGCACTTCCTTGGCATCGGCAGGAATCTGCTTGAGCACTTCTTCCACCGAACCGCGCAGGCGCTTGGGCTGGCCGTTGGCATCCTTGTAGCCACCCATCACGCCGGTCATCAGCATGGTGACGCGGTAGGTACCGGTCTTTTCTGGCTTGAAGTCGAACATGCTGCGCAACTCGCCCTTGGCGACATTCTTCATTTCCACGGCTGCACCATCGGGTGCGGTCACCTTGACGGCTTCCAGACCCAGCGGACGGTGGTTGAAGAAGAACACATCGTTGGACACGGCCGCATCCACCGTCACCCAGTCGGACTTGGACAGCACGGTGCTGGAAGGCTTGAACCACAGATCATGCGCCTGGGCGCCCAGGGCAGCCAGAGCCAGAGTTGCAGCGACGATGGCACGAGTTTGGAACTTCATATCAGGTCCTTGAAAACAGAAAGGGTGACAAATCAAAAGAGAGAGGTGTGCCGGCTAAGCAACACCCTAAAACTGGCGCTACGCAGACAAGAGACACCAAGGAAGGGCCGCCCCGCACCGAGGGTGTCGTCCCCCTCCCGCGAAGCGAGAGAGGGGGAAGCGGCGAGGCCGCTCAGGGGGTGAGAATCAAGATCAAGGCTTCAATTCCAGCTTGATCGCGCCCAGCTCGGTGCTGCCATTGGCGCTCAGGCTGGTGGCCTGCTTGACGGGCCACTCGAAGGGAATGGACACCAGTTCGCGGCCACCGACTTCACGCGCAGCTTCCACCATCAGCTTGTACTGGCCGGGAGCCAGCTGAGGCAGCGGGTTCTTGCCTTCGGCAAAAGACAGCGCATGGGTGCCCACGGGCTTGGTCGGCTGGGTCACACCATCGATGGGAAAGCTCAGCTCGCGGCCGGTACGACGCCACCACTGGCGCATGTCCTTGAGCCACTTGGTACCCTCGGCATTCTTCATCTTCACGTCATACCAGACGGACAGATTGGCAGCCACACCGCCGTCGGCCTTTTCCAGCCACACGGCGACATAGGGCTTGTGGTATTCGGCCACCTGCAACTGGGGCACGGTCACCGCCACATTCATCCCGCCCGCGATTGCCGGCAGGCCCACCACGGCGCTCAGCGCCACCGTGGTCTTGAAAATCCGCTTCGCCATTTTTCTTCCTTCACAAAATTCTTGGGCTCAATGCACGAGCAGCAGCACCAGCAAGGCGGGCAACACCAGACCCAGGCCCACCATGGGCCAGGTCATGGGGCGGCGCTGCGCATGCATCTTCAGGATCAGCAGACCCGTGATGCAGAACACCAGGCAGCCAATCGCAAAGACGTCTATGAACAGGCTCCAGGCTCCGCCCGTATTGCGCCCCTTGTGCAAGTCGTTGAGGTAGGAGATCCAGCCCCGGTCGGTTTTCTCGTACTCCACCGAGCCCTCCTTCAGGTCCACACGCAGCCAGGCATCGCCGCCCGGGCGCGGCATGGGCACATAGGCCTCGTCTTCGCTCCACTCCACGGCAAACCCCTTGGCACTGACCTTGATCTGCTGAGCCAGCCAGCCATCCACCTCGGCAGGCAAGCCCACGGCATTCTTGCCCGCTGCTTCCACGCCATGCTTCTGGGCTTGTTGCAGTTTTTCGAGCAAATCCCGAGGCAGTTGCGCATCACGCGATTCGACCTTGGGCTTGGACTCGATCTGCCCGGCGTGATTCAAGGTGAATCCCGTCACGGCAAACAGCAGCATGCCGATCAGGCAGATGGCGGAGCTGATCCAGTGCCACTCATGTAATTTTTTGAGCCAGTACGCCCGCTGCGGGGCGTTGGAGGAAGCCGCGGTCATTCAGAACTTTCTGGGATTGCGTTGCCGCCGGGCCGGGCCGAGCCGACCTTTGGGACATAGCGCCACAAGGCCAAGCCTTGCTTGCGCAGCAAGGCGGCATTCTAGTTGTGCAAATTCTAAATGCATCTCACTTTTATTTACTTTACTTGACGTAAACAAAGCGCCCCCAAGGCCAGGGCGTTTACGCCACCCCGAAAACTCGTGGCTGCATAGACCGGCAGAACCCGCACCGCCTATTCAGACAGCCTGCCTGTTGCCGTACTGCAACAAAACGTAGATTATCGGGCTCCATTGTTGAATGGTATCGAGAATTATTATCAATATCACCTAGAATCCGCACGCTTTTTCAAAAAATCGACTCTTCATCAAAAGCATGTCCAACAACCATTTGACCCCGACCGACTCCAACGGCTTGCGCTGCGAGCTCAAGCAAATCGTGATTGCCGCAGGCCTGTGCCTGATTGGCGCCAGCGCGATGGCTCAGCAGGAAACCACCTTGTCCACCGTGAATGTGGAAGCCTCTGCCGACGCCAGCTTCAAAACCGAAGCAAGCCCTCAAGGCAAGTTCACAGCGCCCCTGCTGGACACGCCCAAGACCGTTCAGGTCATCAATGAAGAGATCATCAAGCAGACCGGCGCCACCAGCCTGCAAGACGCTCTGCGCTCCACCCCCGGTATCACCTTCGGCAACGGTGAAGGCGGCAACCCCAGCGGCGACCAACCCTTCATCCGCGGCATGGACGCCCAGTCCAGCACCTTTGTGGACGGCATGCGTGACATCGCCGCCGGCACCCGCGAAGTGTTCAACGTCGAATCCGTGGAAGTCATCAAGGGCGCGGACTCGGCCTACGCCGGTCGCGGTGGCGCAGGTGGCTCCATCAACATCACCACCAAGAAGGCCAAGAACGAGAATTTCATCTCTGGCGACGTGGGCCTGGGTACCGACAAATACCTGCGCGGCACGCTGGACATCAACCGCAAGATCAACGAGACCACCGGCATTCGCCTGAACGCCATGGGCCACAGTGCCGACGTTCCCGGCCGCAACGGTCCTGACAACAAGCGCTGGGGCATTGCCCCCACCGTGACCTTCGGCATGGGCACAGCCACCGAAGTGACGCTGTCCTGGCAGCATCTGCAGACCGACAACACCCCCGACGGCGGCGTGCCTTATCTGTATAGCAATGGTGTCAACGCAGCCGGTTCAACCAACGCAACGCAACTGCCCGGCGGCTCCAAGATTCGCCCCACTTACGGCAACAGCCGCGACAACTGGTACGGCCTGAACAACCGTGACTACGAGAAGGAAAAGAGCGATCTGTTCACCGCTTCGGTCACCCACAAGTTCACCGACACCAACAAGATCCGCAACAGCCTGCGCTATAGCAAGACCAAGCAGGACTATATCTGGACCCAGCCCGACGACTCCAAGGGCAATGCCCTCAATGGCTATGTCTGGCGCCGTGGCAACTACCGTGTCTATGACACCACCACGCTGCAGAACGTCACCGAATTTACCGGCAAGGAGCAGACCGGCTCCATCGGCCACAGCTATGCCTTCGGTCTGGAACTGTCCAAGGAAAAGGCTGACGGCAGTTCGGGCGCCATCCAGAGCGGCACCGGCGTGTGCACCTCGGTGTCCGACCCCTGGTGCACCACCTTGAGCAACCCCAGCGGCGCCAATGCAGCCTGGAATGTCCCCTTGACTCTCCCAGCGCAATCCACCGTCAACAAAATCGACACCATTGCTGTTTACGGCTTTGATACTCTGAAGCTCAACGAGCAATGGCTGGTGAATGCAGGTCTGCGCGTGGACCACTACAAGCTCAACGCTTCCGGCCCCGCCGGCGGCCGTGGCGCCAGCGCCTACCCGGCGTATGACCTGAGCCGCAGCGATACGATGTTCAACTACCAGCTGGGTGTGGTCTACAAGCCCGCATCCAATGGCAGCATCTACGCCAACATCGGCACCTCTTCGCGCCCCGGTGGCTCGACTCTGGGCAACGGCAGCGAGGACCTGACCACGACCACCGATGCGCTGATCAGCCTGAAGCCGGAAAAGACCAAGTCCATAGAGCTGGGCACCAAGTGGGACCTGCTGGACAAAAAGCTGAACCTGACTGCCGCAGTCTTCCGCAATGAAGTGACCAATGTGCGCATCAGCGATGCAACCGGCACGTACATGGGCGGCAACAAGGAAGTCAATGGCATCGAACTGGGCTTTACCGGCCAGATCCTGTCCAATCTGAGCGTATTCGGCGGCTATACCTTTATGGATAGCGAATTCAAGAACATGGGCAAGGACGATGTTCGCAATGGCCTGCCCTTCTACAACACGCCCAAGCACAGCTTCAGCCTCTGGACCAGCTACAAGCCCATGGCCAAGCTGACCTTGGGCCTGGGTATCTATGCTCAGAGCGACGTTGCTGCCAGCTACATTCAAGGCAAGGGGGGCATCGTGACCAAGGGCGCTTCCGGCTATGCCCGTTACGACGCGATGATGGCCTACCAGATCGACAAGAACCTGAGCTTCCAGCTGAACGTCTACAACCTGGGCAACAAGGTGTACTACACCGGCGTGCGCTCGCCTCATTACGCCAATATGGGCGCTGGCCGCTCGGCTGTGGCCTCGCTTAAGTTCACGTACTAATTCATGTACTGACAGGAGCAATGGCAGTCCTGCCTGCGCTTGATCTGGCGCAGCCTGGCTGCAAACCATGCCCCAAAGCCCCGCAGGCCTCTGATGCCAGCGGGGCTTTTTACATGCACACTTGGCGGGTCAAGCGCATTGCCGCTCACTCGCAAAGCCTGATCTTCGCCATCAAAACCATAGCTTATAGCGCCTGTCCACAAATGTTTTCAAGCCAATAAGTCATTGAAATCTATAGGCATCAAGCGCTATCCGCTATGGTTAATGATGTAACCCGGATCATCAACAGATAGATATCGCCTCACTCCTGCCATGTTGCTACGCATCCCCTGCCTGCTCACTCCCGATGAAGTACGCTACTGCCGTCAGGCGCTGGAAGCCGCCAGCTGGCAGGACGGAAAGACCACGGCCGGCCACGTGGCCGCTCAGGTCAAGAGCAATCTGCAACTGCCGCTGGACAGCAAGACCGGCCAGCAGATAGGCGATCTGATCCTGGACCGGCTGGGCCGCAACCCGCTGTTCATGTCGGCAGCCCTGCCGCTCAAGGTCCTGCCGCCGCGCTTCAATCGCTATGAGGGTGGAGGCACTTATGGCAACCATATCGACAACGCCTTCTTCACCATTCCGGGCACGGCCATCAAGGTCAGAACCGATGTCTCCACCACGGTGTTCTTCAGCGACCCCGACGAATACGAAGGCGGCGAGCTGATGGTGGAAGACACTTTCGGCCAGCAAAGCGTGAAGCTCGCGGCCGGCGATGCCATCATCTACCCCGGCACCAGCTTGCACCGAGTCAACCCCGTGACGCACGGCACACGCTATGCCTCGTTCTTCTGGACGCACAGTCTGGTCAAGTCGGCAGAGCAGCGCCGTCTGCTGTTTGATCTGGACCAGAGCATTCAGCAACTCACCCAGGAGCAGCCCGAGCATCCGCGCATCGCCGCCCTCTCAGGCACCTATCACAATCTCTTGCGCATGTGGTCCGAAAGCTAGCTTCCTGAGCGGCTTTGCCGCCCCCCAAGGAGGACGGCAGCCTTTGCTGGGGCTGCCTTTGCTGGCTGCCCCTCCCCACTGAGCCATGCCTGCCTTGCTGCCTCATCCCAATCCAACCGGCTTGATTTATGACTGTTGAACCTTTGAATGCCGCAGGCCAGCCCGTCAAACCGCCACTGACGCAGATTTCCGCGCAGATAGGCTCCCTGGCGGACTACGCCCGGCTGGCCCGCGAGCATATGGAGGCTCAGGCCTGGGCCCACCTGGAAAGCGGTGCGGACCAGGGTCTGACTCTGGCCCACAACCGCCAGGCCTTCGACCGTATCCGTCTCTGTCCTGAGCCGCTCGCCGATCTGTCCGCCGCGCATACGCGGCAAAGCCTGCTGGGTCAGAGTCTGGACTGGCCGTTGTTGCTGGCACCAGTTGCCTATCAACAGCTGGCGCATCCCGAAGGCGAGCTCGCCACGGTGCGCGCGGCCATGGCCATGCGCACTGGCATGGTGGTCAGCACTCTATCCAGTTGCACGCTGGAGGAAATCGCCCAGGCCGCGCAAGCTGCAGCGCAAGAGCTGGAGCGCAGCGGCCCGCTGTGGTTCCAGCTCTACCAGCAGCCAACGCGCGAGCACACGCTGCAGCTGATTCGCCGCGCCGAAGATGTCGGTTATCAGGCCCTGGTCTGGACGGTGGACGCCCATATCAAGCGCTCCAGCTACCCGCTGCCGCCAGGCGTGGAGGCCGTCAATCTGCGTGGCATTCCCCAGCAACGGCAGACCGGCGATCTGATGAGCGAGCACATTCTGTTCGGCAGCGAGCTGGCCCGAGGCGCGCCCACCTGGGACGACCTGGTCTGGCTGCGTCAGCAAACCCGGTTGCCGCTGATCGTCAAAGGCCTGCTCTCGGCCCGCGCCGCCGCGCAAGCCGTGGAGCTGGGGGCCGATGCCATCGTGGTATCCAACCATGGCGGGCGAGTGCTGGACACCGCCGTCTCCCCCCTCGAAGTGCTGCCTGCCATTCGCGCGGCCACGCCTGCCCATATTCCGCTGCTGATGGACGGCGGCGTGCGCCAGGGCACCGATGTGCTCAAGGCCATCGCCCTGGGTGCCAGCGCCGTGCTGCTGGGCCGGCCGCAAATGCATGCCCTGGCGGCGGCCGGCATGCTGGGGGTAGCACATATGCTGTATCTATTGCGCGCCGAGCTGGAGCTGGCCATGGCCCAGACCGGTTGCGCCAGCCTCGATCAGATCGCCCCCCGGCTTTTAACCACTTGCTGATTGTGCGTAATTTGGCGGCATGCATTGCAAATGCGATGGATTCTCATTTATACTCCACCTATTACATCAATAGCCAGCAACAACTGCCTGTAGCCATGATCGTCTGTGTATGCCGCCGGGTTTCTGACCGAGAAATAGCACGCCACGCGCATGCGGGGATGAGCTTTGACGAAATCCAGTTTGAATTGGGTGTTGCCACACAATGCGGGCGCTGCGAAGGCTGCGCACGCGATGTCGTCGCCCAGTGCAGTGCAAGCCATCCGATCGCGGCCATCCACAACGAAGCGCAATCCTGCGCGTCGGTGCAGACGGTTCAGCTTGCCACCAACATTCTGGAAAGCAAAGCATGGCCCACCTCTCCGTCCTCTCAGCCGTCTTTGGCAGTCTGATTCTCGTGATGGTATGCACCTGGTGGATCCTGCGTGAATGATGCGATCCTGTCTGCGTGCCCTGCTTCCTGTGCCTGCTATTGCCGGTTGACCAGCGCTTTTCCTTTCTGATCCCAGCCTGCGCTGGTTGCTCTTCTCGTTCTTATGTCCCAGTCTGATCGATTTGCACCTGCCAGCGGCCCGAGCCGCAATATGGCAGTTGCTGGTGCTGTGGTTGTCGTACACGCTGCCGCCCTGTGGGCCATGCAGCATGGCCTGGCACAGCAAAAGCCGCCAGAGATAGTGATTCCCGCCAGCGTGATTGCCCAGTTTGTGGCACCGCCGGCTGCCGAACCTGCCCCGCCGGCCCCTCCCCCTCCACCCAAGCCTCCGGCGCCAGCCCCCAAGCCCGAGACCAAACCGCAGCCTAAGCCCGAGGTCAAGAAGGCTCCGCTGCCCAAGGCCATCAAGGACCCCACACCGGCGCCGGCTGCACCTCAGGGGGCATTGGAGGACAGCGACAGCAAACCGGACAAGACACCGCCGGCGCCACCCGCGCCCCCGGCACCTCCGGCTCCGCCTGCGCCTCCCGCACCACCGGCTCCGCCCAAGATCGAGCAGCCATCGAGCAATGCTGCCTATCTGAACAACCCCGCTCCCGCTTATCCTTCGGTCAGCAAGCGCATGGGGGAACAAGGCAAGGTGCTGCTGCGCGTCTATATCAACGAGCAGGGCCAGCCCGAGAAAATCGAAATCAAGCAGTCCAGCGGCTTTGACCGCCTGGATGACGCCGCCGTCAACACCGTGCGCCAGTGGAAGTTTGTCCCCGGCAAGCGCAACGGCGTGGCCGAACCCATGTGGCACATCGTGCCCATCAACTTTGTTCTCAAATAAATCTGCAGTTCTCAGGAGTACCCATGGAATCCCAATTCGGCATTGCCCACGTCTGGACACAGGGCGACTTCGTGACCAAAGGCGTGGCCATCATCTTGCTGGTCATGTCGGTGGCCTCTTGGCTGGTCATCATCCTCAAGGCGCTGGATATTGTGAAATTCAAGAAGTTCGCCACCCAGGCGCAGGACTTCTGGCACAGCCCCGATCTGGCCACCGGCCTGGAAAAGTTGGGTGACGACAAGCAGAACCCCTTCCGCTTCATGGTGCTCGAAGGCCGTGAAGCCTCCGCCCACCACCGCAAGACCAGCGTCCATCTGCATGACACGCTGGACATCAGCGACTGGGTGACCCGCTGCCTGCGCAACGGCATCAACGAATTCACGGCCCGCCTGCAATCCGGCCTGGCCATTCTGGCCTCCGTGGGCTCGACCGCCCCCTTCATCGGCCTGTTCGGCACCGTCTGGGGCATCTACCACGCTCTGGTGGCCATCGGCATGTCCGGCCAGTCATCCATCGATAAGGTGGCCGGCCCCATCGGCGAAGCGCTGATCATGACCGCTCTGGGCCTGGCCGTCGCCATCCCCGCCGTGCTGGGCTATAACGCTCTGGTACGTGGCAACAAGGGCATTTTGAACGCCCTCAACAGCTTCGCCCACGACGTGCACGCCTACTTCGTGACCGGTGCCCGCGTTTCCGTGGACGGCCAGGTCTCTGGCAATGTGCTGCCCCTGAAGAAAGGCGCCTAAGCCATGTCATTCGGAACCATGGACGATGGGGACAGCGATGATGTGATGAACGAGATCAATATGACGCCTCTGGTGGACGTCATGCTGGTTCTGCTCATCATCTTCATCATCACCGTGCCCGTGATGAAACACTCGGTCAACGTGGACCTGCCCCGCGCCACCAACCAGCCCGAGGACACCAAGCCTGCCACCGTGCAGCTGGGCATCACGGCCGACGGTAAATATTCCTGGAACGGCCAGGAAATCGGTGACGAGCAACTGGAGACCAATCTTCAGACCGAGGCCGCCAAGGAGCCGCAGCCCGACCTGCATATCCGCGGCGACAAGGAAGTGCGCTACGAGCGCGTGGCCCAGGCCATGGCCGCCGCCCAGCGCGCTGGCGTCAAGAAAATAGGCTTTGTGACCGACCCATCCAAATAAGCCCATGCTTGCAAAAAACGGCCCTCAAGGGCCGTTTTTTTATTGTGGAACCTGCATCAAAACAGCACTCAAGCCGCCCGGCACAGTCACAAACTGCTGATGGACCGCAGGCACAAGTCCTCAGATGCGGCGGGACAGATTCCACATGAAAAATAAATGGCAGTTTTTTGCGAATGAGATTAAGTATCACTTGCTTTTCAATTGAGAATTGTTATCATTACACCAGTTTTTGATCTTAAGGAATCACGGCATGTCTGCACCGCTTGTTGCGACCTCACAGCCCAACAACCGTAGCACCCCCTCCATGGCTGCTGCAACCCCCTCAGCCGCTTCCGGCTCCAGCCTGGGCCTGGACAGCGCCCTGCTGCTCAACGGCCAGAAGGCAGTCACCATCCTGCACAACGGCACTCCTTATCGCCTGCAGGCCACCAAGCTGGGCAAGCTCATTCTGACCAAATAAACCGTTTCATCGTGGGGCGACACTGCAAGTGTCGATTCGCCAGCCATAGTCGTTGTAGAGCACCTGCCCTCTCTTGTGCTTACGCTTCACATAGCCACGCGTTTTTTCCTCATTCGCAACCCGCCAAAACAAAACCCCTGCGCGCATCAAGCGGCAGGGGTTTTGTTTTGGACTCTGCCGCTGCAGCGGCAGAAATCAAGCCATTACAGGCCCAGGGCTGCGATGCCGGCCTTGGCAACCTGTGCGTCTTCGTTGGCCTTCACACCCGAGACACCCACAGCGCCCAGCACCTGACCGTCCTTGACGATGGCCACGCCACCTTCGAGCAGACCGTCCACAAACGGAGCGCTCAGGAAAGCGGTACGGCCATTGTTGATCATGTCTTCAAAAGCCTTGGTGTCCTTGCGGCCCACGGCTGCAGAGCGTGCCTTGGCGGGGGCGATATGCGAAGAGATGGGAGCAGCACCATCCATACGCTGCAACAGCAGCAGATGGCCGCCGTCGTCCACGATGGAGATCGTCACGGGCCAGTTGTTCTTCAGTGCTTCAGCTTCGGCAGCCGCAGCGATGGCTTTCACATCGGCCAGTTCGAGTTCGTGCTTGGTCTTCATAAGATAAAAAGCTCCGTTGGATTGTCAATGCAGCAAGCATATTCTGTACTTTGCAGGCAAAAGTAGATGCGATGTGAAAAACATTCCATCCTAAAACTGCCGCATTGCAACGGGGTATTGCAAAGGCTTCTCAAGACCCCCACCTAGAATGACAATGTTTCAACACACAATTCCTGAAGGAGGAATGGCTACATGAACGAACAAGTCACCACACTGGGCTCTGCGGGCTACGGTGTCTCGCAGCAAGAGCGCAACCGTGTCTTGCGCAATACCTACTGGCTGCTGGCACTCAGCCTGATCCCCACCGTGCTGGGCGCTTGGCTGGGCGTAGCCACTGGCATGACTCGCGCGCTGACGGGCGGCGTGGGCCTGATCGTGTTCATGGTCGGCGCCTTCGGCTTCATGTTCGCGATCGAAAAGACCAAGCACAGCGCCGCTGGCGTGCCCGTGCTGCTGGCCTTCACCTTCTTCATGGGCCTGATGCTATCGCGCCTGATCGGCATGATTCTGGGCTTCTCCAACGGCACCCAGCTGATCATGACCGCCTTTGCCGGCACCGCTGGTGTGTTCTTCGTGATGGCCATGCTGGCCACCGTGATCAAGCGCGACCTGTCGGGCATGGGCAAGTTCCTGTTCGTGGGTGCTCTGGTGCTGATGGTAGGCGCCATCATCAATGTCTTCGTGGGTTCCACGGCAGGCATGATGGCCATCTCCATGCTGGCCATCGGTATCTTCTCCGCCTACATGCTGTATGACCTCAAGCAGATCCTCGACGGCGGCGAAACCAACTACATCAGTGCCACCCTGGCCCTGTATCTGGACCTGTTCAACGTGTTCCAGAGCCTGCTGGCCCTGCTGGGTATCATGGGCGGCGACCGCGACTAAACCTCGCCACCACCCAAGCAGAAAGGAGTGCCTTGCGCACTCCTTTTTGTTTCCGGTAACCTTGACGTCAAGCGCGGTCATCGCATTGATGGATATTTCAGTCATGGCCTAAATTTCCGACTGCCGCTGCCGATAAGCAGACAAGATGAAGCCAAACCACCTTCCCCGCGCACTTGCCATTGCCCTGCTGCCTCTGGTACTGGCAGGCTGCAAGATTGAAGACATTCCGGGCCTGGGTCCAGACCCACGCACCGTGGCGCGCGAGTCCGAAGCCAAGGCCATTGGTGGTGCCTGCCGGCATGCCATGCGCGGGCTGGAGGATTGCTACGTCCTCAACCCCAAGGCGCCCAAGGCGCTTGTGTTTGCGGGCTGGAAGGACATGGATGAATACATGCGCTCCAACAAGATCGAAGGCGTACCTTCCGTACTGGGTCAGAGCGCAGCCGAAAAACGCAGCACTGCGGAGCCCGAAAACAGCGCCAGTCGCAACCGCAGCTGAAATCGCTTGTGCCAGGCCCGGATCATGAGTTCCGGGCCAGTGCCAGCCAACGCCCCCACAGGCCGTAGCAACACTGCTACGGCTTTTTTCATGTTCGACATCTCTCACGGCAAGCACCTCTGATGTCATATTTCCTTTATGGACTTTGAATACAAACAATTCTCATTTATATTCATTGACTATTGATTCCATTCTTAGCCGCACATACGCGCATCCCAGCGACAAGTTCTGTTGTGCTCTCAACCATGGGGACAAGACTGCCGTGCCAGATGATGACTTCAACCAAATACGCCTTGAGCATGAGGCCCTCATGCTGACCTATACGGAAGTGCAGACCCGCTGCACGGCACAGATGCAGTCGCTGGCACGGGAAGTCGAAGCACTCCGGCAGCAGCTCGTACAGCTCAGGGCCAAGGTCATTGTCCGCGACAGCGCTCTTGCCTGGGAGCGTGAGCAGCGCCACGCCCTGGCCCAGGCGATGGCACTGGATCTGCTGCGGGAAACACCTCAACCCACAGCTGAACAGACAGTGTCCGGCATCGACTGGCCTTTGGTTGAGGATGCCGACACCCAGGCCTTGTCCGAGCAGCAGCTACTGGAAGACAGTCTGCACGCCGCCGACCTGGTGATTTGCCAGACAGGTTGCATCAGCGATGGAGCCTACTGGCGCGTGAAGGATCACTGCAAGCGCACCGGCAAGACCTGCCTGCTGGTGGATCAGCCGACCGCCTTGCGGGTGGTTCGCATTCACCCATCGGGAGAGAACGGAAAGGTCGTTGCTGCCCAAGCCTGCATTGAGGGTGCTCCATGAGCCACGGCACAGGAAAAACCTGGGCTGCAGATTTGCTGTCTGCCTGGAAGCAGCAAACCCGCACAGCACTGACTGCAACGCTGGAGCATCGCCATCTCTCAGCACTTGAACACTATAGACATGCACAACAGCTAGGCTTGCAGTTGCTGGTCGCGGAGTCCGGCGATATTGCCGACGATGACCGTATCGCCGCTTATGTCGTTGCCCACCTGAATCTGGCAGATGCTCTCGTCGGAGCGGACCGGGCGGGCGCTGCATTTGAATGCCTGCATGAGGCGCAACAAGCCCTGATGCCATTGCTGCAGCAGGACTCCACCAGCCAGTCCCTGAGTCTGGCGATATACCGTCATCTGCCGCAGCTCCTGGCCGCGCAGGCTGAGCACGCGGCAGCACGGCCCCATAGCGCCTGCGGCATCTGCGCCCCAGCACCCGTCCACCTCGCCAGCAACAGGCACTCTCGCCTTGCCAGCTTCGAGTCCGCGCATTCATCAATGCACTGACTCCCTTCTCTCACTGCCAAGGCTTTTACTCATGAGCTACACCCTGCCCCCACTGGCCTACGACTACGCAGCGCTGGAGCCGCATATCGATGCGCAAACCATGGAGATTCACTACTCCAGGCACCACCAGACCTACATCAACAACCTCAACGCGGCACTCGAAGGCAGCGAGTACGCGCAATGGCCGCTGAACGATCTGCTCGTCAGGATCGAATCGCTGCCTCAGCCGCTGCGCCAGGCCGTGCGCAACAATGGCGGCGGCCATGCCAATCACAGCTTGTTCTGGCAAGTCATGTCTCCCAAAGGGGGCGGCCTGCCGCAGGGCGCTCTTGCGGCAGTCATTGACAGGGACCTGGGCAGCTTCGAGAACTTCAAGACCGAGTTCACCAAGGCCGCCATCAGTCGCTTCGGCAGCGGCTGGGCCTGGCTCAGCGTGGACTACAGCGGCAAGCTGCATGTGGAGAGCAGCGCCAATCAGGACAGCCCTCTGATGCCTGGCATTGGCAGCGGCAACACACCAATCCTGACCCTGGATGTCTGGGAACACGCCTATTACCTGAAATACCAGAACCGCCGTCCCGAATACATCGCCGCTTTCTACAACGTGGTGGACTGGAACGAAGTGGCGCGCCGCTTCGCTACCGCCACCCAGGCTGTCAGGAGCTGAACCATGGGCCCGGACGGACTGCAGACCGCCTCTTCCAGCCATACCCCTCTGCCGCTCAGGACCAGACTCGGGCTGCTGATCTCTGTGGCCGGCGCTCTGGTGCTGGCATCCATGCTCTGGAAACAGCTGCAGAGCAATCCCGCAGCACTGAATGCTCTGCTGGGCGGCAGCGTGGCGGCGCTGGCAACGGCGCTGGGCGCTCTTCCTGTGCTGCTGACCCAACATCCATCCGAGCGCACGCAGGACACTCTATTTGGCTTTGGCGCAGGAGTGATGCTGGCCGCTTGCGCCTTTTCATTGATTCTGCCCGGACTGGAAGCCGCCAGGGCCGCCACCCCGAGCGGGAGCAGCGAATGGCTGGGCGGCGCCATGATCGGCGTCGCCATTTTGCTCGGCGGTGCCGCTCTGCTGGCCATGGACCGCCTGCTGCCGCACGAGCACTTCATCAAAGGCCGCGAAGGCAGCCATGCCCGCCAGCTGCGACGCACCTGGCTGTTTGTGATTGCCATCACCCTTCACAACCTGCCCGAAGGTCTGGCCATCGGCGTGGGCTATGCAGCCAACGAGGGGCTGCGCGCAAGCTCGCTCACGCTGGGCATTGCCATACAGGATGTACCCGAAGGTTTCGTGGTCGCAGCCTCTTTGCTGGCTGCCGGCTATACCCGAGGCTTTGCGGTAGTGCTGGGTGCACTGACAGGGCTGGTCGAGCCTCTGGGCGCCGTGATCGGCGCCATCGTGGTCAGCAGCTCCACCATGCTGCTGCCCTGGGGCCTGGGCTTTGCAGCCGGGGCGATGCTATTTGTCATCAGCCACGAAATCATTCCCGAATCCCACCGCAAGGGCCATGAAGCCTGGGCCACCACGGGACTCATGCTGGGCTTTGTGCTGATGATGATTCTGGATACGTCCCTTGGCGGCTGAACTGCGCCGTGCAAGCGCAGTTCAGGGCTTGCTCTCTTATGCCCGCTCGAAAACGGCCATAGACTCCACATGCGCCGTATGCGGGAACATGTTCACCACACCCGCCGCCACACAGCGATAGCCGGCCTGGTGCACCAGCAAGCCTGCATCACGCGCCAGCGTGGCCGGGTTGCAGCTCACATAGACAATGCGCTTGGGGAACTGCCAGCTTTCCTGACCCTCGGGCAGCGGAGGCAGCAAATCGGGCTGTTCTTCGCTGGCAACGCCGGTCTGCTTGGCGCCGATGCGGATCTGGTGAATATCGGCAAGTGCCTTGGACAGGGCAAACGCACCTTCACGCGGAGGATCGACCAGCCACTTGTCGGAATTGCCGTCGGCAATCAGCATGGCGGGTGTCATCTCGAACAGATTGCGCGCCACAAAGCTGGTGGAAGCCAGCTTGTCGTCTTCGCTGCGGGTGGCGTTGTTGGCCGCATAGTTCTCGTGCGAACGCTTGACGAGTGTTTCCGAGCCTTCAATGCCCAGTACCTCGCGCGCCATGGTGGCAATGGGCAGCGTGAAGTTGCCAAGACCGCAGAACCAGTCGATGACGCGCTCGTCCTTTTTAGCATCCAGCAGGCGCAGCGAGCGCGTGACCAGCACGCGGTTGATATGTGGATTGACCTGGGTGAAGTCGGTCGGCTTGAACGGCATGGTGATGCCGAAGTCCGGCAGACCGTAGGACAGCTGTGTACCGCCTTCTTCCATCAGGTGCACGGTATCCGGACCTTTGGGCTGCAGCCACCACTGGACGTTCTGCTCGGCAGCAAAGTCGCGCAGGCGCTGCTTGTCGGCATCCGACAGAGGCTCCAGATGACGCAGCACCAGGGCAGTGACATGGTCGCCGCAAGCCACTTCGATCTGAGGACAGGTTTCGCGCGCATCCATGCTGGCGATCAGTGCGCGCATGGGCATGAGCATTGCATCCACATGCGGCGGCAAAATCTTGCAGACCTCCATGTCGGCGATGTAGCGGCTCTTGCGCTCGTGGAAGCCCACCAGCACCTTGCCCTTCTTGGCCACATAGCGCACCGACAGGCGCGAGCGAAAGCGATAGCCCCAGGCCGGGCCTTCGATGGGGCGCAGCAGCGTCTCGGGCTTGACCTTGGCCAGATGCCAGAGGTTGTCTTCCAGTACACGCTGCTTGATGGCGACCTGGGCCGCCACATGCAGATGCTGCATCTTGCAGCCACCACAGGCGCCGGCATGCAGCCCGAAATTAGGACAGCCGGGCGTCACACGCTGCGAGGACTCGCGGTGGATTTCAGTCAGCGTGGCCGCTTCCCAGTTGTTCTTCTTGCGATGGGTGTTGGCGCTGACGATTTCACCGGTCAGGGCGCCGTCGATGAAGACCACCTTGCCGTCGGGCTTGCGGGCTACGCCCTGGGCATCCATGTCCATGGACAGCACTTCCAGCCAGCCCTCGGGCAGCGCCGGGGCATCAGACGGGACTTCGGGCAGGTTTTCGGGAATTTTGTTGTCGCGGGATTCACTCATGGTGCCCGATTGTCTCATGTGGCACACCTTTGCAAGCCACACCTACAGCCTCTGCGACAGAGGGGAATCCTAAGCCAAAAAACTGGGGTTTGTGTCACAGGCTTGTGTCACACGCTTGTGTCACAGCTACAAGCTCCCCACGAACACAATGCACCAAGACCTAGTCAACAATGTAAAAACAAGCTATGGTCGAAAAAGAACATTTACTTACCGAATTGAACGATGATCAACCGAATATCTATTGGGGCGATATTTTTCTTAGCAAGTGCATCTATCTTCGCCGGGGACGATTTTTCAAATTTCGATATTTGCAAAGCGGCAATTTCCACGGAAATGCTTAGAGAAGTAAAAATAATGAAGACATTAAAGTCTTCAGAAGAACTCCCCGAAATATCATATATGCGTAGTGACGGGGATAAATTCCGTTATCAATGCAAAATTAATCAGAACCGTATTGTGTGGCGAGGTTACTTCAAAAACCCTACTCAAAAAGGATGGGGGCGCTGGAGGGATACTGACCCTAACGATTCAGTCTTGACTTATAAAATTACAGGGGATAACTTAATATTACATAACAGCTCAACCGGGACATCTATTAATTTCAAGAAAAGCGACTTCAAGAAACCATGAAAATAAAATATCAAGTATTGATATACATACTATTAATAATAATACTTTACTGCATTTATCACTCTATTAAGAGTAGCAATTATTACGCACTAGTTTTCTCACTATTATCAATATTTATAATAAACCCATTTTTCTTTGAAAAATACTTTATTAAAGACGGCAACTATGATAAAGGCACATTCTTAACTGTCGTCTCATATTTTATTTTCTTGGGAATATTTGGATTCATCTCAACCGCAGATGAATCTCGAAGAATAAAAAGCCTTGGCTTTGACAGCCGGACTGAGTATGACGCCGCCATAAAAATAGGTGCAGCAAACAAAAGCGAATACCAATCAAAACTCAATGTAATTAGAATAGAAGAAGAAACAAGAAGAATTAAAGAGCAAAAGGCCAATGAGGAAAAAATAGCTCTAGAGAAACAAAAGAAAGATGCTGCGCAAGCGATCGCAGAAGAAGCATGCAGAAAAGATATTAGCTGTATTGGCGATAGAAAATCATATTCTGCAGGGAGGCTATGCAAACCTTATATTCAAAGTTTAGCAAAATATGATATTGAATGGACTGACGGATTATTTGATATGAAATTTGATCGATTCAGATGGAAAAATAACTCCAAAAAAATAATCACTTTCATTGGAGACAAGGTGAAATTTCAGAATGGATTTGGCGCTTGGTCTAACATGGTATATTTTTGCGATATTGACATAGAATCAAATGCCGTCACCGGTGTCAGTGCTCAAGCAGGACGACTAAATTAGTAATAAATTCATACCGTAAATTACATATTTATAAAGACTGATTATTAAAGGGATGTTTCATCGCAGCCCTTTAATTTTCAGGAAAATTGTGGACATATAAACGTGTCTCAATAAATCCAACAGCATACGAGGCTGAAACAGCTCACCTCGTTAGCCTATTCAGCCGACCACCCGCTCGCGCAATCTACTCAGGGTGCTACGGCTGCACCCTGTAGCCTTCTGAATCTCGCTCCACGTCATCCCCTTGGACAGCATGGACACAATGGCCGCATTTCGCTCTGTGTCCTCCCTGCGGCCCTTGTAGGCACCTTCGGTCCTAGCCTTGGCAATTCCCTCAGCCTGACGGCGGCGGCGGTCTGTGTAGTCCTTGCGGGCTATCGCGGCCAACATGTCCAGCAGCATCCCATTCACAGCGGCCAAGATGCGGGCCGTAGTTTCGTCCGTGATGGCAATGCTCTGCCAAGACGTAGGCAAGTCCAGCGCCACGATACGCACGCCACGCGCCCCAATCTCACGTTTCAGCGCCTCCCAGTCCGCGTCGTTTAGACGTGAGAGACGATCCACCTGCTCGATCAGCAGCACGTCCCCAGCCTTGCAGTCACCCAGCAGCCGGAACAGCTCAGGGCGCTTCAGGCTGGCCCCCGATTCATTCTCGACATACCAAGCGGCCACAGCCAAGCCACGCTCAGCAGCGAAGGCTTCAAGGGCGGCACGGGCGCGGGTGGCGTCTTGTTCTTGGGTGGAGGCTCGGAGATAGGCGCGAATAAACATTCTTTGGTTCGATATAGATGGTTCTTTTAAATCAGTTCGTTGTCATTTTCAGAAGACGACTGCACCAATCAACGAGACATGAAGCCTGCTGTGCATACGGCTCCTGACAGCCCGATATCAGGACTCCTCTGCACGAAACTCGTCTATGCTCAATACTCGTGTGCACCAAAGCGAGGCGAGCATGGCGACCGATACCGTACCGATTGCCGAGCGCGGCGTAGCCACCCTGTCAGAACAGGCATGGGAGCGTGCTCGCTGCCGCGCGGAGATCATTGGGCCGTTGGCGCAGTCGGAGACGGTCGGGCATGAAGCGGCCGACGCAGCAGCCCAGGCGCTGGGTCTGTCCCGGCGGCAGGTCTACGTCCTGATCCGCCGTGCCCGGCAAGGTTCGGGGCTGGTCACTGATTTGGCTCTTGGACAGTCGAGCGGTGGCAAAGGTAAAGGCCGCTTGCCGGAGTCGGTCGAACGAATCATCCGCGAGCTACTGCAAAAGCGCTTCCTGACCAAGCAGAAGCGCAGCTTGGCGGCGTTCCACCGTGAAGTTGCGCGGGTGTGCAAGCTGCAAAAGCTGCGGATGCCGGCGCGCAACACGGTCGCGTTGCGGATCGCCAGCCTTGATCCACTCAAGACCACTCGACTTCGGGAAGGCCAGGATGCGTCCCGCATCCTGCAAGGTGTTGGCGGTGTTCCTCCGCCAGTCTCCGCACCGCTGGAGCAGGTACAGATCGACCACACAGTCATCGACCTGATCGTGGTGGACGAGCGCGACCGGCAACCGATTGGCCGTCCGTACCTGACCCTCGCCATCGACGTGTTCACCCGCTGCGTGGTTGGCATGGTGGTCACGTTAGAAGCGCCATCTGCCGTCTCGGTCGGCCTGTGCCTCGCACACGCCGGTTGCGACAAGCGCCCTTGGTTGGAAAGGTTGGACGTGGAAATGGACTGGCCGATGAGCGGCAAGCCCGCGCTGCTCTACCTGGACAACGCGGCCGAATTCAAGAGCGAGGCGCTACGCCGTGGCTGCGAGCAGCATGGCATCCGGTTGGACTATCGGCCTCTCGGGCAGCCGCACTATGGCGGCATCGTGGAACGGATCATCGGCACGGCGATGCAAATGATCCACGACGAATTGCCGGGGACGACCTTCTCCAACCCTGACCAGCGCGGGGAATACGCCTCCGAGAAGATGGCCGCCCTGACACTGCGCGAGCTGGAACGCTGGCTCGCATTGGCGGTTGGCACCTATCACGGCTCCGTGCACAACGGCCTGCTCCAACCGCCGGCCGCACGCTGGGCCGAAGCTGTCGCGCGTACCGGCGTTCCAACCGTCATCACTCGCACCACGGCTTTTCTGGTCGATTTCCTGCCCGTCCTCCGCCGCACCCTGACCCGCACTGGCTTCGTCATCGACCACATCCACTACTACGCCGATGCGCTCAAGCCGTGGATAGCTCGGCGCGACCGCCTGCCTGCGTTCCTGATCCGGCGCGACCCACGCGACATCAGCCGCATTTGGGTGCTGGAGCCGGAGGGGCAGCACTATCTGGAAATTCCATACCGTACCTTGTCGCACCCGGCTGTCACCCTCTGGGAACAACGGCAGGCGCTGGCGAAATTGCGGCAGCAAGGGCGCGAACAGGTGGATGAGTCGGCGCTGTTCCGCATGATCGGGCAGATGCGCGAAATCGTGACCACTGCGCAGAAAGCCACGCGCAAGGCGCGGCGCGACGCGGATCGACGCCAGCATCTCAAGTCAACGGAACAACCTGTCAAAACCACGCCACCAGCGGACACGGACATGGCAGACCCGCAGGCGGACAACCAGCCACCTGCCAAACCGTTCGACCAGATTGAGGAGTGGTAGCCGTGGACGAATATCCCATCATCGACCTGTCCCACCTGCTGCCGGCGGCCCAGGGCTTGGCCCGTCTCCCGGCGGACGAGCGCATCCATCGCCTTCGCGCCGACCGCTGGATCGGCTATCCGCGAGCAGTCGAGGCGTTGAACCGGCTGGAAGCCCTGTATACGTGGCCAAACAAACAACGCATGCCCAACCTGCTGTTGGTCGGTCCAACCAACAACGGCAAGTCGATGATCGTCGAGAAGTTCCGCCGCGCCCACCCGGCCAGCTCCGACGCCGACCAGGAGCACATCCCGGTATTGGTCGTGCAGATGCCGTCCGAGCCATCGGTGATCCGCTTCTACGTCGCGCTGCTCGCGGCGATGGGAGCACCATTGCGACCGCGCCCACGGCTGCCGGAAATAGAGCAACTGGCGCTGACACTGCTGCGCAAGCTCGGTGTGCGTTTGCTGGTGATCGACGAGCTGCACAACGTCCTGGCCGGCAACAGCGTCAACCGCCGGGAATTCCTCAACCTGCTGCGCTTCCTCGGCAACGAATTGCGCATCCCGCTGGTCGGTGTGGGCACACGCGACGCCTACCTGGCCATCCGCTCGGATGACCAGTTGGAAAATCGCTTCGAGCCGATGATGCTGCCGGTGTGGGAGGCCAACGACGATTGCTGTTCACTGCTGGCCAGCTTCGCGGCTTCGCTCCCGCTGCGGCGACCTTCGTCGATTGCCACGCTGGACATGGCTCGCTACCTGCTCACGCGCAGCGAGGGCACTATTGGCGAGCTGGCGCACCTATTGATGGCGGCGGCCGTGGCCGCCGTGGAGAGTGGTGAGGAAGCGATCAACCACCGCACGCTCAGCATGGCCGATTACACCGGTCCCAGCGAGCGGCGGCGGCAATTCGAGCGGGAACTGATGTGAAGCCAGCGCCACGCTGGCCACTGCATCCGGCACCCAGGGAAGCCGAAGCCCTGTCTTCGTGGCTCAACCGCGTGGCCCTTTGCTATCACATGGAAGTGTCCGAGCTGCTGGAGCACGATCTTGGTCACGGCCAGGTTGATGACCTGGACACCGCGCCACCACTGGCGCTGCTGGCGATGCTCTCCCAGCGGAGCGGTATCGAGCTGGATCGGCTGCGCTGCATGAGTTTCGCCGGCTGGGTGCCTTGGCTACTGGACAGCCTTGATGATCAGATTCCAGCCGCATTGGAAACCTATGCGTTCCAGCTCTCGGTACTGCTGCCGAGACTCCGCCGTAAGACGCGATCCATCACGAGCTGGCGTGCCTGGCTGCCCACCCAACCGATACACCGCGCCTGTCCGCTCTGCCTGAACGATCCGGAGAACCAAGCCGTACTGCTCGCGTGGAAGCTGCCCCTGATGCTGAGCTGCCCACTGCATGGCTGCTGGCTGGAATCCTATTGGGGCGTGCCAGGGCGGTTTCTCGGCTGGGAGAACGCCGACGCCGAACCGCGCACTGCCAGCGACGCGATTGCGGCGATGGACCAGCGTACCTGGCAGGCACTGACGACCGGCCACGTGGAGTTGCCGCGCCGACGCATCCACGCCGGATTGTGGTTTAGGCTGCTACGCACGCTGCTCGATGAGCTGAACACCCCGCTTTCGACGTGCGGCACCTACGCGGGGTATCTCCGCCAAATCTGGGAATGCTGCGGGCATCCGCTGCGTGCTGGGCAAAGTCTGTGGCGACCGTATGAAACCCTGAACCCGGCAGTACGGTTGCAGATGCTGGAGGCGGCGGCAACGGCAATCAGCTTGATTGAGGTGAGGGATATAAGCCCGCCAGGCGAGCACGCAAAGCTATTCTGGTCCGAGCCCCAAACCGGGTTCACCAGTGGCCTGCCGGCGAAAGCGCCGAAGCCCGAACCCGTCGATCACTGGCAGCGTGCAATCCAGGCCATTGATGAGGCCATCATTGAAGCACGACACAACCCCGAGACGGCACGCTCGCTGTTCGCGTTGGCTTCCTATGGTCGGCGCGACCCCGCTTCCTTGGAACAGTTGCGCGCCACCTTCGCGAAGGAAGGCATCCCCCCGGAATTTCTGTCACATTATGAGCCTAGCCTACCCTTTGCATGCCTTAGACAGAATGACGGGTTAAGTGACAAATTTTGACGTGCAGAGCTTCCCGATGCAAACTGTCACATAATCGAACGTATATGTGACAGGTACGACATGCTGATAGGCTACATGCGGGTATCGAAGGCGGACGGCTCCCAGGCTACCGATTTGCAGCGCGACGCGCTGATTGCCGCCGGGGTCGATCCAGTACATCTTTACGAGGACCAGGCATCCGGCATGCGCGAGGATCGGCCCGGCTTGACGAGCTGCCTGAAGGCGTTGCGAACTGGCGACACACTGGTCGTGTGGAAACTGGATCGGCTCGGACGCGACCTGCGACATCTCATCAACACCGTGCACGACCTGACTGGGCGCGGCATCGGCTTGAAGGTATTAACCGGGCACGGCGCGGCCATCGACACCACGACCGCCGCCGGCAAGCTGGTCTTTGGCATCTTCGCCGCCCTGGCCGAGTTCGAGCGCGAGTTGATCGCGGAGCGCACGATTGCCGGCCTAGCCTCGGCCCGCGCGCGCGGGCGGAAAGGCGGCCGGCCGTTCAAGATGACCGCCGCCAAGCTGCGGCTGGCGATGGCGGCAATGGGTCAGCCAGAGACCAAGGTCGGCGACCTGTGCCAGGAACTTGGCGTCACGCGGCAGACCCTGTATCGGCATGTTTCACCCAAGGGTGAGCTACGTCCAGATGGCGAGAAGCTACTCAGCCGAATTTGATGCCGGCATGAGGCAACGTAGCGACAGCGTGGTTTGTCTCAATGGGAAGCGCTCATGATCGATCTTTGAAGGCCCGCAGCAGTCGTGTCACAGACAGGACGAACAAACCGGTCAGCGTGAGGGCTGCGATACCCCAGTACTCTCCGATGAACGCGCCGGCCGTCGTGCCGGCCAGCACAATGGCGAGAATCGGCAAATGGCAGGGACAGGTGAGCACGGCCAGCGCGCCCCACAGGTAGCCGGTGATCGGTTTGTGCGTCTCGGACGGCAAGCGCTCGGGGCTGTTCATGGCAGACTCTCCGCGTGCTGTGCCGGCTCGGTCGGCATGGTGGCCAACTGCACCTCCAGATCGGCCAACGCTTCGCGCCGACGCTCGACGAACTGGCGCAGAACGGCAAGCTGCGCGGCCGCTTCATCGCCGTCCGCAGCATCCAGCGCCCGGCACAGCCGCGCCAGCGCGTCCAGGCCGATGCCCGCCTCGAAGGCCGCCCGCACGAAGCACAGCCGTTGCAAGGCGGCATCATCGAACAGGCCATAGCCGCCCGGGGTGCACGCCACCGGACGCAGCAATCCGCGCAGCAGGTAGTCGCGCACGATATGCACGCTCACCCCGGCATCAAGGGCCAGCCGGGACACGGTGTAGGCGCTCATTGAAAACCTCCTTTTTTTATCCAGCGCAGCAGGAAAGCTGCTTCACGTCCTTGTTGAAGGTCTGCGCCGCAAGCTTCAACCCCTCGACCATTGTCAGGTAGGGGAACAACTGGTCGGCCAGTTCCTGCACCGTCATGCGGTTGCGGATGGCGAGCACCGCCGTCTGGATCAGTTCGCCCGCTTCCGGGGCCACCGCCTGCACGCCGATGAGCCGTCCGCTACCTTCCTCGATGACCAGCTTGATGAAGCCGCGTGTGTCGAAGTTGGCAAGCGCTCGCGGAACGTTGTCGAGTGTCAGCGTGCGACTGTCGGTCTCGATGCCATCGTGGTGCGCTTCCGCCTCGCTGTAGCCCACGGTGGCGACTTGCGGGTCGGTGAACACCACTGCCGGCATCGCGGTCAGATTGAGGGCTGCGTCGCCGCCGGTCATGTTGATCGCGGCACGGGTGCCGGCGGCCGCTGCCACGTAGACGAACTGCGGCTGGTCGGTGCAGTCGCCGGCCGCGTAGATGTTCGGGTTGCTCGTGCGCATGCCTTGGTCGATAACGATGGCCCCTTGCGCATTGACAGTGACCCCCGCCGCGTCCAGCGCGAGGCTGCGCGTATTCGGTGCCCGACCGGTGGCAACCAGCAACTTGTCAGCGCGCAATTCACCGTGTCCGGTGGTCAGCACGAATTCGCCGTTCACATGGGCGACCTGGCTGGCTTGCGTGTGCTCCAGCACCTCGATGCCCTCGGCGCGGAAAGCGGCTGTCACGGCCTCGCCGATGGCCGGGTCTTCCCGGAAGAACAAGGTGCTGCGTGCCAGGATCGTGACCTGGCTGCCGAGCCGGGCAAAGGCTTGCGCCAGTTCCAACGCCACCACCGACGAACCGATCACGGCCAGGCGTGCGGGAATGGTGTCGCTGACAAGCGCTTCGGTGGAAGTCCAGTAGGGTGACTCTTTCAGGCCCGGAATCGGCGGCACGGCCGGACTGGCACCGGTGGCGACCAGGCAGCGGTCGAACGTTACCTCGCGCTCGCCACCCTCGTTCAAACGGACGACCAGGCTCTGGTCGTCCTTGAAACGCGCTTCACCGTGCAAAACGGTGATGGCTGGATTGCCGTCCAGGATGCCTTCGTATTTGGCGTGCCGCAGTTCATCGACACGGGCCTGCTGCTGGGCCAGCAGTTTGCTGCGGTCAATCGCAGGCACAGTTGCCGCAATACCGCCGTCGAACGGACTTTCCCGGCGCAGATGGGCAATATGGGCAGCGCGGATCATGATCTTGGACGGCACACAGCCGATATTGACGCAGGTGCCGCCGATGGTGCCGCGTTCGATCAGCGTGACCGTCGCGCCTTGCTCGACGGCCTTCAGCGCCGCCGCCATCGCGGCCCCGCCGCTGCCAATGATGGCGATATGCAAACCGGCGCCCTCAAGTGCATCACGGATTTTTGGTTCATCTTTGAAATCACCAACCCGGATCGAGCCTTGATAACCCAATGCGGCGATGGCGGCCAGCAGTTGGTTGTGGCTCACGGCGGTGTCTGCCATGACTTGCGCGCGGCTTTCTGGATAGGACACCACAGCGGCATTCACGCCGGGAATCTTTTCCAAAGCATCTTTGACATGGGTGGCGCAGGATGTGCAGGTCATGCCATTCACGGTGATTTCGGTCATTTTTTTACTCCATTGAATTTCGGGGTGCAGCAGGCATCGGCTTGGCGTTTTCGTTGGATGGCGTAGATGGTCAAGCCGATGAAAATCGCCAGCGCAGGCAGCAGCACATAGTCCAGATAGCCGGTCAGCGCGGACAAGCCGACCACACCGAGCAAAATGACCAGAACAGGGGTGAAGCAACACAGCGCCACGAGGGTTGTGCCAATGATGCTGACCCGCAGCAGTGTCTTCGGGTCTTTCATGATCAGTTCTTGACTGATGATGGGTAGCCCGCATCCTCGGTAGCCTTGGTCAGTTTCTGCACGCTGGTCTTGGCATCATCGAAGGTGACCACCGCTTCGCGCGTCTCGAAGGTCACGTCAACTTTACTGACGCCATCGACCTTGGAAATCGCCTTCTTGACAGTGATCGGACAGGCCGAGCAGGTCATGCCCGGTACGGACAGCGTAACGGTCTGGGTGGCGGCCCACACGGGGGCAACAACGGCAGCGAGGGCAAGGGCGGAAAGCAGCTTTTTCATGGTGAACTCCTGTGATCAATAGAAAAATGGCACGACGTAGGGAAATCCGAGCGCGACCAAAACCAGCACGGCCACGCCCCAGAAAATGAGCTTGTAAGTAGCTCGCACTTGGGGAATCGCGCAAACCTCACCCGGTTTGCAGGCGGCTGACGGCCGGTAGATGCGCCGCCAGGCGAAGAACAACGCCACCAGCGCCACGCCGATAAAGATGGGGCGATAGGGTTCCAACACCGTCAAGTTGCCGATCCAAGCGCCGCTGAACCCCAAGGCGATCAGAACCAGCGGCCCGAGGCAGCAAGCCGAGGCGAGGATGGCGGCCAGCCCGCCAGTGAAGAGCGCGCCGCGCCCGTTTTGAGGTTCAGACATACGTTTGTCCTTTCGAATCTGAATTGGATAGCTTAAGCTTACTTCCGTAGTTATGTACGGAGTCAAGCGATATGGAAAACAATTTGGAGAACCTGACCATTGGCGTTTTCGCCAGGACGGCCGGGGTCAATGTGGAGACCATCCGGTTCTATCAGCGCAAGGGCTTGCTCCCGGAACCGGACAAGCCTTACGGCAGCATTCGCCGCTATGGCGAGACGGATGTAACGCGGGTGCGCTTCGTGAAATCAGCCCAGCGGTTGGGCTTCAGCCTGGATGAGATCGCCGAGCTGCTGCGGCTGGAGGATGGCACCCATTGCGAGGAAGCCAGCAGCCTGGCCGAGCACAAGCTCAAGGACGTGCGCGAGAGGATGGCTGACCTGGCGCGCATGGAGGCCGTGCTGTCTGATTTGGTGTGCGCCTGCCATGCGCGGAAGGGGAACGTTTCCTGCCCGCTGATTGCGTCACTGCAAGGGAAGAAAGAACCGCGCAGTGCGGACGCGGTGTAGCCCGAGGGAACTACGCCTTAGCGTGCTTTATTTTCCGTTTTCTGAGGCGACTCCTGGTAACGGCTTTTGAATGGTGAAGAGCTGGTCTCCTTGGTGAATCGGTGAAAGGCCGAGATCATCCGATACGAGGCCGGCATCTGACAAGTCGGGCCAGAGCAATCACGCCTGTGCGATAGATCTAAAACGAGGAAGCAAGCAATGATCGGCTGGTGGATAGTGGTGGCGGCTCAGACGCCCGAGGAACGCGACCGTGCAATCGATACCAAGCCAGCAGTGCTGGCGAATTGGGAGGTTGGACCAGGCGGAATCGATTGGCTGCATCAACTCGTCAAAGCAGGCAAAGCCAGCCAGTTGTCATTCAGCGGCTACCCGAACCGCTACACCGCCAATGCGAGCAATGTGCTGCCGCTGCTTGCAGGCGGTCCGCCTGCACACCGAGGTCCCCCGATCATTGGAGACGACTACGTCATGCCGGCGAACTGGAAGGGCAACGTGATCTTCCATCAAGACAAGATCGCAGCCTGTCCGCCCGACCAGGCACTGACCATCGACGCCTGGGATCAATCCTGACGGTCTCGTTCGCGCAGTTGTCTAGGCAAGGCCTTCTCTGACCACGGCATCCCACTCCCAGGCTGCATCATGGCCTGTCAAGTCACGATGACAGCGCGCCTAGCATTGCAGCCCGCTCCAGGAGGAAAATCATGGGCATGACCAAGAAGACAAGACCACAGAAGGTTCCGCGTCAAGCTTCGCGGCCACGAGCGCGCGACGTTTCTTCCAAGCTGCGGCGGGAGGGCCCCACGCTGGAGAGCCTGCTTGCTCGGTTCGATCCACAGCTGCACGGTGGAGAGGTGATGGCCTGGCCTCCCATTGGGGTCGAGGTGCAGTCGTGAGCACGATGCAAGAACGTTGCGATGCCATGGCCCAAGCACTTGCCACCACGCGCATTGCGGGCCACGAACCAACACCTCGATTTCTGGAGGACGTCGCGGCGGTGGTCGAGGGCACGATGACGTATGACCAAGCCATTCGCGCCAGCGCGGCCAGGGCGAGCGATCGACATGGGATAGAACTGCCCGAGCACCCCGAGACTTAGAGCGGGTCTCGTGTGTTATCGAGAGGGGGGCCGATTCCGCGTGGCCGGCTGAGACCTTATCGCATAAGCCGACTGCCTTTAATTACTTCGAGGCTTATGAGCTAAAACTGGCCGTATCCTGGCTTGCCCTCTTGAGAATTGCGGGCCGCTGGACCATGCTGCTGAGCGCGCGGCCGATGTACGGCGCGCGCTGCCCCCACTCAATAAAACCAACAGGAGATACCTATGAAGGACACCATACCCAGCCGCAGACGTGTACTCGCCCTTGCAGCGGCATTGCCCGTGGCTGCCGCATCCGTGGGATGCGCATCAACGCAATACAGCACGCCATCGAGCACTTTTGTACTGGTGCCGGGAGCATGGCATGGGGGCTGGTGCTACCGGCGCGTGGGCGACCTGCTTCGACGGCAGGGTCATCACGTGTACACGCCCAGCCTGACCGGTGTCGGCGAGAAGTCGCACCTCTTGAGTCGGAACGTCGGGCTTCAGACGCATGTCGATGACGTCGTCAACCTCGTCAAATGGGAGGATCTGCGCGACATCGTCCTGGTCGGGCATTCCTATGGCGGCATGGTGATCACCGGCGCGGCCGAGGTCCTCGAGCCTCGCATCAAATCGATCGTGTACCTGGATGCCTTTGTTCCCGAGGTCGGTCAATCCATGCTGGATATCGCCGGGGCTGTTTCACGGGCGCGCATCGAGGCCCAGGCCCTGCGCACCCAGGGTCTTTCCCTGGATCCGATACCGGCGCGCATTTTCAAGGTGAACGAGGCGGACCAGAAATGGGTGGATGAAAAAATGACGCCCCACCCGTTTGCCACCTTTCGCGACCCGGCGGGGTCCGCCAGCGCCTACCAACGAATTCGCCGGAAGTTCTATGTCCGGGCGACGCGTTACGCGTCAGAGCCGTTTGATCAGTTCGCGGGCAAGCTGCGATCGCGGAGCGACTGGAGCGTTCGGTTCCTGGACGCCGGTCATGACCTCATGATCGACCGGCCGGCCGACGTGGCTGCCCTCCTCCTGGAGGCCGCAGGCTGAAGTGAGGCGGCAGGGCGTGCATGCGTACGCCTTGCCGTGTGGTTGTCAGTCGCGGCTACCCGGGCGCAGACGACGGGCCTGGCACGAATACATCGGCGTGAAAGTCTTCGCTGGCCAGGCCTTTTTCGTTGGCTGCCGCGCGCACGGCGGACACCATGGGCGGCGAGCCACAGCAGTACACGACGTGGCCGGCCAGGTCGGCGCAAGTGGCGTGCAGGGCCTGGTCTACCCGGCCCGCGAAGGCATCGCCCACGGCATCGGCCGGCACGTCGCTCAGGGCGGCGACGAAGCGGAACCCGGGCCACTGCTTCTGCCAACGTCCGACGGCGGCACGCAGATACAAACCACCCGGCTCGCGTGCGCCCCAGATGAGGGTGATGTCGCGTTGCACGCGCTTTTTCAACATGTCGTCCAGGATGGACTTGACCGGTGCGAAGCCGGTGCCGCCGGCCACGAACACGATGGGGCGCATGTCGTCTGTGGCGAGCGCCACGTTGCCGAAAGGCAGTTCGATCTCCAGCAGGTCGCCCGGCACCAGCTGCGCCACGCGTGCGCTGAACTTCCCGCCCGGCACATGGCGGATGTGCAGCGTGGCGCCGTCGCTTTCCTGCGGCGGGTTGGCCATGGAATAGCAGCGCGCGCTGCCGTCTTCCGTCCGGATCTGCAGGTACTGGCCGGCCTGAAATTTGGCGCGTTGGCCGGCGGGCAGGCGCAGGCGCAGCACGGACACGTCGGGCGCAGCAAGTTCGTTGCTGTAGACCTTGGCGGTGAAGGTCTTGCGCGCGGACGGATCCAGCCGTTTCCAGGACGCGGGCCGCAACACCACGTCGGTGGTGGGCGTGCACAGGCAGAACAGCACCTGGCCGGGCAGACAGGTGTCGTTGCGGACGGCGGCGCCGTTGAGGCCGGTCACGTCGCCGGCGGCAATGCTGCCGGCGCAACTGCCGCACACGCCCTTGCGGCAGGAATACGGCAACTCGATGCCGGCATGCAAGGCCGCATCGAGCAGGCTCTGGCCCGGCGCAGCTTGGAAGGCGACCTCCGTCGCTTCAAGGGCAACGCGATGGCTCATGCGACCGCCTGGGCTTGTGCGGCGCCGGAGAGCAGGGCGATGGTGCGCAGCAGAGCGGTCGGGTCGGCGATGCCGCGGCCGGCGATGTCCATGGCGCTGCCGTGGCCCACGCTGGACAGCAGCGCGTCGGCGCCTATGCTCAGGGCGCTGGCGGCGTTGGGCGCCAGCAGTTTGATGGGGATGTGGCCCTGGTCGTGCAGCATGGCCACGTACAGGTCATGCCGGCGCTGCGACAGCAGCATGTCGGCGCCGTGCGGGCCGTCCACGCGCAAGCCCTCGGCGCGCAGCTGCGCCATGGCCGGCAGGACCACCTGCTGGTCTTCCGGGCCGAACAGCGTGCCCTCGGAAGCATGCGGATTGATGCCGAACACGCCGATCGAGGGGTCGGGGACTCCCAGCAAAGCGCAGGCACGCGCGCCGGCCCGCGCGGCGCGCGCCACGCGTTCCGGCGTCAGCCGGTCCAGCGCCGTGCGCACGCTTTCATGCAGGGTTGCGTGAACGATGCGCAGGCCGCCGCCGACCAGCAGCAGGAACACTTCGTCCTCGGGCAGGCCGCACACGCGCGCGACCAGGGACGGGTAGCCGCTGAAGGGAATGCGGGCCTCGGCAATGGCGGATTCGTGGTGCGGGCACGCGATGACGGCGTCGAATTGCCCGGCCCGGCAAGCCTGCAGGGCGGCGGTGGCCGAAGCGATGGCGGAGGCGCCGGCCGCCGGGTCGATGCGCCCGGGTTGCGCGGCACTGTCTGGCAAGCCGCCGGCTTCGACGTGGCGCAACTGCGGCCACAAGGCGGACAAGTTCGACACGGCAGCGGCGCGTTCCAGCACGGCGCCCGGACCGAAGAGCGTGATGCGCCGCCGGTCCGCGGCATCCAGCGCGGCCAGCGCCTTCAGCGCGATTTCAGGGCCGATGCCGTTCGGGTCGCCCGCGGCGAGTGCGAGTCGGCGGTGCGAGGCCGTCACAGCGGCAGCGCCATCAGGGTGTCGGTCACCGTGCTGTCGCAGATCGCCACGCGCTCGGCCAGCAGCAGCCGGCCGTCCTGTCGCACGAAGCGGTCGCGGTACACGCCGGTGGCGAACACCTCGGTCTGCCCCGTTCCCATGATGCGCACCACGATGAAGGGCGTGCGTGCCTGCGCTGCCGCGTCGCTGGCGGACTCCACCAGGGGAATGCCCAGCAGGTGGCGGTAGCGCTGGCGTTCGTAGATGTTGGCCTCGCGCAGGGCGGCAATGCGGTCTTCCAGCATCGCGCGGGAGTCGGCATAAACGATGCCTGCTGCCCAGCCTTCCTGCTCGTTTTCGACGTGGGTGATGCGGTAGTGGCATTCGGGCGTGAAGAACGCCGGCCACTGCTCCAGCGCGTCGCTGTCAATGGCATGGGCGTAGGCGGCGTTGAAGGCGCACAGCGCCAGCAAGTCGATCATGTGGGAATTCCCTTGTTCTGCGGCGCCTCAGGCGCCCATGTGGTGGCGGTAGGCTTTCCAGAAACCACGGACCGATGTTTCGGTGGCGCGGCCTTCGCTGGAGCCGGCATGGTCGCCGCCCATCTCGACCACCGCCGCTTTGTCGCTCGCGCCGGCGATGCCGCGCTGCACGAAGCCGCCCACGGCCCCGTCTTCCATGGAGATGAAGCCCGCGGGGCCGACCAGGTTGGACTGCTTCAGGCGCACCGCGCGCTGTGCGGGCGTGTCGTCGGCGTAGCCGAAATAGGTCCAGTTCAGCTCGGTCCGGTCCACGCCCCTGGGCAGCACCTGGCGCACCGCCAGGCAGTTCTGGATCTGCTGCAGCACGAAGCCGGGGAAGACCGACAGGATTTGCAGCGTCACGCCGTCGTCGTATTCGGTGAAGCCGGCCAGCAGGCTGGGGTCCTTGAGGCGATAGCGGTCATTGTCCGAGCGCAGGGCCTGGTCCTGGTAGGAGGAGTCCTTCTCCGCGGAGGCGTCGATCATCGAGAAGCTGGCGTGGTGGCCGCCCGATGCGTCCACGATCACGCCGCCTTTTTGCGACAGCCGGTTCAGCTCGAAGGTGGTGAAAAACAGGTGCAGCAGACTGGCGTGGTAGCTGTCCTTGACGTTTTCCACGTACAGCTTCCAGTTGTTGGGCAGGGCCTGGGTGAAGCGGCCTATGACCTCCACCGGTTTGTGCATCACGCGCTCGATGCGCTGGCAGATCTCCTCGCCCAGGTAGTCCTCGATGTCCGGCACGTCTTCCGAGAAGCTGCCGAACACCAGGCCGGCGAAGACGGCGATGCGCAGCTTGCGCGGGCCGTGCTCTTCCTTGCAGAAGCCCGGCGGCATGCCGCCCTGTCCCTTGACGCCCTTCTCGAACGCCACGCCGGTCAGGTCGCCCTGCCGGTTGTAGCTCCAGGCGTGGTAGACGCATTGGAAGTTGTCGGCCTTGCCGGATTTCTCCAGGGCGATCAGCGCGCCGCGATGGGCGCAGCGGTTCTCGAAGGCGTAGATCTCGCCGTCGCCGTCGCGCACGACCACCACCGGGGTCGTGCCGCAAAACGTCGTGCGGTAGCTGCCTTCGTCCGGCAGCTCGGCGTCCAGGCACAGGAAGTTCCAGGTGCTGCCGCGAAAAATGCGTTTCTGCTCCTGCTCCGGCAGGTCGGCATCGCTGTAAAGCGAGAAGGGGATGCGCGTGAGGTGGGGTCTCCTCGTTTTCAGTGCAATAAGTGACGGTACGAAAAGCTAGCACTGGCGCGGAGGTGGTGTTGGTAGATCGTTGATTTCATTGACTTTCCTGTTCACTTTCAAATCTGCGATTCGTGGCG